>JAZLHL010000001.1:0-10321 GCA_045616765.1 Acutalibacteraceae bacterium
CTTATGTGCAAAAAGTTTTTTGACGGCGATATAAAGGGTGCGCTTGATATGCAGTTAAAATATCTGCCCTTTATAAATTCACTGTTCTGCGAGGTAAATCCCATACCTGCCAAGGCAGCAATGGCGGCAATGGGCTTCTGCGAAAATTATGTGCGCCTTCCCCTTACGCCAATGGAGGATGCTCACAGAGAAAATATGCTCGGTCTTATGCGTGATCTGGGGTTGAATGTATGATTAAGGTTATTTTAAACGGTGCCTGCGGAAGAATGGGCAAAGAGGTCGAAGCACTCATTGCCTCGACCGATGATATGGAGCTCTGCGCAAGGGTCGATAAGTTCGGCACGGATTGCCTCACCTCACTTTCGGAATATACGGGCGAAGCGGATGTAATTATTGATTTTTCGCATCACAGCGCGGTAACGGAGCTGCTTGAATATGCAGTGCAAAGAAAAATCCCCGTTATCGTTGCAACGACCGGGCACACCGTGGATGAAAAAGAACTTATATTGAAAGCTGCCGAGAGCACAGCGGTATTCCATTCGGCAAATATGTCATTAGGTGTCGCGCTGCTTGCGGAGCTTGCGAAAAAAGCGGCTCTTGCAATGCCCGATGCGGATATTGAAATTGTAGAAACACACCACAACAGAAAGCTGGATGCACCGAGCGGCACTGCACTTATGCTTGCCGATGAATTAAAAGAAACCCGCGAAAATGCCGGGCTTGCCATAGGCAGAAGCGGTCAGTGCAAGCGGCAGAAAAACGAAATAGGCATACAGTCCGTGCGCCGCGGCAATATTCCCGGTATCCACGAGGTGCTTATTTCCACCGACAGCCAGACAATCACGCTCAAGCACGAGGCTCATTCAAGGGCATTGTTTGCCGAGGGTGCAATTTCAGCAGCAAGATTTACTGCAGGCAAAGAACCCGGGCTTTACAACATGAAAAGTATGATAGAATAAGGTGACACCATGATAAGAATTGGCATTTGCGGATACGGCAATTTAGGCAAAGGCGTTGAAGCCGCTGTTATGAACAACCCCGATATGGAGCTTGCGGCGGTTTTCACAAGAAGAAATCCCGATGGCGTGAGCATAAGAACGGCTGGCGCAGGTGTGTATGCGTTCGACAGAATTGCCGAATTCAAGGATAAAATCGATGTCATTATAAACTGCGGCGGCAGTGCTTTCGATTTGCCGAAAACCACACCCGAAATTGCGGAAAACTTCTGTGTTATAGATTCCTTCGATACTCACGCAAAAATCCCCGAGCACTTTAAAGCCGTAAACGAGGCGGCGTTAAGAGGCGGCAATATTGCAATTATTTCCGTCGGCTGGGACCCGGGGATGTTTTCACTCAACCGCCTTTATATGAATGCCATCCTCCCCGACGGAAATGATTACACATTCTGGGGCAGAGGCGTTAGCCAGGGGCATTCCGATGCTATAAGAAGAATTGACGGCGTAATTGATGCAAGGCAATACACCGTTCCCGTTCCGCAAGCCGTCGCAAGAGTAAGAAACGGCGAAAACCCCGTGCTTTCCACGCGTGAAAAGCACACAAGGGAATGCTATGTAGTCGCCGCCGAGGGCGCGGACAAGGCGCGTATCGAAAATGAAATCAAGACCATGCCGAATTACTTTGCAGACTACGACACCACCGTTACATTTATTACTCTTGAAGAACTCCGGCGCGACCATATCGGCATACCGCACGGCGGCAATGTTATAAGAACGGGCGTTACGGGCTTCAATAAAGAAACGAAACAAACCATAGAATACAGCCTCAAGCTCGAAAGCAACCCGGAATTTACGGGCAGCGTTATTGCGGCGTATGCCAGGGCGGCTTACAGATTGAAAACCAACGGCGAAACCGGCTGCAGAACGGTTTTCGATATTGCTCCCGCTCAGCTTTCGTATATGAGCGGCGAAGAAATAAGAGCACATATGCTTTAATAAAGGAAGTTCAAAATGATTTGCTCCAATTTATCCGTAAACGAAAACGGGCATCTTGAATTTGCGGGAAAAGATACTGTTCAGCTTGCCGAAAAATACGGCACCCCCGCTTATATTATGGATGAAAATAAAATCAGAGAAAAATGCCGTATATACAAAGACGCTATGAGCGAGTGCTTCAAAGATGGCTCAATGCCGCTTTTTGCAAGCAAATCCCTCTGCTTTAAAAGGATTTACGAAATCGCGGCAGAAGAAAATATAGGCATTGATGTTGTTTCCCCCGGTGAAATTTTTACTGCGGCGAAAGCCGGGTTCCCCATGGAAAGAGCATATTTTCACGGCAACAACAAAACCGATGAGGATATTTCATTCGCTATGGAATACGGTGTGGGTTTTTTCATCTGCGACAACCGCGATGAGCTTGCGGCAATAAACGCCGAGGCAGAGAAACGCGGAATATGTCAGAAAATTCTGCTGAGGCTCACTCCGGGCATAGACCCGCATACACACGCAAAAATCTCAACCGGAAAAGTAGATTCAAAATTCGGTGCGGCAATAGAAACAGGTCAGGCAAGAGAACTGACTGAGCTTGCCGTATCTTTACCGAATATTGATTTGCAGGGCTTTCACTGTCATATAGGCTCACAGATTTTTGAGTGTGAGCCGTTCTGCGATGCGGCGGAAATTATGATAGATTATATGGCACAGGTGAAATCCGAGCTCGGCTTCACCGCAAAGATTCTGAATTTAGGCGGCGGAATGGGCGTAAGGTATGTTGAAACCGACCCGCAGATAAACTATGCCGCAAATATAAAAACCATATCCGAAAAAATCAAAGAGCTTTGTAAAAAACACGGTATGGACGAGCCCGTTATTCTTATGGAGCCGGGCAGAAGCATAGTTGCCGATGCGGGACTTACCCTTTACACAGTCGGCACAACTAAAGAAATACCCGGATTCAAAAACTATGTTTCAATAGACGGCGGTATGACAGATAACCCGAGATATACGCTTTATCAGGCAAATTACACTGTCGCTCTGGCAAACAGAATGAACGAGACGGCTGATTTTGAGTGTACCGTTGCGGGAAGATGCTGCGAAAGCGGCGACATTATTCAGGAAAATATACTGCTGCCGAAACCGCATAGAGGCGATATACTCGCCGTTATGACGACCGGCGCATATAATTACGCCATGGCTTCAAATTATAACGCTGTTTGCAAGCCGCCGATTATTATGATAAATAACGGCAGCGACTATGTTGCCGTAAAGCGCGAAAACTATGAGGATATGATTTGCTGCCAGTTATAATTACAAGCAGCACTTTGCCCATCTAAAAATCACAACGCTCATACTTAAAACAGCTCCGGAATGCAAAGGCATTTCGGAGCCGTTTTCAATATTTATCAGTAAATCTGCTTTATTTTTTCATCTGCGGTGCAGCAGGCGTATATGTTTTTCAGCTTTGCGTTTCCGTCGGAATCGGCAATTTTAACGATTATGTTTTTCGCCCTTATCAGCGGGAAAGTGCAAATCATTTTATGCCCCACGGTAAAGCCTCTGTAAACGGGCACATTCACAAATTCCTGCGTTGTTTCCGAAATGCAGACATCAAATGCTTTAATATGGCTGCCATCGGTGATATCCTCTTCAAGCACCACATGGTCAACAAGCGAATATTCATCGAGCCTGATAAAGTATTTTTCATCATCCCTGATGATTTCGGAGGAGGGTACGCGGCAGTCGGTGAGCCTGCGGTGCATTTCCTCCGTCATATATTTTATAAGCGCCACATTGTTTTCGGGCAGCAGACCGCGTCTGTCGGGCCCGATGTTTATAAGCAGATTTGCGCCCTTGCCGATGCTGTGGTAATAAAGCCCCAGCATCTCCTCACGCGTGCGCAGGCAATCCTTGTGGGTTTCGTTGTAAAACCAGAAGTTTTCCCACTGATTTCTCACCACGCAGCAGTCACATTCACCGGGGTAAAATCCGTCGGAATCGGGGCGCCGGTTTTCGTTATTGAGCGGTATTATTCCCCACTCGTTGCCGGACCAGCGCACATCGTTGCACCATCTGCCGTGCGCGATTATTTCGGGCTGCAGATTTCTCACGGTCGCAGTAATTCTTTCATTGTCAAATTGATGCCCGTCGCTGCCGCAGCCGTCAAACCAGAGATAATCTATTTTGCCGTAGTTCGTAAGCAACTCCGTAAGCTGCGCCACAACAAAATCATCATAATCCTTTCCGGTGCGTGCCTCGGTGTCGAACTGTGAGCACGAATAGTAGATTCCGCAAAACATACCGTATTCGCGGCACGCGTCAACATATTCCCTTATAACATCGCCCTTGCCGTTTTTATAGGGCGTGTTTTTTATGCTGAATTCCGTCTGAGCGGTTTGCCAGAGGGCAAAGCCGTCGTGGTGCTTTGCGGTAAGCACGGTGTATTTCACACCGGCAGCTTTCAAATCGCGTATCCATTTGCGGCAGTCCTGCTCCGTCGGGTTGAATGTTGCGGGATCCATTGGCTTCATATCCCAGTCGCGATGCACTTCGTTGAATGTTCGTATGCCGTAGTGCAGAAAAACGCCGAGCTCCATATCAAGAAAATCAAGCTGACTATTTTTCGGTAAACTGTTCATATATCTTCCTCCTTGTTGACATAAAAAGATGCAGAAGCGTTGTTCTTTGCCCCGACGGCGTATAAAGATACTCCAAGGGAGAAAACGGCGCTTCTGCGCTTACATCCATATACAAAAAAGATGCAGAAGCGTTGTTCTTCGACCGACGGCGTATAAAGATACTCCAAGGGAGAAAACGGCGCTTCTGCGCTTTTTTAATACATAGATTCTCTTTTCTTTTTGCGAATGGTGCGATATATTGCGTATGCAATCACCAGCGCTGCGGAAACCGAAAGCCCTATGTACGCATCAAGGTTTGAGTTACCCTCGATTTTCAGCTCATTCCAGAGCATAGACATATAATTCTGCGTATCGTAATCGAGGTTTTCAAACATCTCGGTTTTCGGCAGATGCTCATCGTCGGGGTAAAGGACTTCATCATCCTTCAAATCGTAGTCATCGCTTTCAAGCACGCCGCTGTGCGGTGAAGCGTAGCAGATATAGTTTGCATTTGCAACGGCTATATCGGTTTCGGTCATAAAGTTGATGTACAACTCTGCGGCTTCCTTGTTTTCGGCATTTTTCGGTATGCACATAGCATCCACAAAAAAGTTTACGCCCTCCTTGGGGTAAACGAAAGCAAGGTCCGGATTTGTGTCATACATTGTCAGAAAATCGCCTGCATAATACGGAGCAAGTGCGGCTTCGCCGTTCTCCATTTTATTGAAGATTTCATCCATAACATAAGATGAAACAAGCGGAGTCTGCTCTTTAAGCTTTGCAATAGCCGCATCCCAATCGGCGACCTCGGTGGTGTTTATGCTCTGCCCGAGGTAGAACTGCGCCACGCCGAAGCCGTCGCGCGGATTGTTGAACATAAGGATCTTGCCCTTATATTTTTCATCCCACAAAGCGCCCCAGCTGTCCGGCTCCTCATCGACCATGGTAGTGTTGTATATAAGCCCCGTCATACCTACCGTATAAGGCACGGTGTATTTGTTTTCCGGGTCATAGTAGAGGTTTCTGTATTTTTTCAGAATATACTTATCAAAGTTAGGTATATTTGAAAAATCAAGCTCGGCGAGCATATTCTCCTCAATCATTTTGGCTATCATATAATCGGAGGGTATGACTACATCGTAATTGGCTCCGCCGCTTTGAAGCTTGTTATACATATTTTCGTTGCTTTCAAAGTTTGTGTAATTCACCTTTATGCCGTAACGCTTTTCAAATTCGGCGTTAACATCAAGGCTGCCCTCGCTGCCGTCCGAGATATACTCGCCCCAGTTGTAAACATTCAGCGTTGTGCCTTTAAGGTGCGAATAATCCTTGCCGGAATCTACCGCGAATACGGGAACCATACACACGGCGCAAATCAAAAGCGAAAAAGCAATGCAAAGTATGCGTTTGATCATTTATTTGCACCGCCCTTCTTATTCTTTTTGTCGCCGCGGGCGCTTATTGTGTTGGAGACAATAAGCAGCACGAGAATTGCAAGGAACACGAGTGTGCTCAAAGCATACATATCGGGCGTTACGCGACGCTTCGTCATGGAGAATATTCTTATGGGAAGTGTCTGCGAATTTGTGCCGCTTACGAAATAGCTGATTATGAAGTCATCGACCGAAAGCGTAAATGCCATAACAAGACCGGAGATTATACCGGGCATAATTGACGGTATAACGACCTTGAAAAACGCCTGAACGGGCGTGCAGCCGAGATCCTGCGCGGCTTCGGCAAGGTGCGGGTCGGTCTGCCTGAGCTTGGGCAGTACATTGAGGATTACATAAGGCAGTTCAAAGGTTATGTGCGCTATAAGCAAGGTGGTAAAGCCGAGAGTACCGGTTTTGCCGAACAGCGAGCCAATGAACACAAACAGCAGCATCATTGAAATACCCGTGACTATTTCGGGGTTCATCATGGGGATGTTTGTGGTGGTGAGCACTGCGGAACGGAACCACTTGTTTTTGTAGCGGAAAATCGCCGTTGCGGCGGCGGTACCCATAACGGTTGAAATAATCGAGGATACCACTGCAATAATCATTGAATTTTTGAAGGCGGTAAGTGTGGCGGTATCGCGGAACAGCTCCGCATACCATTTGAGCGAAAAGCCCTCAAACACCGATGTGCTTCTGCCGGAGTTGAAGCTGAACAGTACAAGCACGAGTATTGGTGCGTAAAGGAACACCATCATAAGCACGGTGTAAAGATTTGCGCCGACTGATTTCTTTTTCATATTACCACACCTCCGTCATCATCGGAGAAGCGGTTCATAACGGCAAGGCATATAAATATGAGTATCATCAGCACGAACGAAAGCGATGCGCCGAGATTGAAGTTGTTTGCCGTCTGAAATTGCGTCTCTATAATATCGCCTATAAGCGTTGTACCCGTGCCGCCCAGTTTCTGCGAAATGTAGAATGTGCTGACGGAGGGAACGAACACCATCGTGAAGCCGGAAACCACACCCGGCACGCTTAACGGAACGATTACATTTTTGAACACGCCCGCCTTACCTGCACCGAGATCCTGTGCCGCCTCGATAAGTGAGCGGTCGATTTTGAGCATTACGGTGTAAATGGGCAGTACCATATACGGTATAAAGTTATAAACCATGCCGAGCACCACCGCACCGCGCGTATTTATAAGCTGCAGCGGCTCTAAACCGAGAGATGTAATAAATGTGTTAATAAGTCCGTTATCCTCAAGAATTGTCATCCATGAGTATGTTCTTAATAGAAAGTTCATCCACATAGGCAGCATAATGAGCATCATCATGGTGCGCTGCTTTGTGGGGCCTGCATTTGCCATAATGTAGGCAAGCGGGTAGGAAATTATAAGGCATATTACCGTTGCAAGAAGCCCGAGCCAAATCGAAAGCAGAAATGTATCGGCATATTTGCCCAGATCAGCCATATTTGCAAGGGTAAAAGCCCCGGATTTATCGGTGAACGCGTAGTAAGCCACCATACCGAGCGGAACAAGAATAAACAGTACCGCCCAGACTATATACGGTGAGCCCGAAACGCGTGCAACTGTTGACGATTTGTTTTTCATCAAAAGCACTCCTTTCGGAAAGGTATTGTTTTTTTATTCTTCTTCCTCGTATGCGGCATCGGAAAGCTCGTCGAACTCATCGCTGAACGAGCTGTAATCGCCGTAAAGACCGGAGTACTTTGATTTTTTCATAATATGTATGGCATCCGGCAGAATTTCGAGCCCTATTACGGAGCCGACCTCCTGAAAATCGGTGGATTCTATCATCCACTTAAAGCCCTTTATTTCAACGATTATTTCATAATAATCGCCCTTAAATGTGGTGGAGGTTACGGTGCCGGAAAGCATTGCGCTGTCCACGGGGACAATATCCACATCCTCGGGGCGCACAACAACATCCACATTTTCGTTCACGCCGAAGCCCTTATCAAGGCACTGGAAGGTGCTGCCCGCCATTTCGACCTTAAAGTCCTCGCGCATAACGCCCTCGATAATATTGCTTTCGCCTATGAAATCGGCAACAAAAGCGTTTTTGGGCTCATTATAGATTTTTGTGGGCGAGCCTATCTGCTGAATGCAGCCGCCGTCCATAACAACTATTGTGTCGCTCATTGAAAGAGCTTCCTCCTGGTCGTGCGTAACATAAATGAATGTTATGCCCAGGCGCTTCTGTATATTTTTAAGCTCCGTCTGCATATCTTTTCTGAGCTTAAGGTCAAGCGCGCCGAGCGGCTCGTCAAGCAGAAGCACTCTGGGTTTTACCACAAGTGCGCGCGCAATAGCCACACGCTGCTGCTGACCGCCCGAAAGCGACGATATATTTCTTCGTTCAAACCCCTTGAGGTTTACAAGCTCAAGCATTTCGGTAACGGCTTCCTTGATCTCCTTTTCGGAGTATTTGCGAAGCCTTAAACCGAACGCGATATTTTCGTACACATTAAGGTGCGGGAACAACGCATAACGCTGAAAAATAGTGTTGAGCTGCCTTTTGTGCGGGGGTACGCCGTTAATTTTTTTGCCGTCAAAAATGACCTCGCCTGAATCGGGTTCTTCAAACCCACCGATGATTCTGAGCGTGGTCGTTTTACCACAACCGGAGGGTCCCAAAAAGGTTATAAACTCCTTGTCGTGGATGTGTAAATTCATATTGTCGATAATTTTTGCTCCACCGAGAGTGATGGAAATGTTTTTTAATTCAATGATATTGTTGGACAATTATCTATCCCCTTTCCGCAAACCAATATTTTTAATAAATAAAAAACCACCTACCCAAAGGCGACCGCCTTCAAATTGGTGAATTTTGATATTGTCCGTGGTGTTTGCAGAGGAGCAACCCTCGCACCCGTGACCGCTGACAAATGGCTTTTTCAGAGCCTTATTAATTTGCAGATTTAATATATATATTTTTTACGGAAATGTCAACATTTTTTTTTAATTTGTCGAAATTTTTTGTTTTTCCGATTATTTTGTGCAGTAAATAAGTGTATCCCACGCAGGTATATAGGGATGATGGCGCAGGTGCATTTTAAGCTGCGGTGCAATTTCGTGAAGCAGCAGCGGCAGCTCGTAAATATCGGCGGTGCGGTGGTACGCGGCAATTTCCATACTCGGCAGGTACTTTGCGATAAGCTCGGCACCTCCCTGCAATATTGCGCTTTCACAACCCTCGGCATCTATTTTTATGTAAGTGGGCGCAAGACCGCCGCAAAGTGCGGGCAGAGTAACGCTTTTTACGACCTTTTCACCACCGACTGCCGACTGCCTGCCCGCGTGATCGTAAAAACCGACCTCACCATCAACACCAGTCACGGCGGCATTTACGGCGGTAAAATTTTCAAGTCCGCCGCAGGCGAGCATAAGCTTGTTAAAGCTCTTGGTGTCGGGCTCCGCCGCGACTATGTGCGCGTATTTGCCGCCCGTCATTTTAAGGAAACGCTCCACCGTATCACCGCGGTATGCGCCTATATCGGCAAAGCACTCGTTTTTGCCGAGTTTTATTATATTTTCATACGCTTCATCTCGACTGCTTTCGACTGCAAAAAGACTTTCGAGCCTGCCCGTAAACATAAAACCAAGCACACCGTCATACACCCTGCGCGACTCGTCATCATATAATAATTCACGGGCGGCTGTTATCTTTTCAATATCGCGGCACACGCGTTCGCGGTCAAAAATATCGTTTTCGATTACGGGAACGCAGGGTACAAGCACTCTGCGGCGTTCCGCGATGTTTTTAATATCGGCAATGACCTCGGGGCGCGATGAGCCGAATGTCACTATTACGGTAAAATCTTCGTATTCCTTTTCAAAATCGGAAACGGGGCGCACATTGAAGCCGTGAAAAGCTCTGCTGCGCACGAAGCCGTCGCTTGCCGCAACGCCGCTGACCTTTACGCCGAGCCGTGCAAGGTGCTCAAAGACCTTGTCTGCGCCGTTGCCGGTGCCGTACATTATTACGGGCTCATCCGTTTCGCAAAGCGTTTCCCAGACAGACTTTTTACCAAAAAATTCCATAAGCGCTACCCTTTCCGTAAAATACCGCATAATTTTACCATAATATTAAATAAAAGTAAACGCATTTTCGTCTAAAAAGCGAATGTGTTTTCGGCTTAAATGTGTGTGTTAAAATGATGTGACCCAAAAAAATAATGAGAAGTAAACCTCAATGTGATATAATGAGTTTGCTACAAAACAAAACATCACAAGAAAGGTTACTTCTCATGAATAGAATATCACAAGAAGCAAGAAAAAAGC
>JAZLHL010000002.1:0-19301 GCA_045616765.1 Acutalibacteraceae bacterium
GCTTTTTTCTTGCTTCTTGTGATATTCTATTCATGAGAAGTAACCTTTCTTGTGATGTTTTGTTTTGTAGCAAACTCATTATATCACATTGAGGTTTACTTCTCATTATTTTTTTGGGTCACATCATTTTAACACACACATATTTTATTTATTTAAATTGCGTTTTAACTTGATATTTATTTTTGATAGTGATAAAATAAAAACGCAAATAAGCGCTTCGGCGCAGGATATTACAGGAGGATTTTTACTATGGCAAACAAATACGCAGGCACTCAGACCGAAAAAAATCTTGAAGCCGCTTTTGCAGGCGAATCTCAGGCAAGAAATAAATACACTTACTTTGCATCCAAGGCTAAAAAGGAAGGCTTTGAGCAGATCGCCGCTCTTTTCCTTAAAACCGCCGATAATGAAAAGGAACACGCAAAAATGTGGTTCAAGGAGCTTGAAAGCATAGGCGACACCGCCGAAAACCTCAAGGCTGCCGCCGACGGCGAAAATTACGAGTGGACCGATATGTACGAAGGCTTTGCCAAGACCGCAGAGGAAGAAGGCTTCAAAGCTCTTGCCGCTAAATTTCGTATGGTAGCCGCTATCGAAAAGGCTCACGAGGAACGCTATCGCGCACTCCTTAATAATGTTGAAACAGCCGCTGTCTTTGAAAAGAGTGAGGTCAAGGTCTGGGAATGCCGCAACTGCGGTCACATCATCGTAGGCACCAAGGCACCGCTTGCCTGCCCCGTGTGCGCACATCCGCAGGCATATTTCGAGCTTCGCGAAGAAAACTATTGATTTTTTCGTAATAATATAATATTTGAATTACGGTTATGAAAAGGGAAAATGCTTTTTCATAACCGTTTTTTCATTATAAAAAAACAATTTTTAACCTTTTTAGTTACATATTTATTACAATTTGGGTATTGTATTTGACAGTTTAAAAAATATATAGTATTATCTACAAGTATTAATGTGTGCTATTATGTATTTCAGTCAGAAAGCTTGTGTTACGGATGTTTATAGACCTTGAAGGACTTGACGGCTGCGGTAAGACTACGCAGACCGAGCTTTTGTGTGAGCGTTTCGCTGCCGACGGCATAAATTACCGCCGCATAAAGCTGCCGGATTACGACAGCGATTCAAGCATCCTCGTGCGTAAATACCTTGCAGGCGATTTCGGCAAAAGTGCGGGCGATGTAAATGCATTTGCGGCTTCCGTGCTTTATGCGGCCGACCGTTTCGCATCCTATACGGAAAAATGGAAAGAGGATCACCTCGGCGGCAAGCTCATTTTTGCAGACCGCTACACTCCGGCAAATGCGCTTTACCAGATGACGAAGCTGCCGTACGGCGAGTGGGATGGCTTTATGGAATGGCTTTTCGATTTTGAGTATAATAAAATAGGCATTCCCGCTCCGGACAAGGTGATTTTTCTCGATATGCCGGTTGAGGTTTCGCAAAAGCTCATGACCGCCCGCTACAACGGCGACGAATCCAAAAAGGATGTTCACGAGGCGAATGTGGAATTTCTTATAAAATGCCGTGAAGCCGCGCTCTATGCCGCAAAAAAATACGGCTGGTCGGTTGTGAAGTGCTCCGAAAACGGCGAGCCGCTTCCCATTGAAGTAATAAACGATGAAATTTATACAATAGTAAAAAAGACTTTAGGCATAAACTGAGGTGTTTTTATGATTTATGTTTTCTTTGCAGATGGCTACGAGCCGGTCGAAGCAATAGCTCCCATAGATTTTTTCGGCAGAGCGGGTGTTGAATTCAAAACCGTTGCCGTAAAAGGCAGGCAGGCGGTAAGCAAGCACGGTGTGTGCGTTAATACCGATATGAATATTGCCGATTTAAAGCTTGACGATACCCTTACCGGTGTTGTGCTGCCCGGCGGTATGCCGGGTACAAATAATCTTTACGCCTGCGAAAAAGTATGCGAAGCGGTAAAATTTGCCAATGATAACGGCAAGCTTGTGTGCGCAATATGCGCGGCTCCATATGTTTTGGGCGAGCTTGGGGTGCTTAATGGCAAAAAAGCCACCTGTTACCCCGGCTTTGAGGAACATTTAAAGGGCGCGATTGCTACCGGTGAAGGTGTTGTTGCCGATGGCAATATCATAACTGCACGCGGTGCGGGCGTTGCATGGCAGTTCGGTGCCGCAATAGCCGCAGCGGTTGTGGGTAAAGCTAAAGCCGATGAGGTTTTAAGTCAGATACAATGGATAAAATAATAGATATAAGACCTCTGAAAAATACCATGCGCCGCGAAAGCAGAGAACGCCGTTGTGCCATGGACGGAGCACAAAAAGCTGCTTACGATAAAAAAATCTGTAACAAATTGCTCAATTCCTGGGCGGTTCGTGAAGCTTCAGCGGTGCTCACATATGTGTCAACTGCCATTGAAGTGGATACACGGGTATTTATGGAATCGCTTTTTGCGCTCGGTAAAACCGTTGTCGTACCGCGCTGCGGCGAAACACCCGGTGAGATGGGGTTTTATATAATAAATTCGTTTAATGACCTCGAAAACGGCGCTTTCGGTGTGCTTGAGCCGAAGCCCGAATGTGCCGAATATACCGAAACTGACGGCAGCGTGTGTATTGTGCCTGCATTTATTTTCGATGAAGCCGGTTACCGTATCGGCTACGGTAAGGGGTATTACGACAGATTCCTTTCCCGCTACGGCGGTAAAAAAATCGGTATCTGCTATGACTGCGATATTTGCAAAAAGTTATACCACGGCAGGTATGACAGAGCCGTAGATATGATTATTACGCCCAGACGGATTCTTACACCGTCTGAAAAGGGTGAATAAATACAAGGAGATTCACTATGGATTACGATGAGCTGTTGAAAAATTTTGAAGATGACAGCGCTAAAAAAAGACCGTCTTCACAAAATACGGTGCCGAATGTCGGTTCACATTCGGCGCGTACTCAGAAGCCGGAGGACGAGCTTGACCGCATTATACGCGAAAGGCAGAAGCGCGTGGAAAATTTCAAGGTGAATGTCGGCGGTTCTCAGGAAAAGGGACCGGCATACAATGGTGTTTACCTCTCAAATACTCCGCGCGATATTGCCGATACCGCAGAAAAGCGTTCAGCTCCGCGCAGAAGTGCCGAAAATCAGTGTGCTGAGCCGAAAAGCAAACTAAAGGTCACTGTGCCGCCTGCTACCGAAAAGCAGAAAAAGGCGATCGAAGCACGAAATAAAAAGAATGGCGGCGGCAAAGCCGAAAAACGCAAGGAAACATTCAGCCATATTGCGATCATAGTTGCAATAATCGCGCTTTCGAGTGTACTGCTTTGTATTTACGGCATCCGCTGCATCAACGATGTTCTTGCAATAAAAACCGAAGATAAAGCTGTTGAAGTCACGATTTCATCGCCCAATATGAGTGATGGCGAAGTTATCAACTTATTGAAGAAGAACGACCTTATAAATAATAAACTGTTTTGCAAACTTTTTATCAAGTTCCTTGATAAGGGCGGCGAATATGTAACGGGCGTTTATACGCTTACTCCCGATATGGGTATTGAAAAAATGCTTTCCACAATGAAAGCCGATTTTACTCTTTCCGAAACCGTTACGCTTACCTTCCCGGAGGGCTTTACCATTGACCAGATTGCACAAAAGCTCGAAACTAACAAGGTTTGCAACGCTGCAAGTTTTATCATAACCTTACAAACCGTTGATTTTTCAAGCGAATATTCATTTATTACACACATTTCAAATCCCGAAGCGCGTTTCCGTAAGCTTGAAGGTTATCTGTACCCCGATACCTATGAATTCTATATCGGCGAGACCGCTTCGAGTGTAGCAAGAAAATTCCTTGATAACTTTAAGAACAGATGGACCGAGGAATATGCCGATATTGCCAAAGAGCGCGGTCTTACGGTTGACGATGTTATCACAATGGCTTCAATTTTACAGAAGGAAGCTGCTACAAGTGCGCAAATGCCGGTAATATCTTCGATACTTTATAACCGTCTTGCAAAATCGGCCACATTCCCTTGGCTTCAATGCGACTCTACGGAAACATATCTTACCGAAACCATCAAGCCTACACTTACATCTTCTATGGAGGATACCGAAAAATACCTTGCTTTCCGTAATAATTACGATACTTACAGCAAAGAGTGTGTAGGCCTTCCCGTAGGTCCCATAGGCAATCCGGGCGACGCTGCCATAAATGCGGCACTTAATCCCGATGAAACAGATTACTATTATTTCAGGCACGACAACAAGGGCGGCGTTTATTATGCTTCTACCTTTGCCGAGCATGAGCAAAACGGTATAACAGTTGAGGAAGTGAATGCAGAAGAATGAAAAAGACAATTTCGCTGATTACAGCATTGATAATGTTGATTTCACTTTGCTCCTGCACAACAAGTCATGTTAAAGAGCAGAGCGAAACAGTTACCGCTATGAATACGGTAATGACTCTTACGATTTATTCAAATAAGGATACCGCCGAAGCATTTGAAGAACTGAAAAATGAAATCACGATTCTCGATACGCTTCTCACCGTGAATCCCGCAACCGATAAGGGCGAAGAAGGTGAAGATCCGAGCGATGTTGTGAAAATCAATACATCAAATGAACCTGTTGAGGTCAGCGATTTTACCATTGATGTAATAAATAAGGCTATTGAGGCGAATGAACTTACCGACGGTGCGTTTGATATCACCATTAACCCCGTTATCGAAATGTGGGGATTCAATGACGGTACCTACGGCGTGCCGGGCAAGGCAGAACGCGAAAACGCTTTGAAGCTTGTCGGTTCGGATAAAATCACCGTCGACGGCAACACGGTGAGTATGAGCGAGCTTTCAAGCATCAATCTCGGCGGTATTGCCAAGGGTGCTCTCGGTGATGACCTGAAACGCATACTCGATAAATACGGTATGTCCGCTGTGCTTTCACTCGGCGGTAATATCGTGCTTGTGGGCAAAAATCCGGCTGCTGAAAAATGGTCTGTCGGCGTAAAGGCTCCCAACGAGGAAAAGGCTCTTATATGCAAATTTCGCTGCGGTGGCGACCGTTCGGTAGTTACCTCCGGCGGCTATGAACGCTATTTTGAGTACAAGGGCAAAAGGTATCACCATATAATCGACCCCGCAACAGGTGCTCCTGCCGAAAGCGATCTGCAGAGCGTTACCGTTATCGGCAAAGACGGCGCAATGTGCGATGCACTTTCTACGGCGCTCTTTGTAATGGGCAGTGAAAAAGCCGTTGAGTTCGCAAAGGAACACAACGACTATGAGTACATATTTGTTACCGAAGATAAGATTCTCGCAAGTGCGAGTATTCCGGAGCTTACCGCCGAAATCAACACCTATACGGTTGAAACTTTCTAAATGAATTCCGCAATTACGGAATTTGAAACGAGCATACCGCGTACAGTGAGCGAAAGATGCTCGCCGTCAAAGCTTACAAGCCCCCGTTCATTCAGGAACGGGGCTTTTTTTATTATGTTTTCAACCGCGCTTTCACCGTAAAGATTGCGCGTTTCATTTACGCAAAGACCGCTTTTAAGCCGCAGGCGAAGCATAATATATTCCTCGGCATCTCCTCCGAGACAATCAAAAATCGGCGACTTACCGTTAATAAAATCTTCAATGCTGCGCGGGTAATAAAATCGTTTGCCGTTTACAAATGAGTGTGCCGCCGAGCCTATACCAATGTATTCTTCAAGCAGCCAATATGCCGTATTGTGGCGGCTTTCAAAGCCTTTGCGTGCAAAATTCGAGATTTCGTAATGCTCATAGCCCGCATTTTCAAGTCGGGCGCAGCAGTGTTCATACAAATCCGCGGTCGCATCATCGTCCGGGAAATCGTATTTTTCGCGGTTTTTATAAAACACCGTATTTTCTTCGAGTTTAAGAATATATGTGCTGATGTGTGCGGCATTTTGAGCGATAACAAAGTCGAGTGTTTCATCAAGCGAAGCTTTTGTCTGTGAAGGGATCCCGAGCATAACATCGAGCGAAATGTTTTCAATACTGTTTTTTCGTAAAATTTTCAGTGCCTCGCTCACTCCTTCTCTGCCCGACAGCCTGCCGAGCGTGCGGCGTTCGGCTTCATTTGCCGATTGCAAGCCGAGTGACACTCTGTTTACGCCTGCAGCGGCAAGAAACGGCGCGATTTCTTCAATGTCGGATGCGGGATTGCACTCAACCGTGATTTCGCCGTCTGCGGGAATTTTGAATTTTTCCTTTGCCGCGGTAATTATTCTGTAAAGCGCTTCGCCGTCAAGCACTGACGGTGTGCCGCCGCCGAGGTACAGAGTGCCTGCACTGAAATCATCATTTACAAAACCGGCGCAACGGCGCAGGGTGCTTATTTCATCAAGCACCGCATCAACATAACGCGCCGTTATTTCAGCGTTTACCCGAAGCGAGTAAAAGTCACAGTACGGGCACTTTGAAGCGCAGAACGGAATATGAATATAAACACTGCTCATTCTTATCACCGGTAAGATTATACAATCATTTTCCGTAGTTTTCAACATTTTCGATTCTGTGTTTAATAAATCGGTTACGGCAGCCGCCGTTTTCGCTGCATTTGTAGCAATGCAGGCATCTGAGTTGCTTTTTGCCGTCGTGGAAGGCGGTTTCCTCTAAAATTATATTTTTGCCGACTATGCTGCAATATTGTTCAAAAGTGAATGAATGACTGTTCAAACTGTTTCTCCTTTCAAAATGTGTTTGTTAATAATATGCTCAATTATTCGCAATAATCATAAATTCGGGCAGTAATACATATTTTGTAAACGGTGATGAAATTATGAAATGCGGGTTGTTGAAAAAACGCAGAACAGAGTATGACGAATTGAGCCGCGAACTCGAAAGAATACAGTCGCAGCTCGATGAATGTTATGCCGTGTTTGCCGAAATTACTAACGGCGAGCTTATTGACACGGCTGTTTACAAAATGAAAAGTCTGGAAGCCGAATACGCATATTATTACAAAAGAATCAAGGAGTGCGGTAAAAAATGAATGTGTATGTTACAGGTGCGGTATTGGGTGCGGTCGCTCTTTTTATCTTTAAAAAAAGCGGATGCTTTTTTAAATCTGTTTTCACAAGTGCGCTCGGAGGAGTGGGGGCATTGTGTGCCGTCAGTGCGGTTTCGTATTTTGTGCCGCTTTCTGTCGGTATGAATATTTACACTCTCATTTTTTCCGCCTTGTTCTCGGTGCCGGGCGTAATCACTCTTTTGGTGCTCAAAACTTTTTTGCTTTAACTTGCAATACTCTGAAAGCTATTGTATAATGTTTCTGCTTTTTTACAAAGGGGCGGATACAATGGCAAGAAGTTACCCGAAAGTTTATATAACACAAAAGGGCGAAAAGCACCTTAAAGGCGGTCATCCGTGGGTTTTCGACGGGGAAGTCACCGGGATCGGCGGCAGTTATGAAAACGGCGATATAGTTGATGTTTATTCGCAAAAAGAACGCTGGCTCGGTGCCGGGTATATTAACGATAATTCCAAAATTCGCGTGCGTATAATTTCGCGTAATGCCAACGATAAATTCGATGAAGCGTTTTACGAGCGCCGTCTGCGCTATGCCGTGGAATACCGCAAAACCGTTATGGGTGACACCGATTTTAAATGCTGCCGCATTATATTCGGTGAGGCGGATTGTTTTCCCGGACTTACAGTTGACAGATTCGGCGATATTCTTGTGGCGCAGGTGCTTTGTCTGGGAATCGAGCGTATAAAGCATTTTCTTATACCGAAGCTTGTGGAAATACTGCGTGAATACGGCGAAACCGTTACCGCAGTTTACGAACGCAACGATGTTGCCATTCGTGAGCGCGAGGGTATGGAGCAGTATAAGGGTTTTTTTGCCGCGGATGGCTTGCGTACAGACCTTGACGGCTTTACCGAAATCATCGAAAACGGCGTAAAATACAGAGTTGATTACATAAACGGGCAAAAAACAGGGTATTTCCTTGACCAAAAATACAATCGCCTTGCCATTCGTAAAATTGCCGAGGGTAGAAAAGTGCTTGATTGCTTTACACATACGGGAGCATTTGCGCTTAACGCAGCGGCGGCAGGCGCGGCACTCGTTACCGCTGTTGATGTATCGGCAGAAGCGCTCGAGAGCGCAGCTTACAATGCCTCGCTCAACGGCTTTAAAAATGTTGAATTCAAATGTGCCGATGTTTTTGATTTGCTTACCCAAATGAAAGAAAACGGCAAATCCGATTACGATTTTATTATTCTTGACCCACCGGCGTTCACAAAAAGCAGCGCAACCGTCAATTCCGCATACAGAGGGTATAAGGAAATAAACCTTAAAGCTATGAAGCTGCTGCCTCGCGGCGGCTATCTTGCCACTTGCTCCTGCTCACATTTTATGAAGGACGAGCTGTTCTGCGAAATGCTCTGTGAAGCTGCGGCAGATGCAGGTGTTTCTTTAAGGCAGATAGAGTGCCGTCAGCAGAGTGCGGACCACCCGATTTTATGGAACGTGCCGGAAACAAGTTACCTTAAATTTTATATTTTCCAAGTCGTTTAAAGAGGTAGTATATGAATATTGTTGAAATTATTTTGCTCGCGGTAAGTCTTTCCATGGATGCTTTTGCAGTCGCTCTGTGCAAAGGACTCGCCATGCAGAAGCTCAAGGTCAAAAGCTGCATTATCGTAGGTGCGTGGTTCGGTGCTTTTCAGGCACTTATGCCGCTTCTGGGATTTCTGCTCGGCAGCACATTTGCCGATAAAATAACATCAGTAGACCATTGGATAGCCTTTGTGCTGCTTGCGCTTATAGGCGGCAATATGATAAAAGAGGCGTTTGAAAAGGGCGAGGAAAAAGCCGATGATTCGCTCGGTGTGAAAAATATGCTCATTATGGCTGTTGCCACAAGTATAGATGCTCTCGCAGTCGGTGTTTCGTTCGCTTTTACCGAGTTCAATCCCGATTGGTATGTATATATCGCATTTGCGCTTATCGGAATAATTACATTCACCATTTCCGCAGTCGGTGTCAAAATCGGCAATATATTCGGCACGCGCTACAAATCAAAAGCCGAGTTTGCGGGCGGCGTTATACTCATAGGTCTTGGTTTGAAAATTCTCCTCGAGGGTCTGGGTGTTATAAAATAAAGTGTAAAGTAAAAAACTTTTACAATTTACAAAAATCTCTTGACAAGCCGTATAGCCTCTGCTATAATACCCAACTGTAAAGATTTAAGGCTTTACAGTTTTGTGAAAGGAGAGGCACTTATGGCAAAAAATCTCGATGTTGTTGTGCTTGCCGATTACTACGGCGAAATGCTTACCGAAAATCAGCGCAAGTTTCTCGAGTATTACTATAACGATGATCTCTCGCTTTCCGAAATCGCACAGAATGAGGGCATCACAAGGCAGGGTGTGCGTGACGCCGTTAAGCGTGCAGAGGCTCAGCTTTTTGATATGGAAAAGAAGCTCGGCTTTGCAGAGCGTGCCCGCAGAGTGAATGATGTGCTCGCCACCGTACTCAGCTGTGCCGATGAAATCAATACATACAATATGAACATTTCCCTTTCAAGAGAAATCAACGATGCGGTCGTTTCCATAAAATCCGCTATTGTTTCGCTTGATGAATAATAAATTGCAGGAGGTCGCAAATGGCTTTTGAAGGTCTTTCCGACAAACTCGAGTCCGCGTTTAAAAAGTTAAAAAGCAAGGGCAGCCTTACCGAAGCCGATGTGCGCGATGCTATGCGCGAAGTGCGCCTTGCACTTCTTGAAGCCGATGTAAACTACAAGGTGGCAAAGGACTTTACCAACACCGTTACCGAGCGCGCTATCGGCGCCAAGGTCATGGAAAGCCTTACCCCTGCACAGATGGTCATTAAAATCGTCAATGAGGAGCTTACCGCTCTTATGGGCGGCACGCAGTCAAGGCTTGCTTCTGCACCTCATCCGCCTACTGTGGTCATGATGTGCGGTCTGCAGGGCTCAGGTAAAACCACACACTGCGCCAAAATCGCTTTAAAGCTTAAGGAGCAAGGTCACAGACCGTTGCTTGTTGCGTGCGATATTTACCGCCCCGCCGCTATTAAGCAGCTGCAGGTCGTCGGCGAGCAGATAGATGTACCCGTTTTTGAAATGGGCACCGAAAACCCCGTTAAGATCGCAACCGAGGCTATAAAGCTTGCCAAAGATAACGGCTACGATTATGTTTTCCTCGATACCGCAGGCCGTCTGCATATAGACGAAACTCTTATGCAGGAGCTTAAAGATATTAAGGCAAGCGTCAAGCCGCACGAAATTCTGCTTGTTATCGATTCAATGCTCGGTCAGGATGCCGTCACCGTTGCTTCCGCATTCAACGAAGCGCTCGGTATTGACGGACTTGTGCTTACTAAGCTCGACGGTGACACCCGAGGCGGCGCGGCACTTTCGGCGCGTGCAGTTACCGGCAAGCCCATAAAATTCATCGGTATCGGTGAAAAGCTTGCGGATCTTGACTATTTCCACCCCGAGCGTATGGCAAGCCGTATTCTCGGTATGGGCGATGTGCTCTCACTCATCGAAAAGGCCGAAACGGCACTCGATGAAAAGAAAGCCGAACAGCTTGAAAAGAAGCTCAGAGAAAACAAGCTCGACCTTAACGATATGCTTATGCAGTTTGAGGAAATGAAGAAAATGGGTCCTATGAAGGATATCATTTCACTCATTCCCGGTCTCAACAAAAAGGTCAAGGATACCGATGTTGACGATAAGCAGATCGACTACACTATGGCAATAATCCGCTCTATGACTATGAAAGAGAGGCAGAATCCCGATATAATCAACCCCTCGCGCAAAAGGCGTATAGCCGCAGGATGCGGTTTGGGTGTTGAGGATGTGAACCGTCTTCTCGGTCAGTACCGTCAGATGCAGAAGCTTTACAAGCAGCTCAGCGGCAAATCATCCAAAAAGATGATGAAGCGTATGCAGCGTATGGGCGGCGGAATGCCCGGCGGCATGGGCGGCATGGGCGGCATGGGCGGTTTCCCGATGTAATACAAGTCGCAAGACTGTATATAAATTAATTAAGTTATTATTTTTTGGAGGTAATTCAAAATGGCAGTTAAAATTCGTCTTCGCCGTATGGGCGCAAAGAAAGCACCTTTCTATCGTGTAGTAGTAGCTGATTCACGCTATCCCCGTGACGGCCGCTTCATCGAAGAATTAGGTTATTACAATCCCCTTACCGATCCCGCAGAGGTTAAGCTCGATGCCGAAAAGGTAAGCAAGTGGCTTGAAAACGGCGCACAGCCCACAGAAACTGTTCGCGCTCTTCTCAAAAAGCAGAATATCATTAAATAATCAAGGGTGGCAACAATGAAAGAATTACTCGAAACAGTCGCCAAGGGTCTCGTTGAGGCTCCCGACGCAGTCGAGGTCACTGTTGATGAAGCTAATGAAGAAGGCGTAGTCGTTTATCATCTTCATGTCGGTCCGGACGATATGGGCAGAGTTATCGGCAAGCAGGGCAGAATAGCCAAGGCTATCCGCACTGTTATGCGCGCTGCCGCAGTTCGCAACGATGTTAAGATTCAGGTGGATATCGACTGATTCAGCGTGTTTTACGCTTTGGGGAGCCATTACGGCTCCCCGTATGTTTTTATTATGATTAAAGATTATCTTGAAATAGGGCAGGTAGTCAGCACACACGGCATAAGGGGCGAGGTGCGCCTTAACCCGTGGTGCGACGGTCCGGAATTTGTAAAAAAATTCAAAACTCTTTACGGCGATGAAAAGGGGAATACCTCTTACAAGGTCGTTTCCTGCCGTCCGCACGGGAATATAGCAATATTAAAGCTTGAAGGTGTAGATACCGTCGAGCAGGCGGAGGCTATGCGCTCAAAAATGCTTTATATGAAGCGCAGCGATGCTCATTTACCCGCGGGCAAGTGGTTTATTGCCGAGCTCATTGACTGCGAATGTGTGGATGCCGATGATGAAAGCAAGGTCTACGGCACAATTACCGATGTTGCTTCGGGCGCCGCAAACGATGTCTGGTATATCACCACGCCCGGCGGTAAAGAGGTGCTTATTCCCGCCATAAAGGATGTCGTTATACGCTGCGATGTGGAAAACGGTAAGGCATATATAAGACCGCTCAGGGGGCTTTTCGATGAGGATTGATATAATGACGCTTTTTCCGCAGATGTGCGAGGCGGTTATGAGCGAAAGCATAATAGGCAGGGCGCGCGATACGGGCAAGGTTACCATTGAATTCCATCAAATTCGCGACTTTGCAATCAACCGTCGCAACCAGGTGGATGATACGCCTTACGGCGGCGGTGCGGGTATGCTTATGATGGCGCAGCCGATTTATGACTGCTTCGGCAAGGTTTGCGATGTTGCAGGCGCAAGGCCGCACCTCATATATATGTCGCCCTGCGGCAAAACACTTACGCAGGAGCGCGTTAAAGAGCTTTCCGAGCTCCCGAATGTTGCGATTCTCTGCGGCAGGTATGAGGGTGTGGACCAGCGCGTACTTGACGAAATAGTCGATGAAGAAATATCAATCGGCGATTATGTGGTTACCGGCGGCGAAATGCCGGCCATGATACTTGCCGATGCGATTTCGCGTATGCTGCCCGGTGTGCTTTCCGAGCCGGAGGGCTTTATGGGTGAAAGTCATTACTCATCGCTGCTTGAATATCCGCAGTACACAAAACCACCTGTATGGCACGGTGTTGAGGTGCCGGAAGTGCTTACCTCCGGGCATCACGCCAATATTCGGAAGTGGCAGCGCGAGCGCTCAATAGAACGCACCCTTGAACGCCGTCCCGAGCTTCTTGAAAATGCAGAACTTTCCAAAAAGGAAAAGCAGTTTCTTGAAGAATTGAAGCGCAGTAAAAGCGAAGAATGACAATTATTGTTAATGTTCTATAATATATGGTAATTCATATTGGCATTTTGCACAAATAGGTCTTTGAAAAAAAGTCGCGGTTTAGCATACCCTATGAATTATTGTTCACTCGAAAAAGGTTTGCTTTAATTCGTTGACTAAATTTTCGTTTGTGCTATAATGTAACTGTGAGATGGGGTGCAAACCCCTGTAATCAGCAACATTGTATATTGAGATTGTGGGTGCAATACTATGTATGTTAAAGATGTAACTGTTCAGAACCAGGTAGGCCTTCACGCCCGTCCTGCAACCTTCTTCATTCAGAAAGCCAATGAATTCAAATCTTCCATTTGGCTTGAGAAGGAAGAAAGACGCGTTAATGCCAAAAGCCTTCTCGGCGTTCTTTCGCTCGGTATCACCGGCGGCACCGATATCCGTATTATTGCCGGCGGCGTTGATGAGGAGCAGGCTGTTAATGCTCTCGTGGCACTTGTTGAAAGCGGCTTCGCAGAGTAATTTTTGAACGGTACAAGCTAATAAATCTGTAACAGGGAGTATGGATTCTTTGGGAAATGTGTTTGTTTCCGAGTTGAGTCCATACTTTTGTGTTATTTACGAAAGGCGGCGATTTTACGGATCAGCGCTTAAGGCGATTAAAGGATAAAGCGAATAAACTCCCGCTTACACCGGGTGTTTACATTATGCGTGACGCATCGAAAAATATCATCTATATCGGCAAAGCCAAGGCTTTGAAAAACCGCGTGAGTCAGTATTTCGGCTCGCAGAAAAAACATCTGCCGAAAGTTCGTAAAATGGTCGAAAATGTCGAGGATTTTGATTACATTCTCACCGATAGTGAGTTTGAAGCGCTTGTGCTTGAATGCAGCCTTATAAAGCAGAATATGCCTAAATACAACATTCTTTTAAAGGATGATAAGGGCTTTAGCTTTATTAAGGTCACACGCGGCGAATATCGCAATATTTACGCGGTTTTTCAAAAGGATGACAGTGACTCCGATTTTCTGGGACCATATACCGCCGGCTACACTATGACCCGTGCCGTTGATGAAGCAAAACGCATATATAAGCTTCCGACCTGCAGTAAGGTTTTTCCGCGAGATATCGGTAAATCACGCCCGTGCCTGAACTATCATCTCGGGCTTTGCTCTGCGCCGTGCGGCAGAAAAATCAGCCGCGAGGATTACGAAAAAAGCGTTGACGATGCCTTGCGCTTTCTCAAAAAGGGGAGCAGGGAAACCGTAGAAGCGCTTACCGCCGAAATGGAAAAGGCTGCGGAGGAACTCGACTTTGAACGCGCCGCACAGCTTCGTGATACAATACGCAGTATTGAGAAATCCGGTAATCATCAAAAGGTTGTGGAGTCACCCTATAAGGAGCAGGATGTTTTCGGACTTTGCGTAGCTGACGGCAAGGCTTGCTTCGCGGTGCTGCGCTTTAAGGACCACAAGCTCTATGACAGCGAGCATTTCTTTGTGGATGAAACCGAAAATTGTGCCGATATGCGTTCTTCGCTGCTGCTTTCATATTATTCAATGGGGCGCGAGATACCGCCGCGTATTGAAATCGACAGTGAGCTTGCCGATATCGATGTTATGGAAAAGTGGCTTGCCGAAAAGCGCGGTAAGTCGGTCAGCATAGTCATTCCGCAAAGGGGCGCGCAGGCAAAGCTCGTGGATATGTGCCGCAGCAATGCCTCGCAGAAGCTTTGCGAAAAGTATGTCGGAAACGACAGGAGCCGCGATGCACTTGAAGAACTCGCTTTTCTGCTCGGTCTTCCGAAAATTCCGGAATATATTGAGGCGTATGATATTTCACATACCTCGGGCAGCGACAATGTTGCGGGTATGGTGGTTTTTGAAAACGGCAGACCGCTTAAGCAGGCGTACCGCAGATTTTCGGTCAAAGGTTTTACCGGGCAGGACGATTACCGTTCTATGGCAGAGGTGATTTCGCGCAGGTTCGATGAATTTACCGGATGTCGTGAAAAAGGCATAGAGGTCGGTTTCGGCAGAATGCCCGACCTTATTCTGCTTGACGGCGGCGACGGTCAGGTCAATGCCGTGTTGCCCGTTCTCAAACAGCGAGGGATAGAAGTTCCGCTTTTCGGTATGGTCAAAAACAGCAGCCACCGCACATCGGCAATTTCAACGGGCGGCGGCAGAATGGAGTTTACATCAAAACGCCGGGCATTCGCACTCGTTACTTCAATTCAGGATGAGGTGCACCGCTATGCTGTTTCCTACCATCGCAAAAAGCATACAAAATCGGTGCTTGATGACGAACTGAAAAGGATAAAGGGTATAGGTGATAAAAAAGCGCGCTCACTGCTTATTAATTTCAAAACCATCGAGGCGATTTCAAAAGCGGATAAAGATGCCTTGCTTTCGGTAAAGGGCATAACCGAAAAAGATGCAGATGAAATTATAAAAGCCTTTTCCGATATAGCGAAATAACTTGACAAATGCGGGCATTTAATGTAATAATATTAAATTGGAAAAGAGGGATGAACAATGCGCGTAATTACCGGTACCGCAAGAGGCAGAAAGCTCGTTACACTTGAAGGTGAAAGTGTAAGACCTACTACGGATATGGTAAAAGAAGCCATGTTCAGCATCATACAGTTTGAAATCGAGGGCAGGAAGGTAGTTGACCTTTTCTCCGGCAGCGGTCAACTCGGTATAGAGGCTTTAAGCCGCGGTGCCGCTTCTGCGGTTTTTGTTGACAGCTCTCGCGCATCGCTCAATGTTACCGAAAAAAATCTTTCGGATACGGGGCTCCGTCATTTATCTAAAACCGTTTTTTCCGATTCGCTCTCGTACCTCGACAGAACGAGTGAATACTACGATATAGCATTCCTTGACCCGCCTTATGCGGCAGGCATTATGAATGAAACGCTTACACGCCTTGCGCCGCATATGAATGAAAACGGCATTATGATCTGCGAGACTTCCGCCAAAGAGGTTTTGCCCGAGAATTTGCCGGGCTTTGCATCAAAGCGTTATAAATACGGCAAAATAGCGCTCACTGTTTACAGAAAGGAAGCCGAAAATGTCTAAAACCGTTATATGCCCCGGCAGCTTTGACCCGCTTACAATAGGGCATCTTGATATTATTAAAAGATCAGCGCGTCTTTTTGATAATGTGATTGTGGTGGTAATGCGTAACTACAATAAAAATGTCGGCAGCTTTACTACTGAGGAACGCATCGATTTTATTAAACGCTGCACTGCGGATCTGCCGAATGTAACGGTCGACAGTTACGCCGGGCTTCTTGCCGACTATGCGCGTGAAAAGAATGCGAATGCCGTTGTTAAGGGCTTGCGTGCTGTTTCCGATTACGATGATGAATTTCGTCAGGCACTTACAAATCAGCGCCTTAACGAGAATATGGAAACAGTCTTTATGGTCGCAAATTCCGAGCATATGTTTTTAAGCTCAAGTGTAGTAAAAGAGGTGTGCGCTCTCGGCGGCGATATTTCGGGCTTTGTTCCGCCGGAAATATGTGATGATATTGTTAAACGCCTCAGCAGAAAACGCTGAGTTGAAATACAGTTAAGAGAAAGGTTTGAGTATTATGAGCATCGAAACAATACTTAATGACATTGACCAGATAGTTGAAGAAGCAAAAACAGTTCCGTTTTCTTCAAAGCGTATGATTGATGCTGAGGAAATTTCTCAGCTTGTTGAAGAAGGTCGCCTTAATATGCCTGTTGAAATCACACAGGCAAAGAAAATCGCACAGGAAAGACGCGATATTCTCAACGAGGCTGAAGCAACCGCAGAGGATATTATCGCCAAAGCACGCGAAAGAGCCGACCTTATGATTGAGGAACATCAGATTACCAAGGAAGCAAGAGAAAATGCTCTCGGTATTATTCAGCAGGCAAAAGATGAAGCCGATGCGCTGCTTGCAAAGGCAAGGACCGATGCACGCAATATGACCGATAAGGCGGAGGCGTGGTCAAACGATATTCGCAGAAATGCAAGCAACTATGTTGAAAATATCATCAGAGACACCGATGAAACTCTTACAAAGAGTGTTAATGATGTAAGAAAACTTCGCCAGAGCGTTAAGGATGCACTCCACGCAGGCGTTACCCCCAAACCCGAATTTGACGACTGATAAATTCAACGCTTTTTTCGGAGAAAACTAAATGGAAAAAGAAAAACTGTGTTTGCGCTGTATGCGTAAAATAGGCGACAGCAATGTTTGCCCCTATTGCCGCAATGAGCAGAGCGAGCCGCAGGCTGCGCCGTACCTGCCGTTAAAGAGTATGGTCGGCGGCAGGTATCTTGTGGGTAAGCTTGTTTCTTCCGACGGCGAGGGCAACACCTATTATGCATTTGATTCGCAGCGCAAGACTCCCGTTACGCTTCGTGAATTTTTTCCGAAGGGGCTCGTTTCACGCGGTGAGGATAATTATTGCCTTGTAAATGTCGGCAAGGCAACTGATTTTATAAATACAAAAGCCGAGTTCGGCAAACTCTGGAAATCGCTTTCAGAGCTTGCGGAGCATAGCTCGTTATGCCCTGTTTACGATGTTATAGAGGATATGGGAACAATGTACGCCGTAACCGAATATCTCGGTGAAGGCAAAACTCTGCGCGAATTTTTGCTTGAGAAAACGCAGGGGTATATTTCGTGGAACGAAGCGGAGCTTCTGTTTATGCCGGTGCTCACGGCACTTGAGGAGATGCACAAAGCCGGAATCGTTCACGGCGGTATTTCCCCCACAACACTTGTACTCGATAAAAACGGCAAGCTCAAAATTACGGGCTGCCGCATACGCGAAATCAGGCATGAACGCGGCATACTTGAAAAAGATATTATCGACGGCTATGCCGCAGTTGAGCAGTACGGCTTCAGCGAGGGCTTGGGTGAATACAGTGATGTTTACGCTGCAGCGTCTACACTGTATCGCACGCTTATCGGCAGCATACCGATGAGTGCCGCACAGCGCCTTACCAACGATAAGCTTATGATTCCCGGCAAATTTGCAGAGCAGCTTCCGGCGTATGTGATAAATGCGCTTGTGAACGCTTTACAGATTCTTCCCGGCGACAGAACACAAACGATTGAAATGTTCCATGCCGAAATTTCGGCTTCGCCCGCGGCAGCGGCGGCATCCGTTGAAATTTCACGCGAGAGTGCACCCGTTAAACCGATGCCTGTGAAAATCGAGGATGAAGAAGACGATACACCGCAGGAAATCGAAGAAGCCGCCAATGAAGAACCGGAGCAGAACAGCCGCAGAATAAAGGGCAGCACAATAGCTGCATTCGTAATCAGTGCAGTGCTTTGCCTTGCAATTATCGGTTTGGTAATATTCTTAATGAACCGCGGCGGTAATGGGAACGAAACTACCACTCAACCGAGTGAATTCGTGCTTCCGACCGAGGAAAATACCGGTCTGTCCGATGATATAAATATCGAGAAGATCTCGGTTCCCAATTTCTACGGCAAGGTATATGATGAAGTAAAAACCGATGAGGCTTATAAATTCACGCTTTCATTCAAGGCGCAGTATGTTGACAGCAGCGAGCCTCGCGGCACGATCATTTCTCAGGATGTGGCAGAGGGTACTTCTGTTTCGTCATACAATCCGCGTACGGTTACCGTAAAAGTAAGTGACGGTCTTGAGGTTCCGGAGGCAATAAACGGTATGGATGTTACCGAAGCCCTTAATGTTCTTACAAACGCCGGCTTTAAAAAGGTAAACAGTTCCGTCGGTAAGGTTGCAGATACCGAAAGCGATTCCAACAAGGTTTACGATGTTGTTATTTTTGACGGCGAAGCCGATGATTGGGCTGAACTTCCGGATGACAGACGGGTTTCCGCAACGGATGAGCTTGTGCTTTACTACCACGGCGAATATGAGGAACCCACCGAACCCGAAACCGAGCCCGTGACCGAAGCGGATGCACAAGCTGAAGATGTTGAGGGCGACGACACTTCTAACGGCAATGCCGAACAGGAAAATCAGGAATAAATAAAAAAACACTTGACAAAGCAGAGTATATCTGCTATCATATCCAAGCAATAAAGCAGAACATACCGTTCTCACCAAACGAGAGCATTGTTTGGTCAATAGTTTTGGATACACTCTTGTGTTGCGTTTCAAAGCTTGAACGGTATTCTGTTCAAGCTTTAATTTATTTTCGGAGGTGCTTAAGTATCAGCAAGGAATGGCAAATCAACGAAGAAATCAGAGATAAAGAAGTTCGTGTTATTTCCGCAACCGGTGAGCAGATCGGCGTAATGTCATCTAAAGAAGCTCTCTCGATTGCCGAAAAATCAAATCTTGATCTCGTCAAGATTTCTCCGAATGCAAATCCGCCGGTCTGCAAGGTTATGGATTACGGTAAATTCCGTTTCGAGCAGGCCAAACGCGAGAAGGAAGCAAAGAAGAATCAAAAAATCGTTGAAATCAAGGAAAT
>JAZLHL010000003.1:0-13086 GCA_045616765.1 Acutalibacteraceae bacterium
TTGATAATAAAAATATTTGACTTGTTTAAGGATTTTGTGTAGAATATACTTATACTATTATAAGGAGGTATGTTTTTGGCTAACTGTCCTAAATGCGGTGAGCATCTTAAACTCACCGACTGGAAGCAGAAATGCCCCCACTGCGGTACCAATATCGTTATTTACGACCTGCAGGAAAGGCTGATGCAGGATGCCGATAAGGCAGAGGTCCAGTATTACCATTTCCAAAAAAAGATTGACAGATTAAAGGCTTCGTTCGTTGGTACAAAGCTTTCAATCGTCAGAATCGTCACATCAATAATTCCGCTGCTCGGTTTATTGGTGTCGTGCTTCAAAATCAATATCGGTGACGTACTTAAAACCGACTTTTCCATTATTGCAATCGTCAACCTTGTCAATGATCTCGGCGGCGAAACCGTTGATGCACTTATGAAGGTGCTCGGGCTTGATAACGGTATTGATATAGGCAAGCTTCTCGGTATGGAAGGAGTGCTTCCGCTCGTGGTAGCGGCACTCGGGCTTGTTCTTTCCATAGTTATGCTGCTCGTTCACCTTATACTGCTTATGCTTGCCTGCTCGCCCAAGGCGAAGGTAAGGGGCATAATAATCAACGGCATTATGCTGCTTGATACAGTTGTATTTGTAGGCGCACTGTTCTTCCTGCCGAAGTCCGGCATTATCTCCGGCTCGATCGGCATAGGTGCTTTCCTGTACCTTGCACTTATGATTGCAAACTCGGTAATCGACTTTATCGTACTTAAAAAGGGTACACCCGTTCATCACAAGCAGTGCTACTGCGGCGGTATTCCCATTGAAGAATACTTCGCAATGCTTGACAACGGCGCTACTCACGATGAAATAAGAGCCGAACAGTATAAGAGACTTGCCGAAGAACAGGCAAAGAAAGAGGCTGAAATAGCAGCGAAAGAGGCTGAAAAAGCCGCTAAAGAAGGGGAGGTGACCTCTAATGGCTAATGATGTTCAGGATAACGGCGTACGCGAGTACGAGCGCGAGGAGGTCCCCCAGCTTAACCAAGCCTATATGAACAGACTTTTCTGTTCCACAAAAGAGCGTATCGGCTACATACTTGTTACCGTTTTCGGTGCTATCGGCTTAGGTAAATACGATATCGGCTCCGATATCTGGCTTTACAAAATTTTCGGTATTGAACCCGAAGGACTTGCAAAGGCACAGATCGGTCTCGGTATTTACGATATAATAAATGACCCGATTTCCGCCGCAATAGTTGATAATATGCGTACCCGTTGGGGCAAGTTCAAGCCGTTCCAGTATCTTTCACTTTTACCCGGTATAGCAATGGGCTTGTTCGGAATACTTATGCCCATCATCGCTCAGAATGCGGGTCTTGATACCGGCAAAAAGCTTATAATGTATATGGTTTACCTGTATGGTAACGAAACAATAGGTGCTTTCTTCAGCCCGGGCGCGGGTTACATTAACAATGTTTTCACCCCCAACCCCAATGAAAGAACCTCAATGCTCGTTTCCGCAAAGTTCGTGGGAATGCTCTTCGAAAAGCTCCCCGCGCAGGTTATGGGTATTCTGTATGACCTTATCGGCAACGGCATTATTAAATCTTCACTTACCAAAACCTTTGTTTCCGCAAGGTCGGTCGTTTGGGTTTTGGCAATGCTTCCCACGATTTATTGGTACTTTGTAAGTAAAGAGCGTGTTCCGCAGTCAGAAACACCGCCCAACCCCATTAAAGGTATTCTTTCCGTATTTAAGAACAGACCGCTTCTTATCTACACCCTCAGCGGACTTATTGACGGCATCAACATCGGCTCGGGCGAAGACCTTTACTACAACGATGTTCTTAAATTCAATATGCTGCCCACCATCGGCGGTATTCCCGGTTCACCGGTTTCATACGCTTCCTATGCATTCGTTCCCAAGTTCAGAAAGAGATTTTCTACTAAGACTCTCTGGTTCCTGAACAGCGGTTCCATAATCTTCTCCGAAGGCTTCTTCTTCCTTGTAGGTCTTATAGGCGGTAAGAAAAAAGGCCTTTATCTCAAGAAGATTCCCATGACCATTGCTTTCGGTATCGGTAATATTGTTGAAATGATATTCTACGCGACCAAGGGCATTATCGGCAACGAAATCAACTACGAAGTGCTTGACTACTGCGAGTGGAAAAACGGCTTCCGTGTTGAAGCTACCATTACTCTTATTACAGGTTATTTCAATAAGATCAAAGATATCATCCTCAGAGTTATCAATGCAAAGCTTCTGCAGACATGGGCAGGCTACCAGATAGGCGAAACAACAGTACAGACCGCCGAAACAAAGTGGCGTTTGTTCCTTATCGCTTTCGGACCGCACCTTATCTTCGACCTCATTTCACTCATCCCCATGATATTCTATAATATCGACAAGGATACCCGTGAAAAGATGTACCTCGACCTTGAAGTTTCCCGTGCAAAGGAAGCGGCAAGAGTTAAAAACGAAGCAGACAATAAGTAATTATCATATTAAAAAAGGTTCCTTGCAAAAGGAACCTTTTTTGTTAATGAATAATGAATCAGCTGTTTTTCGCCACGCCACGCTTTAAAACGAAATAACAGATGCACAGTGCAATAAATGTAGTAACCCAGCTTATCGGGTAACTCAGATACAAGCAGTTAAGCGTGGGATTAAGCTTGAACACCGTGTAAATCCACACAATTCTTATGCCACAGGCACCGAGTAATGTAATTATCATCGGCTGAATTGATTTGCCCATACCGCGTATCTGACCGCCGGAAACATCCATAAGCGAGCAGGTGAAGTATGTTGCCGCCATTATGCGCAGGCGTTCAATTCCTGCCGCTACAACCTCTTTGTCGTTAGTGAATATACCTATTATCTGCTCTGCAAATACAAGCTCCAAAGCGCCGAGTAATACGCCTATTCCGAGCGCAAGTCCCAAGCACCTGAAATATATTTTGTTGAGGTTTTCGGGCTTTTTGGCGCCCGTGTTCTGCGAAGTGAATGTCATAGCCGTCTGCGCTATGGCGTTTGTGCAGGTGTAAATAAATCCGTCGGCATTCTGTGCGGCGGTGTTGCCCGCCATTGTAATCGAGCCGAATGAATTTATCGTGGACTGTATCAGAACATTTGAAAATGAAAACAAGCTGCCCTGTATTCCGGCGGGAATGCCTATTTTTGCAATAAATGCAAGTTCCTCTTTGTAAATGTGCGTCTTTTTCGGGTAATAGCGGCAGGCATCCTCAAGCTTTACAAGCCTTATTACAATAAGAATTGCCGATATTATCTGCGAGGTTATTGTCGCTATGGCAACGCCCGCCACATCAAGCTTGAACACGATTACAGAAATAAGATTGAGTATAACGTTTACCATTCCCGAAAAGGCGAGAATGTAAAGCGGGCGTTTAGTGTCGCCGTTCGCTCTTACTATGGCGGCGCCGAAATTGTAAACGAGTGAGGCGGGCGCGCCTAAAAAGTAAATTTTAAGGTACAGCGTTGCAAGCGGCAAAACATCCGGCGGTGAGCCCATAAGCTTCAGAAATGTGCCGGAGAAGAAGAACCCGATAAAGCATACTGAAAATCCGCTTATTATGCCGAGAGCCATGGATGTGTGCACGCATTTTGAAATGCGCTCGTTATCCCTTGCGCCTATGTGGTGGGCGGTTACAACGCCTGCGCCCGTTGCAAAACCTATAAAAAGGTTGATTATAAGGTTTACAAGCGAGCCGGTGGAGCCGACCGCCGCGAGCGATGCACTGCCCGAGAATTTGCCTATTACCATTGAATCAGCCGCGTTGTAAACAAGCTGCAAAACACCCGTCAGCATCAGCGGAAAGGCGAATGCAAGCATCTTGTTCAAAAACGGCCCCGTGGTCATATCCACGGCTTTATTTTTACTCATATAATACCCCCGAATCTATATCCGCAGGGGTTTTGTAACCCTTGTGTTAACTTACTTTTTACCGAAAAGCTTTTTGGCGGCAATGCCCAACCCGGTAACTGCCGCCGCACCCGCCGCAACATAAGAAGCCATGTGCATATTTATGCTTTGGCGGTCGGTGATGCGCTTTTCTATGGGGCCGAGGCAGTGACATTCAAGCCCCAGTTCTTTAAAATGATGTACCTTCGATGTGACCTCGCGCGGATTTTCTTCATTAACGGTCGTTACTCGCACAAGGCAGCGGCAGCCGTCCGTATAAGCTCTGAAACCGCTTGTTTTGTTCTGACCGAGCATGATGCCGTTCACATACCCTGTAAAATCGTTTATATGGTCGTGGCCGAAAAATGCCGCAACCACATCACCGGTTTTCTTCCAGCTGTCAAACTGACCGCAGTTTATGCAGGGTGTGCAGGGACCTTCGCCGAGGTAGCCGTCAACGCCGTCTTTAAGAACATAGTATTTATTTTCAAATTTAGCGTGACCTTTAACGGCGACGGGGCGTTCCGCGGGTTTTGCCTCACGCAGCAGCTCATATTCCTCGTAAACGGGGATGTGCTGGAAAACTATCGACGGAATCTGTCTGCCCCCGTGCGCGGCACGGATTTCGGCTTCCTTTTTTTCATACCATTCTATCTGGTCGCGGTGTACCCAGTCATAAACGGAAATGCTTTTGTCATCGCAAAGGTTATTTGAGTCGAAAAACCAAAGGTTGAGCACATCCTCTGTGCCGTCGCTGCTTTTCACCAAAAGGTTGGTGTTGAAGTTGCCGCGCGGCGCGGTTTCATCATTTTTACCAATGCAGGTGGGGAACTGCTCATACGCCTTTACTATTTCATTTTCAATTTCCGTATCATGCTCGTGATTGCCGAGCACATAGCAGAAGGGGATTCCCGAATCAATTACGGGTTTAAGTATTCGGTCGAGAGCATTTTTATATTCTTCGGCGCTTCTGTGGTCACCTATATCACAGCAGGTATCGCCCATGAGCACAATAAGGTCGGGCTTAAAAGCGAGAATACCCATTTTTACAAGGTTGTGCATATCCTCTGTGCGCTTGCGGCTGTTGTGGTCTTTGATTACTGCAGGCTCGTGCAAATCACCGAGTGAGAGTATTGTGAATTTTCCGTCATTAAATTTAAGCTGTTTCATACTATAACCTCATTCAAAAAACAAAGCCGCCCGAAAGGACGGCTTTATGCAGTATAAATTATTCGGCTGCGGCTTCTTCTGCGGGAGCTTCTTCAGCAGCGGGAGCTTCCTCAACGGCGTCGCCGTTCTGTGCGTTGTAGCCGTCAATAAGCTGGTTGAGATATTTGATCTTGGTGAAACTGCAAACCGGGAAGAAGAAAAATCTCCAAATAAGAGCCCACATGCCGCCGTGCTTGAACTCAATGCCGTATTCGGGAGCCTTCTGGTACATTCTTTCAACCATCTGGTAGTTCCAAACGAAGCTGAAAATTGAAAGTGAGACGCAGTCAAGCAGAGCAACAAGAAGATAATTTGCGCTGTCGTAGTCATCGCCTTCGCAGATTTTGTTGATGTCCTTAGTCCATTTGTACCAGAACACTATGCCGTAAATGCCGAGAGTGATGATGTTGAGTAAGAGGTAACGCCAATATTTTCTTTTTTTCATAGGAAAGCCTCCAATAGAAGATTTTTGCGATAGCAACAGTTACCGCCTTGTATATCCTCATAAATAATACTATAAATACTGCCGCTTGTCAACAATTTTATCAGTAGAGGGAAAGTTCTTCCTTCTTTTGTTCTGCTTTGTAAAGTTCAAGGCGATTATGTATTCTTTCAGCAGGGCTGAGAAGCTTGCTTATGGAGCAATCGTGGTTGAGAGTGTCAATAATAAGTGAGCAGTATTTGCTCATATCGACCTCAAAATACCAATCTCTGTTAAGCAGTTCGGGAGTTCTGTAAACAAGGTTGGTGGTGAATACGCCGGTTATGATGCCGTCTTCATAAGCCTTGTCAAAATTTTCAAGTCCGTTGCAGAAAAGACCGAAAGCCGAGCACATAAAGATTCTGTTGGCTTTAAGTTCTTTGAGCTTTGTGGCAACCTCTATCATTGAGTCGCCGGAGGAAATCATATCGTCTATGATAATGCAGTCTCTGCCCTCAACATTGTCACCGAGGAATTCGTGTGCAAGTATCGGGTTTCTGCCGTTTACTACTCTTGCATAGTCGCGGCGTTTGTAGAACATACCAAGGTCAACGCCGAGTACCGATGAATAGTAGATGCAGCGACCCATGCCGCCCTCATCGGGGGAGATTACCATAAGGTGCTCCTTGTCGATTTTAAGGTCCTTAAAGTTCTTTGTAAGAGCTTTTATCATCTGGTAAGTGGGGTGAACATTTTCAAAACCGTTAAGGGGAATTGCGTTCTGCACTCTGTCATCGTGTGCATCGAATGTAATGACATTTTCAACACCCATATTGGTGCATATTTCCTGCAAAGCGATGGCGCAGTCGAGCGATTCGCGGCGCGAACGCTTGTGCTGCCTGCCCTCGTAGAGCATGGGCATAATAACATTTATGCGCCTCGCCTTGCCCTCTATTGCCGAAATAGCTCTTTTAAGGTTTGCGAAGTGGTCGTCGGGGGAGTAGGGATATTCGCCGCCGTACATTTGGTAGGTGACGCCGTGGTTGAAGCAGTCAACGATTATGTAAATATCGTAACCTCTTATAGTGTCACGGATTACGCACTTGCCTTCACCGGAGCCGAATCTCGTAAAATCGGTGTCGATGATGTAGGTGTCACGCTGGTAGCCGTAGAAAGCGATTGTTGATTTATGCTCGCTTTCACGCTCATCGCGCCAGGAAGTGATATAATCGTCGATTTTTTTAGCAAGCTCCTCACAACCGGGAAGAGCGATTATCCCCAAAGGACCAACGGGGATAGTGTTGGGAATTCCGAAAGCATCTGCCACGACACAAACCTCCAAATACCATATATATTTTTTATAAGACCTATAACAACATTTTACACCATTTAAAAATGTTTTCAAGGGCAATCGGCAAAATCATCGGTTAAAAAAAGCCGTCGAATAATACACTTTTTTTGTGTATTCTCACGAAAATAAAAATACGGCGAAAACGATACCGAAAATACCGTCTTTGCCGTAATTTTACAATTCAAAATCTTCTTTTGTGAATTCGCCGTTCAAGGTCGGCTTTGCGACCTTGGGCAAACGCTTGATGGGGTCATATTTGAACTTGCGGCATTTTGAATATGCCTGCATAATTCCGCCGGCTTTTTTGCATACGACCGAGCCGCCGGCGGCAGATGTGCCGTGTTCACATATACTGCATTGCGGCTCAATATCTTTTTTGAAAAGCGAATGTGACATAGTATTACCCCTGCATTACTTAATGAATATATATTAGCACACTTTTCTTCTGTTATCAACCTCTAAAATCAAAGCTGCGCACATAAGCATTAAAAATGCAGCAACGGGAGCGGTATGAGCTATGCTGAAATTCTTATCGCCTACACTTATCTGTGTTGCCGCGCTTACCGCTTCCGGAAAAATGTTCATAAGTATATTGGTGTAAAAGGCACAAAGCGAAGCATTTATGAGCCTTGCACTTAAAATTCTTTTGAGTGCAATACCGCAGCGATCTGTGTAAACGGTTATCTGGCAAATTACCGCAAAGCCTCCGAAACCGAGCATAGCACCTGTGAATTGCAGCGGCACCACTGCACTTGCACTGCGGCATCCGGTTGTGACCTCGCACACCGAGCGCACGAATATAAGGGTATTTTCATCAAGCGGCGCAAGCTCCGCGAGGCGAGACAAAGCGGAAAATATAAGAATCCATCCGGCTATACCGAGCATAGCTTCCGCCGAGCCTGAAACTGCTTGCGAAAAGGCATTTTTATTAACAGTAAATGCACATTCGGAATCAAGCCGTTTTCCGTCATCAAGAAAACGGCAGAAAAATCCCACGGTTAAGGATGAAAGCACCACTGCACCGTACAGCAGCAATCCTTTCTTTATGTTGCCTAAGCATATCACTCCCACGGCTGAGACCGTGAAAGCCGGGCTCGCGTTTATACAGTAAAACATAAGCCTTTCGGCTTCGTTTCGGGTAATAATTTTATTTTCATATAATTCCGCAACAGTTTTCGCACCTACGGGATAACCGCCTGCAAGTCCCATAATAACCGCCAATGACGCAGCGGGTGAAACACGCAGTATTTTTACTGTGAACGGTTTAAAAAATTTGCAAATCGGTTGAGCCGCACCGCTTGAAAATATATATGAAGCCAACACCATGAACGGGAAAATGGCAGGTATTACATCAGAGGCGAGCAGCGCAAGGCCGTTTCGGATTCCCTCTGCCGCTTCCTTAGGATGAATGATTAAAAGAACTGCCGATACAATGCATATTATGAGCTTTGGCAATCGGAGCAAGGTTTCTGTACATATTTTTTTCACTCAAAATCCCCCCACGCTGATATTTTATGAAAGCACCGCATAAAAATATGTTAAAGGGGTGTGCCTATGAAAAAGAATTTTCTTAAAAATTTTTCGGGCGATATTGTCGAGCCGGCGGTTGAAATGTACGGCAATAAACGCATAATAATCTCCGATTGCAAAAGCGTTGAGGATTATACCGGCGAATATATTGTGCTTGAACTGAATGAGCATTATTTGAAAGTTGAGGGCGTGAATCTTGTGCTTGAATCCTATGTCTTCGGTCAGGCGGATATTTCGGGCGAGATAGTCGGCGTTGAATTCACAACTGCCGCAAGCGGCAAGAAGGCAGGCGAAAAGGATGATTATTGAGTTTTTAAGAGCTGTAAAAGGCTATGTGGAATTTGAAGCCGAGGGCGGGTTTCCGGAAAGATTTTTGAATTTATGTCGCTTGAACGACATCGTTTTGTGGAATATCGAAAACGACGGTGTAAAGGTTTGCGCTTTTACAAGTCGCGAAGATTTTGCGAGACTTTCAAAGCCTGCCGAAAGGTCGGGAATGGAACTGAAAATCAGAAAAGAATGTGGCTTGAAATATTTTATAAAGTGTCACAAACGGCGATGTGGGTTGATTTTCGGCGCTTTGCTCGCAACGGCGAGCGTAGCCTTCCTTTCCACTATGGTGTGGCAGGTGGATGTGATTGCTGAAGATGGTGTAAATGTGGAGGACTTTACACAATCTCTTGCAGAACTCGGTGTTTACCGCGGTGCATTTAAGTCAAAAATAGACATTCTCGAAGTGCAGAGGGCGCTTGTTAAAGAATATCCGCAGCTTGTGTGGGTGTCGCTTAATATTTTCGGCGGCAGAGCCGAGGTCGAAATGTCGGTGGCGATACCCGTGCCCGAAATCATAGATATGGATTCGCCTTCAAATGTTGTTGCGGCAAAGGCGGGCAAAATAACCCTTGTCGGCTTGCGTGCGGGCACATTGCTTGTAAAAGAGGGGATGTTCGTTCCCGAAGGTGAATTACTCATTTCCTGCGTTACCGAAAGCACGCAGTGGGGCGAAAGTATCTGCCGTGCCGACGGTTTTGTGAATGCTGTTACCGAAACCGAGTTTGCCGATACCGTTGAATTCACCCTCAAACGCGATGTTGTGAGTGAGTGCGAGAGTAAATACGGCTTATATTTTTTCGGCATTCCCATAAAGCCGTTTTTTAAAGCTGAGGGTGAAAAATACATCTCCGAATATATGCACCTTGCCTCCGCCGATAAAACCGAGTTGCCTTTCGGTGTGGTGTGGCAGAATATTCCCGCAGCCGAAAAACGCACCGTTGAACTTTCCGAAGAAGCGGCACTCTGTATTGCCCTTTGCGACTGCGTTCATCAAAAACGCGAAGCTATGAGCGAAGCGAAGATATCTGCCGTAGTTTGCAATGCAGTAAATGACGGCGAGAGCATTAAAGTCTCTATGACCGTTCAAGCGGAGGAAAATATTGCTGTTCTTGTGCCGGTAGAGGTTTCGACAACTGCCGAAGATTGAAGTTTTAATATAAAAATCCCCTCTTTTAGTGGACTTTTACAAAATATGTGATATACTTATATTTGTAAAAATATGGCGTATTACGCCTGCAAAGAGGGTAATTATTGCGGAACAGTTAATAAATGTTGACAGAATGGAACAGGCTGTAAGTCTTTTCGGCAGCTTTGATGAAAATATCAAGCTCATAGAAAAATCCTTTGATGTAAGTGTTGTCAGCCGCGGTGCCGATATCAAAGTCACTGGTGAACCCGAAAATGTTTCCAGAGCGGTAAAAGCAGTAAACGGTCTTTTAATGCTCATAAACAGGGGTGAAGCGCTTAACGAGCAAAATGTACGCTATGTGATTTCGCTCGTTGATGACGGCAATGAGGACAAGCTTGCGAGTATGAGTGCCGACTGCGTTTGCATCACAAGCAAGGGTAAGCCCGTTAAGCCGAAAACACTCGGTCAGAAAAAATATGTGGAATCAATAAAAAACAACACAATAGTCATCGGCGTAGGTCCTGCGGGTACGGGTAAAACCTACCTTGCAGTTGCCATGGCGGTAAATGCTTTCAGGGCAAAAGAGGTAAACCGCATAATCCTTACACGCCCTGCGGTTGAAGCGGGCGAAAAGTTAGGCTTTCTGCCCGGCGATCTGCAGAGCAAGGTGGACCCGTATTTAAGACCGCTTTACGATGCGCTTTTCGATATGCTCGGTGCCGAAAATTTCAATAAATACCTCGAACGCGGCAATATCGAGGTAGCTCCGCTTGCATATATGCGCGGCAGAACGCTTGATGACAGTTTCATAATTCTTGACGAAGCGCAGAATACCACGCCCGAACAGATGAAGATGTTTTTGACCCGTATGGGATTCAATTCAAAGGTTGTGGTTACGGGCGATGTTACGCAAATCGACTTACCGGACGGCAAACGCTCCGGTCTTGTTGAGGTCACGAAAATACTCAAAAATATGGAACAAATCGACATTGTGCGCTTTACCGGGCAGGATGTTGTAAGACATAAACTCGTACAGGATATTATCCGTGCTTACGAAAAATACGAGGAGGCAAAATCTAAAAATGAAAGAGAAAATAAAGGTCATAATCGCAAATGAACAGAAAGCAGCAAAAATCCCCACGGGTGTAAGGCTGCTTGTAAGGCGCTGCTGCAACGCGGTGCTTACCTTTGAGGGCTTTACCGAGCCTGCGGAAATAAGCGTTACATTTGTGGATGACGAACGCATACACGAGCTCAACCGCGAATACCGCAATATTGACAGAAGCACAGATGTACTTTCATTTCCGCTCGGTGAAAACGGAGTTTACGATAAAGATCTTGAAACCGGCGCCTGCCTTCTGGGTGATATAGTTATATCGGTTGAAACCGCAATACACCAGGCGGATGAATACGGCCATTCGCTTCAGCGTGAAATCGGCTTTCTGACGGTTCATTCAATGCTTCACCTGCTCGGCTACGACCATGTTGACGGCGGCATTGAAGCCGTGCGTATGCGCGAAAAGGAGGAGCGCGTGCTCACCGAGCTCGGTCTTAAACGCAACGAGTCCTACTATATGGAACCCGGGGAGGAGTAATAATGAACGATTATAAGGCGCTTTTCCGCAGCTTTATTTATGCGGCAAAGGGCTTCGTGTGGATGGTTGGGCACGAGCGCAATTTCAGAATACATCTGACTTGTATGGTGTATATGTTCTATTATCTGCTCCGTTATGATTTCTTTACTGTTACGCGTACGCAATTTGCGATTCTTTTGCTTGCCTGCGGTCTTGTAATAGGCGGTGAGCTTATAAATACGGGCATTGAAAAGGCCGACGATGCCGTCACCGAGGAAAAACGCCGTTTAATTGAGATTTCAAAGGATGCCGCGGCGGGCGCGGTGCTGGTGTTTGCGCTTTTTTCGGTACTTGCAGGCGTTGCTATTCTATGGCAGCCTGAGGCATTCAGGCTTTTGTCTGCTCATTACGCGGAGCAGCCCTTGTATATTCTGTGGTTTGTGCTGAGTGTTATAGCGGCAACAGTGTTTATATTCAAATTCGATTTCAACAAAAAGGAAAAGTAATTATGGCAGAAAGAAAAACCGCTTTTATAGCAATAGTCGGTAAACCCAATGTCGGTAAATCCTCAATACTAAATAAGCTTCTCGGGCAGAAGGTGGCGATTGTATCCGCAAGGCCGCAGACCACCCGTACAAAAATAATGGGCGTGCTCACCGAGGGTGATATTCAGCTTGTGTTCACCGACACTCCCGGTTTCCACAAGCCGCGCACCAAGCTCGGTGAAAAGATGATTCAGGCGGTAGATGATACCATCGGCGGCGTTGATTCCTGCCTTTTTGTCACCGAAAGCCGCGGCGAAATAAAAGCAGATGAGCTTGAGTTGCTCAAAAAGCTGAAAGCCGAAAAAGTGCCGGTGGTGCTTGCGATAAATAAAATCGACACTGTTGCCGATAAGCACGAGCTTATGAGCAGAATTCTTGAATTTACAAAGCTTCTTGATTTTGATGCAGTCGTACCCGTAAGCGCACTTGACGGCGACGGAATTGAGGAATTGAAGCGGGAACTTAATAAACTGGCTGTGGAGTCGGAATTCTTCTTCCCCGAAGATACTTTAACCGACCAGCCCGAGCGCGTGCTCGCCGCCGAAATGATACGCGAAAAGCTCCTTTACAGACTCAACGATGAAATTCCGCACGGTATAGCCGTTTCGATAGAAAGAATGAGTATGCGCGATACCGATGATATTCTTGATATTGAAGCTATGATTTACTGCGAAAAAGAGAGCCACAAGGGTATTATCATCGGCAAGGGCGGCGAAATGCTCAAAGCCGTTTCAACAAGCGCACGCAAGGACCTTGAACGCTTTTTTGACTGCAGGGTGAACCTTAAATGCTGGGTGAAAGTCAAGGAAGACTGGCGCAACCGCGAGGGACTTATTCATAATTTCGGTTTAGACTGATATTCTTTGAAAAAATGCACAAACTGTTATTGAAAAATAACGGGGAGTGCTTTTTGTGAACGAACTTGAACTCTGGAATAAATTTAAAGAAAACGGCAGGGTGGACGATTACCTTGCGTATCGCGCCAAGGTGCGCGAAAATATGCAGGCGGAGATGAACACGGGTGGAAAAGTTGACCGATTCGGGTCTTGTGATAAAAGAACAGAATATCGGTGAAGCGGACAG
>JAZLHL010000004.1:0-3674 GCA_045616765.1 Acutalibacteraceae bacterium
AGTCGGTAATTATCTTCAATATGCGTGTGGTACATCGGCTTTTCGTATTCGCTTAAATCAAGAATACTACACAATTCTTCTGCAATTTCCGCATCGGCGAATCTTCCGCACAGACTTACGGCAATAATGCTCTGCATCTGATTTGTACGCCGGCAGTCATCAAGGAAATCATCCGTTCTGTTTTTTACACATTCACGCAAAACGGGCAATCAGCTCACTGTCGGCGTTTACGCAAATGAGGTAATCAACACAACGCTTTGCAAAAGCTTTCATAGCATCCATAAGCCGGATAAGACCTTCGCGAAAATCCGTTTTTTCGGCGGTGTCGGCATTGATTGCAAGTATGCGGTTGTAATAAGAATTCAGCCCTTCTCTGACAATTCGGGAATAATTCGGTGAGCCGTGAGTCCATCCGAAAGGATTGTGGCTTATTTCCCAAAACTTTTGCATTTCGGTGAATTCGTCATCCATTCCGTTTGCGGCGCATTTTTCTTTCAGCTTATCTCTGTTCAGTTCATAAGTTGTGGCATATAGCGGCTTGACTGCACGACTGTCATAGTTTTGTTCAAAGTAACGCCTGCCGCGCGGGTAGAGCTTTTCGCCCTGCTCGTAAACGGGCGGAACGGCGGCATCAAACCACCTTGCGTATGCACAGCAGTGGCGGTAAAATAAGCTTCTTTCAGGCGCTTCAAATAAACCTGCCGCATAGGGCTCGTCAATGGCGGCAAACAATTCTGCCGTACGGCTTGTACCCATATCCACAACTCCAAATCCGTCATATTTGTATATAATAATACCCATATTTACAGTACGCCCGACACACGCCTTTGTCAATACATTTTTGTAATTGCGGCAAAGTTTAATGTGTGATAAAATAATTATAAATCAACATAAAATCCACACAACCGTATTTTATAATATACTCGAAAGGGGGCAGAGCGTTGTATAAAATCCTGTTTGCCGATGACGATTTTAAAATATCCGAAACCGTAAAAACATATTTCGCCGCAAACGGCTTTGATGTCACCGTAGCCGAAAACGGCAGGGTGGCTGCCGATTTTGCCCGACTCAATGACTACGACCTTATAATACTTGATGTTATGATGCCCGTGCTTGACGGCTTAGGAGCCTGCCGTGAGATACGCAAAAGTAAAAAAACACCCATACTGTTTATGTCTGCGCTCGGGCAGGAGGAGGACTACCTCAAAGGCTATTCCGCAGGTGCCGATGATTACATAACAAAGCCGTTTCCGCTTTCCGTTCTTACGGAAAAGTGCCTTGCGGCAATTCGCAGGTACACGGGCACAAACGCCGATGATGTTATTTCAATCGGTAAAATCACACTTGACTGTTACAGAAAAAAGGTGTTTGCCGACGGTAAGGAAATATCGCTTTCCGCCAAGGATTTCGAGATTTTGCAGTACCTTATGTGCAAAAGCGGTGTTGTATTGAGCCGCAGCCTTATACTTTCGCGCGTGTGGGGTTACGATTTTGAGGGCGAGGACAGAGTTGTCGATACACATATCAAGAATATACGCAAGGCTCTCGGTGATTGTTCGGGGTGCATTAAAACCGTTTCCGGTATGGGCTACACCTTCGCGGAGGTGGACGGCAAATGAAAACGAAAGTCAAGAAACTATTACTGCGCGTTTTTGCTGTTATGCTTGCGCTGTATGTTTTTGCAGGTGCATTCCTGATTTTAACACAGCACAAGAACGAATTTGATTATTTTATTGACAGCAGCGAGAATATGTTGTCTTCGCTCACCGGAATCAATAATTATTACCAATCTAAAACATTTAAAACGGACTTTCTGTCTGCAACCGATATGGAATTTCCCATAGCGTGTGCGCTTTTGGACTCAGAAGGCAATGTGCTTGCAAGCAGCCGCCCTGCGTTTACGGTTTATTTTAATGGGACAAACAACGCTTTGGACGGTGAAATTTTTATTGATTCATATTCATACACAACCGATGAAACTCACCGACAAATAATTGATTTTGTGGAAAATTGCTCCGTATACTGCAATTTGCAAGCCGAATATCTTTCGGTTTACAAAGATGGTGAAATTTATATACCCGTTTCGGCGGTGCTTTATAACAGCCAAAGTGCAGACGACGGGAAAATCACTGTTCATTTTACCGATTACGAGCCGACTTTTACATTTAAAGAGGGTAACGGTATTTCGGTGTACCTTAACGGTTACGGTTATATAGATTCCCGCATTGATGCAAAGCTGTTTTTTTCATTAAATAAGGAGCTTGATGATTTTATCGGCTCTTTTCCCGAAACTCACAAGAATTTTGAAGCATACGATTTTCTGCACAGTCACCCTTATAAGCTTGTCGGAAGCAATTCGGTTGAACATGAAAAGCACTTTGTATTAGGTGGTCCTGAAAACAGGGCGCAGCTTTGTCTTTATAATAAAACAGAAACGAACCTTTACTATAATGCAGTAAAACATTGTCCGATGCTGATTTATATGGGGATTATGTTTTTCTTCGCTGCGCTGATGATCGCATTTGTCTTAATTCGCGTTGAGCGCAAAAACGAAAAACTTGCGCAAAGCCGCAGGGCATTTGTTGCCGCAGCGGCGCACGAGCTGAAAACACCGCTTGCCGTAATTGCCAATAAAAGCGAGTGCATACTCGAAAATGTATCACCCGAGCAAACGGCGGAATATGTCAATTCGATTTACGATGAAAGCAAAAGAATGAGCCGAATGGTGAAAACTCTGCTGCAATATAATAAGCTTAACAATGATACCGTAATAACGAAAAACAAAGAAAAACTCGCGCCGATAATCGCGGAGCAGACCGCAAAATTCAAGCCGCTTATTGATGCGAAGAACATAACACTCACCGAAACCGTAAATGAAAATGCGCTGCTTGAATGTAATAAAGAACTGCTCGGCATTGCAATAGATAACCTGCTTTCCAATGCCGTAAAATTCACAGACGAAAACGGCGAAATACGAATAACCGCAACCGCTTCGGGCAGAAATTTCAGCTTTGAGATTTTTAATTCGGGAAGCTCTGTTTCAAGCGAGGATGCGCCGCATATCTGGGAAGAGCTTTACAGCGGCGACAAGGCGAGAACACGCAGCGATTCAAGCGGTATGGGGCTTGCAATCTGTAAGCGTATATTTACGCTGCACGGCTTCACATACGGCTGCCGCAACGAAACTGACGGCGTAACATTTTACTTTTCGGCGCACAGGTGAATGTTTCGGGAACATAAAATGACTGCATCGGCATATTAGTCGACGCGGTCATTTCTGCTTTGTTGTTTGATGTCATTGCACGATTTTTTCGGCAAAGTCGAATAATGCTTCGGCTTGCATTGCAAAATTCCGTCTATTCGGGTTCAGTACAAGTCTTTTCAAAATAATTTCTTTATTGCCTATAAATTCTTTTACCTTCTCGGTGATAGCTGCGTTCATCTCAGCGTGTTTTTTGAGAATTTCATTTAGTGAATACAGCGCAAATGAAAGATACTGAAAATAAATGCAGTTAAAATCTTTGTTGGTGGAAAGTCGGTAATTATCTTCAATATGCGTGTGGTACATCGGCTTTTCGTATTCGCTTAAATCAAGAATACTACACAATTCTTCTGCAATTTCCGCATCGGCGAATCTTCCGCACAGACTTACGGCAATAATGCTCTGCATCTGA
>JAZLHL010000005.1:0-3103 GCA_045616765.1 Acutalibacteraceae bacterium
GATTCTTGAAGCACTCAAAGCCGAAAAGGCGGCGGCACAAGCGGAGCTTGCGGCTGTTTCCGGACGCGCCGCAGAGCTTAATAACTCGCTTGCGGGTATTGAGCTGCTTGCAAAAAAACGCCTTGAAAAGTTAGAGGAACTCAAAAAAGAGCAGACGGATATAACCAATACCCTCAACGCCAAGCAATCGCGTATGCAGGTGCTTTCCGACCTCGAAAAGAATATGGAAGGCTACCAAGGCAGCGTTAAGGCGGTTATGCGTGAGGTGCGCCATGGCGCATTAAAGGGCATACACGCACCCGTTTCGCAGATAATAAATGTTAAAGAAAAGTATGCGCTTGCCGTTGAAACGGCTCTCGGTGCACAGATTCAGAATATAATCACCGATACCGAAAATGATGCGAAAAAGGCAATCGGTTTCCTTAAAGAGAGCAACGCCGGCAGAGCCACATTCCTGCCGCTTACTTCAATCAAAGGCAAACTGCTCGAGGAAAAGAACCTTGATGACTGCTACGGCTACATAAACCTTGCAAGCGAGCTTGTGGAGTATGACCGTAAGTATAAGGACATTATCGAGTCCCTGCTCGGCAGAACGGTAGTTGCCGAAGACCTTGATGCGGCAATAGCCATAGCCAAAAAGTATTCGTACCGCTTTAAGATAGTTACGCTCGACGGTCAGGTAGTAAACGCAGGCGGCTCTATGACGGGCGGTGCAAAGCTCCATAACGCAGGTATTCTCAGCCGCGGCAACGAGCTTGAAAAGCTCAAAGCCGAATGCGATTCCCTTACCGAAAAGCTTAAACTCAAATCGAACGATGTGCTTCTTCAGCAGGAAAACTGCTCCGGCGTAAATGCCGAGCTTGAAGGCTGCAAGGCGGAAATTGCCTCGCTCGGTGAGGATAAGATACGCGCCGAAGGTGTGCTCGCTCTTAAAGAAGGGCAGTACAACACTATTGCTGCCGCTCAGACGGAAACCGACAGCGAGCGCGCTTCGCTTGTTGAAAGAATTGCCCAAATCAAAGACGGCGCCGCATCTGCGCAAACTCTGCTTGCAGAACTGCAAAAAACACTTGAAGAATACGAGAGTGAAGCCGCATTTTTAACGGGTGACCGCGAAACACTCACCGCAAAGCGCGAGGAGCTTACCGCAAAGGCTGCCGAAATCAACCTTGTTATTGCCACCGCACGCAAGGAGATCGAGGATAAGCAGGAAGAAACCGCACGCCTTGAAAGCAGAAGCACAAGCCATAAGGATAAGCTTACTCAGCTCGACAGCGAAATTGCAGAAATAAAACTCCGCAACGAAGAAATCGAGAAGACCATAGCCATTCTTAAATCCGAAGCGGAGCAGTTAAGGAAAAATAACGATGAATCGCGTGAAAAAATCGCGGCTCTTACCGCGCAGCGCGAGCAGCTTGACCGCGAAAGCACCGAGCTGCGTGCAGTTGAACGCGAAAAGACCGAGGAACGCGAAAAAATCGGCGGTGAAAAGGCAAGGCTTGCCGAACGCCGCGACAATATGGAAAAAGAGTTTGAAACCATTTCAAACAAGCTTTACGATGAATATGAGCTTACGCGCCGCGAGGCAGAAGAACTCAATATCGTAATCGAGGATGTTTCGGCATCTTCAAAACGCCTTAATGAGCTTAAGGGCAAAATAAGAGCACTCGGTAATGTAAATGTCAGCGCAATCGAGGAGTATAAAGAAGTTTCCGAGCGTTACAGCTTTATGCACACGCAGGTCAGCGATGTAGAAAAATCAAAAGCCGAGCTTATTAAACTCATAAATGAACTCACCGGTAAAATGGGTGTTCAGTTTAAAGAGCAGTTCGATAAAATCAATTTCCGCTTCGGGCAGACTTTCTCCGAACTATTCGGCGGCGGCAAGGCTTCGCTTGTGCTCACCGATGAAAATGATGTGCTTGAATGTGATATTGATATCAAGGTGCAGCCGCCTGGCAAAAATGTGCAGAATATTTCACTGCTTTCGGGCGGTGAAAAGGGACTTTCCGCGATCGCACTGCTGTTCTCGATACTCAAAGTCAATCCCTGCCCGTTCTGCATCTTCGACGAGGTCGAAGCGGCTCTTGACGATGTCAATGTTGCAAGGTATGCGAGCTATGTTCGCAGCATTACCGACAACACGCAGTTCATTCTCATCACTCACCGCCGCGGCACCATGGAAGAAGCCGATATGCTTTACGGCGTTACCATGCAGGAAAAAGGCGTGTCCAAGCTTCTTGAGCTTAAGACCGCCGAAATGGCAAGCAAATTCGATTTGAACTGATCTTGCACGCATCTTGCGGTTTTGTTCGCCGAACTCGCGTACCCTTGTACGCGTCGGGCTCACAATTCCCGCAATCTGCGCACAATCTCAGTTCAAATGGCGTGGCTCAAACTTTGCACGCATCTTGCGGTTTTGTTCGACCATATATACATAAAAAGGAGTTATTATCTTGGGTGTATTCAAAAAAATAAACTTCGGACTTCGTAAAACCAGAAACAATATGTCCGGCGCAATCGACAATGTGCTTGACAGCTACACCTCCATCGACGAGGAGCTTTTCGACGAACTTGAAGAAGCTCTCGTGATGGGCGATGTGGGTGTGACCACCGCTGCCGAAATCACAACGCGCCTCAATGACCGCGTGCGCAAAAAAGGTCTTAAAGATCCCACGCAGGTCAAAAGCGAAATTAAGGAAATAGTTGCCGAAATGCTTGAAGGCGGCGAAGATATGGGACTTATCACCATTCCGTCGGTCATTCTCGTTATTGGCGTAAACGGCGTGGGCAAAACCACCACCATCGGCAAAATGGCTGCTATGTATAAGGCAGAGGGCAAAAAGGTAGTGCTTGCCGCCGCCGATACATTCCGTGCCGCCGCAATCGACCAGCTTGATGTCTGGGCTGAACGCGCCGGTGTTGATATTATAAAGCATAAAGAGGGCGCAGACCCTGCGGCAGTTATATTCGATACCATTTCAGCCGCAAAGGCACGCGGCACCGATATAATAATCTGTGACACCGCCGGCAGACTTCACAACAAGAAAAATCTTATGGAGGAGCTTGCCAAGATTTACCGCGTAATAGACCGCGAACTGCC
>JAZLHL010000006.1:0-11078 GCA_045616765.1 Acutalibacteraceae bacterium
ATATAACCACAAACATTCTTGAATAATTCTTATAATTATGTTAGTATGGAATCATTAAGGGGGAATTGCTTTGAAAAAGGAAAAGGGTAATAAAATACTTTCTACAAAATCAGCAATTATTTATGCCGTGGGTATTTTCGGCGTACAGCTGTTCATAGGTTATGTGAACAGCTTCCAGACCGAATTTTACAACAAGATGTATTCCGGCTTTGACAAAAACATTTTCTACGCCTCTGCCGTAATAATTTTTGTTGCAAAGCTCATAAGCTGTATATTCGACCCGCTTATAGGTGCGCTTATTGACAAAAGCAACCTTAAAGGCGGCAAAATGCGCCCGTGGGTTTTAAGGAGTGCATTCCCGATAGCCATTCTTACCACGGTTATGTTCATTTACATACCGTTTGAAAATTTCGGCGCAAACGGCAAAATCTTTTTATACGCTTACATTACGCTTACAACGGTGCTCTGGAATATAGCAATGAGCTTTGCCGATATTCCCTCGCAGGGTATGCTTTCGCTCCTTTCGCCCGATGCCGAGGAAAGAAACTCCGCCGCAGGCTTCTCAAACCTTGCAAAATCAATAGCGCTTGTTGCGCCCGGCGTATTCGTTACCATAGTTATGATGGTACTTAACGCCATCAAGGGCGAGGGCAACTACCCCGACAAAGAGTATTACCTCGTTACCGCGCTTACATTTTTAGTGCTTGGCACATTCTGCTACCTGCTCATTTACTTCTGCAACCGCGAAAAAGTGCCGAGCAACCAGTCCGCAAAGAGCATTTCAATGCGCGAGATGTTTGACGAGCTTAAAACGAACAAGATGATACTTATTGTGTTCCTCATCTACATTCTCGGCTTTGCAAGAACCATGAACACCATAGTCTGCGTGCAGGCGAACGGTGCACTCATCGGTAAGGTGAGCCTTTTCGGCGCAAATATGGACACCACCGCCGATGCCACATGGCTGCCCGGCCTTTTAGGCGCCGCCGCAGGTATGATAGGTATCTGCATCGTGCCCGCCATAAACAAAAAATTCGGCGAGAAGAAAACATATATCGGCTTCTCGGTCGGCACATTCGTTTATACAATGATTTGCACGATCGTATATTGGTGCATTCCCGCCGACAGCGCACTGCGCTACGGCAATTCGGCTCTGTGGTTTATTATGGTGATGCAGGTGATTTCGGGCTTCCTTGTTTCCGCAAACACCTACATTCCGCTTGTTATGACCGCCGATATCGTTGACTACCGGCTCTGGAAAACCGGCAAGCGCAAGGAGGGCGTGAACTTTGCCATTCTCAGTATGGCAATAAAGCTCAGCAATGCGCTTTGCGTGGCGGTAGGTCTTCTGCTTATTGCAGTTTCGGGCTATACGCAGGTGATTTACGAAACGGGGCACATTCCCGCAAACACGCAGAACATAATAATGTTTGCATATATGGGCTTTGTGGGTGTTTCGGCTATGCTCAGCGCAATACCGATGTTCTTCTACAAAATTGATGATAAGACGAAAAAGGAAATGCACGAGGCGCTTATAGGAAAAAAACCATGAAATATTTGGAATCATCCGTGCGGGTGAAGGGTGGAGATTTTCCGTATATCCGCTTCGGAACCGGAAAAAAGAAACTGGTCATGCTTGCGGGAATGAACATGACCGGACTTACCGGGCTTGGAGAGCCTGTCTACGAGATGTACCGGGACTATGTGGAGGAGTACACCGTCTACGTTTTCGACAGACTGCGGGTTCTGCCGGACGATGCCACTGTCCGTAGCATGGCGCAGGATACGGCGGAAGCTATGCGGGCGCTCGGAATCGAGAAGGCAGATGTGATGGGCGCATCGCAGGGCGGAATGATCGCGCTGGTCCTTGCCATCGATCATCCGGAGCTGGTTCACGCTCTCATTCCCTGTTCCGCCTGCTGCTATCAGAACGAAGTCGGAAAAGAGACGTTTTCGGCATGGTCGGCGTTGGCAGATCAAATGGATGGAAACGGCATTTACCGGGACTTTTTCGCCCGGGTTTATACATATCCGAATGAAACAGCGCTTGCACTCTGCCTTGATACATCGACGGATGACCAGTGCCGCCGTTTTGGAATCCTCGCCCGCGCCTGCTACAATTTCGATTGCCGGAACGAACTGTCCAAGGTGCAATGCCCTGTACTTGTGCTGGGTTCGGCGCAGGATCGGGTGCTGGGCAGTATGTCCTCACCTGACCTTGCAGAGCGCTTGGGCTGTGAATGTTTCATCTATCAGGACTACGGACATGCGGTTTGCGATGAGGCTCCGGACTTTCGGCAGCGGATGCTGGACTTCCTGCGCAAGATCGCATGACCGTATCGAAAAACGGGTGACGCACGTATCGGAAACCGGTAGCCATTTGCGGAGCTCGTTCGTATAAGCATATGTAGAGATTATATCATAGGAGAAGACAATGAATAAAAATGACATTACATTTCGTTTGGAAAGGTCCGAGGACTACTGCGAGGTCCAAAACCTTGTAAGGGAATCGTTCTGGAACGTGTACCGTCCCGGCTGCAGCGAGCATTTCGTGATCCACGAGTTGAGAAATGACCCTGCGTTTATAAAAGAGCTCGATTTTGTTATGGAAAAAGACGGCAGAATCATAGGGCAGAATATGTTTATGAAAACCGTTATCGAAGCCGATGACGGCAGAATCATAAACATACTCACCATGGGGCCTATTTGCATAACCCCCGAGCTTAAACGCAAGGGCTTCGGCAAAATGCTGCTTGACTTTTCGCTGCAAAAGGCGGCGCAGATGGGCTTCGGCGCGGTGCTGTTTGAGGGGAACATAGGCTTTTACGGCAAAAGCGGCTTCGACTATGCCTCAAAATTCGGCATAAGGTACCACGATTTGCCGGAGGATGCAGATGCATCGTTCTTTCTCTGCAGGGAGCTTGAAAACGGTTTTCTTGACGGCGTAACGGGCGTTTACCAAACTCCCGCAGGGTATTATGTTGATGATGCCGCCGTTGAGGAGTTTGACAAGGCGTTTCCGCCGAAAGTCAAACTGAAGCTGCCGGGCCAGCTTTCATAACGGAATAACCGTATTTTCGGTAAAATGCAGGGGCTGAATATTATTATCAGCCCGATTTGCCCGGTGCGGTGTTTAAAGCACAAAATGCGAAAACACACGCGCCGGGCAAAAGTTTAAGGGGCTGTTCTGAAAAACCTACAAGAACAGCCCCTTTTTATAGTTCTTTATTTTGTTTTATTCCGCAACCGCTGCCGCTTCGATTTCTGCGGCTTCCTTAGCTGCCTTGCGCTCCTGCTTCTTTTTGCGTACCTTGTAGGAGATGAGCTCCTGCACACATTCATCCGGCAAATCGCAATCGCCTACCGAAAGTACCTGACGGTTGTAAAGCCCTTTGAAATTGGAGCCGCCGGTGGTAAGCAGCTTGTGTTTTTTGGCATATTTGAGAAGCTTCACCTTATCCTCCTCGGAGGTGGTGGGGGCGTAAACCTCGATTCCGTCAAGCCCTGCTTCCACAAGCTTGTCAAGCAGCTCGGGATTTTTGCAGCGCTGCGGATGCGCAAGCACCGCAATACCGCCCGCTTCGTGTATCTGCCTTAAAACATCGAAAATATCTTCGTATTCGGGAATGTGGTTGATATTGCCCTCAACATCGGAATGGAAAAGTTCGGTATAAAGGTCACCGAAGATTTTATCGGTAAAGCCGTTCTCCCAGAGAGCCTGCATGATATGTACCTTAAAAATCGTGGTAGAGCCGGATGCGCACTTCGCAACAAATTCGGGAGTGATGGGGTATTTTTGTGCAGCCTTGAGCATCATATAATGTGTTGACCTTTTTCTTATCTGCTGGCTGCGGTGGCAAAGCCCCTCAAGTCTGTCGGGATAGTCGGGTTTGTAGCAAAGCACATGGATTTCCTGCCCGTTGGTTTTGTCCGTACCGGAAAGCTCAACGCCCTGAATGACCTCAATGCCCTGTCTTTTACCGATTATGCTGCCCCTTACGGTACCCGCAAGGCAATCATGGTCGGTTATGGCGATGGTGGTTACACCGCGTTTTTTGGCAAGGTTGATAAGGTCCTCAATGCCGAGAGAACCGTTAGACAACCGCGTGTGACAATGTAAATCTGCTGACAAACCTATCCGTCCTTTCCCATAAGCGCACCTTGCGCCGAAACGCTGAAAACGCGTTTTTTGTGTTATTCTTTCGCAAAAATCACATATATTACGCGCCGAAAAGTCACAATTTTCACACTTCTGCAAAAGAAAAAAGCCGCAAATAATTAAAAAATGCCTAAATCGCCCGAATATATAATGATAAATTTATAATACAACATATTTTTATAAAATGCAATAGAAATTTTACATTTTATACAACAAAAATTTTTCGTGTTGTTGATTTTACACATCAGTTGTGCTATCATTTTTTTGTTAAAAATAACGAATGGGCGGTAAATTATGAAAGAAATTGTTTATATGGCATTGAGCGGCGGTGTCGATTCCGCGGCGGCTGCCGCTCTGCTTTTACGGCAGGGCTTCGATGTGCGCGGCGTTATGCTGCGCTTAAAACCGGGCAGCTCCGCCGATGCCGATATTGCCGATGCCCAAAGCGTTGCCTCAATGCTCGGCATACCTCTTGATGTGCTCGACTGCCGTGACGAATTCAAAAAAGTTACCGACTATTTCTGCGACGAATACCTGCACGGCAGAACGCCGAATCCCTGTGTTTTCTGCAACCCCACGCTCAAATTCGGCAAAATTCTCGAATATGCGCTTCTGAACGGCGCCGACAAAATCGCCACGGGTCATTATGCCGGGATACATACCGCCGAAAACGGCGATATTTTCATTCGCCGCACTGCCACAAAAAAAGACCAGAGCTATTTCCTTTGCAGGCTGAAAAAAGAAACGCTCGCCCATGTGATATTTCCGCTTGAAAATATCACAAAGGACGAAGCGCGCTCTATTGCCGCAAATGCAGGGCTCCCCGTTGCCGAAAAGAAAGACAGTCAGGAGGTCTGCTTCATACCCGATAACGATTACATTTCGTTCATTGAGCGTGAACGCAATCCCGAATACAAGCCGGGTGATTTCATTTTTACCGACGGCACAACGGCGGGCACGCACGGCGGACTTTATAAATACACCGTAGGTCAGCGCAAGGGCCTGGGCGCTTTCGGCGTGCCGATGTATGCGGTTGCGCTTGATTACGAAAAAAACACCGTTACCGTCGGCGGCAACGATGCACTTTTTAAGACTCGTGTGGAAATTTCTGATTTATCATTTATAAACGGCACTTTGCCCGCTTCGTCCGTGGAATGCTTTGCAAAAATACGCTGTGCCGCACCGCCCGCAAAAGCGGTGCTGACGGTTGACGGCACACGCGGCGTGCTTGAATTCTGCGAGCCGCAGCGCGCCGCCGCCCCGGGACAGACCGCCGCGATATATATCGGTGATTTACTCATAGGCGGCGGAACGATTTGCTGATGAATGATCATAATTCCAAATTATCCTTGTCTGCCAGCCAGACAAGGTTTTTGTCATTAAAGGGCACATTGGGGTCGTTTTTCTGCGGTTTTACGGCATTGCGTACATTCAGTATCCTCACGCCGTTGACTTTTACGGTGCGTCTGCGGCGGCGGTTGTGTGAGTTTTTCAAATTCTCATATCCTTTCATATCAACTGACATTATTATTTGAAAATGTTCACGCAATATACTTGTTTTGAAGCAGTTTGTCTGCTATACTGTAATTTGGTGTATAATCAAGGTAAACTGTAATTCGAGGTGCATATAATGCCTAAAAAAATATTATCTCTGCTGCTTGCGGCAATATCGGTTTTTTCGATTGTGTGCTTTTCTGCCTGCGGCGACGATTACGAGCGCAATGTGGGTCTGAAGCTCAACGGCGTTACCGTTTCAAACGATGTACTCACATATTTTCTTGATGCGGCAAAGGTCGAAATAGGTGAAGGCGCAAATTTCGACGCGGTAATAGACAAGGCAGTCAAGCTCGCCTCGACATATTTTAAAATAAACTCCTACGCTCACGCCGAAAATATCGTACTCACCACCGCCGAAAAAGCCGCGGTGAGTGAAAAGGTGAGCGCCTATTGGGGCGTTTACGGCAGATATTATGAAAAAATCGGCGTAACGCGTGAAACGCTCACTAAGGTTTTCACCGCCGAAGGCTACAAACGCGCTCTGCTTCTGCACCTTTACGGCACGGGCGGCAGCCACGAGCTTGCAACAGCAAGGCTTTATGCGCAATTCAGAACGGAATATGTCGTGTTCCAGGTAATCAACGGCTATTTCACCAAAACCGATGCCACCGGCGCGACCTCCTCCGTCACCAAAAACGAAGCCGAAGCGATAGTCCTTAAGTTTCAGAACATGGCAAATCTCATAAACGCAGGCGAAAAATCCATGGAGGAAGCCGCCGATTTCCTTGCGGCATCGGGCTACCAAAGCTCCGTGCAGACCGTTATACTCAGCAAGGACGATACCATAAGCTACCCCACGGGATTTTTCGACAAGGTCAAAAACATAGAAGCAAGGCGCGCCACCGTAATCGGCACGCAGGAAAATATCTTCCTCGTTCTGCGCGGCGAGCCGGATGTAAACAGCGACTATTTCAACGACAAAAAAGCCGAGATGATAGAAAATATTGTCGGCGAAGAAATTGACTTGCTTATTGAGGAATATATGACCGTAGAAGCCGATGTTACCGATTCGGTGGCAAGAGCTTACTTCTCTCTTTTGGGGTGACTGTATGGAAAATAAAGTTATAGAAAATATTATGACGCGGCAGACCGTGCGCGAATACACCGCCGAGCAGGTGCCCGACGAGCTTCTCCGAACGGTGCTTGATGCCGCAATACGCGCTCCGAGCGGCAGGAACACACAGCCCTGCCACCTGCGCGTAATCCGCAATAAAGCTCTGCTTGACGAAATGAACACCGATTTCAAAAATATTGTCGGGTGGGACACGCCCGCGTACACGGGCTGGAACATTCGCCCCGTTTACCACAACGCCCCCGTCTTTATATTTATAGTGTCGCACGAAAAAGCAGATATGGCGGCGGGACTTATGGCTGAAAATATCGCGCTTGCCGCAAAGGCACTCGGGCTCGGCTCGTGCATGGTCGGCTCGCTCGGCGCACTTTTCGACGATGAAAACGGCGCAAAAAAGTGGAAAAAGATACTCGAAATACCTGAGGACTGGTGTTTCGATTTGGGTATGACTCTCGGCTACCCGAACGAACAGCCACCGTTCAGGGAACGCGAAGACGGTCATATAAAATTCATAGGTTGACTTGGTGAAATAAATGAACTATTTTGCAAACAGCTACGATGTTGCCGTTATAGGCGCGGGGCACGCGGGCATTGAGGCCGCACTCGCCGCCGCAAGGCTCGGCGCAAAAACCGTGGTTTTTACAATAAATCTCGACTGGATCGGCAATATGGCGTGCAACCCCTCCATAGGCGGCACATCAAAGGGTCACCTTGTGCGCGAAATTGATGCGCTCGGCGGCGAAATGGGCAAGGCGGCTGATGCCACGCTTATACAGAGCCGTATTCTCAATCTCGGCAAAGGTCCTGCGGTGCACTCGTTAAGAGCGCAGATAGACCGCAGGGAATACACTAAATATATGAAGCACGCCCTTGAATTGCAGGAGAATCTCGATTTAAAACAGGGCGAAATCGTGTCGCTCAAAAAGAACGAAAACGGTCTGTGGGAGTTTGCCACAAAGCTGCAGGCTTTATACACGGCAAAGTGCGTGGTGATCGCCACGGGCACATTCTTAAAGGGCAAGGTTTTTGTGGGTGATGTTTCGTACCCGAGCGGCCCCGACGGTATGTTCCCCTCTGATTTACTGAGCAATGATTTAGAGAAACTGAATGTTTCGCTTCGCCGTTTCAAAACGGGCACTCCCCCACGCGTAAACCGCAGAAGCGTGGATTTTTCGGAGCTTGAAGAACAGTTCGGTGATGAACAAATCACGCCGTTCTCGTTTTCGACCGCGCCCGAAACGCTTAAAAACAAGGCTACCTGCCACATAACCTACACAAATCCCGATACCAAAGACGTAATTCTCGCAAATCTTGACCGTTCGCCGCTGTACTCGCACAAAATCGAGGGCGTCGGTCCGCGTTACTGCCCGAGTATTGAGGATAAAATCGTAAGATTTACCGAGCGCGAGCGCCATCAGGTGTTTATAGAGCCGTGCGGTCTCGATACCGAGGAGTTGTATTTGCAGGGGCTTTCATCTTCGTTGCCCGAGGATGTTCAGCTTAAAATTCTGCACAGCATAAAGGGACTTGAAAATGTTGAGGTAATGCGCACCGCCTACGCCATTGAATATGACTGTGTTGACCCGCTCTCGCTCAAATCAACGCTTGAATTTACAGAGCTTGACGGGCTTTTCGGCGCGGGGCAGTTCAACGGCTCATCGGGTTACGAGGAAGCTGCCGCGCAGGGACTTGTTGCAGGCATAAACGCCGCGCACAAGGCACTCGGCAAGGAGCCTTTCACGCTCGACCGCAGCACCTCCTACATAGGCACACTTATTGATGACCTTGTTACAAAAGGCTGCCGCGACCCGTACAGAATGATGACCTCGCGCAGCGAATACCGCCTTATTCTGCGTGAGGATAATGCAGACCTGCGGCTCACCGAGGCAGGCAGAGCGCTCGGGCTTGTAAGCAATGAAAGATATAATAAGTATCTTGAAAAAGTGAAACTGATCGAAGCCGAAATGCAGCGCGTGCTCGGCGTTACCGTTTCGCCGTCTGCGGAGCTTAACAAAATGCTTGAAGAAGCAGGCACCTCGCCGCTTGTGAGCGGCTGCCGCCTGAGTGAGCTTATCAAGCGCCCGCAGATAACCTATGAAATGCTTGCGCCGTTCGACAAAACGCGCGATCCGGCTCTGCCGCGTGAAATCTCGGAGCAGGTGGAAATAAACCTTAAATACGAGGGTTACATAAAACGCCAGCTTGCACAGGTCGAGGAGCAGAAACGGCTTGAGGTAAAGAAAATTCCCGAAGCCATAAATTATAAGGATGTTACAAATTTACGCCTTGAGGCAATCGAAAAGCTCGAAAAGGTACGCCCCGAAACCGTAGGTCAGGCATCGCGCATAAGCGGCGTTTCGCCCGCAGATATTGCCGTATTGCTCATATACCTCAGAAAAAACGGAGGAGATAACAAATGATTTACAGAAACGAACACCCCAATCCCGATTTCAAACGCGAAAAATACGAAATACTCAACGGCGAATGGGATTTTGAATTTGACTTCGGCAACAGCGGTGTCGACAGAAAAATGTTCGCCGCAGATGCCGTATTCACTAAAAAAATAAATGTACCCTTCTGCCCCGAAAGCAAGCTTTCCGGCATAGAGTACAAAGATTTTACGGCTGCCGTGTGGTACAGACGCACCGTTAATATCAATGACGGCTTTTTCGGCGGAAGAATCTTTCTTGTGTTCGGCGCAGTCGATTTTCACGCCGTTATTTATGTGAACGGCAAAAAAGCGGGCGAGCATTTCGGCGGCTACACCTCGTTCAGAGTTGATATAACCGATTTTGCGGTCAAAGGTGAAAACGTTATCACCGTTTACGCCGAGGACGATACAAAAAGCTTTTTGCAGGCGCGCGGAAAACAGAGCGAGGAATTTTATTCGCACGGCTGCGATTACACGCGCACCACGGGTATATGGCAGACCGTTTACCTTGAAGCCTGCCCCGAAAATTATATCAAAAGCTACAAGGTTTTCCCGAATATTTCAAACGGCACCGTAACGGTTGAAGCCGTTGTCTGCGGCAAGGGCGAATTTGCCGCCAAGGCGTTTTGGGGCGAAAGCGAAGTCGGTTTTGCAGCATCGCAAGCGCTCGGTCAGACTGTTATGGTTACCGTTCCGCTAAAAGAAAAGCACCTCTGGGAGCTCGGCAAGGGCGGACTTTACGCGCTTGAACTCACCTTCGGCGGCGATAAGGTTACGGGCTTTTTCGGTCTCAGGGAGGTAAAGTTAGAGGACGGCGTTTTCAAGCTCAACGGCAAACCCGTTTTTCAGCGCCTTGTGCTTGATCAGGGCTTCTACCCCGACGGCATCTATACCGCGCCCACCAAGGAAGCGCTTAAACACGATATTGAAATGTCAATGAGTGTCGGCTTTAACGGCGCAAGACTTCATCAGAAAATTTTCGAACCGCTTTTCCTGCACTACTGCGATGAGCTCGGCTATATGGTATGGGGCGAGCACGGCAACTGGGGGCTTGACTGGTCGCGCTTTGAGTCGATCAGATATTTCCTGCTTGAAATCGAGGAGGAAATCGAACGCGATTTCAACCACCCCGCCCTTATAGGCTGGTGCCCGTATAACGAAACCTGGAACACACACGGCAGAGAGCAGGATAACGATGTGCTGCGCATAGTCTACCGCACCGTAAAGGCTATGGATAAAACACGCCCGTGCATAGACACAAGCGGCAACTACCACGTTGAAACCGATATTTTCGATGTTCACGACTATGAGCAGAATGTGGAAAAATTCAAAGCCGATTACGATAAACTGTTCACCGAAAATGTGCTTACCGACCGCCACGGCAGCCGTCAGAAATGGGCGGGCGAGCCTGTATTTATGAGCGAATACGGCGGCATCAAGGTCGACCTTAAAAACGGCAGTGATGACGGCGACCGCTCAAAGAGCTGGGGCTACGGCAATTCCGCAAGAAGCCTTGAAGAATTCTACGAGCGTTACGAGGGACTTACCACGGCACTGCTCGACAACCCGAAGATGCTCGGCTTCTGCTACACACAGCTCACCGATATAGAGCAGGAACAGAACGGCATTTTCTTCTACGACAGAACGGAAAAATTCGATGCCGAAAGACTTTATAAAATCAACTCCAAGGTCGCAGCTATTGAAAAATAAATAAAATTACGACAATGCATAAAAAATCGTGAAATAAAACCGTAAAAAACGCGGTCTTATTTCACGATTTGCCGTTTTTGTGAAATTTCCGATTTCAGTTCTGCGGGTCAACGGGATTGTAGTCGGTATAGGTGCCTTCGGGATTACCC
>JAZLHL010000007.1:0-43145 GCA_045616765.1 Acutalibacteraceae bacterium
AAAGATATCGAAGCCTGGAAAGCTCAGGGCGGCAACGGCTATATCGCAAAGCTCGGCGAGCCGACTTCACCCGACACAAGCGATGCTTCAAATACTGCTCTTCTGGTAATGCTGCTTGTACTTACCTCTGCCGGCGCGGGCGCCTGCCTTGTGCTTGACAGAAAGAAAAGGGCAAAATGAATAACATCGCGTCGGCGAGAAAGCCTCGCAAGCACAGAAATATGCGAGATATGCCGAAATGGCAGCGCTTTATCATAAGAAATATATATACCATAGTGATTACGGCGGTGCTTGCCGCCGTAATTGCCGGTGTGGTGCTGATTTGTGTCAGCCGTTCAAAAAGCCGCGAAGCATCGGTATTTAAAGGTACATATTATATTGATGAGTATACGGCGTATGAATTTAACGGTAAGCGCGAGGGCGCGATGTGCCTCGGCGAAACAACGCGGTATGATTTTACATACAAGGTAAAAGACGGTAAAATCACAATTGATTTTAAGGAAGACCGCATAGCCGATGCAAGTTACTCATATACCGAAAAGAACGGCACAATTACATTGCTTGACGGCAAATCGCAATACATATTGAAGAAACAATAAAATCACGGCTCCTGCAAATGCGGGAGCCGCGTTTTTATTGTTTATACGGTTTTATCCTACCGTTCTCTGTGAAATACCTTTTATGTTCGTAACTACCCAATCGAATGAATCGGTCGTGAGTATCGAGCCGCAGTATTCGCATTTTGCGGTGCTGTTGATGTTTATGGGAGCGCCGCAGTTCGGGCAGTTCTGTACGGTAGTGCCGTCGCCGTGAACGGTCGTTCTGCCGCTTGTGCGCATAAGAGTCCATTCGTACTCCATAAACTTTTCAGCAGTCTTACTGCCGCGAACAACATCGCCCGTGTTGTCGTCAACAACATAATCTCTGATTCTTGTTTTCAGGTACGCCACTATTGCATCGCTGCCGTTCTGCTGATTCCAGCCGCGTATCTGCACATCGAGCACGGCGATTTTTTCAACCATATTGGTCTGATTATCTCTGCGGTAGGAGTCAAGCTGGCGGTCGCACTGTGCAAAGATATTGTCGCTCAGGTACGGTCTTAAATCGTCCATATTTTTTGCGGTCCACGAATTCTGGAATTTAACATACATATTGGAAATCTTTTCCTTGAATTCAGCTTCCGAGAACTGCGGGTCAAGTGCGAGATATTCGCCGATGTTTTTAAGAGTTGCCGCATCGGTGGGAGCTGCGCCGGGTATATAGGGCTGTGCCGCCGAAGCACCGCCTTTTTTCTTGCGCGAAGCAAGAACGACCAGAACGATGATTATAACTATTATTGCGCCGCCGATTATGCCGCCGCTGCCGGACGAGCTGCTGCCGGATGTCGTGCCGCCGCTGTAATAGTAGTAGTTGTCGTCATCGTCATCGAAATCGTCGCCGAAATCGTCGTAATCGTAGCCGCTGCCGAAATCACCGCCGAAGTCACCGCCGAAGTCGCCGCCGTAATCGTAATCGCCGCCGAAGTCGCCGAAATCGGCACCCACCGCAACTGTAAGCGAGGTAACAAGCAGCAATGAAAGCAGTATTGCCAATATTTTATTTTTCATACCGTTCACCCACTAAATGAAATTTATCTTGCGTCGTTTTCGTCAAATACATCGCCGCATTCGGGGCAGAATTTCGGGGGATTCTTGGGGTCTTCGGGTTCCCAGCCGCACTTGTCGCACTTGTAAAGGGGGGCGCCGTCGGGCTTTTTCGCGCCGCACTCGGCACAGAATTTGCCCTTGTTTACTGCACCGCAGGCGCAGGTCCAGCCGTCCTCGGGCTTCTTTGCGCCGCAATCCGCGCAGAATTTACCGGTGTTGCCGGTTTTACCGCAGGCGCAGGCCCAGCCGTCTGCCGCGGGAGCCGCAGCCTGCTGCTGTGCGCCCATAGCGTAAAGGTTTGCGGCATTTACACCGCCGTTTGCGTTCATAGCCATGCCCAGGCCCATAAAGCCTGTCATAGCGCCTGCCGAGTTGCCGGCAGCAGTCTTCATAGCCTCTGCCTGAGCACCCACGAGTGTTGCGGCAGCCATATTCGGGTCGCGCAGAACTGCCGAAGCCTGAAGATTTTTGATTCTTTCGGCATCTTCTTCGGGCAGGCTGAGGTTTGCAACCGCAACGCTTACTATTTTAAGACCGCGTGTTTCGCCCCATTTGGCGGAAAGCACGCTGTTCATGGCATCGCCGAGCTCCATGGTGTGAGCGGGAATTTGATTCGGGCGGATCTCGCTGTTTGAAAGCTGTGCAAGAGCAGGCTGCAAAGCGGCGATAAACTCCGCTTTAAGCTGCTCTTCGATTTCTGTTCTGAGGTAAGCTTTCTGAACGTTGCCGCATACATTTGTGTAGAAAAGAAGCGGGTCGGCAATCTTGTAGCTGTAAACGCCCGAGCAGCGCAGCGAAACATCAATATCAAGACCTATCTTGCTGTCAACAACTCTGAACATAACGGGGTTCGGTGTACCGAATTTGTTGTCGATAAGCTCCTTGGTATTGAAGTAGTAAACGCGCTGATCCTTGCCGGTGTCGCCGCCGTAGGTGAAACGCTTGCCCACTGTTTTGAATGTATCAAGAATACCCTTGCCGAGACCGCCTGCGAAAACGCTGGGCTCGGTGGATGTGTCGTATGTATATTCGCCTGCTTCGGCGCAAACCTCCACGACCTTGCCCTGCTCAACGATTATCATGCACTGACCGTCGGCAACCGCTATGCCGGAGCCGTTGGAAATAATGTTGTCGCTGCCGTTGGTGTTTGAAGAATTGGCACCTACGCGTTTAACGCCCTTGGTTACCATAACCTCTTTAGGCATTGCTTCGCAATAGAAAAATTCCTTCCACTGATCGCCGAGAGCTGAGCCGCCTGCGGCTTTGATTGCTTTAATAAGTCCCATAAAAACTACTCCTTTCGGGTTTTGCATCAGGGCACACGCCCATACACGAATATTATACAATATTCACTGTTGTTTTTCAATGTTTTTTGCGAATTTGTCATATATTCACAAACGAATGGTGTATAAATCATATATTACGCCGTAAGTAACCGTGCTATTTTTGCTTGCAATAGGCTTCACAATCTGTTAAAATGTATTTATATTGGTATATTATACAGTATACCGCGAAAGGGTGATGAAATGAGCAAATGTCCTAAATGCGGGCGCAAGCTGCACCTCTACAATGTAAGTCAGTTCTGCCCGGAATGCGGAACCAATCTCAGATTCTATAAATTTGAAGAAACCTTTTTCCGAGAAGCCAAGGAGGCTGAGCTTTCACAGGCGGTCGTCCATGTTAAAATCAGGCACCTCAAAGCAGCTTTCATCGGCTCAAAGCTTGCAATAGCAAGGCTCATCGTAATGCTTCTGCCGGTGGTGGGTCTGCTTATACCCGCAGGCAGCGTGGATTTCATTTTCCCGTTCAGGCAGGCGGCTTTCGATATAAGCGGCCTCGGCATTTACAATATGTTTTCGGGCAGTGAATTCAATTACATTATGTCCATGGTCGGCTCCGAGTTTTCAAAAGGAGCATTCGATGCACTCAGAAATGCACTGTTCGTTTACGCATCGGTTGCCGTGTTTGCTGTATTCGTGCTGCTTACAAGCGTGCTTTGCTTTTTGAGCTACAAAAATATGCAGAAGATCACTGCCGTGTTTGCGGCTCTCGGCATTGCCGATTGCGGCGCTGCCATGGTGTTCGTTTCAAAGTTCGTAAAAGCCTGCGGCGCCACTCCGGTGCTTGACGGCAAGGCGGGTTTCGGTCTTATTGTTACCGCAGTGCTTTTTGCCGTAGTGCTCGCAGTGAATATTCTGCTTGTCAAAAAGGGTATTCCCGTTGAATACAACGAGGGAGCACTTGAACGCGTTGCTATCCGCAAAAAGGTAAAATCCGGCGAAATAAGCATCGACGATCTTCCGCAGCCCGTTGTTGAAACAGCGGAAACCCGCAAAATCGACGAGGAAATCGCCGCAGCGGAAAAAGCCGCCGCAGAAGCATCGGCAAAAGCTGCCAACGCTGAATAAGGAGGGTAATTATGGAGAAGAAAGACAGTAAAAACAAGCTTCTGACCGCCCTCATTATGGTTATACTCGGTGTTATTTTCGTGGTCGGCTTTGTTTACGGACTCAACCGCGTGCTCGCCATGGAGGGTTCGTACCCGCCGTCAGAAAATATCGAGGGTGTTACAAAGGCTCCGGAAACGAATGAGGAAGCGCTTGATTTCCTCAATAACGCTTATAAAAAAGCAGTCGAAGAAAAACCGAAGTTTTCAAACAGCCGTTGGTACGGTGTCGATGAAGATACCTTCGAAACAAGTTTTTCACCGAAATTCGTTGAAACCTTCAAATACCTGCGCGAAGATATCTGCTCCGCCGTCAATTCCGATTTTGAGCAGAAAGAAACCGATTTCGGTGAGGATTTTGCAAAGTTTTCAATGATGCCGGCATTTACCGCAAAGGATATTGAAAGCTTTGAATGTAACTATATCTACTACAAATGCCCCTCCTGCGGCGAAACCGATTCCGAGCCGCACGACAGTCATCCCGAATGCGGCTCCGACAGACCGTTTGAAATGAAGTATAACGACGAATACGAGATCATTCTTCATATCGCCGTGTCGGACGATGTAATAAACAAAAACTTTGCGCCGCGCAAAACCGATGATGTGCTTGCGCTTGTTAAGGAAGATTATGACGGCATTGCCGTTCCCGAAAGCTTTGAAGCAGCGGCAAAGGAGCTTACCGTTATATTCAAAGTTAACAGACTTACCGATGAGCTTACGTTCCTCAGATACAAAAGAGTGCTCGATACCGACATTTCACTTGCATTTACGGGCGAATATGAAGCACTCGGCAGCGGCAATATGAAATTTGCCGCCACAAGGGAGGATACCTTTAATTTCACCTGGCCGTCGCTTGAACTCAACAACGACAAAATGGTGATCGAGCCCAAGGGCAACGACAATCTTCTTGCAACGCTTACCTGCTCCGACCCCACGGCTTGCACGGTCAAGTGGGAATCTTCCGATGAAAATGTTGTTACCGTTGACGAGGAGGGCTATATGAAAGCCTCCAAAACTCCGGGCGAAGCAATCGTTACTGCTTCGTTTGAGTTCAACGGCAAAACATATACCGATTCCTGCAAAATCCTTGTAAGAGTTGAAGTCGAATCGCTTTCAATAAACAAACGCAAGGCAACGCTCAATGCAGGTGATACGCTCACGCTTACCACAAAGGCATCGCCCGCAAAGGCGACGGTTACAACGGTTAAGTGGTACACCGAGGATGCCTCGGTCGCAGCGGTCGATGAAAACGGCGTTGTTACCGCAGTAGCCTCCGGCGTTACAAAGGTTTATGCACTTTCCGATGACGGCTACTATAAATCTTCTTGTGAGGTGACTGTAAAATGAGTGAAAAACAGAATAACGCTCCCGCAAGAACAATAGTAGAAGGTATGTTCGGCGCCGAAAGCAATGCGGCAGCTAACTTAGGCGAAGGCAAGCTCAATAAATATAACAGTATCGCCACAAGAATGTTCCACACGGGTGTTCTCACCCCCAAGGAAATGATGTTCCCCGCCATTGCACAGTTCGCAACACAGCTGCTTAAAGCACTCGAACAGTACAGAAAGCTCTATTTCGTAAATGTTCTTAAAATAGATATGACCTATGTTGTGCTTATTGAAATGCTCATAGGTATATACGATGTTATGAACAACCCCCTTATGGGTATCGCTTACGACAGAACAAGAACCCGTTGGGGCAAAGCGAGACCGTACATTCTTCTCGGCGCAATTCCGTTCTTCGCAAGCACCGCGGTTATGTATTCGGGCGCGCTGTTCCTCGGCGACAGGGCGGGCAACGACCCGAAAAAGATAATTTTCGTGTTCGTGATGCTCTTTATTCAGGAAACATTCTCCACGATTTATTCGATCCCGCGCGACAATATGCTGACCCTGCAGACCGTTAACCCTAAGGACAGAATCACAGTCGGTCTTCTTAACGAATACATAGGCAACATAGGCGCGCAGCTCGTGTTCATTATCTTCCTGCCGATAATGGAGCTCAACAACAAGGGTTATATCAGCTTCCCCATGCCCGCACTGTTTGCGATTATGTCCGGCGTTGCATCCTTTGTAGGTGCGGCGGGCAATATGGCTATGGCGGCAAACTGCAAAGAACGCATTATGCTTCAGGAAAAACCCGCTCCCGTATTAAAATCACTTTTCTACATTCTCAAAAACAAATATCTTCTCAGAAACTTTATTGCAAACTTTGCAACAAGCTGGTGGGCAGACGGCGGCTACAAGTGGGATGTTGTTACCCAGCAGGAAATATTCGGCGGCTCCATTCCCTCGGCTATTGCCTATATGCCGTATAATATTCTTGATACCCTCAGCGTTACATTTATTCCGAAATTCCAGAAATTATTTAAGAACAACAACAAAAAGGCGGTCATCGTACTGCGTTCATGGGATATGCTCTGCAACGTCGGCATGGTGCTGCTCGGCTGCCCTAATGTCGATAAAAAATGGCTTATGGTGCTCATTTACGGCATATTCTACGGCTTGAACGGCGTCAACAACGGACCCTCCAATGTGTTTGAAGCCGAGCTCGGCAGAGAAATAAACGACTACACCGAGTATATGACCGGCGAACGCCCCGACGGTACTATCGGTATTCTTACCGGACTTATCACAAAGGTTACTGCACCGCTTAACTCGCTGCTTACCATAAAGCTCTTCAAGTGGTCGGGTTACGATTCCACAATAGAGATGCTTCCGTGGTCTCAGGGCAGCAAAACGGTTTATTCAAGAGTATTCTTCCTGTTCATAGGTATCGACCTTTTCCCGAAATTTGTTAAGGTCATTCCTTACTTCTTCTATGACCTTACAGGCGAAAAGCGCGAAAAAATGTATATCGAGCTTAACGAGCGCCGCGCACTTATTGCGACCGAGCGCAACGCCGAGCAGGAGCAGATGGAAGAAATCATGGAAGCACTTGAAAGCGAAAAGGTATAAAAATGCTGCATAATTCGGAGTTTTTACAATCGTTTATGAAGTATTACGATTATCCGGAAATTGCGGTATAAGAATTTACGCGCATAGAAATCAGGCTCGATACCGAGCCTGATTTCGGTGCAAAAACGGACAAAATCGTTAATTATTAAAAGGATGTTTATATGGAACAGCATTACATTGACCAGATAGTTTACGGTCTTAAATATCTGCCCGCAAATCTTGCAAAATCATATTTTATTCCCAAGTCCAATGCGGAAACCGAAAATATGCGCAAGAAGGGTTTTATCTACGGCGTATGTCATTGCCACGAGGCGTTTGACCGTCTTAACGAAGCGCATCTCGGCTGGGCGCGGCACGATATTCCGTTCCCGTTCGATGAAAACGGCAATGTATCCGCGAGCTTTACCGAATTTAAGGCTATGTGCACGCGTTATAAAGAACACGGCATAAAGGTTATGGCAATAACTCCGTACCCGCAGTCTTTTTTTGAAAAGGGTATTGATGTGCGCACGCCCGACGGCGAAAAAAAGGTGCGCGAGACGGCGCGTTTTATAATAACCGAGCTGCGCGATGTTATAGGCGGTATGCAGATCACAAACGAAATGGGCATCCCGCATTTCACTCTGCCGCTTGAAAGTATGAGCGAGGCGGTGCGCTTTATCGCAATTCAGCTTGAAGAAATATATCCTCTGCGCGGCGATGTGATTTTAGGCTACAACTCCGCAGGTCCGCAGGCGGATTTACACTCGATGCTTCGCCCGTACCTTAAATACTGCGATTATGTCGGTATTGATATTTACCTTGGCTGCTTTATGTATCTGCCCGGGCTTATGGGCATTTTCACACTGCTTACAAGGTATCTGTGGGCGCTTACGGGCAAGCCGATTCTGATTCAGGAGTTCGGCTATATGAGCGGCGGCGTACCGAGAACAAAGCAGCAGCGTATTGAAATTCTGAACAGCTATGGCTTCAAAAATGAAGCCGATGTCAAGGCGCGTCCGGCGGAATTTGTTGAACAGCTCAATCCGCGTTTCAGGGAGCATGTAAAAAAGGTTGCCAAAAATGATCCGTCAAGGTACTATAACCTTATTTTCAAAAGCGACCTTAAAAACCACATTTACCGCGAAATGCCATGGATAACGAAAATCCCCGGTTACCCCCATTCACGCGAAGGTCAGGCAAAATTCTACCGCGATGTGTTTGAGCTTTTCTATAAAACAAAGCATATCTGCGGTGCGATAGTCTATTGTTACGAAGATTCGGAGTACTGCTATATCTGCGGGCACGAGGAATGTCCGATAGAGAGCTGCTGGGGACTTGTGGACCTTAACGGCAACCCGAAGCCGGCATTTTATGAAATAAAGAAATTTATCGAATCCCATAAATAAGAGTTCTTGATCACGGGGTGATTTTGTGGAAACTCAAATTGAAGAAAAGAAGAAAGCAAGCAATATTGCGCTTATAAAGCGCTTTTTGCCGTATTATAAAGCACATCTCGGCACGCTGGTTTTCGATTTGTTCTGCGCGGCACTCACTACGGCTTGCGAGCTTGCGCTGCCTATGATAGTGCGCTACATAACCGATGCCGCCGCTAACGATATTTCAAAGCTGACGGTGAGCATAATCGTCGGCGTGGGGCTTGCGTATGTGGTATTGCGTATAATTGATGCCGTGGCGAACTACTATATGTCGTCGATCGGTCATATTATGGGCACGAAAATGGAAACCGAAATGCGCCGCGATATGTTTGCGCATCTTCAAAAGTTGTCATATTCATATTACGATAACACGAAAATCGGTACGCTTATGTCGCGTTTTACAAGCGACCTTTTCGATATTACAGAGTTTGCACACCATTGTCCCGAGGAATTTTTCATTGCGGGCATCAAGATAATCGCATCGTTCGTTATTTTGTGCTCAATGAATGTGCCGCTTACACTCATAATGTTTTCCATAATACCGCTTATGCTTATTTGCCTGAGGTATTACCGCCACAGAATGAAAGAGGGGCAGCGCCGCTCGCGTGTGGTAGTGGGTGAACTCAACAGTCAGATCGAGGACAGTCTCCTCGGTACGCGAGTTGTAAAATCCTTTGCCAACGAAAATATTGAAGAAAACAAATTCAAAAAAGGCAACGAGCGTTTTCTTGATATAAAATCGAAGGTCTATCGCTATATGGGCTCGTTCAGCTCGGTAAACAGAGCATTTGAGGGCGTTATGTATATTGCGGTCGTTACCGCGGGCGCGATATTCCTGCTCAAAGGCAAAATCAAAGCGGCTGATTTTGTGGCGTACCTCCTCTATGCGCAGACACTTCTTACATCAATACGCAAAATAGTTGATTTTATAGAGCAGTTTCAGCGCGGTATGACGGGTATCGAACGCTTTGCCGAAATTATGGATACCGACCCCGAAATTGAAAATGCGCCGCAGGCAAAGGAGCTTGAAGTAACCGACGGTATTATTGATATTGAGGATGTCAGCTTCAAGTATAAGGAGGACGGCAGGCAGATTTTGTCGCATATAAATATGCACATAGGCAGCGGCGAAAGCTTTGCGCTTGTGGGACCCTCCGGCGGCGGCAAAACAACTATATGCAATCTCATTCCGCGTTTTTATGAGCTTGAAAGCGGCTCCATAAAAATCGACGGAACGGATATACGCGATGTTACGCTTGAAAGTCTGCGTGGTGCGATCGGCGTAGTTCAGCAGGATGTTTACCTGTTTTCCGGCACGGTGCGCGAAAATATAGAGTACGGCAAGCCCGGCGCCACCGATGAAGAAATAGAAGAAGCCGCACGCCTTGCGGGCGCGGTGGAGTTTATAGAAAAACTCCCCAACGGGTACGATACATATGTCGGCGAGCGCGGTGTGAAGCTTTCCGGCGGGCAGAAGCAGCGCATAAGCATTGCGCGTGTATTTCTTAAAAATCCGAAAATACTTATACTTGATGAAGCCACAAGCGCGCTCGATAACGAAAGCGAATACTATGTGCAGAAATCGCTTGAACTGCTCGCAAAAGGGCGTACAACCCTGACCGTTGCACACAGGCTTACCACCATCCGCAATGCCGACAAAATCGTTGTAATTACAAAGCAGGGCATTGAGGAATACGGCAATCACGCCGAGCTTATGGCGCAGGACGGCTTGTATGCAAAAATGTATACAATGTACAATGTGTAAAAGAGGTAATGATTATGGAGTTATATCCCACACCGCATATTGATGCAAAACCCGGTGATTTCGGTAAAACCGTGCTTATGCCGGGCGATCCGCTCCGCTCACAATTCATAGCTGAAAATTTTCTCGAAAACCCCGTGCTTGTGAACAATGTGCGCGGCGTGCAGGGCTACACCGGCACATATAAGGGCGTTAAGGTCTCCGTTATGGCAAGCGGAATGGGTATGCCCTCAATCGGTATTTACAGTTACGAATTATATAATGTTTTCGGTGTTGAAAATATCATTCGCGTCGGCTCTGCCGGAGGTATGAGCGAAAAAGTCAATCTGCGCGATGTGATCATCGCGGAGGGTGCCTGCACCGACTCGGCGTATGCCCGCGATTTTAATCTGCCCGGCACATTTGCGCCCATAGCGGATTTTACGCTTCTCAAAGCCGCCGCAGACAATGCCGAAAAGCTCGGTCTTTCTTATGCGGTCGGTAATGTCGTATCATCCGATATTTTCTACCACGATACCGAAAATGTTCCCGACGGGTGCGACAGTGCGTCATTATGGCGTAAAATGGGCGTGCTCTGTGTGGAAATGGAAGCCGCTGCGCTCTATATGAACGCCGCAAGAGCAGGCAAACGCGCCCTTGCGGTCCTTACGGTTTCCGACCATCTGCTCACGGGCGAGGCTCTGCCGGCTTCCGAAAGGCAGACTTCATTTACCGATATGATGAAGCTTGCGCTTGAAACGGCAGTTGTTATGGAGAATAAATAATGGCTGATATTAAGAGGATTTTTCTTTTTGTGCTTGACAGCTTCGGCATAGGCGAAGCGCCCGATGCCGCCGATTTCGGTGATGCGGGCTGCAGCACGATACGCAGCGTATCCGCTTCGCGCGAGTTTAATATAGATAATCTGCGTTCTCTCGGTTATACAAAAATCGACGGGCTCGGCTTTCTCGGCGGCGGTGAGCTTAAAGCAAGCGTTGCGCGCCTTAAAGAGCTTTCGCGCGGCAAGGATACCACGATCGGTCATTGGGAGATAGCGGGCATTGTTTCACCTAAACCGCTTCCCGTATTCCCGAACGGCTTCCCCGATGAAGTTTTAAGCGGGTTTTCGCGCCTGACGGGCAGGGGAGTGCTTTGCAACAAGCCTTATTCCGGTACAGAGGTAATAAAGGATTACGGCGACGAGCATCTCAAAACGGGCGACCTTATTGTTTACACCTCTGCCGACAGCGTTTTTCAGATAGCCGCGCACGAAAGCATCGTGCCGCCCGAAAAGCTTTATGAATACTGCAAAATCGCCCGTGAAATTCTGAAAGGTGATTACGGCGTAGGCAGAGTTATTGCAAGACCGTTTGAGGGCGAATACCCGTTTACGCGTACGCCGCGCCGCCACGATTTTTCGCTTGAGCCGCCCGAGGAAACCGTGCTTGACGAACTGAAAGCCGATGGCTTTGATGTTATCGGCGTGGGTAAGATACACGATATTTTTGCGGGCAGAGGGCTTACCGAATTTGTTTACACGCAGAATAATGCCGACGGTATGGCGAGGGCGGAGGAATATCGGCAAAAAGATTTCAACGGACTTTGCTTTATAAATCTTGTGGATTTTGATATGACCTACGGCCACCGGCGCGATGTTGACGGTTATGCGAAAGCCGCCGCGGAATTTGATGCGTGGCTCGGTGGATTTATTGAGAATCTGCGAGAAGATGATGTGCTTATGATAACCGCAGACCACGGCTGCGACCCGGCATTCGGGGGTACTGACCACACTCGCGAGTATGTGCCGTTTATAACATACGGCAAAAAAATAAAGCCCGAAAATCTCGGCACACTTAACGGTTTTACCAATGTTGCCGACAGGGTGAGGACGCTTTTGAAAGGTTGATATTATGACTGATAACGAGCTTTGCGCACTTGCAGTGAATGCGCTCGAAAAATCATATTCACCGTATTCCGGCTGCAAGGTGGGTGCCGCACTTGTGTGCGCCGACGGCACCGTTTACACCGGCTGCAATATTGAAAACGCCGCTTTCGGTCCTACGGTTTGCGCCGAGCGCGTGGCGATTTTCAAGGCGGTCAGCGACGGCAGACGCAATTTTACAAAAATCGCCGTTGCAGGCGGTAAGGACGGCGTAATAAACGGCATTTTCCCGCCGTGCGGCGTTTGCAGGCAGGTTATGAGTGAGTTTTGCGGCGGTGATTTTGAAGTACTGCTTGTAAAATCCGGAACCGAGTTTGAAAAAACAACTCTCGCGGAGCTTTTGCCGCTTTCGTTCAGTCTTTAATAATTATTGTTGCAAATTTATGTGCGGCGGTATATTATATGTTTAATTCATCAACTAAAGGAGATTTTCAAATGAAAAAGACGGTAAGTATCATACTTGCACTTATTTTCGTTCTTTCGGCTTGTGCCGTTCCCGCATACGCGGCAAACGATTATGTAATCGTTTCTCCGTATGAGGATGTTATCTGGAGCGGCGAGGGCGCATGGAATGCATACAAGGGCAATCTGCATACCCACTCCACAGCCAGCGATGCCGAAATGGATTTCAGTGATATGATCAAAAACCACTATAATCAGGGTTACGATTTTCTTGCCATGACCGACCACGGCGTTACGGGCAAGGCTTGGAATGAGCAGCCTACGCAGCTTGCACTTTATGTTTATCAGCCCATTATAGGCAACAATACGACATGGCTCACCGATGAGGAGTTTGAAGCTATAACCTCCGGTTCATATCCCGATAGAACCGGTGCCGCGAGGGGTAAGGGTATGACCTGCGTTGTGGGCGGCAACGAGCTCAACGCGCTTACCATCACCAAGTGCCATGTAAACGGTATGTTCCTGCCCGAGCATGTCGGTGACGGTTACCTCGGCTATGAAAATGACCACGAGGGTGCCGTTAAGCTTGCGGATGAAGCAGGCGGAATTTCGTTCATAAATCACCCGGGCGACTGGCTTCATTCAAATAGTGATATTTCAGCAGTATCCGACCCGCAGAATGTTCACTATTTCAGCGATATTCTTCTTAAATATGACAGTTGTCTCGGTATGGAGGTTTTCAACGAGCGCAACAGTGTTACGCCTTACGACAGAATTCTGTGGGATAACATTCTTATGGAATGCCTGCCATACGGCAAAAATGTAATCGCATTCTCAAACAACGATGCCCATGTGTATGACCACATTGATACCTCTTTCTCGGTATTTATGATGGAGGAAAACACCGAAGAAAGCATTAAGGAAACCATGCAGAGCGGCGCTTTCTTCTGCGTAACGAGAAAACTCAGATCCTGCGAAAAGCTCGGTCCGGTCGAAGATATAAATGCCGTGAATTCCGGTCTTGCGTACCCCGAATTTACACAGCTTACCGTTGACGGCCACAAGGTTACGGTTAAAGCGAAAAACTGCTCTAACATTCAGTGGGTCGCAAACGGCAATGTGATCGCAAGCAAGGATATTGCACAGTCCGAAAACGAAAGCGAATATGTGCTTGACCTTGATACGATTGCGGGCGCAGAGGATTTCTTATATATCAGATGTCAGCTTCTCGGCGACGGCGGCTGCACGCTTTCGCAGGCGCCTGTTATTGATGACGGCACCGAGCCGCTTGTGTATGAGGTCGACGAAACTTCATACGCAGCGCAAATCACAAAACTTATTAACGAATTGCTTTCCACCAGAATTTTCGTGCTTCTGAAAATGCTGTTTGAGGAAATATTCGGTTGAGAATAATTGAAATATAATCAGGATCTCCGATAAAACAAACGGGTGCTCAAGGGTAATGCCTTTGAACACCCGTTTTTTACTTTTCAAAAATGTCTTTATCCGACAGAAAATCATAAATATTTACAGTCAAGATTCCGTTATCATCATCACAACTTGTCGAATTTTGCGATAATTTATTAAAATGTCTTGACTATTTGCAATAATAATTTTATAATGGTGTGAATAATAGACATAGTATGGGATGATGTTTTTGTCTGTTGTTTTGAGGAAAAATTTTTTGAATTCCATGTAATTTTTTGATGCTTGACGAGGTATTTACGATGAACGCAGAAGAAGTCGTGCGCACATATTCCGATATGGTTTACAAAATTGCGTTCAATTATGTGCGCAGCCCCGAAGATGCCGATGATGTTTATTCCGAAACCTTTCTGGCGTATTTCAAAAAAGAGCGTGAATTTGAAAGCGAGGAGCACCGCAAGGCGTGGCTTATAAAGGTCACCATAAATGAATCCAAAACGCTCCTCTCCAAACGCAGTTACGGCGAAGAAATAAACGATGAAATCCTCGGCGGTGAGGACAAAAGCCTTGACACGATTCAGTCGCTCGATTTGAAGGAGGCTATATTGCGGCTTCCCGAGCATCAGCGCGAGGTCATAATGCTCTTTTATATGCAGGGCTTGAGTACCGAGCAGATTTCGGCTGTTCTCGGCAAAAACAAAAATACCGTGGCGGTCACGCTTATGCGTGCAAAGGAAGCGCTGCGCAAGTATTTGGAAAGTGAGTAATTACCGTGACTGAAGAAGCTATCAAACAAAACATTACAAATGCCTTCGGCGCACCGCCTCCCTCGCAGCAGCTTGTGGAGTGTACGGTGCAGCGCGGCTTGGCAATAGAAAACGGCAGGGCAGCCGAAAGGGAGCTTGCCGCAGGCGCCGAACTCACACGCGATGAGGTACTGCGTTACACTGCACAGAGCGTCGTGGGCAGGGTAATGCTCAATCAGCGTATGCCGGCAGGTGTTGCCGCCGACGCAATGGCGCAAAGCCTTGCCGAAAATGAAAAATTCGCTTCGGCTGTGCCGCAGTCGCCGGAAAATGCGCTTTTGCAGATACGCTCAGGCACCCTTATTAAAAAAGCGGCGGAGCCTGCAAAACAGAAAAGCACTCCCGAGCACGCAAAAAATCTCTCACTCGGGTCAGACGAACTTTCACTTTGATTTTATGTCGGGCAACCGGCTTAAAATAAATAAATGCGGAGGAAAAAAACATGAAAGCTTTCAACAAGAAAAACGTTCTTACATGCGGAGTGATCGTTATGTTCGCTATGGCGGCTATGACGGTTTTCGCAAGCGCTGAATCAGGCTTCAACGGCGTTGTTAACCCCGTTGTTAACCTTCTTAACAGCTTGCTTACTCCCCTGCTTGCCATCGTAGGCGCAGCAGGCTCGCTTTACTGCGTATTCCTCGGAGTTAAATTCGCTAAGGCGGAGGAACCCCAGGATCGCGAAAAAGCAAAAACTCAGCTTAAGAACGCCATCATCGGTTTCGTGCTTATCTTCGTACTCATGCTTGCTCTCAAGGTTCTTATGCCTTCAATGAGCCAGTGGGTAACAGATAACGCAAAAGCAACTACTGTATAAGCAACTGCGAAATCAATGATCCTGCAAATCAGTCTTTGCGGGTGCACCCGCAAAGACTGACCGTGCAAACGGTTGAAAGGAACGCATTAGTTATGAAACTTAAATCAATTGCCGAATTAAATATAAAACGCGCAAATCGCATGATCGCCGCTTTTTTGGCAGTCGTGGCGGCGTTTCTTATTGCTGCGCCCGCATTCACGACACGCGCGGCGGGTGCATTTGACGAAAAAATCAAGCTCTACCACTGGAAGCGTGTATATACTCAAGCCGATATCCCCGTAACAGGAGATCATTATTTTATGCTTGTGTGGAATGCAAACGGTGAGGAGTACTACAGCTGCGACAGTACTGTGAGTGAAAATATTGCCTGGTGCAACACAACGGTTGTTAAGCGTGATATCGCCACATTCGATGACGAATTTTATACATATACTCCCTGCAGTGCATGGACTATGCAGTATGCCGATCAGGACAAGGGCAACAACAATATAAAACGCGTCAGAATAAAGAATCCCGCAGGTCAATATATGCACTGCAATACGAAACGCGATTCGGCAGGAGTTGCGCAAAATACCACTATGGAATGGTCGGATACGAAAGGTGACTGCATTAGCATTTCCACCTCTGAATGCAAGGGCGCGTATGGCAGTGGTACCTATAAGGATCATGTACAGGTGTTTTTTAATGTTTCCAACGGGGCGGATGCCGAGCTCATTCCCTTGTTTAACAAGGATCCCTCATTTCTTACAATGCGCCAGAACACCAGTTGCGATTTATACGATTTCGTTATGTATGTTGCCACCGCGGAAACAAGTAACGCTATCGGCGATTATACCGTGACATCGGGTAAAACACTCCAGATACCCGATACCACCATTCTGAAACCCGGCTGCACACTTACGGTCGAAAACGGCGGTGTACTCAGCATAAGCGGTGAATTTTACAATAACGGCACAATAAACAATAAGGGAACTGTGATTCTGCAGAAAAATGCCCGCATTGTTTCCATGTACGGATGTGTCGATGATTACCCTGCCGCCGGCAGTATTTACTGTGAAGGTACGGGTACTGCCACAAGTGACCTTGTTATTATGAGCGGGGCTGCAATTATTCAGCCCTCAAAATCAGCGGTGTTTGATTTAGAGAATGCTTCTGTGGTAAATTACGGACTTATTTTCGCACCCGACAAAATTTACTTAAGCTCAACAAGCTTTGACAATAAATCCGGCCAAGGTGCCGTTTGTACGGGCTACAATCTGGATGTGCGCAGAGCGCCGTACTCGGCAATTGAGTTCACCGGTAAAAATGACGGTTCTTTACTCGGCTCAAATTTCACGGTATCCACAATCAGAACTGTCAATAAACAAATTCCGCTGATGGACCATACATATTTCAAAACGGGAAAATCACGCGTCATTTCGGCAGGGTCGTTTGATTTATTCAATTCCGACGACACTTCAAAGGTCATTTACTACTGAAAGAAGGGTAAAGCTTGTTTGACAAAATTATCCAATCAATAAAAAGAATACCGCTGAGCAGACTGGTAATTTTCTCCCTCGTGGGCGTGCTCGGCGTGGGTGTGCTCGGCTTTGCCGTTATGTCGGTTGTCAATCAGCTCGGCGGTCTCGTAAGCGGTCAACCCTTCGTCTTCGACTGGAAGCTTTTCCTTGACTGGAAAACCTGGGGCACGGGCGTTGTCATGCTCATTGCCTTCGGTGCGCTGTTTTTCAACGGCTTCGGCAATACCGCAAGCAAGGCTTCAAAGCGCGTGCTCGGCAGCGGCAAGGGCGGCGATGTTGAAAGCGTGCTTGAAAACAGCCGCTTTATGACAGATAAAGAGCGCGACAAGTATTTCCCGCCCATCACTTACGATGAAATTTTAAAATCCAAAAAAGACGGTGTGCCGCTTCGCGCTTATATAGGCAAAAACGGCAAGCTCGATGTGAACTTTATGTCGGGCGCACACGCACTTGTAATAGGCTCTACCGGTTCAGGTAAAACCACAACCTTTATCAACCCCATGATTCAGCTCATAGGCGCTACAAACTGCGGCTCGAGTATGATCATGACCGACCCCAAGGGTGAGCTTTTCGACCTGCACTCCAAGTTTTTGAGCGAGCGCGGGTACGAAGTGCTTGTGCTCGATTTAAGAGACACCTATTCATCATCACGCTGGAATCCGCTTGACCCGATATGGGATATGTACCAGGACTATCTGCGCGCAGGTGAGGGTATTATTGCTCACCGCGACTCTATGGAGGATTACCCGAACCTTACCGCAGTTGACGGTATATGCGATCCGGGTGCGGTCTGGTGCGAGTGGCAGGGCAAGGCGTATGCCGACCTTTACCACTGCCAGAGCGATGTTACCGTTGCCAAGCAGAAAATTTACGACGAAATGTACGAGGATCTTAACGACCTTATTGCCGGTATATGCCCCATAACCAACGAAAAGGATCCTCTTTGGGAAAAGGGTGCGCGCTCAATAGTGCTTGCCACCTGCCTTGCCATGCTTGAGGACAGTGAGGACGAGCGCCTCGGTATGTCTAAGGAGAAATTCAATTTCTTCAACCTTAACAAAATTCTCACCAACAGTGAGAATAACTACCAGGCTCTCAAGGATTATTTCGAGGGCAGAAGTACGCTTTCGCAGGCATATACTCTTTCGCGACAGGTACTTGCCGCGGCAGACCAGACCCTGTCGAGCTATATGTCCATAACCTTCGATAAAATGACGATTTTCAATGACCGCGGTATCTGCGGTCTTACAAGCGCCACCGATATCCATGCCGAGCAGTTTGCAGAAAAACCCACCGCGCTCTTCCTTAAAATCCCCGATGAAAAGGATACCCGTCACGGACTTGCTTCGCTGTTCATTCTGAGTATGTATAAGGCGCTCATCAAGGTTGCGAGTGCGCGTGAAGACCTCTCGCTGCCGCGTAACGTCTATTTCATAATGGATGAGTTCGGCAATATGCCGAAAATCGAAAAGTTCGACAAGATGATAACCGTCGGCAGAAGCCGTAAGATCTGGTTCAATATGGTCGTGCAGAGCTATGCGCAGCTTAACAATATTTACGGCGAGGGCGTTGCCGATGTCGTAAAATCCAACTGCGCCATGAAGATGTTCATAGGCTCCAACGATATAGGCACCTGCAAGGAGTTCAGCGAGCTTTGCGGCAACAAGACCGTAAGGACTACAAGCACATCCGCAGGCACCGGCGCCAAGGAGGGCGACATAAACGTTTCCAACCAGATGCAGACAAGGCCGCTTATATATCCCTCGGAGCTTCAGAAGCTCAATAACAAGGAATCTACCGGTAATGCCATAATCGTTACATTCGGTAACTATCCGCTTAAAACCATTTATACACCGTCTTACAAATGCAAGTTCTATCAGTTCGGCAAAATGGATATGAGCGATTTGCGTTCACATGTTTTCCATGCGGATGAGGTCCTTTACGATATAACCAAACGCAACGCCATTGTTAACGGCGCAGGCTGAGAAAGGGTGGTAAAACCGTGAAAAAAGCATTTCTCACATTTATGTGTGTTATAATGGCTTTCTGCATTGCCGCACTTCCGGTATTTGCGGTAAATGTTGATTACGAGGGCGAGCTTGACCCGCGCACTGAGGAACCCGTAGCCGAAATGAGCGAGGAAGATATTAAGCGTGCAAGCATCGGCAGCGGTGCCTATTACAATTCCGAAATGCGCAGCTTTATATACACGGTCAACGGGCTTGAGGTTTCCATGAATGTTCCCTCAGGTATAGTTACGACCTCGGCGGTTTCCGTTACATTGCCGCAAAATCTCAAAGCCGCTCTTTACCGCAACGGCGTAGCGGTCGAAAAACCCGATTTTACTCAAATTGATATGATTGGTAAATATGTGATAATTTTTGAATCCGAATCGGCAGCAACGCTTGAATTTACCATAGTCGGCAATGTTACCGGCATCATAGGCGGCTACACTGTACCGGAGGGCTTTTATATTACCTCGGCTACCTTTAACGGCGAGGCGCTTAATTCCGTTTATGATTATGTTGATATGGGCAAAGAGGGCGACTATGAAATAAAATACCGCAGTGCCGATGTCGATGTATCGTATACTCTTGCGGTCACCGTTGACCATACCGCACCCGAATTAAAGCTCGAAGCGGTCGTGGACGGCGTTGCCGCCGGTCCCGTGGATATCAGCGACCTTGAAGAAGGCTGTAAAGTCACCATTACCCACAACGGTGAAAAAATGAATTATCAGCAGAGCCTTACAAAAAGCGGAAAATATGAAATAGACCTTGAGGATAAGGCGGGCAACACCAATTCCTACAAGTTCAAAATTCGTGTTTATTTTAATTTCAACAGCATTATTTTCTTTATAATAGTAGTTCTTGTTATAGCGGCACTCGGCGCATACATAGTGATTTCGCGCCGCAAGCTGCGTACGAGATGATTTTTCAGTAAAACCTTTCAGAGAGGCGGGCAAAAAGATGTTAGGTGCTCCGAGTTCACTTGTACAGTTGGGTATTTTTGATGCAGTCGGCGATTTCTTCGGCGGAATGGGCGATATCATCAGCGATATTGCGGGCTCCATAGGCGATGCAATAACCAGTGCATTTGAATATGTCGGCGATAAGATAGTTACTGCATTAAGTAACTTTTTCGGCAAAGCACTTTACCTTGTGGTAAAATGCCTTTGCTATATCGTCAATATACTTTACAGGTTTTTCGGTGTGTTTTCAGGCACGGATAAAGTGGAATATGACGGCGAATCACAGTATCTTATAAATGTTTTCTTCGGCAATAAGTCGGTAAACAATATTTATTGGGGCATGGCGCTTCTCGGTCTTGTGCTCATAATTGCCTTTTCCATCATTACGGTTGTGCGCAAGGGCTTTGACCTTTTCGGCAAGCAGCAGCGCACCTACGGCAATATTATATATACTGCATTAAGAAGTGTATGCGTTATCGGTCTGCTTTCGGGCATACTTACCGCCTCCATCAACCTTGCAAACATTACCATAAATGTGGTGAATGACCTGTTTAACCGGGCAGAAGTACTTGACGAAGCAACATCTATGGATTTCACCGATGAGCAATACGCCACTATGGCGCGGGTGTTTAATACCATAGGAAACTATTCGCTGAATGCGTCATATAACAGCCGGTATAACCTGAACAGCTGCTATAACGCCATACGACCGGATTTGCTGCAGCTGCAGAATGAGGGCGTGTTTGATTTCTTCTACGACGATGCAGGGGGGACAAAACGCACCTGGCAGAGCGAGCTGCAAAAGGTCGTTCGAGCGCGTGATTTGCGCTACGATATAAAAATAGACGATTTCAACACCGTAACTCCGCTGCTCGATATAATGATACAGCTCTATGTCAATAAGGATTTCCATCCGCTCGCCCATGTGGAGCGCGATGTTATTGATACTTTTGCGGTAACTGCTCCGATAGATGTTGTAATCTTCCTTACGGGTACAATGGAGTCTGCCGACAACCCCGCATACAATGTCAATCCCCGTATCGACGACAGTGTTCGCGGCCCCTTCTATACGGGCGAAAGAGACATCTATGATATGGATGATGTTGACGATGCGTTCGATATGAGCCTCGGCGGCATTTCGTACCTCTTAATAGGTCTTATGGCGGTATTTACCATAAAAAATCTCGCTATATGTGTATTCAACTGCGTTGCAAGAGTTATAAACCTGCTTGCTCTTTACATTGTAGCACCGCCTATTGCCGCTACCGCCGTACTTGATGACGGCGAAAAATTCAAGCAGTGGTTCACAGCTACGGTAGTACAGATATTCGGTATATTCGGCAATATTATTCCGATGAGGATTGTTATTCTTATTATTCCCATTATTTTCGGCGGCGAGCTCAACTTCTTCCCGGACAGCGGCATTCTCAATATGCTTGCCAAAGCGCTTATGCTGATTGCGGGCTTTGAAGCAGCCAACAGATTCAGCAATGTATTCAACGGTATTCTTACCGGCATGGCAGGCCGTGAATCTGCTTCCGCAGGTGATTTAAGCGGTATGGCGGCAGGCGCGGTAGGCGCGGTAGGCGGCTTTGTTGCAGGTGCAACCGGTGTTGCAGGTGCAAAGAAAGCCATCACCAAAACCGCACAGCAGATTTCCGACAAGGGCGGTATCCTTTTAGGACCCATCAATATGTACAGGGATAAAAAGGCAGCCGAAGAAAAAGCAAAGAAGGAAGAAGCCGAAAAAAGGAACATTGTTCCCACCAATAATCATAAATAATTACCGGCAGCCGAGCAGGTCTTAAAGCGGTTATTATCTATTTCAGTTCAGAAAGGCGATGTAATCAGTATGCGTCTTATACCCGGCAAAACGAAAGTCAAAGTTGAGTTATTTAAGGGCGTTTCCGTAAGTGACGTCATAATAGCTCTTGTTGCCGCAGTTATGGCAGGCTTCGTTATTACCTCAAGTTTACCGGGCAAATTATATATCGTTATAGGTATAGTATGCATTGCCGCAATGCTTTTACTGCGCCTTGATACAGAGCCGAACTATGTTTACATTCTTCACATTTTCCGTCACCTCGGTTATAAGCGCAGTTTTATGCGTGCCCACACCGATGCCGAGCTTGAAGACCGCGAGGCAGACGAGGGCGAGCAGGAGGAGCCGCTCGAAAGCACCGCGCAGCGTAAGGCAAGGCTCAAAGCCGAGCGCGCAGAACGCAAGGCTGACGATAAAAAACTGAAGGACCGTTCCGTTTCCAAGGAGGAAAAGGACGCTATCTGGCTAAAACGCGCTAATCAGAGTGCCGCCAAAAAGCAGCTCAAAAAGCAAGGCAAGGGCGTAAAGGCCTTTGATATGAAGGAGCTTGTGAGTTTCACGGGCATCAGTGACGGCTACATTGAATTCGGCGGTGAGTATTACGGCACCGCTATTGAGATCAAGCCCGTTGAATTCCGCTTTTTCTCACCCACACGCCGCAACAACTCCATCGAAAACGGCGTCGGCAGAGTTCTGCGTTCGCTCGCATCCGATTACGGCGCAAACATTATCAAAATCGAGCGCCCCATAAATTATGAAGCATACCTTGAAAATGAAAATAAAAAGGTCAGCGATCTTCGCGCATCATACGAAAGCGGTATGATAACCGAGCAAGAATTCAAGACCCGTGTCGATGTTCTGTGCGACCGTATAAACGACCTGCGTGACATCTGTTACGAAAATAAGGTTATTCAGCCTTTCTATTACTTAGTGCTTTTCGACAGCGACAAGCACCAGCTCGATATTGCCGCGGATGCAGCACTTGACACACTTTTAAGCGGTGAGGTCGAAGGCAGACGCCTTGATTCAAAGGAACTCGCTCTGTTCCTCAAGTATTCAAACTATCTTGATTTTGAAGAAAATAATGTTGACAGCGTAGATCCCGAAAACTACGCTGAGTGGGCTATGCCGAAAAATGTGGGTATTCAGCACAATTCCGTTAATATCAACGGTATAGTTACCTACAATTTCCGCATAGTGAACTATCCGTCGCTCGTTGACGATGCGTGGCTCGCCTCGGTTATGTCCATGCCGGCTACAAAAGTCATTGTTAAATGCAAGCCTATGGACCGCGACAAAGCCGTTCGCGGCATTGACCGTTCGCTGCAGGAACTGCGCGGTCAGTTTATGGCAACCGGCGTTGACTCGCGCCGTATTGAATTGCAGGAGCATATCGAGACACTCAGCACCCTTCTTGCAACGCTCAGGGGCGATAATGAAACGCTGCTTGAAGTCAATGTTTATGTCACCGCTTACGATATTATTGCCTCCGGCAATGCAGATGAGAAAAAATCCTCTCTGCCGCATTACAACAATATGAAGCGCGTGGTGCGCAGACTTTATTCCGAAAACAACCTGCGCCTTAATAATATGGATTTTGACCAGGTCAATGCCTTTATTGCATCGCAGGTCAGCGCATTCGATCCGCTTGCGGCAAAGGGCAGGGGCATTCCCAGCAACTCCGTTGCGGCGAGTTACCCGTGGATTTTTGCACACGTTGCGGATAAAAACGGCATAAAGCTCGGTACTGCGGAGGGGTGCCCCGTATTTATTGACTTCTTCCGCCGCGACAGCGAACGCGTAAACTCCAATATGGTTATAGTAGGTAAATCCGGTTCAGGTAAATCCTACGCTACAAAGAGCTTGCTTACAAACCTTGCCGCCGACGATGCCAAGATATTTATTCTTGACCCCGAAAACGAGTACAGCGAGCTTGCGGCTAACCTGCACGGCAAGTTCATAAATGTCGGTAATGCACAGTACGGCAGACTTAACCCGTTCCACATCATCACCTCTCTCGGTGACGATGAAAATGACGGCTCCGGAGCCGCGGGCAGCTATGCTACACATCTGCAGTTCCTTGAAGAATTCTTCCGTCAGATTTTGCCGGATTGCGACAAGGATGCTATGGAATACCTCAATTCCATTATCGACCGTATGTACACCAATATGAACATCACCGCCGATACCGATTTAAGTAAGCTCAAACCCGAGGATTACCCGATATTCGATGATCTCTACGATGCAATTCTCACCGAATTCCAGTCAACCGACAACGATTATATCCGCACAATGCTGCGTACGCTTATGAACTATGTTTCAAAGTTCTCCGGCGGCGGCAGGAATGCGAGCATCTGGAACGGTTCAAGCTCCGTTACCACCGATGAAAACTTCACTGTTTTCAATTTCCAAAGTCTTCTTGCAAACCGTAACGGCTCCATTGCCAATGCGCAGATGCTTCTTGTGCTCAAATATATTGATAACGAAATCATCAAAAACCGTGAGTATAACATTAAATACGGCCTTAACCGTAAGGTAGTAGTCGTAATAGACGAAGCTCATGTGTTTATAGATACAAAATATCCCGTCGCTCTCGACTTTATGTTCCAGCTTGCAAAGCGTATCCGTAAATATAACGGTATGCAGATAGTTATTACGCAGAACATCAAGGACTTTGTCGGCAGCGAGGAGATTGCCCGTAAATCAACTGCAATAATAAACGCCTGCCAGTACAGCTTTATTTTCTCGCTTGCGCCCAACGATATGGACGATTTGTGCAAGCTCTATGAAAAGGCGGGCGGCATAAACGAAACCGAGCAGGAGCAGATCGTTTCGGCTCCTCGCGGTCAGGCTTTTGCGGTTATGTCACCGCAGAGCAGAACTACATTTAAAATCGAAGTTCCCAAGGATATTATCTCCATTTTCAGAAATCCGAACTATGTCAGCACTTATTTCGGCGGCGAAAACGGCGATGCCGAATGGGAAAAATTCATAGGCGACAGCCGCGATGTGCGTTGTGAAAATGTAAGCGAGAACACCGTTACCGACGATATAGACATTACACTTGAACAGTCGCAAAACCGCGTAACATTCCTTGAACTGTCCGAAGATGAGTATGATGAAATCGAGGCTCAGCGTCTTGCCGAAGAAAAGGAAAAAGCCGAAATCGCAGAGGCGATTGCAGCAGCACAGGCGGCGGAAGCGGCGGCAAGAAAGTCCGTAATGTTTGAGGAAGTGACCGAGCCGGTATCCGAAGAAATTCCCGAGCCTTCATATCAGGCACCCGAGGCTCCGGTTTACCGCGCACCTGCGGTTCCTGCGGCAGAAGCTCCCGTTATACCCAATGTCGTGGTGCAGGCGGCTCCCGCTTCCGAAAAAACCGAGCAGCTTCTGAGCGAGCTTTTAGGCAAATTCAGTTACGATGCCATGATGCAGGAAATTCGCCGTTCCGTTCGCGAAGAACTTGAAAGAGAGCTTGAAAAGAAGCATTTTACCGAAGCTCCCGCAGAGGAAATCAAAGACGATTCTCTCGGCTCGATTTTCAACGAGGATGCGCTCAATATGCTGCTTGAAGAGAAAGAAACTGCCGATGAGGCCGAAGAAAGCGGCACCGATGATATTCTCAATGTGCTGCTTGAAGAGGAAGAACCTGTTGCGGCAGAGGAAGAAAGCAGCAATAAGGAATTTGAACAGTATATGCTCGAAGATACAGATTCCGATGACACATTTGATATTATGCAGATGCTTATGGCTGAAGCCGAGAATATTCAGGATATGTCACCGATCGATATGATGATCGAATATGACGAAAAGGTACTCGAAATCAAGCTTGAAGAGCTTGTTCAGTACAACGCCAAGCACTAATGGGAGAAAATTTTTATGACTATTAAACTTGTTAATCGCGACACCGAGGGTGAATTGCTTATTGACGGGCGTCTTGACTCTACAACTGCACCCGAAGCCGAAGCAATATTGCTTCAGACTGCCGAAAGATTTGACACAATTATATTAAACCTTGCCGGTATGGAATATGTCTCTTCCGCAGGTCTGCGTATTTTTAAGCAGCTGCATATTTTGATGATGAAAAAGACCGGTAAGCTGTATTTCAGAAATGTGAACAGAACCGTTATGGAGGTTTTTGAAATGACGGGTCTTGTCGGGTTGTTTTCCTTCGTTTAACTTTTGAGTTTCCATTCGCGTTTAGGGGGACCGATTATGCGAAAATATAAATTATACAGAATAAAATCGGTAATCAAGTCGGTGGGCAAACGCTTTCCGGCAGCATTGCTGTGCGTTATTATGGCGCTCACCGTACTAACTCCCGCGGTTTTTGCCATGAGCGGCGCAGATACGAAATTGCCGACAGGTTATGTCAATTCGGAGTATGAAGCAGAACTCGGCGAACCTCCGCTGGCACCTTCAGAGCAGCAGGAAGAGGGCGTAATCGGTGAACCTCCGCTGGCGCCTTCAGAGCAGGAGCGTGAAGGTAAAACCGGTGAACCGGTGCTGGCACCGTTCAATCGCGAACTCGGCACAGGCGCCGAAGCTCCCGCAAATACTTACGCACTGCAGGTCGCTACGGGTAAGGTTGAAGGGGCTACGATTCAGTATTTTGCAATTCGCTTTATTGATACAAACGGCTTTGCAAGAACGGAATTCGTTTTCCCACATGAAGACTCTCTTACAAACAGTTACGATATTGCCCGAAAATACGGCACTGTCGATACTGTGGCGGAGGTTGAAAGCTTACTCGGATATGCGCCGTATGAAACAAAAATAGCTGCTTTAAAAGGCAACTCGCTGGATACATACTTATTCACCCTTGAATATGCGGTGGATTTCAGCAAGAGCCTGGATATTGAGGTGTTTATGCACCGCGAGCAGGACAACAGCTCCGTTAAAAACGAATGGAGCTGCGATGATGTGCGCTTTTATTCGGTCGAAAGAATTGCCGGACTCGGAATAGTGGGTAGCTATTCATCCGAACAATATATCGCTTTTAAGGGTAAGCTCTATGCGCAGTTCAATAAAAAGCAGAGTAATTCGGGCGACTTCAATGTGAATGAGGCTGACCGTGTGTTCCGTCTGGGCAGTGATAAAAATGCCAAATACGGACTGAATGTTTACAACAACGATACCGCCATTGCTTATGACGGAATGACTTCCGGCAATGACCTTACATTCAGATTTGACTTTGCCGATATTTACGGCGCCGGTATTGAAGCCCTCGCCGCCGAATATGATGATTATGCTCCCAAGGTGCTTGAAATAGACAGGTACAAGGACTCACTGTTCAGCAAAAGGATGCAGCTTTGTGAGGCGCTGTGTCTGACTGTTAAATATGAGGATATTTACGGCAAAACGAGAACTGTCAAAATCCCCGTAATCACATCAAGTCTTTATTGGCTTATGAGTAATTTCCCGGAGGTAGCCTCAAGCAAATTCAACGGCTTTGCACAGCAGGGCGACACTATCATCTGCTCCGGTATATTCCCCGATTACAAAAAAATCACAGGCTATACGCTCTATTACGGTGTTGACGCCGGAACACAGGCAGGTGTGAACGGTCCGACGACTGCGCGCCACAGCGACAGGCTTAAAAGTATCACAAAAAACAACGACGCCATAAACCTTGTTTCATTGAGCATTTTTGAGAGCAGCGGAGCGAATGCAGCCGCCTTTGCGGAAAATGCAATGCTGCGCTGTACAACTCAGGGCGTACCGCTTTACTACTACCGCACAAAAACAGTTGATGGCTTTAAAATGGAGCCGGGCAACAATTCAAGCATATTCAGCAGTTTTGAAACGGTAAACGCGCAGGATTACAAAAATACCGAAACCGAGGTAACCCTGCTGCCGAAAACAACCGGCGAGACCTATATCTTTGAAATCACCACCGATGATGTTGACCTTGCCGACACCACTTCCGAAATATCCATAGGCATCACCTATGTTACCAAAGACGGCTATGAAAAGACCGTGGATATGCAGAGCCTTAAAACTCTTGTAAGGGATTACTACGGTTACTGGCCTGCTACGGGCGGCGGCAGCGGCGGCGGCAGTCTGCTTGCATACCTTTCGGGTGTGTCAAGGAGCGGCTCGTTGGTATTTTCACTCAATTGCAGTAAGTTGGATTATTTCAAGAGTCTGACACTTGCACTTGAAGACGGCAGTACAAATGAATGGCAGCTCGGTACAATAAGTATTTACAGGTTGAATTCACTGTCTCAGCGCCAGTGTGTGTGGCTCGAAAAGAATCTGAGCATAGGCGGCATCACCACAGACCGTATGTTCAGCCGCGATGTTACCAAGGAAAACCGCATTCAGTATTACGAGAAAAAGCTTCTGCTCACAAAGGAGGAGCCCATAAGTACCATAACCTTTAACGGCAGCGGCGGCTCAACGGAGGATGTTGAGGATATTGATTGGGAGTCAATCAAGAATTCAATGTCTTACAACGAAACCATTCAGGACCTCGGCTTTACCAAGCTTCGCTATGTTTATCAGGTCGATGTAAATGTTTTCGGCAATGTGAATGCCGATGATACATACGGCGATTGCGGCTCATCAAACCTTTTCTATTTCCAGCTTATGTTTGAAGAAGGCACATCACCTTATGTTCTTGCAAACCAGCAGCTCACCTCCGACGGCTTCCGCGCAGGTGAAAAGGAAAGCTTCTATATAGGCACAAACCGCGATTACGGCGATGTTAAAGCCGTGCGTATAATTCCCGACGATACACAGGGAAATGAAGCGGTTTACGATAAGCTTAATATCGACAACATCAGCGTTGTTCAGACAAGCACAGGCGGTACGAGCCGCACCTGGACCTTTGACGATGTCGGCTGGATCGGCATTGATTATCAGGACAACGGCTCCGAGCAGTCATTTACGGGTAAAAAACTGCGTACAGAGGCTGAAATGTCAAGCAGCTTCCAGAACACCGGCAGGGGTTACAGCATGAATTTGCTGTTTGCCATTGCCACAGGTCAGTATGAGGACGGCTGCCCGCAGTATCAGGGAACGCTTACAGCCACAATCAGCTACAAAAAATCAGACGAAACGGTTTGCACCGAGACTGTGGATGTGGCAAGGCTTATGGGCGAATATGCAGGTAAGGTCACATATACCGGCGATGATTCCGGCGATACTAAGGAAAAACGCAGAATCGATACCTCATATATGCTGCGTGAAAACCGTATAGACCGTTTCGTTGTCTCGCTGTTTGATGTGATGCAGGTTTACAGTCTGACCTTGCACACAGCAGGTACCGTCAGTACCGTTTGGCCCATTACATCCGTCGATGTTTACCAGATAAAAGAGAACGGACCGCTCATTCTTACAAGCCGCGGCGAATATAAGCGCAACGGCGAGTTTGAACACATCTGTTCAAGCGACAGTCCCTCCGGTTATCAGATTCAGGTAACTACCACCGGCAACGGTGCAACCGTCGCTCAGGATGATACCATCCAGTTCGGAGAAAACACCATCGTTTTTGACGGAAACTCTATGGAAACCACCATTGAGCGTATACCCACCAGCAAAAACGACAGCGTAAATGTATATCTTTATCTCGATAAGGCTCTCGGTGCATCCCAGAGTAACGACTTCAAGTGCAGCGTTAAATACCAGAAGCGCGATGTCGACGCAACATATCAGCTCAGCATTAAGGATTTCACCCTGTCTGATGACAGAAAGATGCTCTACGCACAGGGTGTTAATGCTATGGGTATGTCGGCATTTTATGAACTGTATGTCACAAGCGGCAACGACCTTACGCTTAATCACGCAATAGTTCAGCATATACGCGACGGAGTTGTAATATGCTCTTACTATATCAGCTTCGGCGTGTCCGACAACCCGATGTACGGTTCAATCGGTGTACCCCTTCCGCGTCCCGACAGTACTGAGGAAAAACAGGTGCTTACACTTCAGTTCAGCGACGATACCGAATATAAGCGTCTGAGTTCTTCAGGCTCCAATGTGGTTGTGGGATTCAGCTATACCACTATGGATGACCCCACCAATAAGGTATATAGTTCCGCAAATGTTTACCTTACCGACCAGCAGATAGAAGAAATCAAGTCGGGGCTTACGGTCGATGTTATATTCCACGAGATGTTTGTAAAGGATATTACAAAGATTTCCGTGACCGCGACCGAGCAGTTTACCGCAACGGTAAGCAAGGCTATGGTTAATGCTTATACTACCGATAACAACGGTAAGGAGAAATGCACAGCGCATTACAGCGTAGCAGAACCCATTCTTGTAACGCGTACAAAGCACAGTGCAAATGTGACCGAAAAGAATGTCGGTGAGATTGCCGTGCAATTTGAAACCGCTTCCGAATCCTCTTATATCGGTATGGAAAATATGCGTGTTTCAATGAAACTCGGTATTGAAAACGATTACGGTGATACAAGGGAAATCGTTATAAGCGATATTTCAAATTATTTCGTTTCGGGAGAAATCAAAGAAGGTACCATAGCGGAAATGAGAATGCTTGTAACGGATGTTGAAAGCGTTAAATATATGGTTCTCACTCCGCATAATCCCGATAACGGCAAGCTGCCGGGCTGGCCTCTTAAGAGTGTCAATGTTTCGTGGTTTATTAACTGCGGTGAAAACGGCAGCGGCAACCTTGCGGCAAGTGTGGGTAAAGTCGTCAAGACCGAAGAAAGTTATGTTATAAATACCGCAGATGTTGTTGTCGGTGCAACTGTAAAGGTTCTCGACAAGACGGGCGGCGGTGTAATTACCCGCAGCATAGAGGGTAAGGATATCGACCTCAGCATTGATGACGGTTACAGTGTTTCCGTTGCACCCGAAGCCATAAACAGCATTAAAGGCTTCGGTTGTCAGGTGGAAGCAAAGCACATAGGCGGCGGCGACCCGAACTTCACTCTGCTGAAGAAAACGGACGGCGGTTACATATTCGTTCCCGCCGAACAGCATGAGGCTACCGCTGTTTATACGATCACCGTTTCATCCGAGGAGGATCCCGAAAAGGTAATTAATATAAATGTTTCCGTCGAGCCTTCACCTGTGCCCGAGACCACAACCGAGCAGACTACCTCGGTATCTACCACCGAGGTAGCGACAACCTCTGCGGAAACCACGACGGTGCCGACAACGACCGAACCCGTTCCCACCACGCAGGCAGCAACCACTACTACCGCACCGGCGGAAGTGTAACAGCGCATTACTCGGCAAGGAGGATCTAACCTATGAAAAAGAAAATAATTGCCATAGTCCTTGCGGTTGCGCTTGTTGCCGCGGTAGCGGCTGCAGTCATTATAAGCAGTAAAAACAAAACCGATGTCGACAATACAGGCTCGCTTTATGATTATGATGTTAAGAAATCCGGCAAAGGCTACGAAATCACCGTCAGCGGAGATTTCGCAGACGGCTTCGGCTGGATTTGCAGCACTGAAGGTGCCGTAAATTGTGAGCAGAACAATGCTTCCGAAAACAAGGTGTCTTATAAGGTTGAGTCTTCAAATCACGGCAAAGGCTTTGTTACGCTTGTGCTCGCCAAGGAAAATGACATTATGAACGATGAAATATACCAAATCGTGTTCTCGTTCAAAACCGATGCGGACGGAATTTTTACATTTGAAAGCAACAGTCACACCGAGCTCAATTCGGTGGTTTATTCGCCGAGCGATGCAGAGTGCGCCTATGCTTACAAGCTGAATATTGACGGCTCCGCAACCTTTGTAATAGACGACATCGGCTTCGGCAATTTCAGTAACGGTGATCCCGAAATTGCCGAGTGCAGAAATGCTGCCGCAAAAGAAAAAGCATTGGCTGCAGACCAAAAAACAGGTTTCGCGGATTTTGCACGCGTTACCGTAGACATTGCCCCCGTTTCGGCAGGTAAAGATGTGCTTGAATTCTGCAATAACGAAAAGGGCAGAGCAATTTCCGTAGCACTTGAGGTTACTGCGGAAAACACCGTAAAAATCAATGATGTTGTGTTTGAGGATTGCGAAAAAACCGAAAACACAACAGAGCCCGAAGCTGTTGCAAGTGAGGAATCCAAGGCTGCCGCAAAGGCTCTTAAAATCCCCGAAGGGTACGAGCTTAAAGAAAAGCAGGCTTTTGTAATCAGTTACGGCGATGAACTCAAAAAAGCCGATTGTATCTGCGCGGTTATGAGTGCCGGTAAGGATACTGTTTATTATTACTGTGCAGACAATATTTCGCTTGATGATTTCACAAGATATATTTGCGCTAACCAAAGCACCGCCGAGGATGCAGCCGTAGGCAGCGCAAGTGCCAAGATTAGTCTTGAAGATTTGGGTTATACGGTAGTCTGGGCAAACGGCAGCGGCGACAGCTTCGCCTGCGTTTGCGAGAATAAAGATACCGCAGTCAAATGTGCCGCACAGCTCTATGAGCTTAATCCCTCGGTTTCATATTAAATACTCAGAGGTAGGATATGGATTACGAAAAACGCAAAGAAATACGCCGCATTTTATCCGGCTTTGTGGAGTATGACGGCAAGGTGCTCACCGCCGCCGATACCGTGCTTAAAAGCGGATTTAAAAGTGTGTTCAGCGGCTCGTTTTCCGCAAGAGTACTCGGCATTGCGGTCATAAAGCGGCAATATAAGGCTGATTTTTCGGCATCGGAGCTTCCGGAAAAATGCCGTAAAGCATTTGCCGATATGGGACGCAGGGTCTCTCTTAATACCGAGCCGGAAGTAACGGATGCGGTACTTGTGTTCAGGTTTTTGTTTAATCCCTGCATTATTACCGCACAGTTCGACGGCTGCAGAGTGCTCCTTACATTTTACGCCGCGCGTTCAATAGCGGTGCTTTTGAATGCGCACCTGAATTTTTCGGTCTGGCTCAAAAAGATGCCTGCCGAAAAAATGACTCGCGAGGATGTTACGATAGGTGCCGAAAAAGACGATGAAACACCTAAGAAACATCCCAAACGCGAAAGAAAACATAAAAAGAAATAAAAAACAACGGGTTGTGACGATCGGTTTTCGCCACAACCCGTTGTTAATAAATAAATATTTTTCTCACAGACTCTTTTTGAGCTTTTTCCTTATGGGGATATACAGCGCAAGTATCAGTGCAAGGCAAATGAGCATTACAAATGTTTCAAACTGCTCAGGTGAGGTCAGTATGTAAGCGGGTTTTGAAAGGCTCGTCATTTCGCCGTAGGGCATAACGATAAGGTAGCCGTGGTTAAGGAAGAAATACGCTGCCGCACACAGCGTGAGGTATTTCGGGAACAGACCGAAAGCGAATTTATCGGGCGTTTTCTTGATTGCAATAAGGCTGCCGTTCTTGAAAGTCTTAATGACCGCAATAAGAATAATTATACCCGCAATAACTCCGAATACAATCGCGAGAATATCGCCGAGGTCGCCGCCGTCTTCCACAACGCCGAAATTGCCGAGCAGCTTGCCGAAGCGAATACCGATTATTCTCATCGGTACAACACCGAATACGAAAACGGTTGCAAGCAGGTTGATGAGCTTGCCGAATTTTTCGTTAGCTATAAATGGTGCGGTATCCGGCTCGCTCTGCTTTGTAAGTGAGTTCGGCAGTATTGCTATTGCAAGCATTGTAAATAAACCCACGCCTGCGCCCGTGCAGAATTCCCAAAGTCCCCAGTTAGAGCCGAGAAGGGGGCGCGGTGCGGCAACATCGGCGAGCAGACCCGTGTCATACGGGAGTATAAGCAGGCTCGTCATAGCGGTGGTAACAATGCTTGTGCCGGCATTGATAATAAACGCAACGCCGGAGGTGACCTTATCCTTAAATGCAATAAGCGGGTAGAGCATTACCGCAACGGTTGCGAACAGGTCGCCTATATGCTCAATGCTCATATAGTAATTCTCAAAGAATGCAATATCCTGAGTCCAGCCGCGGTTGCCGAAATGCTTCATATAGGCTTCGGCAGGGCTTGCGTAGTTAAAGCCGTATTCTTTAAGACCGAGCGCGGCACATTCCACTTGGTCGGGATTTATCGCTTTAAGAATCGGGTGGGCGATAGTCGCCTTAACGAGATACGAAACCGCAAAGAATATTGCTATTGCGATTATGTAGTGCTGAATTTTGAATTCTTTTTTTGAAAACAGCGTGCCTACAAAGAATGAAAAGAACGGAACGAGCGTAAAGCCCATTATAAGTATAATCGCCATACCGCTGTACGGATTTATGGGCAGGAATGTTTCCGTTGTGCCGTTCATGGGGTAGGGCAGGTCGCTGCCGAGCACACCGCTCATCTGGTGAATGACCGTAGCATAGCCCGTTACGCCGAGCCCCGTAAGCAGTGCGCCTATGGGTATGAGTTCATATTTCATACCCTTGCGCTTGCCGTAGAAGTGGTAAATCAGCAGTATCAGCATAAGACCTACGCTGTAAAGGCCCCACGATGCGCCCCAGCCGCTTTCGCCGCGGCAGCGCCACATAAAGCCGCCGACTAATGTTGCGAGGATGATTGACAGTATTTTTATACCTTTAGTCTGAGATTTTTCCATAAGAAGACCTCCTTATAAACAATAGTATAACAAAAGAAAATAAAAAGTGAATATTAAAATGTAAAATTTATCACTATTTATTGAAAATAGTTGTATTTTGATTATAATGAGATTGTATTGTTATGAATGAGGTGGATTGTATGAAAAAAACACTCAAAAAAACACTTTCGGTTTTATTGGTGCTTGTGCTTGTTTTCTGTTCTGTCTGCATTTCGGCTTCGGCAGCTGACAATTCCGTTTACTTTGCCGTTACCACCGATATTCACGCAGAATGCAACGGTTCGGCATCACTTGAACAGAATTTCCCCGAAAGTGAGCTTTATTTCCACGCGGGCGGCTCCGGCAACCTTTATGACGAAACACCCGGGCTTCTCAGAAGCTTTCTCACAAAAGCCGCCGCACAAAATGTTGACTTTGTGCTTGTTTCCGGCGACCTTACAAGGTCGGGCACTCCCGAGGAACATACCTATGTTGCATCCGTGCTTGAGGATTTCACGGCGAAAACGGGCATAAATGTCTATGTTGTTCCCGGCAACCACGACTATTTCCACACCACGCCCGCAGAATTCAAAGAGTATTACAACAATGTTTCGTATGTGAATGCACTTGTTGTGGACAGTGAAACCGGCTCATATACCGCCGATCTGCCGAATGGCTACCGCCTTATAGCGGTCGATTCCACAGACCCGGGCGATGACGGCGACGGACTTAATGACCGTCTTTTCGGCTGGATCGACGAGCAGGTGCAGGCGGCGCGTGCCGACGGCAAAGAGATTATTTACTCAATGCACCATCCGCTGCTTGAGCATCTGTACCTCGGTAAAATCCTTATGAGCGATTTCATTGTAAGAAATTACGAGGATGTTGCCGAAAAATTCTGTGACTGGGGCATTCAGTATGTGTTTACGGGTCACGAGCACGGCAACGATGTTGCGAAATTCGTGGGTAAGAACGGCAACACGGTTTACGATGTGCTCACCACTTCGCTTTCGTCATATCCGCTTGAATACCGCACCGTAAATTATTCAAAAAGCGGCGTTGCGCTCGAGATGAACAGTATTGATGAGTGCGATTTCAGTTTGCTTAAAGACGGTTATACTCCTGCTCAGCTTGAGCTTATGGAATCCGACTATAATGCCTACGCATACGGCTATTTCAGATATTCCATTGAACAGAAAATTCTTAAATATACCTCTCCCGATTTTATTAAAGGCAAGCTGAAGGCGGAAACGGGCTTGCTCGCAAGCGAAATAGATGCGCTTATGACTTTCGTAAACGATGCGCTCAAAATGCCGCTTTATGACAACGGCGACGGCGAACTGAGCATAGAAGCACTTGCCGCCAAAAAGGGTATAGCTATTCCGCAGAGCGGGTATAAATCACTTGTTGACCTTGCGACCGCGCTTGTGGCGCTGCATTACTACGGCGATGAAAACCTGCCGGCAAGCGAAGCCGTTGAGGGCGAGTTGTTTATTAAGGGACTGAACACGGGGCTTGAATATATACTCGCAAATGTTGAAGACCACATTACCGATGAAATTTTGGCTTTTACCTGCGCAAATGCGGGCGCCGAAAGAGATGCGCTCGACAGTTGGTTTTCAGCTGCCGGCAGCGAGGAATCATACGAGGCAGCCGAAAAGGTGCTTTACCCGCTGCTTGATAAATACACCTACGATGCCGCACCTGCCGACAGAGATGTTACGCTCCCCGCACTCGGCGAGACCGAAGACAAGGAAAGCGGCATAGCTTCATTCTTCAAAAAATTTCTTGAATTTATACTGAACATACTTGATTTTGTATTTACGGGAATTATATAAAACAAACGGCTTTACGGTTGAAAATACTTTACCGTAAAGCCATTGTTTTTTGTTGTCGGTTTTTGGAATTCGGCAGTGCCGGCCACTATGCCGAAAAATACTTTTGATTAGGGCTTGAAGGTCTGTCCGGAATCAACAGCTTTATTTTTCCCTCATCAATCAGCGGTTTTATATATTTGCTGAGCGCGTATGAAACGGATTTAATGCCTAAAAATTCCGCAATTTCATTTTTGCTTTTCGGAGAGGAACAAAAATCGATTAAATGCTTTTCATTCGATTTGTCACCTGCGGTAATTTCGGGTTGCTTTCTGAAAATAACGGTGAATTCGCCTCGCCTGTCAATAAACTCGGGTTCAGGCAGACCGCTTTCTTTCAGCTCTTTTCTTATTGTGGGAATACCGGAGTATCGGTTTTCGGTTATGCTTAAAACCTCGAGAGCGTTGGCTAAGACGGGGTTTCTGGTGTCTGCCTGGATTTTGCCGAGAGTATCCACAGAAAGTCTTCCGTACAAGCCACCGGGGCTTTTTATTTCCATTCGGTCGGAATACATTGTTATCTGAATGGGCATACCCTCGGTGTGCATACTGTAATCGCGGTGAACAAGGGCGTTGAGCACAGCTTCCCTGACGGCGTTTACCGGGTATTCCGGCTTATCTGTTCTTTTGCCGGTCTGACCGTCTATTATTGTCTTGGTTTTCATATTATTTCTGATGAACATCAGTGAAGCATCAAGCATTTCGGGAATTGTGCCTTCAATTCGTTTGTTGTCTATGAACCTTGAGCCGTCCTGATCTGTTTCGCCGATTTGAATTCCGGGAACAGATACCGCAATTACCGATAATTGCGGGAAATACGCCTGCGGGTATAAACCGAACATCAACTCGGAAAAAAGAGTGGGTTTGTCGTTTTTTATAATATTCATCAACGAGATGATTTTTTCTTCACCGAGTTTTGAAAGATTGGGTTTATTGAGTTTAAGCTTTAAAATGTAATTTCCAACTGCATTTGGGTCAAGTGAATCCTCTTGCGCATTTTCAACGGTGCGTATATCATCCTGATACTTTTTTCTGTATGCCTCATAGCTGTAAACCTCATATTCATTCATAGGCTCATCCGAGTCACCTGTTCTGATATATGAGCCTTTGAGCCTGCCTTTGCCGGTATAGTAGCACGGTCTGTCCGCAATATCGATGCCGGGAATTTCCGCCGCAACTACTGTTTTTTCATTGTATTCGGTAATAGTGAATACCGCCCTGACTTCAGGCTGCATTGTTTTGCATTGTTCGGTGACTTTTTTTTGCAGATCCTGCGCATCATATACGCCCACGACCTTAAAACCCTGCTTTTCATCAATTCCGAATACTATTGTTCCACCGTCATCCTGATTGGAAAAGCTCGAAAGCGTATCATAAAGCTTTTCGGTACAACCCATATTTGCACTTTTGACTTCAATATTTTGGAATTCGGTTTTTTGATGTGTAATTTTATCAATAAGAACTTTCAGTTCTGCTTCTAACATTTCAAATCTCACCTCTTGATTTAAAATATTATCACAAAATTTTAAATATTTCAAGAAAATTTGAAATATTCGGAATAAAATTTTAAATTTATATAAATTTTTTAAAAATCTGCCGAAATTCAAAATCTGTATTTAAAGACTTAATTCTTTCCCAGTTCCCAGAATGCGAGCGCGCTCGCAGCCGCCACATTGAGCGAATCCACACCGTTTGACATCGGTATTTTAATTACATAATCGCTGTTTTTTATCGTTTCGGCGGTCAGACCGTCGCCCTCCGAGCCGAGCAGCACGGCGAGCTTCGGCTCCGCTTTCAGTTTTTCGTCTTTAATTGTGACCGATTCGCTTGAAAGCGCCATTGAGGCGACCTTATAGCCGAGCGCGTGCAGCGTTTCGGTGATATTCACGCCGTCAGGCTCAATCACCGTCCACGGCACCTGAAACACCGTGCCCATACTCACGCGCACCGCCCGTCTGTAAAGCGGGTCGCTGCAGCTTTCGCACAAAATCACCGCATCCATATTAAGCGCTGCGGCTGAACGGAATATAGCTCCCACATTTGTAGGGTTCATTATGTTTTCAAGCACGGCAACGCGTGTTGCATTTTCAAGCACAGCGGCAGGGGATTTAAGCGGCTTGCGCTTCATGGCGCAAAGCACGCCGCGTGTGAGCATATAGCCCGTAATATTCGTAAGCACATCAAATTCCGCGGTGAATACGGGGATATTTCCGCACCGTTCGATTATTTCCTTTGCCTGTGTTTCAATGTGCTTGTGCTCCACGAGCATCGAAACGGGCTCATACCCCGCATTGAGTGCGCGCTCGATCACTTTCGGACTTTCGGCTATGAAAAGCCCCTGCGAGGGGTCCTCGTTATTATAGAGCTGCACCTCGTTGAGCCGCGCATATACATCAAGCTCCGGCGCGTTAAAATCGGTAATTTCAATAATATCTGCCATAGCGTTCTCCGTCAGTATTTCTATTTCATAAGCTCCGCCGCTTTTTTCAGTACCTCAACCGAAAGCGAGGGGATCCTGCCGAGCGAGTCGGGGCCCACATTCAAAAGGTAATTTACGCCCATAGAGTTCAGCTTTTTTCTGCGCTCCGCCACGGTTTCGGGGCTTATCCAGTTCTGGTCAAAGTACTTAAAGCCCCACGAGGAGTTGAGTGTGCCGGGCGTTTCGTAAAGTCCGTACGGCGAATACTTGAAGCCCTCAAGACTGTTCGGGTCGGCATTTTCGTCGATTTTTTTGCTTTCCGGGTATTCGTTGTCCGAAAGCGAAACATAATCGTAAGCGCCGTTGCCTATGCGCGAGTTTATAAGGCAGTTCGGTTGATATTCTTTAACGAGCCTGTTCAGTTCAAGGCTCTGTTCGGGGCTTATGGTGTGCGGCACATCGAACCATATAAGGCACAAATCGCCGTAGCCCGTAAGTATTTCCTTTACCTGCGGTTTTATCTTTTCCTCAAAGCAGATGTCAAAATTCTTGCGCTCTCTGTCGGGAAAGTCCCAACTGTTGTCCCACGAAACGCCGGAGCAGCCGCCGGCGTTATCGTAACCGCCGCCGTGCGGATGGTGCCAGTCAAGCTCCTGCGAATAGTAAAGCCCGAATTTAAGACCGTATTTATAACACGCCTCGGCAAGCATTGCAGTTGTATCTTTGCCGTACGGCGTTGCATCAACTATATTGTATTTATCGGCTTTTGAATGGTACATTGCAAAGCCGTCGTGGTGCTTGGCGGTAAATACAAAGTATTTCATTCCGCAGTCGCGCGCAAGGCGTATCCATTCGTCCGCATCAAAGTAAATCGGGTTGAAATTTTTCGCAAGTGCGGCATATTCTTCGTTTTTTATCGGCATAAAGCTCTGTATCCATTCGGCATAATCGTTTACACGCCTGCCGCGGTATTCGCCGCCGAGCAGCGAGTACAACCCCCAGTGCGCCATCATACCGTATTGAGCATTTCTGAACCATTCTCTGTTATCCATAAATAATCTCCGAAAAAATTTAATGAAAATATATTAGCACAAAACCACGGTATTTACAATGAGGTTTTGCCGCGTATTTGTTTTGATTACGATAATTCGGAGGAATTTTGTCATTGCCCAACGGTTATTCAAAGCGTAAAATGAGAGCGAACGGTAGGGGTGCCACACTGTGGCACCCGGTTTGCCCGCCGCGGTGTTTGAAGCGCGAACGCGCGAGAATGCACGCGAAGGGCAAAATAATAATTCATACATCTTGTAGGGCGGCGCTCCCGGGGCGCCCGGGTCAATCGCGCAGCGGCACCTTGTGTGCCCGAGCGGTTGACAGTTCGCAATCGTCTTTCGGTTTTGGCAGCGAAAAGAGAGAACAATCGGTACGGGAGGTACCCCCGTGCCGTCCGGTTTGCCCGCAAGGCAAAAGGCAAATAACGCAGTGTAATTTAATAGTACAAAACCCGCATCGACGAAAGACGGTTTTTTTAGTCTTTTTATGTTGATGCGGGTTTTACTTGTTTTGTCTGCTTCTTTCTGCATTTTTGCTAAAATTTGCAAATTATTACATTTACAGTGCAAGTTGTGCATATGCGGTTGACATTATAATTGTTAAAAGGTATAAGAAATGTGATGGTTTTTGTTTATAATTCAGAATTATTACTGTCAGGGGGATAATGTGGATGAAAAAGGTTTTATCGGTATTACTTGCCGTTGCTTTAATACTTTCTGCTGCACCGTTAAGCGGCGTTTCGGAGTATCTGCTTGGCTTGGATTTCGGTTTTTTGGCTGTAAAATCAAGTGCGGCAAGCACGAGTGATTTATCATTTTCGTTAAACAGTGACGGCGCGAGTTACCGTGTATCGGATTGCAGCGAAAGTGCAAGCGGTGCGCTCACCATACCGTCAACATATAACGGTAAGCCGGTGACAGGCATAGGCGATTATGCGTTCTACAGTTGCGAGAACCTTACATCTGTAGTTATACCCAACAGCGTAAAAAGTATGGGTCAGGGCGTTTTCGGGCTCTGTCATAGCCTTACATCGGTAAATATACCGTACGGTGTAACGAGTTTGGATGCTACATTCTATGCTTGCAGTAAGCTTACATCGATAACAATACCCGACAGCGTAACAAGCATAGGCGGTTCTGCATTTGCTTCATGTCACGGTCTAACATCGGTAACAATACCTGATAATGTAACGACCATAGATATGTTTGCCTTTTATCAGTGCAGCAACCTTACATCAATAAAAATACCCGATGGCGTAACGAGTATAGGGGAGGGGGCTTTCGAGGATTGCAGCAGTCTTACATCGGTAACGATACCCGACAGCGTAACAAGTATAGGTAAGGACGTTTTCTGTTATACGGCTTATTACGAAAATACTGCAAATTGGGAAAACGGTGTACTGTATATAGGCAATTGCCTTATAGAAGCCGAAACATCACTATCCGGCACATATACCGTGAAAAACGGTACAAAATGTATTGCCGAGTATGCTTTTTGGAATTGCAGCAGCCTTACAAGCATAACAATCCCTGACAGTGTAACGAGCATAGGCGATGGTGCTTTCTATAATTGCAGCAGCCTTACATCTGTAACCATACCCGACAGCGTAACGAGCATAGGTGGTTCTGCTTTTTCCCGTTGCAGCAATGACCTCGTAATCTTTTCAAAACCAAATACCTATGTCGAAACTTATGCCAAGAACTGGGGTATTGAATTTTCCTGTGCACATTTCGAAAAGGAAAACTGTGGGGAAATACCGGCATCACGTGTGCAGCCGGGTTACACCTCGGGCGTTTATTGCCGTGACTGTAAAACATGGATTTCGGGACATAATCAAGTGAGCTTTACGCACACCGACAGCGACCGCGATTATATTTGTGACGATTGCGGCGAATGGATTTGCAGTATTATTCCCGATAAAAGCAAGGCGTTTGAGACGGAAAAATCACGAAATAAGGGTTTTGTGGAATTTACGCCTTATGCGACCGACAGTTATGTGTTTTCCGTAGATACCGAAAGTAGAATAACGGGATATTTATATGACTCCGATATGAATGTGCTTGCGAAAAACAGTGGCAAAGATTTCACGGTAAAATACACACTGCAAGCCGGGAAGACCTACTATTTTGTCAGTGAAGCATCTATGTTTCCATTTCTTTTTGGGACGGGGGTTTACACCCTTTCGCTTTGCGCCGAACCGCTTGAGCTTTCCGTAAATTCAAATTACACTGCGAATATATTAACGCCCGGTGCAATCAAACACTACACATACACCCCGTCAACTTCGGGTACTTATGTGATTTACGGTACGGATTCATCGGCGCCTGATTCGTATGTAACGCTTTACGATGAAAACGGCATTGAACTAACTCATAATGATGACGCCGGCTCCGGTAATTATCAATTTTCACTTAAATATGATTTGACGGCAGGCGAAACCTACAGATATGATGTGAAACTGTATAATTCATCCAAAACAGGACCAATCCCGTTTAATTTCGGCAGAGTATATACCGTTTCATACAACGCCAACGGCGGCATAAATGAACCTGAGGCGCAAGAAAAATATTTCGGTAAAACGCTTACTTTGAGTTATTCAGTGCCCACGCGTACGGGGTATACATTCCTCGGCTGGGGAACCTCTGCAAATGCGACAAGCGCGAATTATGCAGCCGGAGGTACATATTCTAATGAGTCGTCAAGGGAGCTTTTCGCTGTTTGGAGTATAAATAAATATACCGTTTCATACAACGCCAACGGCGGCACAAATGCACCGTCGGCACAGACGAAAACTTACGGAACTGATCTTACATTAAGCTCGGCAAAACCCACAAGAAGTGTAACGATTACTTTGAATCCTCAGAGCGGTACGGTTTCACCTTCGAGTAAAACCGTAAGTTACACATTCAAAAGCTGGAACACCAAAGCTTACGGAAGCGGAACAGCGTATGCCCCCGGCGCATTATATACAACTAATTTGGATACAACACTTTATGCGCAATGGACCGCTCCTGCCGCTTACACTCTGCCCATGCCCACAAGAACAGCCTACACCTTTAAGGGGTGGAATACAAGGTCTGACGGAATGGGTACAAAATACTCTGCCGGTGCAAGTTACAGCGCAACAGAGGATGTTACGCTATACGCGATGTGGGAGCTGACACATGTCCACAATTACACCGAAACTGTCACCAAGAAAGCCACCTGCACCACAGACGGTTTAAAAACATTCACCTGCGCCTGCGGAGATACATATACAGAAACAATTAAGGCAACCGGTCATTTGAATACAATATTCATTACCGAGCTTAACCCGACCTGCACCAAACCGGGCGCCGAGGATGAATATTGCCTTGACTGCTCCGATTTGGTCGGCACACGCGAAATCCCCGCACTCGGTCACGAT
>JAZLHL010000008.1:0-23875 GCA_045616765.1 Acutalibacteraceae bacterium
GGTCTTAAAATTTCCTACGGCGGCGCTGAAATCACTTACACCGACGGCAACACCGATTTCACCTTCAGCCCCACGCTTACAACAGCGCTCACAAGCTCCAACAAATCCGTTAAAATCACATATAACAAAAAGCAGATCGCCACTATCAATATCACGGTTAACGGCGTAAACAGTTACCCCACCAAAAAAGCATACACCGTGGGCGAGAAACTTGATGGCGCAGGTCTTTCGGTAAGCTACAACGGCAGCACCTACACTTACCCCAATGCAGGCTTCACCTTTGAGCCTTCGGCAGATACCGTTCTTACCCTCGGCATTAACGAGGTTTCGGTGTATTTTGACGGTGTTCAGCTCGGCAAGTACAACATCACCGTTGAGGGTCTTATCAACGGACCCACCGCAGAATTTGCACATGAAGGCAAAAAGCTTGACCCCACGGGTCTTGCCACAAAGTTCAACGGCACCGTTGTGAATTACAGCGACGATCCCGCAAACTTCAGCTTTTCACCCGCTCTTGATATAATTGAGCTGGTAAAAGATGAAGACGGCAACATTCTTCCCGTAAGCCACACAGTTTACTACAAGGGTTATGAGGTCGGCTCATTTGAGATGGCAGTCAACCATGATTTCGGTGACTTTGTTCAGCTTGAAAGCGGCAAAGATCATGCGAGGATCTGTAAGTACTGCGGCGAGCTTGCTGACCTTGAAAAATGTGAAAACAGCGTTCACAACTTTATGGCAAATGACGATGCGGGCTTCTTAAAACTGCAGACCGAAACCGGTACCTGCGATAAGTGCGGCGGCACAGTTACCAGAAATATTGAAGGAAGCAACAATTTCGACAGCATCTTCGATTATGTTCACGAAGACGGATTAGCCGCCGGAGAGTTGAAAATCCTCGACTTCTTCAAGATTATTCTTCTTTCGCTTATACAGATGATCATCCCCGTTTAATTTGCTTTGTAAGGAGGCATACAAAATGGCAAAAAAAATTCTTTCGGTTGTCCTTGCATTGACGATGATATTCACCGTACTTTGCATCGGCACAAACGCGGAGGAACCTGAGGGCGTTTCTTATCAGGTCGAAGCAACATTTGAACTCGGTTCTAAAGTGACTGTTTCGGCTCTCGGCAGCGAGCTTGAAATCGGATTCAAGCCTTCAGATGAGGCGCAGATCGGTGCTCTTGACGGTGCATCCGCAGATTTTAAAACGGAACAAGAATATGTCGGTATGAACTACGACGGCGTGTATTACTTTTATTCCTGGTCCGAAAAGTGGTTTGAAAACTTCAAAGCTAACGGTGGTTACGCCTTAGGCGCCGAATTCACAGCCGAGCAAGTTGCAGCCAATATAGCCACCGGCAAAATGGTTTTCGGCAGTGAAGAGTTTATGGAAGTATTCTTGATCACAATATCCGAATATGCCGATAAATTGCTTGCAGAGCTCGACAGTGCTCTTACTTCGGCTGATAAAGATATGCTTTCAGCCGCATTGAGCTATACTGCCGAGTTAAAGGAAACGGCGGAATATACCGATATACCCGAATCGGTTAAATCTGAGCTTGCAGCGGCAGAAGAAGCCGCAGATGAGCTGATTAAAAAAGAAGATGCTTCTTACGATGAGGCGGAAGAAGCATTAAACAACATCGAAAGCGCCATCGCAGCAACCGAAAATGCTATGAAGCCGCAGGTCGAACAGCTTAACGACCAACTTAACGCATTGCTCGGCGAGGATTCCAAAATCCGCAGCAATGATTTGTTTTCAAATCTTGAAGATTTCGCTGCACTTCTCGAAACACTCAATGAAAAGAAGACTGCTGCCGACACCGTTGACAAAAACGATGTTAAAAAATTAACTGTTGCCGTTAAAGACTTTAAAGCAATTATTGATGAAATCAACGGAAGGCTTGCATTTCCGACAAAATATCAAGCTTTAAAAGATGCAATAAAAGCCGCCGATATCATAAAAACAGACGGCAACTATGAAAAAGACAACAGTTCTGCCAAAGCAAAATTTGAAGCCGCATACGATAATGCCGTAAAAGTGCGCGATAACACGAATGCAACGGAAGCCGATATCATAAATGCAACAGAAGCACTCCTTGCGGAAAACACCGCTATGACGAATGAGCTCAAGTCCGACCTTGACCTGCTTACCGAAAAGCTCTCCAAAGCGCAGGATGAGAAATTCGGTGCGCTTCAAAACAAACAGTTCTATGCAGCTGTGCAGAGTGAAACAATAGAAACCGCCAAGCAAAAAGATACTCTCATTACGCGTCTTAAAAACATAATATCCGAGAGAGACAGATTGGATAATAAAGAAGGCGAAGAGCCGAAGTTTACTGCCGAAAGCAGATTTTTCAACGGTATAAATATTGTTGCTTGCTACAACCTTGTTTTTGAAAGCGGAAGAGCTTTCGGTGACTTTAAATATATAGCTACTCTTGACGGTTTCAGTGCTCCCCCCGATGTTGCCGGTCTCGGTGATATCCTCGGCGATGTAACCGATGGCATACCGGTTCCCACCCAGATTTCCACAACCGGCGAAGTTGAAAACTTCCCCTCAGTTGAAGATGCGGAAATCGTGGACACCCCCCACAAGCAAGAATACACCGATGTTGAAAAGTTCGATGCTGCAGGTCTTAAATTCAATGTTATGCTTTCAAACGGCGAAGAAGGTACCGTTTCTTGCGGCGAGGTCGGGGCTGATGATGTTATCAGCTTTATTCCCTCCGGTGATGCGAGACTCACCGTAGGAGCATCCGAAGTTGCCGTATTCCTTGAAGGCAAAATGTATACACATATCCCTGTCCAAGTAAGTCATTCATTCACAGATAAACCTGTTCAGATTGCTTCTAAGATCGGTTCTGTTGACAGCGAAGGCTCAATTATCGTACCGTTCGGTCAGCACGCAAAGATCTGCGAAGGCTGCGGCGAACTCGATACATCCTGCACTTTCAGCAACGGTCAGCACTATGAGGATTGCATTCCCGACGGGAACTGGATCGCAAACGATGATGCTACATTTACAAATGACGGAACTTCTACCTGCCACTGCACAGAATGCGGCGGTGAATTAACCAAGATCGATTTCCGTTCAGCTCAGTATAACATCACCTTCTCGAATATGCACTTCCTCCTCGTCATATTCGATTATATTGCAACCCTCCTCAGAGGCATACTTGTATTAACCAAATAATAATTTCCTCAATTATATATAAAATGAGGTTGTGACGGGATTCGTCACAACCTCATTTTTAATTTCGTTTACTCCGTAATTTCATCGACCTCGATTTCACCAAAAAGCAAGTCGCTTTCCTGCGTATCGAGCGCTTCGATTCCTTTGAGTTTTTTCTGAATCTGTGTGTTGCGTTTTTCGGCTTCTTCAAGCACATTGCCTGCTTCGGTAATTTTCTTGTGTGCTTTTTGGAGCACCTCACCGAATTTATCATATTGAGTTTTTGCCGCGCCGAGTACCTTGCGTATCTCGTCGGCTTTTTTATTTATGGCAATTGCGCGGAAGCCCATAGCAAACGAATTAAGTAAAGCTGTAATCGTTGACGGGCCTGCAACCATAATATTGAGTGCCTGCAGCTTTTCGGCTATGCCCGTTTGCGATGAGGCGATTTCGGCATACAAGCCCTCGGTTGCAAGGTACAAAACCGCAAACGGTGTGGTCTGAGGCACGCAGATATATTTAGAGTTTATATCCTTTGCTTCTGCAAGCACGCGCGCTTCAAGCGCCTTGCGCGCCGTTTCAAGCCCCTCTTTATCGGCATTATCTGCGGCGGAGCACACACGCGCGTAATCTTCAAGCGGGAATTTTGAATCTATGGGCAGATAAATTTCGCCGCTACCGTCATCACAGGGGAATTTAACGGCAAATTCCACGCGCTCGGTGTTATTCTTGGGCGAATAATTTGTAACATACATACCGGGTATGGTATCGTCAAGTATGCTCTGAAGCTGTACCTCAGCCCATGTACCGCGCGCCTTTACATTTGAAAGCACACGGTTAAGCGAAGTAACATTCGTTGTAACGCCCTGCGAAAGCTCTTTCATTTCACCGAGAGATCTATAAACATTTTCAAGCTGCTCGGAAACAGTCTTGAACGACGAATCCAGCCGCGTGGTGAGCGTGGAGGTTAGCTTTTCGTCAACCGTAGCACGCATTTGTTCAAGTTTCTTTTCGTTTGACTCCTGCATTTTCGCGATACTCTCACCGAGCACACGCGCCTGTCTTTCGGCGTTTTCGGTATTCTGCTGCTGCAATTCTTGGAATGAAGCGTTTATTTTATCAGTCAGCGCTATTCTGTTTTTGAGGTTTTCGTTCACCGTAGAATCAAGCTTCGTCTGCATTTTATCAAGCCGTTCGCCCGTTTCCGCGGAAAAATCCCTGAGATTTTTTGCCTGCTCCTCACGGTTGCGGCGGAACTCCTCAAACACCGCATCATTCTTACTCTGCTTTTTCATGCCTGCAAGCATCACCGCGCAAACCGCTGAAATTATGCAGGCAATTACGCTGCAAATAAGGCAAAGTTCAACTAATTCCATATATTATTTTTCTTCCCAATCCATTGATCTGCTTACGGCTTTGTGCCAGCCTTTGAGCATTTTTTCGCGCTCGTCGGTACTGATGGCAGGTGTAAATATACTGTCGACCTCGCGCACGGTTTCGATTTCGTCAAAATCCTTCCAGAAGCCTACTGCAAGACCAGCCATATAGGCGGCACCGAGCGCGGTGGTTTCTATGAGCTTCGGTCTGTTGACCTTGGTTGCGGTAAGATCCGCCTGAATCTGCATCATAATATTGCTTACGGATGCACCGCCGTCAACACGCAATTCGCTCAGGAGAATACCGCTGTCCTTTTTCATGGCATCTACAAGGTCGGTGCACTGGTAAGCGATGCACTCAAGCACTGCTCTTGCAAAATGTGCGCGGTTTGCGCCGCGTGTAAGACCTACTATGCAGCCGCGCGCATACATATCCCAATACGGCGCGCCGAGACCGGTAAATGCGGGTACAAGGTAAATGCCGTTTGCATCGGGAACGCTTTCGGCAAGGAAGTCGCACTCGCTCGGTTCGGAAATGAGCCTTAATTCATCGCGCAGCCACTTTATAACCGAGCCTGCATTGAATGCGCTGCCCTCCAAATCATAAGTTACCTTGCCGTTTATGCCCCACGCTATACCCTCAATAAGATTATTTTTGGAGTGAACTCGCTTTTCGCCGGTGTTCATAAGCAAGAAACAGCCGGTACCGTATGTATTTTTCGCCATGCCGGCGTTGAAACAAGCCTGACCGAACAAAGCTGCCTGCTGGTCGCCGATAGCACCGGAAATCGGGATGCCCGCAAGCTCTTTAAGACCGGGAACGGTATCGGAAACATAGCCGTAAACAGAACTTGACTCCCTGACTGTGGGAAGAATGTTCATGGGAATCCCGAGCTCTTTGCAGAGGTGCTCATCCCAGGTAAGCTTTTCAATATCGAAAAGCATTGTTCTTGCGGCGTTGCTGTAATCGGTAATATGCACCTGCTTATTGGTAAGATTCCATATAAGCCAGGTTTCCACCGTGCCGAAAAGCAGCTTGCCGTCGTTTGCGAGCGTTCTTGCTTCGGGCACATTGTCAAGTATCCATTTGATTTTGGTGCCCGAAAAATAAGCATCTATAATAAGACCCGTATGCTCTCTTATATAGTCGCCGAATCCATCATCTTTAAGCTTTTCGCAAATGGGTGCAGTGCGGCGGCACTGCCAGACTATTGCGTTATATACGGGCTTGCCGGTGTCCTTATCCCAAAGAATTGTGGTTTCGCGCTGATTGGTAATGCCTATTGCGGCAATTTCCTCGGGCTTTATATTGCCGTTTTCGAGTGCGGCGGTAAGCGAACGAAGTTGAGAATCGAGAATTTCATAGGGGTCGTGCTCAACCCAGCCCGCCTTCGGGTAAATCTGATTGAACTCGAACTGTGCCTTTGAAACGATGCTGCCTTTTTTATCAAATACTATTGTGCGTGAGCTTGTGGTGCCCTGGTCAAGAGCAAGAACATACTTTTTCATTATATCTCTCCTTACTATATCAGTTTTCTTCAAGAGGCCATTGAAAATCGGTATATTGTGTGATTGTTCTTACGGAGTATTCAAGCCCCGATACATTTGCTGAAATAATGCTGCCGATTATACCGCCTATACCGCCGATTTCGCTGCCTATGCCTGCAAGGTTTACACCTGCTGAAGCTATGCGAACATCGTTGCTGTATGCAACCTCGTATGAAACGACTTTGCCGGTAGGCTCATGAAATTTTGCGGTGAGCGTAACATCCTTGTATTGCTGCACGGCGGGTGTGGTAAGCTTACCGAACAGCCTTGAAACAGTTCCCTGCGATATAACATTCATATTATTTATATTAAGTGCTTTTGCGTAGCTTTCGCTCACTGCCGCTGCCTGCAGTGAAGTATCATAAAGTGAAACACTGACTGTCAATTCTTCGTTAACTTTATCGTATTCAGCCTTAACACCGCAAACATCGTCTGCTTCCAGAATCGAAACATACTCCTGACCCACAGCTTCAATCGCGTAGTCGTTATCGCTGCCGAGCACATACATAACCGGGTCATCCGACTCAAATGACGATGTCAGTTCGTCTTTAAGCAGACCCTCAAAAATATCCGGACTTTCAAAGGAATAGCCTCTGAAAATGATATCCTGCATTGAAAAAGAATCGACAATTGCATCACTTTCGGCAATAAAACCCGCATCCTGAATTTTGATTTCATTTAGATTCGAATTAAAGTAGTATAGCAGCTCATCTGCCGATTCAAAGTATCCGCCGCCGTCAAAACCGAAGAATGCGCCCGTGCGCTGATAACGCGTAATGCCGAGTGCAGCACAGAGAATTCCCTCAACATCTGCAAGGTCGATTATACCGTTGCTGTTAACATCGGCTCTTTCGATCTGGTCCTGCGACGGTTTTTCCAATTTGCTGACTATGCGCAGGGCAAGGCGTGCATCTGCCAAATCAAGCGTGCCGCTGTTATCAGTGTCGCCTATACATACTGCTTCAAGCGCCGAAGCCTGAAATGCAAATGCAACCATCGAACACATAATAGCGCACACAAGAATTGCAGTTAAAAATTTTTTCATAATATTTCCTCCGTTCTGATGGCGTTATAAATATCCTTTACGGAATCAAGTACATAAGTCGGCTTAACATCCGATTTTTCAAAATCCTCACGGCCGGTTTCGCCCGAAAGCACGAGCACCGAGGTAACACCGGCGTTTATACCCGTTTTTACATCGGTATAAATCCTGTCGCCCACCATGGCTATATTTTCATAAGGCACGCCTTTTTCGGCGGCAATAATATCTATCATGGCTCTGTCGGGCTTGCCGAGAAATTTCGGGCGCCGCTTTACTGCATTTTCAAACATATCGGCAAAGCTGCCGCAATCCGGCAGGTACCTGCCGCCTTCTATGGGGCAAACCATATCGCAGTTGGTAGCGTAATAATCGGCACCTGAATCCAGCAAATCGCAAACTGTGCGAATTTTTTTATAATCAAGCTCGGTATCGTAGCCTAAAAGCACCGTATCGGCACCCTCGCCGTTCGGTGAAATATTCACACCGTAGCTCATAATTTCTTTTTTCAGTGACTCGGTACCGCAGACATACACAGTTGAATTTTTTTTGTTGTTTTTCAGGAACAGCCCTGCCGCCATACCCGAGGTAAACACATTTTCGCGTTCACACCCGAAGCCGAGAGCGCGCATTTTTTCAACATAATCCATAGCATTCTTTGATGAATTATTTGTAAGAAATATGTATTCATTTCCCTGCGCTTTAACCGTATTCAAAAACTCCGCCGCACCGTCAATGGGGTCGTAACCGAGGTTTACCGTACCGTCCATATCGAGCAAAAAAAGCTTTATATCTTTTAAATCTGCCATAAAATTACCTGTTGTAAATTCTGTTTAATTCTTTGAGCCAAGCTCTGTCTATAAGCCTTAGCTGCTCCTTGGTGATTCTGTATGACCAATTGCCGTACGCCACACCCGGTGTGTTAAGGCGCGTATCGCTGCCGTAACCGAGCAAATCCTGCACGGGAAAAACCGCAAGACCTGCGTTACTTGCGAAAATCGTTCTTATAATCGCCTTGCAGCCGTCCTCGTTCCACCTGTCGAAATCGCAGGCGCAGTATTTCATAACGTCGCGCTTTGCATCGGTGGGAGTTTCCCAAAGGTAGCCGAGCAAGGTGTTATTATCGTGCGTACCGGAATATGCAACGCAGTTATTAATGTAGTTATGCGGCTTGTGCGGCGTGTCGCCGCCCAGAAAACCGAACTGGAATACTCGCATACCGGGGAAGCCGCTTTCTTCAACAAGCTCCACGACTTCTTTCGTAATGTCGCCTAAATCTTCGGCAATAATGAGCTTATCACCGGCAACGGACTTTATTGCGTTTATAAGCTTCATGCCGGGACCCTTTACCCATTTGCCGTCACGCGCGGTTTTTGCTTTGCCGTCAACTGCCCAGAAGCTTTCAAATGCTCTGAAATGGTCGATACGCACGCCGTCAAATAAGTTAAGTGCAAAACCTATTCTGTCACGCCACCAGCCGAAGCCATCCTTCTCCATATAATCCCAATTATAAAGCGGATTGCCCCAAAGCTGACCGTCTGCCGCAAAATAATCGGGCGGCACGCCCGCCACATCGGTGAGACGATTATTTTCATCTATCAAAAACTGCCTCTTATCGGCATAAACATCGGAGCTGTCAAACGATACATAAATCGGCATATCGCCTATAATGCCAACGCCCTTTGAGTTGGCATATTTCTTAACGAGCGCCCACTGCTTAAAAAATGTGTACTGAATAAAACGCCAGCCGAAAACATCATCCGCGGACGGGTCAAAAACAGTCCATTCGGTCCATTCCTTATTGGCGTTAGCGGTTTTCAGCGCAATAAAATCGCAGAAATCGCAGAGATATTTGTTCGCTTCAATATATTCGTTAATCTGTTTGCGTTTCTCTGCATCAAGTCTTTTAGCGGCGTTTACAAAAAGCTTAACACGCTCGTCGCGCAGACGGTCAAATTCGCAGGAATACGGCGTTTGCTGACGGGCGGCGTTCAATTCATCGGCTGTTAAAACACCGTCTTTATACAATGTTTCAAGGTCGATAAAGTACGGGTTGCCTGCAAATGTAGAATATGACTTGTAGGGCGAATTACATTCGTCCACAAGACCGAACGGCAGCACCTGCCAATATGAAAAACCGCAGTCGGCAAGAAAATCGATAAACTCAAAAGCCGCCTTGCCGAAGCTGCCGCATGAATAATCGCCCCAAAGTGATGATATGTGCAGAAGCACACCGCTTTTTCTTTCCATAACACACCTGATTCTTTTAAATTACATTTATACATATTCATTGTACCACATTCCCCGCGCAAATGCAAGCAAAGCCGATAACTGTCAACATTATGCAGCATTCATACTTAAAAACCCGGGTTGTGGCGAAATTCGCCGCAACCCGGGTTGGTTGGTTATTTACCGATTAAATTATTCGGCGTGGTTAAGCGCATAGCGTGATGCGAGTCTGCCTACCTCGACCATATCGCAGACATCAATAACATCGTCGTCTGCAAAAATGTTGTTTGCAATGAAGAAATAATGCCTGTCATTTGCATATGCATATTCATCAAATGCAACGGACTTGGAAATCTCATAGTCAACGGTATCAACATCGCCGTCACCGTCGCAGTCACCCATAATTATGAATGCCCACTGACCGTAAATCTCGCCGGTGTATTTGGATCTGAGTATTGCATAAGAGCCTGTGCCCACAAGATCAAGACCTGCAAGCTCATTATCCTCAAAGCTTCTGACTTCAAGTACTGTTTCGTCATTTTCAAGCTTAGCAAGCGTGTCGGCAACGGTGGTGCCGGCTTCAAGACCCATTACATAGTTTACGCCGGTAACAACATCTTCTCTGAGTGAAAGACCGCTGTCACCCCTTACTACCAGAATCTTGAACTCGCGTGCACGGGTTATTGTCATATCGCTTGTGATCCGGGTGTCTGCTGCGATGAGGTTGCCCTCACCGTCAAGCCAGCCTGCGTAGTAGTAAATGTTGTTGCCGAGAGGCAGCTCGGGTGCGCCTGCTTCGCTGAACTCAGTGCCGGGAGTAACGCCTATAACCTTGAGTTCTTTGCCGGCCTCATCAACGAATGTAAGAACGCTGTTTCTGCCGTTGGCTTCAAGCTCTGCTCTTGCATCCTTAAGTGCCTGAGTAGCATCGTCGATTATTGACTGCTCCCTTCTCACGAGGTCTCTGGAAAGTCCCTTGTCGATATCTTCAACAGCCTTCTTGTAAGCCTCGAATGCTTCGCTGTCATAGATATTAAGGTCATTGTCGAGCTCGTCGGCAGCATCCTTTTCTGCATTATACTTTCTGTAGTTGCCTTTGGAAATAAGGTCTTCAACAGATTCCTCGAGCATCTTGGCAGCTGCGTCAATTTCTTCCTGAGTTGCATCGGGATCATTGTAAACAGCTTCCGCTTCTTCGATTTTCTTTGCAAGCTCTTCGGCAACATCGTCGGTGAACTTGTTGGGGTCAAGCGATTCTGCAACAGCGAGCTCTTTCTCGAGTTCGGTAAGGTCTACAAGGTCATCGATTGCTTTGAGAATATCCTTTGCGGCATCTCTGATTTCCTCGGGAGCGGCATCTTCGTCATCGTAAACATCCTTGCCGGTGTCTACCTTATCCTGAAGGTCATCCCAGCTGGATTCGGAGTAATCGTAATCGTCAAGCTCTTCTGCCTTTTCGATAGCGTCTTTAAGGATATCCTTAATAGCCTCATCGATAGCAGCTTTTGCTTCTTCGATTTCCTGCTCGGTAGCGGAGGGATCGTCATAAACCTTCTGAGCCTCCTCAAGAGCATCTTCAAGAGCCTGCTTGTGCTCATCGTCAAGGTCATCGTAAACGTCAGTGTCCTTTATGGCGTTGCCGTCATCGATGGCATCCTTAAGCTCACTTCTGTCAATAAGGTCTTCGATAGCTTTTTCAAGGTCTTCGATAGCCTGCTTGATTTCTTCCTCGGTTGCGGCAGGATCGGTTTTTTCAAGAACATCCTTTGCAGCCTGTATCTTTTCTTCGAGGTCATCCCAAGTGTCGCCGGTGTAGTCAACTTCTTCAAGAAGATCGGTTTCATCAATCAGATTCTGAAGCTCATCCTTAAGAACATCGTCGATAGCTTTCTGCAGTTCTTCAAGAGCTTCGCGGATTTCTTCCTCGGTGGCTGCGGGATCGGTCTTACCGAGAACTTCCTCTGCCTTTTCCTTGGCTTCATCAAGAGCATCCTTCAGGTCGGGGTCAACATCCCCGTATTCGGGCTCTTTCTGAATATCGTCGGCATCGTCAAGAAGGTCATCGAGTTCATCCTTAAGAACATCGTTGATAGCTTCCTGCAGCTCGTCAATAGCTTCCTGGATCTCTTCCTCGGTGGCTGCGGGATCGGTCTTACCGAGAACTTCCTCGGCCTTTTCTATGGCGTCATCAAGAGCGTCCTTCTTATCCTGATCCACATCTTCATAAGCGGGATCGTCCTTAATATCATCGGCATCGTCAAGAAGGTCGTCAAGTTCATCCTTCTTGACCTGGTCGATAGCCTCCTGCAGTTCTTCAAGAGCTTCCTCGATTTCTTCCTGAGTAGCGGGAGGATCTTTTTCAAGAACTTCCTTGGCTTTCTCTATGGCTTCATCGAGAGCATCCTTATCTTCCTGCGGAATATTGGGATCATCCTTAACATCGTCTGCAAGGTCTTCGCCGTCGCTGAGCTTATCTTCAAGCTCTGCAGCACGGGTATCGGTGATGGCATCTTTAAGATTTTCAATAGCCTGTGCTATCTCTTCCTCGGTCGCATCGGGATCATTATAAACCTCTTTTGCAGCGTCGATAGCATCCTGAAGTACCTTCTTCTCGGCATCGGTGAGGTTCTTGTAATCGTCCTCGTTCTGCATAGCCTCTGCCTCGTCGATAGCATCCTTAAGCTCGCTTCTGTCGATAAGGTCTTCCATAGCTTCGAGGATCGCTTCGGTGGCGATTGAAATCTCTTTTACGGTAGCGGCGTCGCCTTTTTCGACAACATCTTCGCCGTTTTCAACTGCTTCGATGAGGTCTGCCCAGGTGGAACCGGTGTAATCATCCTCTTTGAGTTCCTTTGCGGCGGCAATAGCAGCCTCGAGTTCTTCCATGGTATGAACTATAAGGTCATAGTGAACATAGATGAGTTCGTTTACATTGCCTACGGTGCCTTCAACAACTTCCTTATCTACCGAGTAGCCGGTGATGTGCGGAGTGGTGTATGAGTAAGGTGTTCCGTAATCGAGAGTTACCTTAACGGGAGAAGCAGCCTCGCTGCCGTCCTCGGTGTAAAGGTAGAGGATATTTATTGTATGCTGTTCAATGGTGTACTTTGCATAAAGCTCGGTATCGCCTAAAACATCATATACAGTGTCTGAGCTTACAAGGGTGTTTTCATCATTAAGGTCTTTGTACCAGCCGTCGAACTTGTAGCCGACCTTAAGTGCTGTGGGCAGAGTGCCGTATTCGCCGGCTTCTGCATCATAGCCGTAAACATCGTTGTAAAGAACCTTCTGTGTTGCGGGCGTAACGGTTGCGCCTTCGCCTGCATTGTAGGTTACGGTGTACTCGTTCTGAGTGTAGTAAACATAGAATACTTCGGCGTCTGCATCCATAGTGCCTGTTACGGTATCAACAGATGCGGTGTAGCCGTCAACTGCGGGCGAAACTTTCTCGAAGCCTTCACCGTCGCCGTAAACTGCTGAGTAATCAGCCGCAGCTCTGGTGCTTGCGGTATCGTCGGTATTGTCGGGGCTGTACAGGTAGAATATTGAAAGTGTGTAGGGCTTATAGGCATAATGAACGGTGATTTCGGTGTCCATATCGCCTATGGTGCCGCTTACAAGTACATTGTCGGGAACAAGGTCGCCGACCTCGGGAGAAATAACCTTGTATTCGCTGCCGTACCAGGTATCGGCAACATAATCGTCGGCAACGGGAGTGCCCTCGCCGTCAACATAGTGAATGGTAAGAGTGTATCTGTTAGGCTCGTAATCACCGAAAATCATAAGGTCGTTGCCGGGCATCTCAGCGGGGATTTCATCCCACTCAAAGTGGTAGCCTTCCTTAGCGGCCTTACCTGCGGCATAGCTTTCCGCCTGCGAGATAATATCTGCAAGCGCTGCGCCGGTCATAAATTCGTCTTCTATTACGGGAGCCATAGCTGCGCCGGGAACAGCTGCATCGGTATCGATGAATTTGATAGTATAGGTCTTAGCTATGGGGGTGATTTCAATGTTTACATTGCCGCTGATGGCAGCCGCATTTATAACCAGAGCGCCCGTAGCATTATCATAAGTGTAATCTGTGTCTGCCGCGAGAGTATCCTCGCCCGCTTTGACCGTAATGGTTTCGGGGAGAATGTAACCGCTTGCGGGTTTGAGAACCGCGTTGTAATCGTTGCCGCATACTACGGTGCTGTCGCCGTCGATATCAACAACATCGCTGTTGTCGGCAACTGTATATTTGACCGTAACATTTGCAAGTGCGGTGTATTCGACTGCATTTACGCTTGCAGCCGTCTTTGCCTTTTCGGCAGCAGCCTTGGGAGCTACCGAAAGCTTAACGGGAACTACGGTATTTTCGGTGGGAGCGAAAGAGCCGGAGTCGGGAGTGACAACGAGGTCAACGAAATCGGCTTTCCAGGAATCCTCACCGGAGGGCAGTGTGTAGTTTACATTGTAAAGATCGGTATAATTTACGGCTTCGCCGCAGATCACCGTCTTATCCTCGGTAACAACGCAATCTGTGAGGTCGGTATCAATAGCAACATTTACATAATCGGTAATATCCTGTGCGGCAACATCGGAGCTGCCTTCCTGTGCGGTGCCTGCATCACGCAATATCTTCATTTCGGTGAGTGCAAGTATATCGTTACCGCCGAGGAAGCCTGCCTTGGGAGCAGCTGCAACGAAGATTACTATATCGCCGTTTGCCGGAACGGTTTTGTCTGCATTTACGCGGTCGGCAACATCAATTCTAATGTTGCTTACCGTGCAGGTCGTGCCGCCGTTTGCTGCCGGAGCGGTATCGAGTACAAAGCTCTTTACGGGTGTGCCGTTATAGGTAACCGCGACCGAACTGTTTGCAATATCAAAATACTTTGAAACCGTGCCGCTTACGCTGATGTTATAGAAATTGGAAACTTTTTCGTTCTCTTTGATGTCTGCGCTGACGGGTGTAACCTTTGTTGCACCGCCGTGCGCGGCATTATTATCGTTGGGAACGGTCATATCGCCCTGTGCGGGTGTAAAATCGCTCTGAATACTTACTGTTTCGGGGAGAGCTGCATAACAGTCCGTGCTGCGGAAGTTTTTACCGCCGGAGCCTGCATTATGGTAGTTGGAGTTCGGCTGACCGTTATACTGGCTGAGGTTGCCCAGAATCGAGTTCGGGAGAGCCGAGTTGTCGACCGAGCCGCCTGCGTTGTTGGATCCGAACAATGCATAGCCTGCACCGCCGCCACCGCCGCCGGCGATGATGAGGTAGTCGTCGCCCTTCTGAATTGCGGAATAGGCGCCGACAGAACCGGCATCGCCCGTGTCGGTAATACTGCTTGCCTGAGCACCCTGAGTACCGTTTGCACCGTTGGTGAGGGTAAGCACATCGCCTGCATTAAGGTGAACATATGCTGCAAGGTAACCGCCCGTACCGCCTTTGCCGCCGTTCTGTGTACCGTTGCCGCCCTTACCGCCGATACCGCCGCATGCGCCCCAAGCCTGGAGTGCATACCAACCGGTGAACGGTGCTGTGTAGGTTGTGGTGGTTTCTGTTGATTTTTGTGACTGCTTACCGGTATAATCGGTTGCTACATAATCAGCCACGGCAACCATATCTTTGAATTCGAGAGAATAAATATAGTTGCCCTCTTTGTATTCAAGCGTTTTTGCAACCTTACCGGCAGCATCGCCCAAAATGACTGAACCGGGTTCGACCGCGGATATCTGAGTAACACCTTCGTAAGTCTTAGCCGCCTGAACGGGACCTACAACTGCGGGTGTGCCGTCCTTGGGGGTCACGGTCATTTTAAGACCGAATTCCTTGGAAGCTGCAACATTTACGCTGCCGCTGATGGCAGCAGCACCGTCATAAACCGATATTTCGGAAATCGAATCAATAAAGTCGAAGACAAATTCAGAAGAAATATTATCTCTTAAACCGGCAAGGTCATCAGTGTATAAATCCGCAATCTCAAACAATGTGGGCTCGGAGATAACGAATGATTTGCCTTGAAGTGCAAACAGGTCTTCGGAAAGAGGAACGTTTGCATACTTTACGGAATCTGCTGCGGCAAGAGTTTTGGAGCCGTCAACGCTGTCGGTGAATACGATATCGCCGATTACGGGAACGCCGTTACCGCCCGCAAAAGCCTCGCAGGGAGTAAGTGTAATGTCAATGCTGAGTTTATTGCCGCTGAAGGCAGCTTCCTCATTGAGCACATTTGCACCGGAAACGGTGAAGCTGCTTTCATCAAAGTTTACAGTACCGTTATCTGCACCGTTGTCATCTACACTCTTAACGCTTACAATATTAAAATACTGACTGAGTGTGCCTGTGAACGATACATTATTAAGGTGTGTAAAATCAAAGCCGTCTTCTTCAACGACTGCTTCACCGAGGTAGGTAACGGCACTCTGACCGCCCTGGTCTGAGTAGTTGCTGCCGACAAGTCTTGCCTGCATATCTTCCGTAAGGTTTGTGTTGACCGTATCGGCAACGAATGACGAGCCGCCGCCGCCACCGCCTACATAGTAAGCATTTACGCTGCCGTAGTTGGGCATAAGACCGCCCGAGCCGCCTGCGAAGCCTGCGCCGCCTCCGCCGCCGCGAAGGTTGCCGTCGCCGCCGTAGCCGCCCTCTTTATCTGTGTTATACAAACCGGTCCAGTCGTTAGGCTGAGCTGATTTTGAGGAATCAACACCGAAGAACTCGAGAATAGCACCCATAAGGTTATTGGCTGTTTCGGTGATTTCGCCGGGAACGTTGGTACCGCCCATGCCGACATAATCGGTATTCTTACCGCTTGACTTACCGTCGGAGCCTGCATAGAAGGTACCGGGTACGCCCGTGGTGATTTTGCCGGAGGGAGAAGTCATGGTACCGCCGTTACCGCCGTCCGCAGTGCCGGTCTGCCTTGTGGGCAGAAGTGATCTGCGGTTGTGGATGAGCGAGTTGGAGGTACCGCCGCCACCGCCGCCGCCTGCGATCATAATATAACGGGTGGTTCTGTCTTCTTCATTTACGGGATTCATTGTACCATCGGCATTAACATACTTACTTTCAAATGAATCCTTTTCGTCTGCGCTGAAAAGGTACAGCGCGCTGTAACCGCCGCCGCCGCCGACTTTATATGAGCCGGTGTCGCCGTGAACGCCGCCCTCGTTGGCTGCGCTGTCGCCGGGGTCGCTCTTTGCGACCTGCTTGCCCTGACCGCCTATGGATGAATAGAGTATATCACCTTCGTTGAGGTAAATATAACCGTAAACATAGCCTGCGTCGCCGCCGTTACCGCCCTGTGAACCGCTGCCGCCGGTGCTTTCGCCCTCTGCACCTGCGCCGCCCCACAGCTCTACAAGGTAATAGCCTGCATTATTGGCTACAAAATAGTTGTTTTCAACCTTGCTGCGAACCACACTTTCAAACATTGTGTTTGAATTCGCCGTGGCAGTGAGATTAAGGTTAAATAATCCCTCGCCCGCATAGGTGAGCTTCTGTGTCCATTTGAGAGCAGTACCCTCAATTTCCACAGAGCCGCTGTCGCTTGCGCTGACTTCATAGCCTTCTTCCGCCGTTGCGACTACAACGAACGGTATGCTTGTGACCACAAGCAGCAATGACAGCAGCACCGACAAAACTTTGCGTGATTTTTTCATTGTCATTCTTCCTTTCGACCTGATTATTTGTATCGGGATACGCTGACCCGTTTGCCGGTAAAATACACTTGCGCACCATTTGCCGCGGTGCTCGCAGATGCCGACTGACCTCGTAATTGCGTTTTGGTTAAAATAACCAAATCGAAAATGCTCGCTACGAACGAAAAATTCGTAAAACTTGCAAATTCCGCGCAAAACGCAAGTAAACATCTGTTTTTCCGTGCACTTACCAGCGTAAATATACATTTTCCATTGTACGCTTTGGTTACGGTAATGTCAACCTTTAATCACATTTTCGGCATTTTGCACAATCCTCTCAAAAAAAAAAAAAAACAATGGTGCATTTTTACGCGTTCCTTGTTATTATGTATAAATAAATATGTATTGATTTTCAGATTGCCGATGATATAATAATAACAGCAGCGAACAATAATAAATTTTAAGGCTTTTATGAGGTACAATCAATGGAAATTATAAACAGTTCTTATTCACACACACCTGTCAGGGCAATGCTGTTTGATTTTGACGGCACCGTTTCCACCCTGCGCTGCGGCTGGGAAAAGGTTATGGGTCCCCTTTTCTGCGAAGTGCTCGATGACGGTTCTCTTGCCGAAGCCGAGCTCAAAGCAAAGGTTGATGCCTACATAGACGAATCCACCGGCATACAGACCGCTCTGCAGATGGAATGGCTCAAAGCCGAGGTCGAAAAGCAGGGCAGAAAAGCGCTCGATATATGGGAATATAAGGATGAATACAACGACCGCCTTATGAAAGATATAAAAAGAAAACTCGCGGCAATAAAAAGCGGCGAATTTTCTGCGGATGATTTTCTTATGGCGGGAGCAGTGGAATTTTTAAATGCACTCAATGAAAAAGGCATTAAAATATATGTTGCGAGCGGTACCGACCATCCCGATGTGGTGAACGAGGCGACTGCTCTCGGCGTAATAGGCTGCTTCGATGAAATCAAAGGCGCTCCGTTAAGGGAAAAAAGCTGCTCCAAGGAAGCCGTCATAAAACGCCTTATTGATGAAAACGGTCTGCACGGCGATGAGCTTTGCGTGTGCGGCGACGGCAAGGTGGAAATCGCGCTCGGCAAGGCGGCGGGCGCACGCGCCATAGGACTTGCAAGCAACGAAAAGGAACGCCGCGGCGTTGATATGACAAAGCGCGACCGCCTTATAAAAGCCGGCGCGGATATAATAGTCGGCGATTTTCTTAACAAAGACGGTCTTTTTGAATTTCTCGGTTATTGACGGAGGTTATATATAATGGAATACAAAGCACTTGATTTCGGTAAAATCACTACCTACTCGGCAACTGAACGCCGCAACCTCGTTACCATAGACACGCTCAAAAACCCCGGTGTTGACTCTTACCCCGAATGGAACGGCGGCGAGGATTTTGACACACTTGCCGACAGAATCATCGAAGCGCGCAAAAACGGCAGACCGGTAATCTGGTCGCAGGGCGCACACGTTATAAAAAATTCACTTTCGCGCTACATAATCGATCTTATGAAAATGGGTATAATCACCCACATAAGCGGCAACGGCGCGTGCAGTATTCACGATTTTGAGCTTGCGTATCTCGGCGGCACGAGCGAGCACGTGCCCACCGCCATTGAAGACGGCTCCTTCGGTATGTGGGAGGAAACCGGCAGATGGATGAACGAAGCCTTGCAGGCAGGCGCAAAAAAAGGTATGGGCTACGGCGAAGCTCTTGCGGTTTATGTTGACGAACACCCCGAGCGCTTCCCGTATAAAGACGACTGCATTTTCTATCAAGCCTACAAGCTCGGCGTAACTGCCACCTATCATATTGCACTCGGCACCGATATTATCCACCAGCACCCCATTGTTGATTTTGAAGCGATCGGCAAAACGAGCGGTGTTGATTTTCACCGTATGTGTTACAGCGTTTCGCAGCTCGGCGGCGGTGTTTATATGAATTTCGGCAGCGGCGTTATAGGCCCCGAGGTATTCCTGAAAGCGCTTTCCATTTCCCGCAACCTCGGCTACGACACATTCAAAATCACGACCGCAAACTTTGACCTTATTGATTTGGGCGACTACCGCACCAACATAGGCTACGATGACCCGAATTACTACTACCGCCCGCGCAAGAACATAGTCAACCGTCCCGTAAGCCGCGGCGGTCTCGGATGGCACTTTGTGGGCGACCATCAGCAGACCATTCCCGCACTCTATGAAAAAATCTGCGAAAAGTGGGGTAAATAAAATGTTCAGCGAACTTGACAGTGTAAGAATAGGCGTTATAGGCGATTTCTGCCTTGATATTTACTGGTATGCCGATATGACGAAAAGCGAGCTTTCGCGCGAAACGGCACACTACCCCCTGCCCGTTGTGCGCGAAAAGATGTCGCCCGGCGGCGCGGGCAATGTTGCAAACAACCTCACCGCGCTTGAATTGGAAAAGGTATATGCCGTGGGTGTTGCAGGCAGCGACTGGCGCGGCAAAGCGATGCTCACGGAACTTGAAAAAGCAGGCGTGAACACCGAGTATATGATAACCGTGCCCGAAAGATTTACCAATACCTATATTAAACCGAACCGCTTCGGTTACAGCGGCGAATGCACCGAGGATGCGCGCATAGATTTTGAGGCGCGCACTCCCCTTGACGCCGAAAGTGAAAAAAAGGTGCTTGCGGCACTCGACGAAATCAAAGATAAAGTAGATGTGCTCTGTGTTTGCGACCAGATGAAATACGGCTGCATCACCGATGCGGTGCGCACAAAAATCTGCGAGCTCGGCAAAGACGGGCTTAAAATAATCGTTGACAGCCGCGACAGAATAGGGCTTTATGAAAATGTTACGGTCAAGCCGAACGATATTGAAGCCGCACGCGCCACGGGCGAAAACGACCCCGTGAAATGCGCTGAAATTTTAAGCAATAAGACGGGCAGACCCGCCATTGTTACCTGCGGTGCAGACGGCTGCGTGATTTTTGAAAACGGCAAGGCAGCACACATTGAAGCTAACAGGAAATTAAGCGGCGAGACCGATATTTGCGGCGCGGGCGACACATTCCTTTCGGCTGTGGCGGCGTTCACCGCCGCCGGCAAAGCACTCGCAGAAGCGGCGGTTTACGCAAATGCCGCCTCGTGCGTAACCGTGCATAAGCTCGGTATGACCGGCACCGCAACACGCGCGGAAATAGCGGAAATAATATGAAAGACACAACCATAAATGCGCGTGCATATAATAGTTGTAAATGTTTTACAATTGTCGGAGCAGAGACATTAAACCTGTTCCGTTGCAGAATAAACTGTGAAAAATCAGGGGCTGTCGAACGACAGCCCCATTCGTTTATTTTTTCCTTATATTTTTCTGCATCCCGCACACCGGTATGATGAGTATCACCGAGCTTATCAGTGCGGCGGTGGCGAATGCGAGATTATTTGCCGTGCAGTTGAAAAGCGTTACATTTATTATGGAAAGCGTAAGCTCGTAAAGCGTTATGAACACCACCGCGCCTGTGATTGCGGTAACTAAGCACTTTTTTACGCTTTTGCCTTTCGCTTTTGCCGAAAGGAAATACATAAACGCGAACAGCAGCACGCAGAATACCGTGGTGAATGCAAGTCCGAAGAAATCGCGCCAGCCGATATATGCGCGCTTGTTCCACATAAATATTTCACTGCTTGCCGCAAGCAGCGGGAACGGTACAAGGTAAATGTATTTTTTAAGCTTTATCGCCCTGATGAATGCAATAAGCGCAAACACGAGCGTTATCGCAAAGATTCCCCACGCCGCATAATAAATGAATTTTATTGCGGGGTTTGAGGATGCGCCGCCGTACCATTCATCGGCGGTACCCGTCCAGTAAAGCGGTGCGGGCTCAACGCCGTCGCTGCCCTCGCTGTGCATTGTTGCGCCGGAAGCCGCAATATCGTTCACAAGTGCTTTTTTCGCATCTATTGCAAGGCCCGCGAATTCGCCCTTGCCGACGCTCGCTTTCCAAAAACGCCAGCTTATTTCGCTGCGTTTGATATTATTGAGCTGATTTTCGTTTTCGCAAAGCTCTGCGGCTTTCACCCAAAGCTCATCGCACTTTGCGATTTCATCGTCGTTGAGTGTAAGCGAATCTTTCATTGAAGAATAGATCTCCACATGATTCTTTGTGCTGTTTTCGGTGATTATATCAATAAATTCCCTTATATTCTGCCAGCCCGCGCCGTAGAAATCGGCAAGGAAGAGGTTCATTTCTTCGCTGTAATCGCAGTAGGGGTCCTGCAGCACGCGTGAAATGAGGTAGGCTCTCAATTCACCGAACTCGGTATTGCAGGAGTCAACATAATAGTTGCCCTCCTCGTAAATGCCCTTAACGCCGTGCTCATAGAATATCCGGGCATTCTTCTGCAGCACGCCGAAATCCGGGAAAATGCCGAGCGTGTGCGCATAGTTTGTGGTGTAATCCCATATATAAAGTCTGTTGCAGATGGCGTTCCAGTTTATCAGGTCCTGCATAAGCACCGCATTCTGCAGGCAGGCGGCATCGTCAAGCGCGTGTGAAAAGCAGCACTCAATGGTGCAGAGCCTTACTATAACATTCGGCTCGGGTATAACATTTGTGGGTGTGGTGCGCGTGTAGCGGTAAGCGAACGTATCAATGGCAACATTGTCATACCCTTGCGCCTTTACCGCCTTTGCGATTTTGTTTACAAAGGTTATCATAGTGCCGGCGTGTGAGTTGTTGGCATCGTCAAGTGCCTTGCAGTTTTTACATTCGCAGAAATCCTCGTTATCATCCTGCGTGAGCGAAATAATCTGCAATGCCGCGGCGGGATCGTGCTTTTCTTTAAGCAGGTCAAGCACTTCACCGAGAACAACATTGTAAACATCTTCGTTTGTAAGGCAGAGCTGGTCGGGATCTCTTACGCCGTTGTGCAGCGCAAAGTATTCGGGATGCTCGGCAAAGTATTTTTCCTCGGCGCAGAATGTATTTGTGAGCGTGTGGCAGAACGAGCCGAGATACGACACCGTACCGCCCATTTCGCCGTCAATGCTTCTGTAAACGCCGCCCGAAAGTCCGTTCGCGTTCGAGTATGCGGGGTCGCGCGGGCTGTGCCAGTCGGTATCGGTGTATTCGAAATATGTATTGTATTCTATATTGAGGTCTTCGGGAATCGAAAACTCGGTTTTTGTGCAGACAAGTCCCTCCTCGGCGGTGAAAATGCGGCAGCCGAGCACCTTGTCGAGAAAACCGTAAACACCGTAAATCGTGCCGCGGTTGCCCGCACCGATGATTTCAACGGTATCGCCGGAGCGCACTATGCGGTAACTGCCGTCGGCAAGTCCCGCAACATCGGTTTTTGTGAGCGCGGTTTTGCCCACAAGGAATGTAAAGCCGCCGACGGCTGCGGTATCGTCCGCGATGGCGCACTTTACGCCCGTAACCTGCTCAAAATATTTCTGCAGGGTCTGTGCCGCGTATTTTTCGGTAGCGGAAGCATCTTTCGGCATTATCACGGTTGCGCTTTCCGACAGCTTTGCCTGCGCCGCCGAAGCGGTAACCGCAAATACCGAAAGCATAAGCAGCAGCGAAACTGCAAATGCGGTGAATTTTTTCATCATTTTTTCCTCCCGTTAAATTTGTTGAGCTCTTCTATGTATTTCCCGGCATCGGCAAGGCAGTTTTCGAGCACTTCGCCGCAATCCGCTCTTTTGAATACGGGTATTATTTCAAGCGGTGCGCTGTATTTTTTTATGAGCGTGCCGCCCGAATATTTTTTGCCTGTAAAAATATCCGTCCATTCACCTTTCGGCAGGTAAATATCGCGGTGCATACCCCTTGTGAGCACGGGCGCAACAAGCAGCCCGCCGCCTAAAGTGTATTCATCCTCAATGCCGTAGGTGTTTTTATCTGCGGTGTCACACAAAAACAGATGCCGTAACATCGGCAGACCGGTTTTGCACGATATTACCGCCTGCTCCTTTATATACGGACGCAGCGCATCGTGAATATTTGCGTAAGCGCGGTAGACCGAGCGTGTATGCTCATCGAAATCATACGGGCGTTTCACACTGCCGTGAGTTTGAATATTTGCCGAAAAAGCGGTAAATTCAACACCGCGTATAAAGACTTTATCCTCGTGGATTTTATCGTAAACATTCCACGCGGGGCGGTAGCCCGCCATATCCCAGCTTATGAACGGCACGCCGGAAAGTCCGGTCGAAAGTGCCGCTTTCAAAACGGCTCGCAGAAAGAAGAATTCGCGCCGCTGGTCGCCCGCCCACACAAACGGAAAACGCTGTGCACCTATGCCGCCGCCGCGTGCAAACACCATACCGCCGTCTGCGAGTTGATTAAAATGACGGTAACGCAGAGTGTTGTAGTATGTGGGAAACCAATGGTGAGCGGCAAAGGGTGCTCTGCCGTCATTGAATTTGATGATATCCTTATCGGGGAACTGCTCGCAAAAGTCGATTTTGGCGCCGTCAACACCGACATCGTTCATAAGCACTCCCCATATTTTCTCCCATTTCTCTATACTTTCGGGGTTAGTCAAATCAAGGCAGCGCATCTTTTTGCGGTGAAAATTATCAAGCAGATTCATTGAACGCGTCTGCCTTAATAATGTGCCCTCGGTCGACTGCACGGCATATTCGTCACCGAGCAGAAAATACTCCTCGGCGTTGTCCGGGTATTTGCCGCACTGCTCATACACCATCATTTTTTTGCCGCGCGCGTGGATATTTTCGCTGACCTCTTTAAGCTCATCCCACCGCGTTTTATTGAATGTGCCCCACCCCTCTGTGATTACGGCATCCCACGGAAAGCGGTTTTCCTCCATAGCATCCGCCATGGCGATAACGCCCTCTTTTGTGGAAAAT
>JAZLHL010000009.1:0-52948 GCA_045616765.1 Acutalibacteraceae bacterium
TATAACAAGCGCCGCACCGAGGCTGACCTTGCAAAAGAGCAGCTTGATGAAGCGAATACAAAGCTTGTTATAGCCAATGCGGAAATTGCCGCTACTACCGTTCTTATAGACAGTACCGAATCAACACTTCTCTCGCTCAAACAGAATCAGGATGTTTCTCAGCAGGATCTTGACCTTGACAAAATGGCGGAAAGATTAGAGCAGACCAATCCCGAGCTTGCGAAGACTCTGCGCTCGGCATCAAACCTTACCGCGCAGGGTATGGCGGCGGATGCCATTGTGGAGGTCGACGAGCTGCTTGAACAGTATAAGGCAGAGCTTGCCGCCGCTATCGAGCAGCGTGATGCCGGGCAGATAGAATATAACCTTAAAAAAACGCAGTGGGATGAAGCCGATGCGCAGTTAAGAAGCGCAAAGGAGCAGCTCGATGCCGCCGATGTTCAGCTTTCACAAGCGGAAAAAGCGCTTGCGGAATTTAAGGAAAAAATTGATGCCAGCGGCGATAAGCTGCAATTCGGTGCCTTGCAGGCGCAGACCGAGTATACGCTCGCCCAAGCGCAGATAGCGCAGAAGATGACGCAGCTGCAGAATATAAAAGCCATTATCGCCGATGCTGAAAAAAAGTATGCAAAGGCAGAGCGCGAAGCGGGTGCCGGTATCGGCGTTGCAAGAACGGAGTATAACAAGGGCGTTACACTGCTTGAAAATATCAGTGATAATGTCGGCTGGCTTGTGTATGACCGCGATGACAGCCCGGGTTACACCGGCTACGGCGAAGCGACCGCAAATATGGAACGCTTTTCGTACATATTCCCCACATTCTTCTTTATTGTTTCCACTCTGGTGTGCCTCACCACCATGACCCGTATGGTCGATGAGGAAAGAACGCAGCTCGGCACACTCAAAGCCCTCGGCTACACCAACGGTATGATTTCCGCCAAGTACCTTTTCTATGCGGGCATAGCAAGCTCCATAGGTGCGGTAATAGGCATAGCGCTCGGCTTCTGGGCGCTGCCGGTGGCAATAGCCGCCGCGTGGAATATCATGTACGAAATGCCCGCAACGGTAATTCATTATATGCCCGTCTACATCGTATTGGGCTTATTGCTTTCGGTCGGTCTTACGCTTCTTGCCACCTATATTGCCTGCCGCAAGGATCTCAAATCCGTTCCCGCGGTGCTTATGAGACCCAAGCCCCCCAAGGACGGTAAGCGTGTCGCTCTCGAAAAAGTCGGTTTTCTGTGGTCCAACCTCAGCTTCACCTCAAAGGTCACCGTCAGAAATCTTTTCAGGAACAAAAAACGCTTTATTGTTACCGTTCTCGGTATTGCGGGTTGTACGGCTCTGTTGCTTTCGGGCTTCGGCTTCTCCGGCTCAATAGGTGCGGTTATCGATAATCAGTACGGCGAAGAAAACGGCGTCGCAAAATATGATTTGCAAGTCGTTCTCAAAGATCCGCAGGTTTCTTACAAAAACAGCAACATCGTTTCTTCCGTCAATTCTGTCGAAGGCATTGAGCAGTCTATGCTCGGTTACCTCAAGGTCTGCACCGGCAGCTCCGACAGAAGCGATAAGGAAATGGAAGTTGATGTGCTCGTCCCCGAAGACCCGAATGTTATAAGGGACTTCGTAAATATCAACAGCGGCAAACAGGCGGTGCCGTTTACCGATGAGGGCGCGGTCATCACCAAAAAGTTTGCGAAGAAGACGAAGACCGAAATAGGCGATACCGTTAAGCTCACCTGGACCGAGGGCTCCAAGGAAGTAACATACGAGGTGCCTGTGACCGGCATTGCCGACAACTATACATTCCATTATGTTTACTTAACGCCGTATTGCTATCAGCAAATGACGGGCGACATCCCCACCTATAACTATCTGTTCTGCAAAATCGGCGACGGTATTGACCGAGACGGCAGAGTGGCGCTTGAACAGACGGTTAACGGTATTGCCGGCGTAAACGGTACCGTATTTACATCCGTCATTATTGATAACTTCAATAATATAGTAAATACCCTTAACCTTATTATTTACATCTTCGTTGCCTGCGCGATGCTGCTTGCGGTGGTTGTGCTTTACACGCTCAACAATATTAATATCAATGAGCGAGTAAAGGAGCTTGCAACACTTAAGGTGCTCGGTTTCTACAACGGCGAGGTTTCGGCATATATCTACCGCGAAAATGTTATTCTCACACTGTTTGGCATACTGCTCGGCATTGGACTGGGCGTACCGCTTTTCCTCTCAATAATAAATGCCATAGATATTGATACGCTCACATTCAGCACGGTTATTGACTGGCAGTATTACCTCATTTCCGGCGGTATCACGCTTCTGTTTGCGGTTGTGGTAAATATCATAATGCACTTCAACCTCAAAAAAATAAGTATGGTCGAATCACTTAAATCGGTCGAATAAAATACCCGAAAAATTACGGTTATGAAAAGTCAGACTTTTCATAACCGTTTTTTCTGCGCTGAATGTGACAGCCCCGTATTTAGTTTACAAGTGTTTTTATAGAGCCGTGCAGATATATACTCGCCATAAACTTAGCAAGCTCGTCAACATCGGTGATCATACTCTCGGTGAGCCAGGCGATAATGCAGCCTATAATGCCGTTGAGTGCATATTTCGTTGCATAGTGTGCGGGCTTGTCAGCAGGGTAGACGGCTTCGGAATTCGGTATGACCGAAATCATAAGAGCCTGAATTTTCCTTTGCAGATTGTGGTTGACATCATTTTCAAGCACAAAGCGGCACATAATCGGGTCTTTTTTGATGTAAAGCAGTATGTTTTTGAGGTAGCCGATCATATCATCCTCTGTAGCCGAAACATTGCCGGCATCCTTTATGAGTTGTTCAAAGTCTGCATAAACCTCATTCTGAATTTGCTCCAACATATCTATTATGTCCGCATAGTAAAAATAGAATGTTGCGCGGTTAATGTCTGCAAGCTCTGTAAGCTCCGTAACGGAAATCTGGTTAATGCTTTTTTCGTTAAGCAGCTTAAAAAGTGATTCGCGCAGAGCTTTTTTCGTTCTTTTGACACGGCGGTCATTTGCGTTGATGTGTGAATGTTTTTGCTCGGTAGTCATTGTGTTTCCTTTCATATATCGAATTTATTGAGCATTAGTCTAACACATAAGTTTTATATATTCAAGTACAAAATATATGAATTTTTTATTAAATATTCAGGTGACGGATGCACAGGTCAACACCGCAAAACAAAAGCTTTACGGTATTTTGAACATTTCAACCGTAAAGCCGTTGTTTTATTTGGTTTCAAGCTTGTGAATAAATAAGCCGCTTAAAAGCTTCGGCTCAAACCATGTCGATTTCGGCGGCATGATTTTGCCGGCATCGGCAATGCTCATAAGGTCCTCGAGCGTGGTGGGGAACATTGAAAATGCAACCGCTTTGCCGCCGTCAACAAGTCTTTCAAGCTCGTTGAGACCGCGAATACCGCCTATAAAATCTATGCGCTTGTCGGTGCGCGGGTCGCCGATATTAAGCACGGGGGTAAGCAGATTTTTCTGCAAAATCGAAACATCGAGCTGCTCCACGGGGTCGGCGGCGTTAAATGTGCCGTCAAGCGCGGTGAGCTTATACCAATTTTTGCCCATATACATACCGAATGTGTGCTTTTCTGCGGGCTTGAATGCACCGTCGCAGGGCGCATCCTCGACCTTGAAGCAGCGGCTGATTTTTTCAATAAATTCACTTTCCGTGTTGCCGTTAAGGTCATATACAACGCGGTTATAGTCCATTATTTCAAGCTCATCGGCAGGGAAGAGTACCGCAAGAAAACTGTTGAATTCCTCGCTGCCGTCAAAGTCGGGGAACTGCTCGCGTCGCATCTTAGCCACGCGTACCGCCGAAGCGCAGCGGTGGTGACCGTCTGCAATGTAAAAGTCACCGCTGTTTTCGAACAGGGCGTTGAGCCTTGCGCAAACCGCGGAGTCGCTAACGACCCATACGGTGTTCCGTATGCCGTCAGCGGTGGTAAAATCGTAAGCAGGGGAGCCTGCCGAGCATTCTTTGATAATGCCCTTGATTTCGGCATCGGCGTTAAAGCAGAGGAATATGGGACCCGTGTTTGCATCGCAGGTGTCAACATGGCGAACGCGGTCTTCCTCCTTATCGGCGCGGGTAAGCTCGTGCTTTTTTATGCGGTTTTCAATGTAATCGTCAACCGAAGCGCAGCCTACAATGCCCGTTTGCGCTCTGCCGTTCATGATCTGGCGGTAAATATAAAAGCACGGCGTATCATCGTTTGCCATAATGCCGTCAGCTTCAAGCTTTTTGAGATTTTCGGCGGCTTTCAGGTAAACCTCGCTGCTGTAAAGGTCGGTGCCGTCGGGCAGGTCGATTTCAGCCTTGTCAATATGTAAAAATGAATACGGATTGCCCTCTGCCATCACCTTTGCTTCCGCACTGTTCATAACATCGTATGGCAGCGCCGCAACACGCGCCGCATATTCGGGCAGCGGCCTGAGCGCTTTAAAAGGTTTGAATTCAGCCATAATCAGCCCCCTTGAGAATTATACGATTATTTTAATATCTACTGCAAAAAAAGTCAACAAATGAATTGAGATTTTGGTTTTGATTGCGTAAAGAAAGAATGAATTGTAGGGGCTGCATAGTGTTGTCAAGCCCGGGTAAAGCGCGCAGCGATTGACAGATGAAAATGACATTTTTTTACATTTTTGGAAGGACTTGGGCAAAAATTCTATTTTGTATGAAAGGAGTTCTTTAAAATGTTTAAATTTTTAAAGAGCAAAAAGGGTTTCACCCTCGTCGAACTCATGATCGTTGTAGTTATCATGGCCATCCTCGTTGCTGTTGCAGTTCCGATCTACTCAGCAGTTACCGCTAACGCAAAGAAGAAAACTTGCATTGCTAACATGAGAGAAATCGTTTCTCAGATCAACAACTATGCAATGTCCAATGCTACTAATTATGATTTCACATTCAGCATCACTCAGACTGGTGATAATGTTAAAGCTGGTACTGTTAATGCTGTGGCTGCTTCTGGCACAGGTAAAACACTTGCAAAAGAAACAATCGAAAAGATGTTCCAGGTAGTTCCTTACTGCCCCGCAGGCGGAAACTATGAAATCGTGGTTAGTTCAAATGATACCGGTGATTCAGCTGGTAGTGTAACTGTAGACGTTACTTGCACATTCGGCAATGATCACGAATACGGTGCTTAAGTTATAAGTTGCGATCTATTAAAAATCCCCGGGAAACCGGGGATTTTTTAGTGAAAGATTTATTTTGCGAAAAGGTAAATGTTATGGTTAAGTTTTTTAAAAGCAAACACGGTTTTACACTTGTGGAACTGATGATAGTTGTGGTCATCATGGCAATTCTCGTTGCCGTTGCGGTACCCATTTATTCGGCTGTAACCGCAAATGCAAAAAAGAAAACCTGCGTTGCTAACCAGCGCGAAATAGTTTCGCAGCTGAATAACTACGGTATGTCTCGCCTTGACTCACCTATGCAAGACGGCACTATTACAATAAAAACCAATGCAGACGGCGACGGGTACGCAAGCCTCGACTGCAGCAGTGTATTCAGTGATGAAGGCGAAATATTGCTTGGTATGTTCCAAAAAATGCCGTATTGCCCCATAGCAGGTAACACATTAAAAATATATGTTACCAAGGGCGAATCTGACGGCGAATACTACATCAGAAGCGAATGCTATGATGAAACCAACAATGTAACTGACCACGAATATAACCCTGATGAAACATAAAGCTCCTGTAATGCAGGGGCTTTTGCCTATTTATTAAACCATGAATAAAATAACAACTAATATAATAAACACAAAAAAAGAAAAGAATAAAGTCATATTTATTGCCCCGGCAATAGTCATAATATGGCTTTTGATTATATATGCCGTTAAGGGGATTTTCCCGTTTGGCGACGGAACCATAGTACAGTACGATTTGCAGTACGGTGTTGTACCGGCGTCGTATATTCACTTGTGGGATGCTTTTCACGGCGGCAATTTGTTTTACGATTTCACCACAGCCTGCGGCTTCGGCAGAAGTATGCTAACACAGCTTTTTTACCCCACCAATATATTCATTTTACTTTTGAAGCGTGAGTGGATTTATAACGGCGTTTCCATTCTGCTTATACTCAAGCTCGCGGTCATTGCTTTTACATCGTCATACAGCTTTACCAAAATATTCCCGAAGCTCCCGTCTTATTACACATTGCTTATAACCGTAATGTACACTTTCTGCGGATACAACCTGATGTACTACACTAATATTGACTGGCTCGATACGGTCGCGCTTTACCCGCTGATTGTATTATTCGCGCTGAATATGTTTAAGGGCAAAAGCAAGCTCCCGTACTTTCTGGCGCTGACCTACACGCTGATGTTTAACTCCTATATGGCGTGGTTTGTGGTAATATCGCTCGTGGTGTTCGGCGGCACTTATGTTTTCACCGTAGAAAGTAATAAAAACCGCAAACACGATATTTACTGCCTCGGCACAGGCACGGGTGCCGCACTTATTGCAAGCGCATATTCCGTTTACAGTTATTTCTGCGGTATTACAGGCGGCGCGCGTTTTGGTAGGGGTAACTACTATTTTGACAGCATAACGGGTCGAAGTGTTTCAGTTAACGGTATAAAAGAAATACTTGAATCACCTGTGCAAATCGACATAATTTCCGTGCTTATGTTCCTCGGTTTTGCTTGTGCCATAGCGTTTTACATTTTGCTGCTTGTTCGCTCGGTAAAGAATAAAAGCATTCGCAAGGCGACCTTGTTTTTTACGGTAGCGCTCGCATTTTTGGTTGTTGAGGGTGTTATCAATGCAAGCCTTTTACTGTGGCACGGCGGCTCATTTCAGCATTTCCCCTACCGCAACGGGTATATGGTCGCATTTTTCTGCTGCCTTATAATCGGGTATTATTTTAGCAATTTTGCCAATGCAAAGGGCGTAAGTTTCAAAAAGGATATACTTAACCTTTTGCCGTTTGCGATCTGCATTTTCCTTTCAGTCGGAATCCTTGCGTATGCCGATGTTTTTTATTTTGCACTAGATAATAACTTGAATTTATTAAATGCTGCAATAAAAATGCAAGCAGGTAGTTTCCTTTATCCTTATAGCCGATTTGCAATAATTCTCATTGCCACTTATACATTACTGCAAATTATTAAATATAAACGAATTCGCAATTTTATTTCTGTGGCAATCGCAATAATATTTACATTTTTAAATACATTTTATTTAGTGGGAACAGTCGATGAGTCAACCAATACTATTTTTAGGGAACAAATAAATACCTCATTAGACGTAGGGTGCTATTTTGATGGAAATGACGAGTTTAAACGCATTAACACACTAGAAGCAACTGCAGTTATTAATTACGGTTACTGGGGAAACGTGGCAACACTTTCCAACTGGACTCACACATTAAGTGACACACGTCTTTTGTCATTAGACAAGCTCGGTTTTACACATAATGTAACAATTCAATATGATGGCGGCGGCACACAGTTCGGCAAGGCGCTTTTAAGAATAACCGATTCTTTTGCAAAATGCGAGCTTGACGATATGCTTTACGAAAAGCGAAATGAACATAGCGGCTTGAATTTTTATAACAACAAGTACATACTACCCCTCGGATTGTGCTTTGACAAGTCAATTACCGAAACTGAATTCGAAAAATCGGAGAATTCATTTGAATACCAAAATGAAATATACAATGGTTTGACAGGGAACGACAAGCTTTTCGCACAAGTTACAGATACACCAACCGAAACTTACACAGAAAAAGAATTCTATAAAAACGAAGAAGATGAAAACGGCGAAAAGTACCCGGTAAAATTTGCCGCCGATTGCTGCATCTGCAATTACAGTTTGAAAATCGAGGGCGACAAAGCGCTGTATATGCGCCTTACAAACGAAAAAGCATTTATTACAAGCATAGCAATAAACGGTATGGCTTTGCCGATATTCAGCGGCAATTCTGCCGATATAACCAACTCTGCAATCAGCGAAGAAAACATTATTTTCCCAACAGAAGAAAACGGCAATATTCTTGAGCTCGGCGCATTCAAAGATGAAACCGTAAATGTTGAAATCAAGTTTTACGATGAAAACGGCAGCGGCGATGATATCCTGCTTTACACAATGGATTTACAAAAGCTCGGTGAGCTTTGCGATTCGCTGCCGGAGAATGACTACACCGTTGACGGCGATACGGTGCGCTTCAGCACCACTGCGAAAAATGACGGCGATATCGTATTCGTTCCGCTCGGGTATGAGGATAAATGGAACTGCACGGTGAATGGCGAAAGTGTAACGCCCGTGTGCATACTCGGCAACTTTATAGGCATAGAGGTAAATGCCGGCAAGAACGATATTGTGCTGAGCTACAGCCACACGCAGGCATATATTCTGCTTGCAAGCATATTCATCGGTTTTGCGGTCGGCATAGCACTGCTGATGCTCGAAAAGAAATTCAACGATAAAATACCGATATTCGTTTACACCGTTATGTGCGTGGCGTTTACGCTGATATACGGCGGCGCGGTCGGCATACTCTACATAATACCCACGGGGTACACTGTTGTAAGCAAAATAATTGAACTGATAATATGATTCACGGAGCTGATAAAATGAAGGTCGTAATACTCGCCGGCGGCTACGGCACGCGCATAAGTGAAGAAAGCCAGAATAAACCGAAGCCGATGGTGGAAATAGGCAATCACCCCATTTTATGGCATATTATGAAAATCTACTCGCACTACGGGTACAATGATTTTATTATCTGCGCGGGCTACAAGCAGTATGCCATTAAGGAATATTTTGCAAACTACTTTCTGCATAATTCCGATGTTACATTCGATTTCACAAAGGGCAACGAGCTTACCATACACTCCGAGCACGCCGAGCCGTGGAAAGTAACCGTGGTGGATACCGGGCTTGACACCATGACCGGCGGCAGAGTAAGGCGCATTAAGGATTACATAGGCGAGGAGCCGTTCCTGCTCACCTACGGCGACGGCGTTGCCGATGTAAATATACCCGAGCTGATAAAATACCACAACGAGAAAAAGCAGATAGCGACTATCACCGCAGTTTCCGTAAGCCAGCGTTTCGGCTGCCTTGATATAGGCGCAAACGGCGATGTGCTTTCGTTCCGCGAAAAAGCGGATATGGACGGCTCGCTTGTGAATGCGGGATTTATGGTATTTGAGCCGCAAATCTTCGATTACCTGCGCGGCGACAGCGAGGTGCTTGAAAAGTATCCGCTTGAAAAGCTCGCAAGCGAAAATCAGCTTAACGCCTACCTGCACAAAGGCTTCTGGAAGCCCGTGGATACCCTGCGCGAAAAAATTCAGCTTGAAGATATGTGGGAAAGCGGCAATGCTCAGTGGAAGCTATGGTAATATGAACGACAGAAGAAACGGCATTGTTCAGTTTATAAAATTCGGAATCGTAGGCTTGTCAAATACGATGGTATCGTACCTCGTATATATGTTGTGTTATTTTGTATTAAAGACAAATGTGCACATAGCAAATCTGTTCGGGTTTATTGTAAGCGTATTGAATGCGTACTTATGGCAGAATATTTTTGTATTCAAACAGGAAGCCGGAAAAGAAAAACGCGTATGGTGGAAGGTACTGCTTAAAACTTATGCTTCCTATGCATTTACCGGACTTCTTCTTGCGGAATTACTGCTGATTTTATGGCTGAATGTAATTGATATAAGCAGATTTATGCAGCCGGTCTGCGATTTGCTTGCGAAGCTCAATATAGTGATTACGCCAAAGGCTCTGGCAGTTTCAGCAGCCCCGATATTAAATCTTGTAATTACCGTGCCGCTGAATTTTATTATCAACAGATTCTGGGCATACAAACAAAAATAAACTATTTCGGTGAAAACTATGCTACTTGATTTCTACAAAAACAAGCGCGTGCTTATTACCGGTCACACCGGCTTCAAGGGTGCGTGGCTGTGCAAAATGCTTGCGGATGCGGGCGCGGTCGTTTCGGGTTATGCGCTCGAGCCGCCCACCGAGCCGTCGCTTTTTGAGCTTGCGGGCATCGGCTCGCTTGTTAAATCTTATATCGGCGATATACGCGATTTTGATGCGCTGTATGCGGTCTTTGAAGCCGAGCAGCCGGAAATCGTATTTCACCTTGCGGCGCAGCCCATTGTGCGCGAAAGCTACAAAAATCCGCGTTACACATACGAAACAAATGTTATGGGCACTGTGAATGTGTGCGAATGCGTGCGCCTTTGCGGCTCGGTGAAATCTTTTTTGAATGTTACCACTGACAAGGTGTATGAAAACGCCGACCTCAACACCGCTTTCACCGAGAATATGAAGCTTGACGGCTTCGACCCGTACTCCAACAGCAAATCGTGCTCGGAGCTGGTAACACACAGCTACATAAAATCATTTTTCAATGATGCGAAAATCGCCGTATCTACGGCGCGTGCCGGTAATGTGATAGGCGGCGGCGACTTTGCCGCGGACAGGCTCATACCCGACTGTGTGCGCGCCGCGCAGGCGAATACCGATATTATTATAAGAAACCCCTACTCCACACGCCCGTTTCAGCACGTGCTCGAGCCGCTGAAAATCTACCTCACCATTGCGGCGGAACAATACGCGGATTTTACGAAATGCGGATTTTACAATGTCGGCCCCGACGAGTGCGACTGCCGCACCACCGGCGAGCTTGCCGATTTATTCTGCAAATATTGGGGCGAGGGCTTAATGTGGGTGAATGTGTGCGAGCAGAACGCTCCGCACGAAGCGGCGTTTTTGCGGCTCGACACCTCGCTTATTAAAAAGACCTTCGGCTACGCGCCCGTATGGAGCGTGGAAAATGCCGTGCAAAAAACCGTGGAATGGACTAAAGCGTGGCTCGGCGGCGAGGATATTCAAGCCGTGATGCAGGCGCAAATCAAGGAGTTTTTGAAATGATGCTTTCAGATAATCAGAGCGAGGCGCGCGGTCAGATTCTTGACCTTGTTGCCGAATACTACCGTAAATTTATGAAAAAACCGCCATACCGCGACGGCGACAGAATCAGCTACGCCGGCAGAGTATTCGACGAGCGCGAGGTGCAGAATCTTGTTGATTCCGCACTCGACTTCTGGCTGACCTCCGGCAGATATTGCGACGAATTTGAAAAAAAGCTCGGTGAATACCTCGGCATTAAGTTCGTGTCGCTCGTCAACAGCGGCTCAAGCGCAAATCTGCTTGCATTCCAGGCGCTTACCTCGCCGCTCCTCAAAGACCGCAGAATAAACCGCGGTGACGAGGTGATCACCGTTGCGGCAGGCTTCCCCACGACGATCACGCCGATAATTCAATACGGCGCGGTGCCGGTGTTTGTTGACATTACCGTGCCGCAATATAATATTGACACTGCCGCGCTTGAAGATGCGTACAGCGAAAAAACAAAAGCCGTTATGCTTGCGCACACGCTCGGCAACCCCTTTGACCTTGCGGCTGTTAAGGATTTTTGCGACAGGCACAACCTGTGGCTTATTGAAGATAACTGCGATGCGCTCGGCAGCACCTACACCATTGACGGTATAAAAAGATTTACCGGCACCGTGGGTGACATAGGCACCTCGAGCTTTTACCCTCCGCACCACATGACTATGGGTGAGGGCGGCGCGGTTTACACCGATAATCCCCTTTTACATAAAATCGTGCGCTCTATGCGCGACTGGGGTCGCGACTGCTCCTGCCCCTCCGGCAGAGATAATCTGTGCGGTCACCGCTTCGACCGCCAATACGGCGAGCTGCCGCTCGGCTACGACCACAAGTATGTTTACAGCCATTTCGGCTTTAACCTCAAGGCTACCGAGATGCAGGCCGCCATCGGCTGCGCCCAGCTTGAAAAATTCCCCGAATTTGTCGAAAAGCGCAAGCAGAATTTCGCATTTCTGAAAAACGCGCTCGACTGCGTTCGGGACAAGCTGATTTTGCCCGAACCGACCGAAAATGCCGACCCCTCGTGGTTCGGGTTTATGATTACCTGCCGCGACGGTGTGAACAAAAACGATGTGGTTGAGCATCTTGAAAATGCAGGTATTCAAACGCGTATGCTTTTCAGCGGCAACATCGTGCGCCAGCCCGTTTTTGACGAGATGCGCGCAAGCGGCAAGGGGTACAGAGTTGCAGGCGACCTCACCGAAACCGACCGCGTGATGCGCAGCTCGTTCTGGATAGGCGTTTACCCCGGCATGAGCGAGGCTATGCTCAAAAAAATGGCTGATGAAATCATAAAGGCTGTGATTGACGGTGAAAATCTATGAATAACAAAAAAATCAGCGTGGTTGTGCCCTGCTATAACGAAGAAGAAAACATTGTGCAGATCTGCAAGGCTATTGAGGACGAAATAACCTCAAAGCTCACGCAGTATGACTACGAAATCGTGGTTATTGACAACTGCTCTACTGACAACACGCGCGTGCTCATACGCGAAATCTGCAAAGTCAACAGTAAGGTAAAGGCGATTCTCAACGCCAAGAACTTCGGGCAGTTCAACTCGCCGTACTACGCTATGCAGCAGGCTACCGGTGACTGCGTGATTCTTATTGCCGCCGATTTTCAGGACCCGGTCGATATGATTCCGAAATTTGTTGCCGAGTGGGAAAACGGCTGCAAAATCGTGTGCGCCATAAAAAGCGGCAGTGAGGAAAACAAACTCGTCAGATTTTTCAGAACCTGCTATTACAAGGCTATTAAAAAAATGTCGCAGGTTGAGCAAATCGAACACTTCACGGGCTTCGGACTTTATGACCGCAGTTTTATTGATGTAATGCGCGACCTAAAAGACCCGTCGCCGTTTTTGCGCGGCATTGTGGCGGAACTCGGCTACAAACGCAAGGATATTGAATACACACAAGCCAAGCGCCGCGCCGGCAAAACACACAACAATTTTTACACTCTTTACGATGCCGCTATGCTCAGCTTTACCTCTTACACCAAGGTCGGATTGCGCATTGCAACTTTCGTGGGCTTTCTCGCAGGCGTTGGCAGCTTCGCGGTAGGCATTGTTTACCTCATAATGAAGCTTATATGGTGGGACAGATTCCCCGGCGGCACTGCCCCGACTATCATTATTCTCAGTTTCCTATGTTCGCTGCAGCTTTTCTTCCTCGGCTTTTTAGGCGAATACATTATGAATATGAATACGCGACTTATGAACAGACCCCTTGTAGTTGAGGAGGAAAGAATAAACTTTGACTAAGATTAAAAAGTCCATTGTAACCGGTGCCACAAGTTTTTTAGGGCAGTACCTCGTGAACGAGCTAACCGCGCGTGGATGCTTCGTTTACGCCGTAATCAGACCGAATAGTGCAAAGAAAAAAATATTTGCCAACAACAAAAATGTTGAAGAAATTTACCTCGATGTAAGTGATATTAACGCTCTCACCAAGGGGAATATATCGGCGGACTATTTCTTTCACTTTGCATGGGATGGCATCGGCGCAAAGGGCAGGAACGATGAGAATATTCAAATCTCCAACCACAGTAATGCAATTAAATGTTTGAGATGTGCATCGGAACTCGGGTGCAGTACCTTCATTTTTGCCGGCTCTCAGGCTGAATACGGAAAAAAAGACTGTTTAATCAGTGAAAACAAAACCTGCGCCCCTTTAACTTTATACGGAAAATACAAGTATAAGGTATGCAATGATGCGACCAAATTATCCAAACAATTAAATATCACATATTTTCACCTTAGAATATTCAGTGTCTACGGCAAAGGTGATCACGAGTGGAGTTTGATTTCACAATGCTTGGAAAAATTCAGAAAAAATGAGCCTATGGACTTAACTGAATGCACACAATATTGGAATTATCTGTATGTAAAAGATGCCGCAAGAATGATTGTAAACCTTGCCGATTCAAATGCAAAAACCGGAATATATAACATAGCCGGTAATGACACCCGACAATTAAAATCATACATCAATGAGCTTCAAACCATTTGCAACAGCAACAGTTCTGTTAATTTCGGAGCATATACGCCACCTGAACTACCGGTAAATCTAAATCCTGATATTTCAAAAGTATTAAACGAAATCAATGGTTTTAATTTTACTGATTTTACTGACGGTATTTCAGAAATTTTGAATTAAAGAAAGCTTGGTACACTATGAAAGCACTTGTATTTGACAAACCTTGTCACATTGAATGGAAAGAGTTACCGCGTCCGCAATTGGTTGAGCCTTTTGGCGTGATTCTCAGACCAATAGCGGTTTCACCGTGTTCTTCTGATATTCACACAATCTTCGGCGGGAGCGTGCCAAAGCAAGATAACCACATATTAGGTCACGAATGTATTGCTGAAATTGTTGAATGCGCTTCTGCCGTAAAAGATTTTAAAATCGGCGACAAAGTAGTAGTGCCCGCTATCACGCCAAATTGGCGTGATGTCTCAGTTCAAGAAAACAATGAACGACACGCTTCTGAACATTTTTCAGGTCATCGATTAGGCAGAACTTGGCCCGGAGTTTTCGCTGAATTCTTTTCTGTTCCGGATGCCGATACGACATTGGCGCATTTACCGGAGGATGTTCCGCTTGAAAGTGCGCTTATGTGTGCCGATGTTATGACAACGGGTTTTACCGGTGCGGAGTATGCCGATATTAAAGTCGGTGACACTGTTTGCGTTATGGGAATCGGGCCAATCGGTCTTATGGCAATTGCCGCCAGCGCTCATCTCGGTGCCGCAAGAATATTGGCAATTGGCAGCCGAGAACATTGTACAAATTTAGCATATTATTACGGTGCAAATGAGGTTATCAATTATAAGAATTGTGATATTGTAAAAGAAATTTTAAGCAGAACTGATAATATAGGGCCTGATTCGGTAATTATAGCCGGCGGAAACGATGAAGTGTTTACACAAGCAATAGATATGGTGCGTTATGGTATTGGTACGGTTTCCAATATAAATTACTACGGCGGCGAAGGATTTCTGAATTTCCCCAAATTCAGCGGCGGGCGCGGGATGGCAGGAAAAACAATTCACACCGAGCTTGCAAAAGGCGGACGTAACAGGGTCGAACGTATGATGAAAATGGTAGAATACAGACAAATTGATCCTTCAAAACTTGTAACTCACAAATTAAACGGTATCGACAGAATAGAAGATGCAATATATATGATGCGGGACAAAACAGACAATTGCATCAAAATTATGGTAACAATTTGATGGTGATTTTATGAAAAATTGTATTTTATGCGAAAAGCCGCTTTCATCTGATATTCTTTTAAAATTAGATAATTTGCCTTCAAGTGCTCAAAATATTCCTACCGAGAGTGAACTTGATAGCGATAAAAGCATAGATATATACCTTAAACAATGTTCCTATTGCGGACTTGTTCAACTCGATTGCGAGCCGGTCGATTACTATCGTGATGTAATTCGGGCAGGAGGAATAAGTACAACAATGTATAATCTTCGCTGCCAAGAATACGAGAAACTCATAAAAAAATATGCTCTTAACGGCAAACGCATACTAGAGATTGGTTGCGGTCAAGGTGAATTTCTTAAAATTTGGAAAGAGTATCCTGTTATAGCCTATGGAATTGAACACAACCGCAAATTATATAAAATAGCAAAAAGCAATGATTTGAGTGTATATAATATATTTACAGAAACTGAACAAACAGTTCTACCCGGAGCACCTTTTGATGCGTTTTGTTGCTTCAATTTTCTTGAACATCAACCTAATCCGAACGCTATGCTAAGGTGTATTTATAATAATTTAACACCAAACGGATGCGGAATAATCACAGTTCCGAGTTTTGAATACATTATAGAGAATGATAGTTTTTACGAATTACTCAGGGATCACATTGCTAACTACACATCACAATCATTACAACATTTAGTTGAAAACAATGGCTTTTTGGTTGATTCGTGCGAGCTCGTTAATAGAGACACTTGGGAAATACTGATACATAAACGAAAAAAAGTTGATGTCAGCGGTTTGTCTAATAATTATTGCAGTTTAGCGAATGAACTACAACAATTCACTACAAGCAGAATAAAAGAAAATAAAAAAATAGCCGTGTGGGGCGCAAGCCATCAAGGGTTCACAACAATATCCTCAATGGGAATAAAGGAACATATTGCATACATAATAGATTCTGCGAAATTCAAGCAAGGAAAATTCGCACCGGGTTCACATGTTAAGATTGTTTCGCCTGAACACTTTTTTGCAGAACCAGTAGATACAATTTTGATTATTGCACCCGGTTATACTGATGAAATTGCCGCAACAATTATTGAAAAATACGGTAACACGGTAGAAATCGCGGTATTAAAAAGTTCAAACATCGAATATTACAAGAAGGATTAAAAATCATGAAAATCAGACTTGCGGATTATGTTGCGAATTTCCTTACGGACCACGGCGTTACCGACTGCTTCAGCGTTGTGGGCGGCGGCGCCATGCACCTTAACGATGCCTTGGGGCACAAGGAGGGCTTACGCGTTACATATAACCACCACGAGCAGGCCTGCGCCATAGCGGCGGAGGCTTATGCCCGTCTCGACAACAAAATCGCCGCGGTTTGCGTTACCACCGGCCCCGGCGGCACGAATGCGCTCACCGGTGTGCTCGGCGGCTGGCTCGACTCCATACCCATGTTCATAATAAGCGGTCAGGTGCGCTACGATACCACCGCGCGCTATGCTTCGCAATTTACCGGCGAAACAAGCGTGCGCGCCATGGGCGACCAGGAATACGATATTGTAAAATCCGTTGAAAATATGACGAAATTCGCGGTGATGATAGAGGACCCGCTGACTATTCGCTATAATCTTGAAAAGGCGTGGCACCTTGCCACCACCGGCAGACCCGGGCCCGTTTGGGTGGATATACCCGTGAATTTTCAGGGCTGCTATATAGAAACCGATGACCTTGCGGCTTACGACAGCACCGCCGACGATGCGCTGCTGCCGCCGCCCGTTGAGCTCGAAACCGTACGCACAGTGCTCGAAAAAATCAAAAATGCCAAACGGCCTGTTTTCCACGCAGGCTACGGCATAAGGCTTTCGGGCGGTTATGAGGTGTTTCGCCGCGTTGCCGAAAAGCTCGGCGTACCCGTTGTAACTTACTGGAACGCAGTTGATTTAGTCGAAAACGAGCATCCGCTGTACTGCGGCAGAGCCGGCAATATGGGCGACAGAGCCGGCAACTGGGCGATTCAGAATGCCGACCTTATTCTTGCGGTCGGTACGCGAATTTCAATACGGCAAGTCGGTTACAACTGGAAAACCTGGGCGCGCGCCGCCGAGGTGATAATGGTTGATATCGACAAAGCCGAGCTGCGCAAGCCTACATTGCACGTTGAAATGCCTATTTGGGCGGATGCAAAGGATTTTTTAGAGAAAGCCGACAGTCTGCTCGGTGAATTTGACATACCTCTCAATAATAACGCGGACTGGCTCGCCACCTGCATAAAATGGCGCGAAGATTACCCCGTGGTGCAAGCAAAACATTATGAAGAAAACGGCGAAACCGCCAATGTTTACGCATTCATTGATTATCTCAGCTCGCAGTTGCCCGAAAACAGCGTTACCGCCGTTTCAAACGGTGCGTGCTGCGTTGTGGGCAATCAGGCTTACAGAATTAAGCGCGGCTCGCGCATGGCGAACAACAGCGCCGTTGCGAGTATGGGCTACGGTCTGCCCGCCGCCATAGGTACCTGCATAGGCGCAGGCAGAAAAACCACGATTTGCCTTGAGGGCGACGGCAGTATTATGATGAATCTGCAGGAGCTGCAGACGATTCTGACTAACCGCCTGCCCGTAAAAATATTTTTAATTAACAACAACGGCTACCACTCCATAAGAATAACGCAGAATAATCTGTTTAAGGAGCACACCAAGGTCGGCATAGGCGAGGAATCGGGCGACCTTTCATTCCCCGAGTTCAAAAAGCTTGCCGAGGCGTTCGGCTACACATACCTTTGTGCTCACAGTAATGCCGAAATGAAAGCGGCAGTTGATGAGGCACTCAAAGCAGACGGCGCAGTATTCTGTGAAATATTTACCGACACAAAGCAAGTCTGGGAGCCGAAAAGCAGCACAAAGCGCCTGCCTGACGGCACGCTTGTGAGTCCGCCGCTTGAGGACCTTGCGCCGTTTTTACCGCGCGAGGAGCTTAAAAACATTATGTTTATACCGCTTATTGACGAATAAAACGAAAGGAGCTTCAATATGGGTGACATTTTTCTGCTTGACTGCACCTTGCGTGACGGCGGCTATGTGAATGACTGGCTGTTCGGCAAATCCACAATAAAAGGCTTTTGCTCTAAAATTGCGCGAACCCGTATTGAAATGTTCGAGGTCGGTTTTATCAAGGGCGATAATTACGATGAAGACCGTTCGGTTTTTCCCGATACTGAATCATTCAAAAGCGTGATTACTCCGAAAGCCGACGGGCTTTTATATTTCGGTATGCTGGATATGAGCGCACCGGTTCCGCTTGAAAGAATAAAGGAATGTGACGGCACATCCATTGACGGCATACGCGTGATTTTCAAAAAAGACAGAGCCGATGATGCTTTTGATTACTGCCGTGAAACAATAAAACGCGGCTACAAGGTTTTTGTAAACCCCGTAGGTACCGACAGATACACCGAAGCCGAGTTTTGCGAAATCATTAAAAAATTCAATACCATTGAGCCGTACGGCTTCACGATAGTTGACACATTTGGGGTTATCAAGCGCAAAGCATTTTTAAAGTACGCGCGTATCGCCGATGAATTTTTAAATAAAAGCACGGTGCTCGGCTACCACGCGCACAATAATTTACAGCAGGCTTTCGGAAACGCAGAGGCACTTGCCGATGAGGAGCTTGACCGCGATATTTGCGTGGATGCGTGCGTGTTCGGTATGGGGCGCGGCGCAGGCAACCTCAACCTTGAACTGTTTGCCGAATACCTTAACGAAAACCGCGGCAAAGGCTACCTTATAGAGCCGATGCTTGAAATAATGGACGAATACCTCAACGATATTTACAAAACGAAATTCTGGGGCTATTCCGTGCCGCTGTACCTTTCGGCGTGCAACGGCTGCCACCCGAATTACGCCATTTATTTTGCCGAAAAGGATTCGCTTACCGTAAAGGCGTTTAACGAGCTTTTAAAGAGCCTTACTAGTGAAGATAAGGCGGTGTTCAGTAAAGATACCGCCGAAAAATATTACCGCAAATTCCTTGAAAATTACATTGATGACACTGCTGCGGCGGAAAGGCTGAAAACCGAGCTTTGCGGCAAAAATATTGTAGTGCTTATGCCCGGCAAAAGCCTTAACGAATACCGCGAAAAAGTCGCCGCGGAGTGCGCCGGTGAAAATACCGCGGTCATTGCCGCAAACTTTACGGCGGAGGAATTCAAGCCGGCTTACATTTTCAGCAGCAATATGCGCAGGTATATAAAAATAGACGGCAACACCGCCGCCAAATGTATTACCACATCAAATATGAAAGAGTGCCGCCATTCCGATTTCACGGTGAATTTTGCAAGCTATTCGCTTAAAACGCCGGAGATTATAGACAATTCCGGCTTGATGCTTTTAAAGCTGCTTGCAGCACTCGGTATAAAGAGTGTGAGCATCGCCGGAATGGACGGGTATTCGCCCGATTACAAAAACGATTATTACGATGCGCGGCTCAATTACGATTTTTCAAAGGAAACAGACCGCAGGAACGAATTGATTTCCGCCGAGCTTACACAGATAAAGAAAGCGATCGAGCTGAAATTCATTACACCGACGAATTATGTTATTTGAGCTTTCAGTTTTCAGTTTTTGGTTTTCAGCATTCAGCAAATTCAGAACGAACGGGCATTGCCCTGCGGTTTTGATAACAAAAATTCAGAACAATCGGTACGGGCGCATAGTATGCGACCGGTTTGCCCGCCGCGGTGTTTGAAGCGCGTAAGCGCGAGAATGCACGCGAAGGGCAAAATGAAAACAACGCGATTTTGTGAAACCGCGTTGTTTTTGTATTATTCGTTATTTCAAACTGTCAATCGCTGCGCGATTGACCCGGGCTGCATACTATGCAGCCCCTACAATTCGTTCTCAATTTTCGCAACGAAAAACCGAAAGGCATTTATGTTTCATCGGGGTTATACTCGTGGTCGGTCACATCGTTATCGGCATCGTAACATTTGCTTGTAATGTAATACTCGCCGTCAACTCCGCCTTTTTCGACCGTAATTTCGAGCCGATTATTTGCAATGGGGCAATACGGCATTGTCTGGAACATTCCCGTGAGTGTTTCGCCGTCATCACTGAACACACCGCCGCAGTCGAGTGTTGCGGCATCGTAACCGTCACCGTCTGCATTGGTTTTAATAATAATCGTGCCGTTGTGTAATGGCGCATCAAGGTTAGACATCCCGTAATTATTAAGCTGCGAAACGATTTCGCGCTGATTTGCAACGCAGGTTTTCTTTTTTGCGTTCGCCGTAACTGCATTGTAAACAGGCACGGCAACGGCAACGAGTATTGCCATGATAACTACAACTATCATAAGCTCCACAAGAGTAAAACCGCGTTTGGATTTTAAAAGCTTATACATATATTTACCTTTTTCGAATTAAAATATCTTTCAGTAAAAAATCCCCGGCGAACCGGGGACTTTCTTTGATTTATAAACTGAGCTGTTTAGTTAGTTACAGTTTATTCAGTAAATGTGCCGTATGTGTGACCTTCAATATCGTCATCATCAAAGTCGTCATCATCCGCGGGAGAACCGCATTTGATCTGAACACTTACAGAACCATCTTCAGTACCGCTGCCAGCACCCATTTTAACAGTGTAAGTACCCCCTGCAGGGCAGCCAGGAAGAGTTTGGAACATCTTTACGAAATCGCCGTCAGCTCCAAAACCGTTGTCAGTTACAGTGTCACCGGATTCAACAGAACCCTTGGAACCGTCAGAAGAAATAGTGATAGTGCCCTTGAGGTTCTTACCCTGAGACATAGCATAGTTGTTAAGCTGAGCAACGATTTCTCTCATATTGGCAATGCAAGTTTTCTTCTTTGCATTAGCGGTTACTGCCGAGTAAATCGGAACTGCAACAGCTACGAGGATTGCCATGATAACTACAACGATCATGAGTTCGACGAGGGTGAAACCCTTTTTGCTCTTTAAAAATTTAAACATTTTAAAGAACTCCTTTCTTTTGCATAAAATAGAATTTTTATATCACTCAGCAAGTTTTTCCCTCGCCGGTAATACCGTATTAAATTCGACCGATTCCGGTCTGCGAAGTTCGGGAATTTTCCGTACCTCTTGACTAAATATTAGCACAATGGTCGGGGTTTGTAAATACTTTTTTTCGAAATTTCCGTTTTTTGGTCATTTGCACAATTCGCACTGCACCAACGCGCACCGTTTTTGTGATTTTAACGAACATATAACGGGAATTTTTCGTAACTCTCGCTTTCTGCTGTAATAATATGCCGTTTCTTCGCATTTGTCAACCGGTTTTTGCGAAAAAGTTTTCAGTTTTCAGCATTCAGCATTCAGAAATTGCTTAAACATCATTGATTTGCATAATCAGCGGCATTATAATGAAGTGCGTTATTTTAATTGTAAATACCTTCGAGTAGAGACGATGCTGCTCGGTAATCGTCATCGGCGAAAACCGTCCCCGCCGATTCTCCGAGTATTTACAGTTTAACTGAAAACTGAAAACTTACTCCCACCTATGCTCATGCAGCTCGCCCTTGTTCTGCAGCTCGGGGTAGCCGAACTGCCTGAGCGCCTCGTACACGCCCACGGCAACGGAATTGGAAAGATTCAGGCTGCGCGCCTCATCTATCATAGGTATGCGCACGCAATCGTCGGGGTGCTGCATCAAAAGCTCCTCGGGCAGACCTTTCGTCTCTTTGCCGAAAACAAGGTACGCGCCGTCGGGGTATTCCACATCCGAGTGCGGCTTTCTGCCCTTGGTGGTAAAGTAAAAGAATTTGCCGCCCGCGTTCCTTGCGAAAAAGTCATCAAGATTTTCGTAATATGTTATGTCAAGCAGGTACCAGTAGTCAAGTCCCGCGCGTTTGAGCTTGCGGTCATCTATGGTGAATCCCATAGGCTTTACAATGTGCAGGCGCGCGCCCGTGGCTGCGCAGGTGCGGGCGATATTGCCCGTGTTCTGCGGAATTTCCGGCTCCACAAGCACAATGTTCAGTTCGCTCATACCTTGCCTAACTCCTTAAGGTAGTAGGGTATGCCGCGCTCAAAATCAACTCCGTATTTTATGGGGTCATCCATAGCCTGTGTGCGCCTGATGCAGTCGCAAACATAATTTACGGCAATGCTCATTGATTTTTCAATCGTAAGTCCGTTGAGCAGTGCGCCGCAGAATGCGCTTGCAAAAACATCGCCCGTGCCGTGGTATGCGCCCGGCAGCTTTTCGCTGAAATAGCAGTGCATAACGCCGTCAGCGCCCATGCAAGCCGCGCCGAGCTTGCCTTCTTCAAACGAAACGCCCGTAAGCACGGCATTTTTCGCGCCCATTTTCAAAAGTGCTTTAAGCAGATTTTCAATATATTCCTCGGTTTGTACGCCGTCCTTGAACTCGCAGCCGGTCATAAAGCAAGCCTCTGTAATGTTCGGCAGTACAATGTCGGCTTTGGCGCACAGGGTAGTCATGGCCTTTGCGAATTCCTCGTTGAATATTGCATACATCACGCCGTGGTCCGCCATGCACGGGTCGGCAATGAAGATATTTTTGTCGGTCTTGAAATCATCGGCAAATTTCTTGACTATGTCGATCTGGTCGAACGAGCCGAGAAAGCCCGAATAAATCGCATCGGGTTTGAGGTCGATTGATTTCCAGTGCTCGCCGATCGCCGGCATATCGCAGGTAAGGTCGCGGTAGGTAAAGCCCGTGAAGCCGCCCGTGTGAGTCGAAAGCACCGCCGTGGGCATACAAATAGTTTCAACCCCTGCCGCCGAGATAATGGGCAGAGCCACCGTAAGCGAGCATTTGCCGAAGCCGGAAATGTCGTTTATTGCAACAAGTCTTTTTTGATTTTCCATAAAAGTCAGACCTTTCGGTAAGAATATTATCAATGGTATAGTATATCACCAAATTACGCCATTTGCAACGAAATTGAGTATAATTAAGATTTGCGGCAAAAATATTAATACACTTGGAGGTGTTAGTATGACAACAAGTTCTTCAAAACTTATGAAGATAGGCGGCGCCGTTATGGCGGCGGGTGCCGTTGCCGCTTTTACCGCGGGTACCGTGGGCGGCAGCAAAAATGCGAAAACCAAAATGAAAAAAATCGTTAAAAAATCCATGAAAGCCGTTGACGGTATGCTCGACGGCATGCAGGATATGTTTAACTGAAAGACGGTTGCCTGAAATGAAAAAATCAACAGTAATTACCGCGGCGGCTGTGCTGGCGGTGTCGCTTACCGCCTGCGGCAGAGGCGGCGCCGAAAATCAGACCGTTACCGCCGCGCCGAACAGTACCGCGCCGGTAACGATTACCGAAAGTCCCGATGCCGATACCACCCATACCACAAACTCCTCGGAGCCGGTGCCGTCGCCCGTAACCACGGGTAAAAAGCAGGGGGGGCGCTCGCTTTACGGCAGCAACACAGGCACATCAGCCACATATACGGGGCTCGAGCCTCTGCCGGAAATTCACCTTGCCGCACAGGGCGGCAGCGGTTTTAGTACCGCATCGGCAAGCCACAGCTTCGGCGTTTCCAAAAACGGGGTGCCGAATGAAATTGCCGTGAATAATCAGAAGATTTACGAAAAATTCGGCGGCTACTGCCTGCTTGAAGACGGCAAAAAAAGCATTTATCTCACATTTGACTGCGGCTACGAAAACGGCTTGACACCCGCTATTCTCGACACTCTCAAAGAAAAAGGCGTGCCCGCCGCATTCTTTGTTACCATGCCGTATATCACATCCGCCCCCGAGCTTGTGGCGCGTATGATAAACGAGGGGCATATCGTCGGCAACCATTCCGACCATCACCCCGACTTTGCGCAGATCCAGCGCGAGAAAATGGCGGCGGAAATAGAATCTGTCGATAACGCCCTGCGCACGCAGTTCGGTTATTCGTCGCCGTATTTCAGATTCCCCGCAGGCTCTTATAACGAAAGTGCCTTGCAGCTTGTGCAGAGCATCGGCTATACCTCAGTATTCTGGTCGAGCGCCTACGCCGACTGGGACCCGAATGAGCAAAAGGGCGCGGATTACGCCTTTACCACGGTTACCTCGCGGCTTCACCCGGGGTGCGTTCTGCTGCTCCACGCGGTTTCAAGCGATAATACCGCCGCCCTCGGCGATATAATCGACTTTGCACGCGCGCAGGGGTATGAGTTCAGGGCGTTGCCGTGAGTTGAGAGTTAAGAATTAAGATTTTTTCTGTTTTTCGTTACGGAAAATCAGAGGAATTTGTAGGGGTGCCACACTGTGGCACCCGGTTTGCCCGCAGGGCAAAATGCAACCGCGTTGATTTGGTGTAATCAGCGCGGTTTTTGGGGTATATGCGGTTTTCATCTGTCAATCGCTCTGCGATTGACCCGGGAGGCACAGTGTGCCACCCCTACGATTCGTTCTCATTTTACGCAATGAAAAACAAAATGGCAAAATATAAACAGCGCGGTTTCCGAGGAACCACGCTGTTTTTTGAAAATTCTGAAAACTGAAAACCGAATACTGAAAACTTCTATAATCCGGCGCTTCGCGCCCCGAAATTATTCGTTATTCATTATTCGTTATTCACTGCATAAATCCTGTCATCGCATCTATGAAAATCGAGTTTCGCGTTGTGGATACATTGGAAATGAAGATAATGTCATCCACGTTGTTTGCGCTTACAAATTCGCTGAGCGTGCCGTTGTAATGGCGCGGGTCAACAATGTAAATGCGCTGATAATGCGGAATAAGGAACGGCACGAGCGCATTGCCGTAGCTGTCCTTAATTACAAGACAGGCGGAATTGTCGCTTAAATCGTAATTTGTGACGGTGGAAAGGGGGTTGTCGCCGCCGATGAATGTAAGGTATTTCATACTCGGCGCGTAATCGGTCACATCGGTCAGAATATTCCATTCTTTTGTGTTGCCGTCCGCATCGGTTATGGTGAAATCAAAATTGTTGAACGGCTTGTACGTCACGACCGTGTCCGGCGTGTTGCCGAGTGTGGGGCTTTGCTCCGAGCTTGCATAGAATGTGCCGAGGAAGCCGTCGTATTTGCCCGTTTCGTACTGCGAAATGGGAACGGGCTCAATGCCCTTGGCGTATGCAAACTGCTCATAGGCGCGGTATGCGCCGAGAGCTGTCCAGTGGTGGTCCGTTCTGAAATACTGGTAATCTGCCTTGTGTTCGCGCAGGCTTTCATAAATGCCGGTAACGGGCGTTATGCCTCTGAATGACGAGTTAAAGTAATCAAGCGCTTTCTTCTGGTCAGAGGTGTTAATGTCGGCGCGTATGGCATCGTTGAGGTCAATATCCATACTTGTGGGCACAAGCAGGGTGTAGGCGTTGCAGTTCGGTGCGGCATTTTTAATGTTGTTTACCGCGCTTATATACTTCGGCGCAAGGTCGCTTGAAAAATTGTAGTACTCATACGCCGAATTGCCTGCAATAAGGATCGCACCGAGCTCCTGCACATTTACATCCGGCTTTGCGGGCAGTGTTGTCTGCGGCGGCTCTGTGGCGGGTGCGGTCGTCGCAGGTGCGGTGGTCTGCACCTCGGTCGCAGGCTCGGTTACGGGTGCGGTTGTTGCCTGCGTTGTTTCCTCATACGGCGCATCGGGTATCTCATCGCCCTGCTCAACATCGCCGTGAATGGCGACCGAATCGAATCCGCTGAGCTTTTTAAGGCTTGTGTTCATTTTCGTAAGCTGCTCGCGCATGGGGAACGTGTCGGAAAACCAGGCGGTTATGTCGTCAAAATAACTGCCGTTGAGCAGCGCATTCGTGCTGAATTTCGGGAACTTTGCAAGCTCGCGCTTTTCTGTTTCGGAATAAGTTGGGCGCAGCGGTACTGCAAACGCAAGCGCCGTACCAATGTACAAAACAACGAAAAACAGTGCAGCCTTTGCAAGAGCGTTTTTATTCTGTTTTGGTCTTTGTTCGCGCGGCTTTTGGACCGGCTTCGGCTTAACGGGCTTCGGCGTGCTTGTTTTGCCGAATGCTCCGCGAAAGCTCGCCTCGCGCGGCTTGTCATAAATCATTTCAGACCTCCGTCAGAATTGGAAATAAAGGAACGGGTTGTAGCTGTCGCCCACAAGGCAAAGCACCGAAACAAATAACAGAGCTATCGGTGCGGCGGCATGAGCGATGTTGTAAAATCCGTGTACGAATGAACCTTTTTGTGATTTGGAAAGGAAAACGGTCAATTTTTTAGCAAGCGGCGTAACCGAAACGAGCGCAAGTGCAAGGAAAATTATATTGCTCATAAGTACGGTGCGTGTTTCAAAATCCGAAAGTGGATTGCCGTTTAAACCGAAAAGTCCTTTTAATATAATGGGTATAAATCTGAAATCGGTGAATTTGAAAAGAATCCAGCCGAAATAGATGATAATAAGCGAATACGCGCGGCTGAAAAATGCGGGGATTTTTTCAAGTACCTTTAAGAATCCCGCTTTTTCTATTACAAGGAATACGAAGAAATACAGTCCCCACAGCACAAAGTTCCACGAAGCGCCGTGCCACAGCCCCGTAAGCAGCCATACTATAAACAGATTAAGGTATGTTCTCGCTTTCCCTTTGCGGTTGCCGCCGAGGGGGATATACACATAATCGCGGAAAAATGTACTCAGTGAAATGTGCCAGCGGCGCCAGAAATCGGTAATTGATTTTGCGGCATACGGGTAATTGAAGTTTTCGTTAAAGCGGAAACCTACCATTTTTCCCATACCTATCGCCATATCCGAATAAGCCGAAAAGTCAAGGTATATCTGCAGCATATAGAACAGTACGCCGAGCCACAGACCGAGCGCAGAACGCGAAGAAAGCTCCGCAGCGGCGTTGGCGAAATTCTTAGCGGCAAACGCATCCGAAACAAGCAGACTGTCCGTTAAAGTGCCGCAAGTATTTGCAAGCAGAGCCTTTTTCGCAAGCCCCGCGCTGAAACGCGAAATGCCCGCAAAAACATCGTCGGCGCACACGCGGCGTTCAAGAATATCGTGCTCGACCTCGCTGTAACGCACAATGGGACCGGCAATGCACTGGTAGAAAAGACTCGAATACAACAGTAAAAGCCAAAAGCTTTTCTGCGCCTTTACTTTGCCGCGGTAAACATCCGCAACATACGAAAGCAGTTGGAAGGTGTAAAACGAAATGCCTATCGGCAGTGCGATTTTCGGTATTACCTCGGGTATGCCGAAAATTGCGTGAACATTCGTAAGCAGAAAGCCCGTGTATTTGAACACGCCTATAAGACCTAAATTTATGATGCAGGCAATTACAAGTACCGCCCGTTTGCCTTTCGGCGTGGTGCGCTTTTCAATCGCCTTTGCGGCGAGAAAATCACACAGCGTCATAAAAATAAGTATAAGTATATACACCGGCTCACCCCATGCGTAAAAGACGAGTGAGAATATGAGCAGTATTATGTTTTTTGTTTTTATTCTGCGTGCGGCGGCATACAGCGCCATGCACAGCGGGAAAAATGCAAACACAAAAACAAGACTTGAAAAAACCATTACTTTCTCCGATACAAAAAATCTCAAAACATTATTATACACCCGAATATGCAAAAAACAATAGAAAACGGTGTATTTAATTATTAAAATTTGCTTTTTTCGGGAGTAAAAGACGATTTTATTGAAAATATATAAAAATGTAATCAAAAGCAGGCAACGATTTGACTTGACTAAAAAAGAATAATGTAATAAAATATAGTTCGGTAAAAATTTAACATCCGAAAGGAGTCAACATTTTATGAACTATTCACGCGAAGTTGAAAACATGTGTGTAGTTGCAAAGGGCCCCCACCACGGTCCCGCTCCAATCCCGGAGGAGGGCAAGTGGATCGAGTCCAAGCAGATCACCGATATTTCCGGCTACACCCACGGTATCGGCTGGTGCGCACCCCAGCAGGGCGCCTGCAAGCTTTCACTCAATGTTAAAAACGGCATCATCGAGGAAGCTCTCGTTGAAACCATCGGCTGCTCGGGTATGACTCATTCAGCGGCTATGGCGGCAGAAATTCTCCCCGGCAAAACCGTTCTTGAGGCTCTCAATACCGACCTTGTGTGCGATGCCATAAACACCGCTATGCGCGAGCTTTTCCTGCAGATAGCTTACGGCAGAACACAGTCCGCTTTCTCCGATGACGGTCTCGTTATCGGTGCCGGCATGGAAGATCTCGGCAAGGGCAGCCGTTCAATGGTAGGCACAATGTACGGCACAAAGGCAAAGGGCGTTCGCTACCTTGAAATGACCGAGGGCTACTGCACAAGAATGGCTCTTGATGAAAATGACGAGGTTATCGGCTACGAGTTCGTTTCTCTCGGCAAAATGACCGATTTCATCAAAAAGGGTATGGAACCCAACGAAGCATACGAACAGTCCAAGGGCACGTACGGCAGATTCGCAGAAGCTGCAAAGTACATTGACCCCCGTAAAGAATAATAGAGGAGGTAAATCGTAATGGCACAGTTTGAAGGTTATGAAAGACGCGAGGCCAAAATCCTTGCCGCTCTTAAAGAATACGGTATCTCCTCCATCGACGAATGCAAGGAGATCACTCTCGCCAAAGGTATAGATGTTGACAATATCGTTCGTTCGACCCAGCCCATCTGCTTTGAAAATGCCGTTTGGGCTTACACGGTAGGCTGCGCGATCGCCATCAAAAAGGGCTGCACCAAGGCTGCCGACGCTGCTGCCGCTATCGGCATCGGTCTGCAGAGCTTCTGCATTCCCGGCTCCGTTGCGGAAAACCGCAAGGTCGGTCTCGGTCACGGCAATCTCGGTAAAATGCTTCTTTCGGAAGAAACCGAGTGCTTCTGCTTCCTTGCAGGTCACGAGTCCTTCGCCGCAGCAGAGGGCGCTATCAAAATAGCTCTCAATGCAAATAAAGTCCGCGAGAAAAAGCTTCGCGTTATTCTTAACGGTCTCGGCAAGGATGCCGCTTACATCATTTCGAGAATCAACGGCTTCACCTATTGCGAAACTGTTTTCGATCCCTACACCGAAACAGTTACAGTCACTAAGGAAATTCCCTTCTCAAAGGGTCCCAGGGCAGAAGTTAAGTGCTACGGCTCCGACAATGTTCCCGAGGGCGTTGCAATTATGAAGCTTGAGAACGTAGGCGTTTCCATCACCGGCAACTCCACCAACCCCACCCGTTTCCAGCATCCTGTTGCAGGTACCTATAAAAAATGGGCTATCGAAAACGGAGTTAAGTATTTCTCTGTTGCTTCCGGCGGCGGCACCGGCAGAACTCTTCACCCCGACAATATGGCGGCAGGTCCCTCCAGCTACGGTATGACCGATAGTATGGGCAGAATGCACTCCGATGCTCAGTTTGCAGGTTCTTCATCGGTTCCCGCTCATGTTGAGATGATGGGTCTTATCGGCGCGGGCAACAACCCCATGGTCGGTATGACCGTTGCATGTGCGGTTGCGGTTGAAGAAGCGGCAAAAAACGCATAATTTAATTGCGTAACATCAAATAAAAATGGCTTGCGGTGAAAACTGCGAGCCGCTTTTTTATTAAACTATTGACATAAACCGTTTGCTCTTATACAATAAAGCCAATAAAATTGATGGATGGTGTTTAATGGAAATTCTTGCAAAAACGGTACAAACAGTCAATACTTATTTATCGGATTATGTTCTTATCGTTCTTTTGCTCGGAATAGGCTTGTTTTATTCCTTCAAAACAAGGTTCGTTCAGGTGCGGTGCTTCGGTGAAGGCTTGAAGCAGGTCTTCGGCGGTCTCGGTAAAGGGAAAGGCGGCTCGGGCGGTATGAGCTCTTTTCAGGCACTTGCAACCGCAATAGCGGCTCAGGTCGGCACGGGCAATATCGTAGGCGCGTGCGGCGCAATACTTACGGGCGGTCCCGGTGCAATATTCTGGATGTGGTTAATCGCATTCTTCGGTATGGCAACCATTTATGCCGAAGCCGTGCTTGCACAGAAAACCCGCGTGACCAACGAAAACGGTGAAATCACCGGCGGTCCGGTTTATTATATAACCACAGCATTCAAGGGCAAATTCGGCAAATTTCTCGCCGGCTTCTTTGCGCTGTTTGCGGTGCTCGCACTCGGTCTTATGGGTGCTATGATTCAGTCGAACTCCATAGGCAACACGCTTAATACCGCTTTCGGTATTCCAAACTGGGTCGGCGGTATCATCGCGGCGGTGCTCGCGGGCTTCGTGTTCATAGGCGGCGTAGAGCGCCTTGCTTCCGTAACCGAAAAGGTCGTTCCTGTTATGGCGGCGCTTTTCCTTATCGGTACGCTTGCGGTTATTATAATCAGAATAAAAGATTTACCCGAAGCAGTTTCACTTATATTCAAATACGCTTTTAAGCCCAATGCCATTATCGGCGGCGGTCTCGGTGCGGCGCTTAAAATCGCCATCAGCCAGGGCGCAAAGAGGGGACTTTTCTCAAACGAAGCCGGTATGGGCTCCACACCCCACGCGCACGCTCTCGCAAATGTCAACAGACCCCACGAGCAGGGCGTTGTGGCTATGATAGGCGTGTTTATTGATACATTCATAGTTCTTACGATGAATGCTCTTGTTGTTATCACCGTGCTTTATACCGGCAACGGTCCGCTTTCCGGCGGCTCTGCCGAGGGAATAGATAAAGCCAATATGTCGCAGATCGCGTTCTCGCAGGTCTTCGGCGATAAGGTCGGCGGAATGTTCATAGCCGTGTGTCTGTTCTTCTTTGCTTTCTCTACAATTATCAGCTGGAATCTGTTCGGAAAAATCAACTTCAATTACCTTTTCGGCAAAAAAGCCGTTATAGTTTATTCAATACTTGCAATAGCTTTCACATTCCTCGGTACCGTACTCGAAAATGACTTCGTATGGGATTTACAGGATATGTTCAACCAGCTTATAGTTATCCCCAACGTGCTTGCTCTGTTTGCGCTTTCCAAGGTCGTGCTGACCGAACTTAAAGATGCGCAAAAAGAAAAAAGTTCCGCCAAGTCCGCAGAATGATTGACAACGGCGCGTGTATCGGCTATAATAACAGAGCAATTCAAGAAAGAAGGTATATCAATGTCAAAGGTACTTGTTGAAACATCAGCACGCCACGTTCACGTTACAAAAGAAGCTCTTGAGGTTCTTTTCGGCAAGGGCTACGAGCTCACCGAAAAAAAGGCTCTTTCGCAGCCCGGTCAGTTCGCTGCTAATGAAAGAGTTGCCGTTGTCGGCGAAAAAAGTCAGTTCCCCGCAGTTTCCATACTCGGTCCGTGCAGAAATGCCTGCCAGGTTGAGCTTTCCGCTTCCGATGCGCGTTCAATAGGCGTTACCGCACCCGTAAGGGAGAGCGGCGATATTGCAGGCAGCGGCGCTTGCAAGCTTGTAGGTCCCGCAGGCGAGGTCGAACTTTCCGAGGGCGTTATAGTTGCCAAAAGACATATTCACCTTGACCCCAAAACAGCCGATGAATTCGGACTTGCGGATAAGGATGTAGTAGGTGTTAAGCTTGAAACCGCAGGCCGTTCACTTATCTTCGGTGATGTTGTTGTAAGAGTAAGCGAAAAGTTTGCTCCCGCAATGCATATCGATACCGACGAAAGCAACGCCGCGTTCGCAACTCCCGGTCTTATGGGCGAAATCGTAAAATAAGTTTTAACAAAACGACGGGCTGTAAAAAACCTCAGGTTTTTTACAGCCCTTTTTATATGTAAACGGCAAAAATTGTAACAGACTTTTGTGGCGTTGCCTGAAACGCTTGCTGCCGCTACTGCTCGTTTTACAGTTTACTGCCGTAGATGCGGCTTTCAAACATTCCGGTTACGGATGTGTTTATGAATACGGTATCGCTGACATTTATATTCTGTTTGTTTTTTCTGCCCTCGCGCGGTGCCAGACCGAGCAGCTGCAGGTTGCCCGTTTTGCAGTCAGCACGCAGAATATTCAGTATCTCATTTATTACCGTGATTTTCTGTTGCTTTTCAAGAGTTGTGAATTTTTCGCGCCTGACGGTAAGCTTTGTCAGTATTCCGGCGTAACCGGGGTACAATGCCTTGATTTTCATACAGAGTAAATCATAAATGTTCAAAAGCGAGCATTCCGGCACTACGGCTTCATCGCGCCACCTGTCGCGGTAATTCATCATGAAAATAAGTGCATTGATTTCGCGCGGCAGTGTCAGCTGACGGGCGTTATGTACCTCAGTGGAGCTTGAAAGGTAATATTCTGTTCCGCCCGTTTTTATTTTCTGGTACTTGAGTATTCTGTCTTTAATAATAACGGCATTCACATATCCGCATCCGTTAATGTATTCGGCAACGGCATCCGGCTCGGTGTTTGCAAGCATTTTTATGTAAAGCGGTATGCCGATAAGCTTTTTTGCCCTGCCGTGCGGGGTATCGTATTCGATCACTGCGGAATATGCCTCTGCGGGCTGCGCATATCCGCCGTATCTTTTTGTATCAAGTCCTTTTTTCTTTTCGATGAGTTTGTCGCTTTCGCCCGCGGGGCGAAGATTTTGCTTGTAAAACGCTCCGGTTATTTCTTCGGTCTTTTTGGAAATAAAGCAGTCTTTGTAATTCAGGCAGTTTGCAAGGTGTTCCGATTCATAAATTCCGTTCCACAGTATTTCGCCCGTTTGCCCGTCGGTGAATACCTCGTTGAATCTGCCGACAATATATCCGTATGTGTTCTTTTCCGCTTTCCGCTTGTTCATGGCGATAAATGTCTTAACATCGCGTATATCAAATTGCTCAAACACCTTCGGGTAGCATTTTTGAGTAAATATGCCGAGCTTTATGCAGATATAAGCATCGTGTGCGTGGTGAAAATCATTTACATTTCTGTTTTTCGGCAGTTTGAGGTATGCCCGCAGCTCGTTGGTGAGCGTGGCTTTTATTTTAATTATTCGTGTTGAACCGCCGTTGCGGCAGTATTTTTCTTTAAGAATATTGGCGGTGTGCTTTGTTATCTGCCGCACCTCAATAAGTTGTTTGCCTATAAATCCGCGTATTTCATTTTCCGCAAAGCAATCTTTTAACAGATTGAAATACTTTTTGTTTGAAATGAGATTAAGCTTTTTCATTTTATCCCATATGCTGTGCATATGGTCTTTTATTTTGTCATCAAGCAGCATATCGTCGGTCCGCAGTATTTCGTTCTTCAAAACCAGTGCCGAGTTTTCAAGCGATGAGTCTTTATAGTAGCAGTAGGGAATGATATGGTCTATAACGCAGTCGGTGCCGATTTTTCCGATATCTATTTTTTTGCCGCTGTAAAGGCATCTGCCGTTTTGCAGGCAATACAGAAATAACGCGCGGTTTTCAAGGTCGTCATCGGTAAGAGTGCGGATGATGTCGTAGGTTTCACGGTACTTTTCATCCTCTTTAAGCTGACCGTATTTTTTCAGAAGTATATCCTTTCGTGAGGATGAGTTGAATGAATCTCTGTCTTCGGTCGCAAATTCCATAAATATATTACGCGGCGCGTGCCCCATTATCTCAACGATTTCATCAATCACCTTTATACATTCGCGAATGCCTTTTTTTATTGACGGTGAGCCCGCCACACACTCTATCATATCGTTTACGGAGTCGTACTCCTCATATTTGTTGAAGGCATACACGGCATCTTCAAATTTGTATGTTGAATCCGTAATAAGCCGGTTGAAGCCGCAGGTGCCGCTTCTGAGAATATCAATAATGCTTTGCTGCGTGTCGCCGCAGTTGAGCATTATTTCTTCAAGCAGAGCACGCGAAATCTTACCCCAGCCGCAATAATTCAGGCGTGAGGCTTTTTCGACATCTTCAGCGGTAATAAACGGAAATTCGATTTTCAGTGCCTGCTTCAGAAGTGCCTTGTCTTTATATACGGTAATCAGGTACACTATACGCTCAAGCGTATCGGTATCGCACCCGCGTATTGAGCCTATTGAGCGCATATCTCCGAGCACGCGCATATCAGCTGCAAGCGTGCCGTTTTCGCGTATTCCTGCTATATTGGGACGGTCGATGCCTGTTACCGATGAAATCAGGTGTTCAAGCTGCTTTGCGGTGATATTCCGCTTGCCGCCGAATACGCTTTTATCATCTGCCAGTGCTCGAAACAGCGCGCACCGCTGCTGCGGCGTGAGCGCTTTCCCATTTACGCTGATCTGCGCTATTTCGTTTCTTAAACGAAATTCCGAATAAAGCGGTGAGAAGTAGGGTAATACCTTTTCGCCGCGCAGATATGAGCAGTTTCCGCTTAAACGCGAAATAAACGCCTCTGCCGTTTTTTCAATATCAACGGTTTCTTCAAAATTCCACGGGCGGATTTTTTCGTCGGTATTTTTTCTGACTGCCCACGAAAATCGGCTTGCAGGATTAAGCGGTCCTATATAATAAGGCAGCCGAAAGCTTACAAGCGAGAGCAGTTCTTTTTTGTTTGCGGCAAGAAACGGGTAGAAAACGCCCTGTCTGTCAATTATTGCTTCCATTTCCGCAAGGTTGAGCTGGTAGGGGATCGACTCGTTATATGAGCCTTTCAGCTTTCTGAGAAATGCTTCGTTCTTCATATCCTGCACTGCCGCAATATACACTTTATCTTCTGCGGCATCGGTATGCGCCAGGTCTGCTTTTATTTTTTTGTAAAGCTCGGTATATGAGCAGGATTTTTCACTGTGAATGTAGGTCGCGTAGCTTTTTTCGCACAAGCCCTCACAGAACATATCTTTATAGGTTTTTTCATCGGTGTACTTTCTGTATAGTTTTTTCAGCGCTGCAAGCTGTTCGCCGTGCTTGTTGTACCTTTCTATAAATGAATCGGAAATGCTCGTAAAATTTTCTGTATTAAGCACAGTTGCAAGCGTGTTGCTGAAAAAAAGATTTACAAGGCAGTCATAAAACGAGCCGTCGCCATTGTCGTCGGAAAGCAGTTCCCTGTATTCTGCGGTTTTTTCCGATTCCGAAAACGCCATAACCGTTTTTGCGCCGCCGAAAATCACATCGGCACGAAATGCAAAGCCGAAGACTGCTTTTGTTATATTTTCAATCACATCGGCGTATCCGGTGTGCGGCAGCAGCAAATCAAATGTTTTTTGCTGCTTTTCGGTGTTTGCCGCTTCGTTTGAATATAATACACTTTTGATGTCATCAAACATTTTAATGTATTCTGTTTGCGGGAAACGCTCGTCCATTGCAAGCAGAAAATTCGCAAGAGTTTCATCACGGCAGCAGGCGAGCTTGAATTCACCGTTATAATTATCGCAGTTAAAATTGCCGCGATATTTTACTATGTGGTGCAGCGCAAGGTAAATAAGGCGTATATCCGCCTTTTCTTCGGAAGTGCAGAGCTCTTTTCTCAGGTGGTATATTGTTTTATACTTGCGGCAAAGTGCGTTCTTTCTGTGATCGCCGTCCCAGAATAACTCGCTTTGAGCGGTCGTTGCTGTGCTGCTTGCATCAAGTGCGGCAAAAAAATCCTCGCCCAATACACCCTCTGAAATAAAAAAATCGCGCAACAATTCAATACGCTGCCTTCTTCTGCTGAAACGGCGCCTTGCATTTCTTGCAAGGCGAGTATCGCGGGAGTCGGAAGCGCTTTCAAACAGTCGCGCACCCCACATATTCTGTTTTTTGAAATGCAAAAGCTCACCGTCGGTGTCTGTTACGGCGTAGCCGACGGAGGTGTTGCCGATATCAATACCGATATCGTATTCAATATAATTATTACTTTTTTTCAAATCCTCTTGCAACCTCTCAAAATTTGTGCTATTATTCTGATAGCGCAATATGCCGGCAACCGCAGTTGCGTTTTTGTGGCGTTGCAAGTTGAAATAAAGGTTTACCCTGAATGCCGAACGGCAGCTGTTTAGACAGCCCGCCTGCCCCTGCCCGGGCAGGCTTTTTTATTTGTCGTCGGTATTGTTGATGATGTTAAAGAATTCTTCTTTGTTTTCAAGCTGACGGTATTTCAGTACGAGGAATTGCTCATCCCACGAAAGGGTTGAGAGATTCAAAATACTTTCGTCGACCATATCATCATAAAGCGGCTTGTCGTAATCGTTTGAATGTAATTTGAGCCTGGGGGTGTAGCCGTAGAATTCATCCACAGTTACCTTGTACAGTGCGGCAAGCTTTTCAACTGTGCCTATATCCGGTACGGTTACATTGTTTTCATAATCGCGGTAAATATCGGATTCCACACCGAGCACTTCTGCGATTTGTTCCACAGCAAGACCGTTATATTCGCGGAACTGTATAAGTCTGTTGCAAAGCATACGCTCACCCCTTTGTTATAATTTATCACATTTTTCGACAAATTTCAACATCACATAAGATTTTGTAAATATATATTTTCCGATTCAGCGCAAAATAAAACACCCGAAACGGCAAAACCGCTTCGGGTGAATTGGTGCGACGGTTATTTTTCGATACCGAGAAGCCAAAGAACGGAAACATCAAGTGCATCTGCAATGGCGACCAGCTCAGCATCATTTACCGAGCGGAGCTGACCCTCGATTTTTGAAAGTCCTGAAGCGGTGAGGTCGATACCGCGAATCTGGAGTTTGGTGAGCAAATCCTTTTGCTTCATGCCTATTTCGCGGCGTTTCTTTTCAATTCTTACGCCGCAGATGTTGCGATTGCCGGTTTCCTGAATTCGTGTTCTCATGGAAAAAACTCCCTTCGTTTGAGCGATTTATTCTACACGGTAATATTAACACAGAGGTTAGTATTTATCAATAGAAACCGATACATATTAAAATCTTAATTTTTGAAATTGGAATATCTTGCCGTGATGATTATAGTTGTTGCCATTATTCGGTAAATGTGTTATAATAATAAAAAATGGTATGTTGAAAGTGCTGGAATATTATGAGTATAAGATGTAAACTCGGTCTCACCCGCAGCAGAGTGTTCGCTCTTGAAAATTGCGTTTATTTTTCCGGCGTTATCGACAATATTGACGATAACGCTCAGTTTGAAAAATCACTCACCATGCTGCGTGAAAAATATCCGCTGCTCGGCTGCGCATTGGAGCTTTGCTCCGGTGGTGAGGTGTTTGTTACCGAAATCGCAGATAAGGTGTCGTTTGATTCGCTCAGCGGTGATGTCGGCAAAATTATAAGCGACCTGCGCCGTGAAGGCTTGGATTTTTCCAAGGAGCTTTTCAGGGTGGTTCTTATAAACGGTAATGTACTGGCGCTTTTCGGGCATACTGCTGTGTGCGATGTTTGCTCGCTTGCACTGCTTGCGGCTGAGCTTATGCGCTTTTACAGGCGTGAAAGCTTTGATATTGAACGCCGCGAGCCCGAGCTTTTTTCTTCAAAAAGCGATTTGCCGGATAATGCCGCTTCGGTGGTCATCGAGAGAATAGCCAATTCGCTTAATTTTGCCTGGATTAAACACGACAGGTTTTTTGAATATTGCGATTATGTGAAGGCGGTGCAGGCATATTCTGCAAAAAGGCCTGCGCAGCATACCGTCGCCGCTTCTTTGACTGCTGCTGAAACTGCATCACTGATATCGCGCTGCAGCAGCAAAAAAGCCGATATTTCCGCGGCGGCTGCTTACTGCGTTTTTGAGCAGCTTACTGAACGGGGATATGTAAAAAAAGACCGGCATGTGCTTTGGCAGTGCAACGAGCGTCTTTTCCTTCCGGAGGATGCGGTGTGGGGAGTGGGTCCGTATAATTCTGCCGCTGCCGTAAAGGTGCGGCGCGGGATAAAAAAAGGACTGACGCCGTTTGATGATTTTCAGAATGAAACTTACAGGAAGCACGCAACCTGCTTCAGTGTGTTTTACGACAATGTTTATCTTATGGAAATATTGCCGCAGCTTTGTGATGCCGCCAATCTCTGCGAGGCCGGCACATTCAAAAACCGCACGGCTGAAAGCCTTGCCGAGAAAAGCTTTAATATGTGCGGCAGTGCACTCGGCTGCGGCTTCTTTAATTTTGACCAGCGATACTGGGAAAGTATAAAGTGCTTTAAAAGTTTTTCATTTTCTGAGCCTTTTTCACGCAGAACGCAGTATTATCTCAATATCTCGCTTTATAACGGCGAACTGAATTTTGAACTGAGTTACCGCGAGGGTGAACTGAGCGGGGAAAATGCGGCAAGCGTGCTTGCAAATGCCGTGAGATTGCTTAAAGAAATGCCGTAAAAGCCAAGTAATATCAACGGATATTCCGAATTTTTAACTGTTCGGAATATTCGTTATTTTTTTTGCAAAAATCACTGTTTTTTCATAAAAAATCTATTGACATTTCACAATGATATATATATAATAGTTTTGCAAAGTTGCAAATAGTCGCAAATAGTTGCAAAAAATACAGAAGGGAAGTGGCGGAATGCTTGCAGCATATTACGAGCATAATGTAGATGCTCAAAAACGCGTGACCATGCCGTCACAGTATAGAAAAGGCTTTGAAAAAGCCATCTGTATCATCCCTTCGCCCGATAAGGATTCCGTTTGCCTTTATGTGTACGATGAGGATGAATGGAACAGAGTCTGTGCAGGTTTGCAGGCGAAAGCTGTAAATGCTGCCGTAAGGCGCTACCAGCGTATGCTTAACAAATCCGTCACATTTGCCGACCTCGATAAAGCGGGCAGGGTCACTCTTACACAGGAGCTTATGGATTATGCCGGCATTACCGATAAGGTTGTGATTATGAAAAATACAAGTCACATTGAAATATGGTCGCAAGAGAATTGGGATAAAGAATGTGCGGCTATGGAAGATATTGATATGGCGGAAATTCCCGACATAATCTTCTGACGGTGGCTGCTATGGATTTTAACCACATTTCCGTTTTGCTTGCCGAATCGGTCGAATCGCTTGAGGTTAAACCGGACGGCATATATGTTGATTGCACGGCGGGCGGCGGCGGTCATTCGGCGGCGGTGCTTTCAAAACTCGGCGCGAATGGCAGAATGGTGCTTATAGACCGCGACCCCGATGCAATCGAGGTTTTGCGTGAACGCTTTGCGGATGACGGCAGAGTGACGGTGGTGAACGATAATTTCGGCAATCTCAAAAAAATTCTTTGCGATTTGAAAATAAATGCGGTCGACGGCGTTATCGCCGATTTGGGCGTGAGCAGTTATCAGCTCGATACCGCAGAGCGGGGCTTTTCATTCCATAACGATGCACCGCTTGATATGCGTATGAGTAAGCAGGGTATAAGCGCTGCCGATATTGTGAACGGCTACGGCGAAACGGAGCTGGCGGCAATTATTCACCGTTACGGCGAAGAAACTTTTTCCCGACAGATTGCCGGCGCAATAGTAAAAGCAAGGGCGAAGAAGAAAATCGAAACCACGCTGGAGCTTTCCGATATTATTTCAAATGCCGTTCCCGCAAAGTACAGACGCGCAGGGCATCCTGCAAGAAAAACCTTTCAGGCAATACGCATTGAGGTGAACGGCGAACTTGATGTTTTGAAAAATACATTGCCCGATATGTTTGAAGCGTTAAACATCGGCGGCGTGCTCTCAATTATTACATTCCATTCACTTGAAGATAAAATCGTTAAAGATTATTTTGCGACTCTTAAAGAGGGTTGTACCTGTCCCAAGGATTTCCCTGTTTGCGTTTGCGGTAAAAAACCGAAGGCGCTTGTTAAATCCGGCGGAACTAAGGCTTCGCGTGATGAGGTCGATTCAAATAACAGAAGCCGCAGCGCAAAACTGCGTACGGCAAAAAAACTATAAGATGTACGGTTTTTAACCGTTGGATACAGGAGGAAGTTATGGCAGCATTCAGAGGATCGGAAGCATACGATTTTTCCCTTTTTGAACCGCAGGTCGCAGCGACCCGCGGCAGTGCCGCTCCGGCAAGAAAAAATGCTCCCGTTCAAAAGCCCGCTGTAAAAAAGCAGGTAAAGAACGCACCGCAGAAAAAGCAGAATACATCGAGATTTGTTCAGCAGGATGAACGCACCGAAACCAAGAGTGTGGTGCTTCCGTCATCGGTGTTAAAGGCTGCGGCGGTTTTGGCGGTGTTCTGCGCAATATGGATGGGTCTTCTTGTTATGCAGGCTCAGTGCGAAACCATTTCCGGTCAGATAGTTGACCTGCGTGAAAAAATGGATATTGCCGACGGCGAATATGTGAGACTTACTGCAGAACTCAACAGCAAAATGTCTGCCGAAAAAATTGAGGATTACGCAGTAAATGAACTTGGTATGGTTAAGGCAGAAAGCTATCAGATAAATTACATCGACCTTTCCGAAGGGGATAAGGTCGTTGTTTCCGGCGGAAAAAGTGTCGATAACGGCAGTTTTGCCCTTAAAGTAAAGGATTTCTTTGCATATATCTTTTAAGATTGAAATACATTTTTATGAGAGTTGAGAAATGCTCGACTCTCTTTTTTTGAAAAAGCGAAAGCGCGCACAAGGTGACGCGCCCTTTTCGCTTTTTATCGGAGGCGTAAAAATGGCAAAAACTAACAACAATGTAAAAAAAAGAGCCTTGAGTGCGGTCGCGGTTTTGCTTCTTGTGGGCTTCGGTGCCAATATTGTGAAGCTTTTCGGTATTCAAGTAATAAAATCCGAGGATTATAAAGCCAAAGCAGAGGCTCAGCAATTCAGTGACACCATTGTTGAGGCTGACCGCGGCACGATTTACGACACTAATATGAATATTCTTGCCGAGAGTGCATCGGCATGGCTTGTTTTCGTCGATCCCTCACGAATCGAAGATGATGCACAGCGCAAACTGATAGCAGACGGTATTTCCGGTATTCTCAAAGATATTAAATCCGAAACCATTTACGAAAAAATCGGGAATAAGGATTACCGCTATGTTAAAATTGCGGGCAAGGTCGAGTATAAAGAAAAAACGGCAATTCAGGAGTTTATCGATAATAACGATCTCTACGGTACCGTAAATATCGACCCCGATACAAAAAGGTATTACCCCTACTCGAACTTCGCCTCCACTCTTATAGGTTTTACCGGTTCCGATAATACCGGCAGAGCCGGACTTGAATTGCAGTACAATGATTCGCTTACCGGCATAGCCGGCAGGATCATCACCGCAAAAAAAGCAAACAACGACCTTATGTCAAGTAATTACGAAACCAAGTTCGATGCCAAGCAGGGCTTGAGCCATGTGCTTACTATTGATAAAAATATTCAGCATTATCTTGAAAGCAGTCTTGCCAATGCAGTTGTTGAAGCAAAGGCAACTGCTGCATACGGCATAGTTATGCAGGTCAAAACCGGTGCTATTCTCGGTATGGCGACCATGCCGGATTACGATTTGAACAATCCCACTGTTATTACCGACAAAACCGTGCTTTCCGAGCTTGATGAAATCAAGGATGAGGAAGCGTATGATGCCGCTTATAATGAACGCATCTATAATATGTGGCGCAATAAAGCAATAAGCGATACTTATGAACCCGGCTCGGTTTTCAAAGTCGTTACCGCTTCTGCAGTTGTTGAAGAAAATATCCTGCCTGAGAATTATACCTATACCTGCGAAGGCGCTATTCAGGTCGCCGATAACCTTATCGGCTGCCACAACAGAGCAGGTCACGGTGTAGAAACACTGCAGGACGGACTTATGAACTCCTGCAACCCGTTCTTTATTACAATGGGTCAGCTTCTCGGTTCGGAAAAATGGTATAAATATTTTGAAGCTTTCGGCTTTACCGAAAAAACGAATATCGACCTCCCCGGCGAAGCGATGCCCAAGGGGGATGTCACATATTATACATTACCCAATCTCGGCTTAGCCGAGCTTTCCTCCTGCGCATTCGGTCAAAGCTTTCAGGTTTCGGCAATTCAGATGATTACCGCGGTTTCCTGCGTTGCAAACGGCGGCAAGCTTATGCAGCCTTATCTGGTTGCAAAGGAGCTTGACCAGGAGGGCAACATCATTTATGAGGCGAAGCCCACTGTAAGAAGGCAGGTAATATCCGAAAGCACTGCAAAAACGGTTATAAGTATGATGGAACAGGTCGTTGCCGACGGTACGGGATGTAACGCGTACATTCCCGGCTGCAGAATTGCAGGTAAAACCGGTACTTCCGAAAAGCTTACCTCACCGGGCGAAAACATCGCTTCATTCTGCGGCTGCGCACCTGCAAATGACCCCGAAATCGCGGTGCTTATAGTTGTGGATGAGCCTCACGGCAATTTGGTAATGGGCGGTACACTTGCCGCTCCCATAGCAGGCTCGGTAATTGAACAGTGCCTTAAATACCTCAATATAGAGCCTATGTACACCGATGAAGAAATGGCGCAGCTCAACGCCGAAACTCCCGATGTTAACGGTATTTCGGTTCAGGCTGCAAAATCCAAGCTTTCCGGTGAAGGGTTTACCGCAAGAGTTGTCGGCAGCGGTGACAAGGTGCTTTCACAGTATCCGGCACGCGGTCAGAGCGTACCCGTGGGCGGTGTGGTGATTCTTTACACCGAAGCAGGTACCGAAGACAGTGGCGGTGCGGTTCCTTCACTCACCGGTCTCACATTGAGCGAAGCAAACGAGAGAGCAGTAAATTCCGGCTTTAATATTAAAATTTCCGGTGCTACGGGCGGTGTTGACCTTGTGTCATATAAGCAGAGTATCGAAGCGGGCACCGAAGCCGAATACGGCACCACGATAACTGTTTATTTCAGCACTACCACAGGCGTAAATGACTGACACAATGCACTGATTTGGAGGCAATTATGCTTTTATCGCAACTTCTTGAGGATGTAGAAATATTAAATGATTATAAAGATGTTGCAGTAACAGATGTAACTGATTCATCGTCAGGTGTGACGGAGGGCTGTGTTTTCGTTGCAGTCCGGGGCGCCCGTTTCGACGGTCACGATTTTATAGCGGATGCAATAAAAAATGGTGCATCGGCTGTTATCGTTTCACGCGATATGGGCGTTAGCTGCCAGATAATTGTTGAAAACACACGCAAGGCATATGCACTTATGTGCCGCAATTTTTTCGGCAGACCGGATAATGAACTCACACTTATAGGCATTACAGGTACAAACGGCAAATCTTCAACCTCGGCAATACTGCGTGATGCTTTTTCGTCAATGAATATTGCTTGCTGTTCGATCGGCACGCTCGGCAATGTTGTCGGCAGCAAAACATTTCCCACCACATTTACAACTCCCGACCCGTATGATATTCACAGGCTTTTAAGACTTGCCGTTTCTGACGGTATAAAGTATGCCGTTATGGAAACGACCTCGCAGGCTTTCGACCAGATGCGCCTTTGCGGTATCGTCTTTGATATAGGCATTTTTACAAATCTGACGCAGGATCATCTCGATTATCACGGCAGTATAGAAAACTACAAAGCCTGCAAAAAGCAGCTTTTTATCAACAGCAAAATCTGCATCATAAATGCCGATGATGAGGCGGCAGAGTATATGAGCGCGGGTGTTCAGGGCAGGGTTATAACCTATTCGACAGATTGCGAAAGCGACTATAAAGCCGAAAATCTCGGTTTTGATACGGATAAAGTATTGTTTACCGTCAACGGCGAAAAAATCGTTTCGCACACTCCCGCCAAATATGCCGTTTCAAACTCGCTCGCAGCAGCAGCGGCACTTGAAAATTCGGGCATTTCGTTTAAAGCTGCCTGCCGTGCCGTTAATTGTGCGGCAGAACTCAAGGGCAGGCTTGAAATTCTTAAAACAGATACAGATTATAAAGTGGTGATAGATTACGCCCACACTCCCGACGGCTTTGAAAAAGTGCTTGAAGCCGTGCGCGGCTTTACGGTCGGCAGGGTGATAGTGGTGTTCGGCTGCGGCGGCGACCGAGATAAAACCAAACGCCCCAAAATGGGCAGAATAGCGGCGGATCTTTCTGATGTGGCTATTGTCACCACCGATAATCCGCGTACAGAAGACCCCGTGGTGATAATTAAGGAAATTCTTATGGGTATGGTCGGCAGTAAGGCGAAAACCGTTACATTTCTTGACCGTACCGATGCAATAGAAAATGCGCTCTCAATAGCAAAAAGCGGCGATACGGTACTGCTTGCCGGCAAAGGACACGAAACTTACCAGATCATAGGCACCGAACGCATACATTATGATGAACGCGAAATTGTGAGTGCAATACTCGAAAGGAACAGTAATGGAACGGCTTGAATTAAAGGATATTGCAAAATACTGCAGTGCTGCAACCACACTAAACGGAACTGTCGGCAGGGTTTCCATAGACAGCCGCGATGTCGATGACGATACGCTTTTCATAGCTATCACAGGTGAACGCTTTGACGGTAATGATTTTGTGCCGGATGTGCTCGCAAAAGGTGTAAAGGCAGTAATATGCAGCCGCACCGATATAAAAGATGAACGCATAATGACAGTGAGCGATACCACGCAGGCGTTTCTCAATATCGCCCACGGTTACCGTATGACATATAGAATTCCATTTGTTGCCGTAACGGGCAGCGTGGGCAAAACCACAAGCAAGGGTATGATATGGTCGGTCTTAAATAAGCAGTGCCGTGCCTATCGCACGCAAGGCAACCTCAATAATAATATCGGCGTTTCAAAAACGCTGCTTGCACTTGAGCGCGGTTACGAAGCGGCGGTTATTGAAATGGGGATGGATCACGCCGGTGAAATAACTGCGCTGTCATTTGCGGCAGAGCCGGATATAGCGGTTATAACCAATGTCGGCACCGCACATATCGAGAATTTAGGCTCTCGCGAGGGGATACTTAAAGCAAAATGTGAAATCACTGCGGGCTTGAAAAAAGGCTCACCGCTTGTGATAAATGCCGATAACGATATGCTTGCAACACTCAAAGAAGGCGATTACAGGCTCGTGAAATTCGGAATAGAGGCAAAAGACTGTTATATGACTGCCGAGAATATAGTGTCCGATGCCGACGGCAGTAAATTCACCGCCGTTTGCGAAAGCGGCGAAAGAACGGAGGTTTTCGTTCCGTCGGTCGGTCTTCACCAGGTGTATAATGCGCTTTGTGCGCTTACGGTCGGCAAGCTTCTCGGCTATACACTCGCAGATTCGGCGCAGGGCATTGCAGATTACGCACCCGAGGGTATGCGACAGAATGTTAAGACCGTAAATGCAATGACATTTATCGAAGACTGCTATAACGCAAACCCCGACAGTATGGATGCCGCACTCCGAACACTTGCGGCAATTAAAAAAACAAGAGCCGTTGCGGTGCTCAGTGATATGCTTGCACTTGGCGAAATGAGCGAAAGCGCACACCGCAAGGTCGGTGAAACTGCTGCTGAGCTCGGCTGCGATGCGGTTTTCTGCTTTGGAGAATACGGCAGATTTATAGCAGCCGAAGCTGAAAAGAACGGCTGCAAAGCCTTTTGGTATGAAAGTAAAGAGCAGCTCACAGCCGACCTCGGCAAATATCTGAAAAAAGATGATACGGTGCTTTTCAAAGGCAGCCGCGGAATGAAAACCGAGGAAATTTTCCTCAGTTTATATAAGGAGTGGGAAGTATGAATATAATCGTTGCGTGTCTCATAGCGGCAGTAATTTCTTTTGGACTGTCATTCGGACTCGGCTATGTGGTAATTCCGTTTCTGCATAAGCTTAAATTCGGTCAGACAATACTCGATATAGGACCCAAGTGGCATAAGGATAAGCAGGGTACACCCACTATGGGCGGCGTGCTTTTCATAATAGGTACGGTAGTTTCCTTTATAGCCGTTGTTGTTATAGATAAGCTTATGGGCGGCAATATCGTCGGCGTCAACGACATTCTTTCCAAATCAATGAACATCAAGGTCTGGGGCGGTCTTATCATGGCGCTCGGCTTCGGTTTCATCGGCTTCCTTGACGATTACATAAAGGTCGTTAAAAAGCGCAACCTCGGTCTTACTATTTTGCAGAAAACCGTTTTGCAGATAATTCTTATGGTAGGGTATCTCGCAACACTGTTTGTAAATGACCCCACCGGCAGTATGTTCATTCCGTTTTTCGGTATGGTGCAGACTCGCATATTCTTCTGGCTTATAGGTATAGCCGTAATTTACTGCACCACCAATGCCGTGAACTTTACAGACGGTGTTGACGGGCTTTGCGGTTCGGTTACCGTAACGGCGGCGCTCAGCTTCATAGTGATTGCGGCGCTTCGCAACTGCTTCGGTATCAGCCTGCTTGCTTCGGCACTCGCAGGCGGACTTATCGGCTACCTTATCTGGAACTGGCATCCCGCAAAGGTAATGATGGGCGATTTCGGTTCAATGTTCCTCGGCGGCATGGTAATAGCAATGGCTTACGCAGTGGATTGTCCGTTTATTATTCTGTTTACGGGTATAATATATGTGGCGGAATTCGGTTCCGATATTATTCAGATAAGCTATTTCAAGCTTACGCACGGCAAACGCATTTTTAAAATGGCTCCCATTCACCATCATTTTGAACTTTGCGGCTGGAAAGAAACCAAAATTGTTAAAATCTTTACGGCGGTCAATCTTATCGGCGGTGTGATTGCAGCTGTTCTCGTTTATTTCGGTAATCTTAAATAACGCTCCCCGGAGGATGCATTATGAAAAAGAAAAACTTTCTTGAAGGTATATTTGTGCAAGGCGGAATGGATGTTCCTTTCTTTCTGCTGACACTTGCGCTGCTCGCTTTCGGGCTTGTAATGCTTATGTCGGCAAGCCATGTATATGCTTTTTACAACACTGTTGATAACGACAGCTTTTACTATATAAAAAGGCAGGCAATATTCGCAGTGGGCGGCGTGGTCGCAATGTATATAATCTCACGCTGCGATTATAAAATTCTCAAAAAATTCGTGGGAATCGGTATGTTTGTTTCGTGGGCACTGCTCATTTACTGCATACTCAAACCCGGTGATGATGAAATCAAACGCCGCATCGACCTCGGCTTGTTTTCATTCCAGCCGTCCGAAATCGCAAAGTATATGATAATTCTTCTTTGTGCCGACGGACTTGACAGAAATCATAAAAAGGTAATCAGCAACAAGCTTACAAATGTATCCGTGTTCCGTACATTGTATGAAAAAACTCACATCAAAGTAACACAGGGTACCACAACGCTGTTCTTTTACGCATTTATTATCGGATCTACCGCTTTGCTCGTTTTCCTCGGCAGCCATCTTTCCGGTGCAATACTCATTCTGCTTATCGGCGTTGCAATGCTTTGGATGGGCGAGGGCAGAGCGCGCTGGTTCGGTATAGGCCTTGTGGTCGTTGCAGTGGTGGTATTGTTTGCGGTGTTCAATTATGAGCAGCTTCCGCTCAAAGAGTATATGATTGACCGAATCAAAGCGTGGCGCATAAAAGATTATGACCCGCAGGGCGCACGCTGGCAGATAAATCATTCATTATACGCACTCGGCAGCGGCGGCTTTCTCGGTGCGGGTCTCGGTAATTCAAAACAAAAGTATCTCTATGTTTCCGAATCCCATACCGACTTTATTTTCTCCATAATCGGCGAGGAACTCGGCTTTGTGGGCAGCGTGATTCTTCTTGTACTGTTCGCGGCTCTTATCATTCGCGGCATATATATAGGTATGCACGCAAAAGACCGCTTCGGCGCACTCCTTGCATTCGGTATGGTGGCGCAGCTCGGCTTGCAGGTGATGTTTAATGTTGCGGTCGTTTCAGACCTTGTTCCCAATACGGGTATAAGCCTTCCGTTTTTCAGCTACGGCGGCTCGGCACTTTTGATAACACTTGCGGAAATGGGTACGGTATTAAGCATATCCCGTCAGGCGGATTTGCCAAGGGTTTACACATTAAAAAGGAATAAAGCACAAGAGGTGTAATATATGAAGGTTATGATAGCGGCAGGCGGTACGGGCGGTCATGTAAACCCCGCACTTGCGGTTGCAGGCGAAATAAAAAGGCAGCATCCCGAAGCCGAGATTTGCTTTGTGGGCACTCCCGACAGAATTGAAGCAAAAATCGTACCTCAGGCGGGTTACCCGCTTAAAACCATAGAAATTTCCGGTTTCAAACGCGGTTTTTCTCCCGCTGAAATCAAAGCGAATATAAAGACTGTCGAAAGGCTTTTAAAAAGTTCCGGTGCAGTCAAAAAAATAATTAAAGAATTCGATCCCGATGTGGTTGTGGGCTTTGGCGGCTATGTCAGCGGCCCCGTAGTGAGAATGGCGGCTAAAATAGGCATTCCCACCGCAATTCACGAGCAAAACGCCTATCCCGGCGTAACCAATAAAGCACTTGCCGAAATGGTGGATGAGGTCATGCTCACCGTTGAAGCGGCGAAAGAACACCTTAAACTGCGAAAGGAGCCCATTGTTACGGGCTTGCCCGTAAGGGGAGAACTGCTTGAAGCGGACCCGGTGATTTCGAGAGCGGAACTCGGCTTCGATGACAGGCCGTTTGTGCTCTGTATGGGCGGTTCACTCGGCGCAGATGCGGTCAATAAGGCGATAATTGAGGTCGTAGCCGCACGGCACGGGGAAGAAAAATATAATTTTATGATATCCACCGGTCAGTACGGCACATGGGTGCCGGAAGAACTCAAAAATCGCGGTGTCGATGTCGAAAATGACAAGCGCATAGTCGTGCGAACCTACATAGATGATATGGCACGCTGTCTTTCCGCGGCAGACATTGTAATCTGCCGGTCAGGTGCTTCATCGCTTTCCGAGTTTGAAGCACTCGGCAAACCGTCGATACTTATCCCGTCACCCAATGTTACCGAAAATCATCAGTTTCATAATGCCATGGCACTCGTCAATAACGGCGCCGCCTGCATTATCGAGGAAAAAGACCTTACCGGAGAAAAGCTCGGCGCACTTGTTGACGAATTGCTTGCGGATAAGCAGCGCCTGCACTCCATAGGCGAAAATGCGCGCAAAATGGCAATAACCGATGCTTCCGCAAAAATAGCGGATATAGTTGTAGGTCTTATAGGCTCACACAATTAACCGTTTTTGAGCTTCCGGCATATTATAAGTCGTAACTTTCTTTGAAAGGGGCGGCAATATGTCAAAGCTTGAAATTCAAGGAGGGAGACGCCTGCACGGTAAAATTGATGTGCAGGGCTCCAAAAACAGCGTATTGCCGATACTTGCGGCAACTTACCTTGCCGACGGCGAATCGGTGATACATAATTGCCCGCGTCTTTCCGACGTAGCGGCTGCAGTGAAAATTCTCGAATATCTCGGCTGTTCGGTCAAACGCGAACAGAATACGCTTACCGTTGACAGCGGCGGCGCATACGGCAGCAAAATCCCGCAGGACCTGATGCGCGAAATGCGTTCGTCAATAGTTTTTCTCGGTGCGATACTTGCAAAAAACGGCAGGGCGGAAATGTATTTTCCCGGCGGCTGTGAAATCGGTTTAAGACCTATCGATTTGCATCTTTATGCTGTGAAAAAACTCGGTGCAACTATTACGGAAACGGGCGGCAGGCTTGTTTGTGAAGCACCCGAGGGTTTGAAGGGCGCAAAAATAACATTTACTTTTCCAAGCGTAGGCGCAACCGAAAATGCAATACTTGCGGCGGTTACCGCAAGCGGCACGACCACTGTGATCAATGCAGCGCGTGAGCCGGAAATAATCGATTTATGCCGGTATCTTAATTCCTGCGGCGCCGAAATAAGCGGCGCGGGCGGAAGTGTAATAACGGTAAACGGTGTAAAAAAGCTCGCTGCGTGCGAGCATCGCGTAATATGCGACCGTATAGCTGCGGCGACCTATCTCGTTGCAGGTGCTGTGACCGGTGCCGATATCTTCCTCGGCGGCACAGAGCCTGCACATCTCGGTGTTATGATCCCTCTCTTGGAGGAGGCGGGCTGCACGGTCAATACGCGGTGCGGCGAAATTCATCTTAAAGCGCCTGCAAGACCTATGCATATAGACAGAATCATAACTCAGCCGTATCCCGGCTTTCCGACTGATGCACAGGCACTGTTTACATCGCTTGCCTCGGTTGCCGACGGTACGGGAGTAATAGTCGAAAATATCTTTGAATGTCGCTTCAAGCATGTGCCAGAGCTTATGCGTATGGGAGCAAAAATTCGTGTTGAGGGCAGGGTGGCTGTGATCGAAGGAGTCGGCAGGTTAAGCGGTGCCGAAGTCAGCTCGCCCGATTTACGCGGCGGTGCGGCACTTGTAATAGCGGCGCTTGCAGCCGACGGAGTTACCGGGGTGAGTGATATTTGTCACATAGACCGCGGTTACGAAAGCTTTGAAGAAAATTTATGTCTTTTGAATGCAGATGTAGTAAGAAAGGTATAATAAAATGGAAAAACGAAAAACAACGGTAAAAAAAGCAAACGGCGACAAAACCGTGATTAAGGCTCCGCGCCGCAGACAGCCCGAACAGCTATCACGCGATGAACGCAGGTCGCTCGATAAGAAAAAACGCGACAAACAGCGCAAAATAAAGCAAATCATAATGTCATTCATTTTGCTGGTACTTGTTGTATGCCTCGGTGTTGTGCTTTCATTGACGGTGTTCTTTAAAATCAGTAAAATCGAAGTGACCGGTGATACTGTTTATTCCAAATCCTTGGTTGCATCAAAATGCGGTGTATCAATAGGCGATAACCTTTTCAGAGTAAATGCCGATAAGGTCAATAAATCGCTTGTGAGCGCACTGCCGTATATTGACGGTGCTGCGGTAAAACGCAAAATGCCGGGCACACTTATAATAGATATAACCGCCGCGGGCGAAACCGCGGCAGTCGCTGCACAAAAAGGTTTTATTATTTTGGGCAGCAGCGGCAGGGTACTTGACAGTGATGCCAATATGCTTAAAGAGAGCGTACCGCTTATTGACGGTGTTGCGGTAAGTGAATGTACCGAGGGTGCAACGGTTAAACTTAATGATGAGAAAAAGCAGGAAGCACTTTTAAGTCTGCTTGAAGCGGTGGATGAATCGGGCATAAAGCTGCTTACCGATATTAAAATAACCGATATTTCAAATATCAAGCTCATTTATGACGGCAGGATTACAATTAAGGTCGGCGATATAAGTGATATCGTAAATAAACTCAAACGCGCCGCCGCCGCAATAGAAAAAGAAAACGAAATGAGCCTCACAACAGTCGGCGTGCTTAATGTTAAAACGGCGCCGAACTCGTATTTTTCACCGGGGGCGGATGAGGAAACAGAGCCGCAGACGACCGAACAGACGGAAAATAACGACTCAGATGAGCAAATAACCGAAGAAAATACAAGCGAAAATGATTGAAATAATCATAAAATTATTAAATTTACAAAAAAAGTCAAAAAATTGCTTGCTATTGCTGAAAATCTATGTTAACATTTATAAGATGCAAAATAGCAGTATTGTGCAGGCGTAATGTACGCTCTAAAATATAGGAGGATTGAAAATGGCTATCGAATTGTCAAATGATTTTGAAGATGTCACCCAGATTAAAGTTATAGGCGTAGGTGGCGGCGGCGGCAACGCGATCAACCGTATGGTTAATTCAGGCATTCAGGGCGTTGAGTTCATCGCCATCAATACAGATAAGCAGGCTCTTATACCCTCAAAGGCTACTCATAAAATCCAGATCGGTGAAAAGGTTACCGGGGGCAGAGGCGCAGGCGCCCGCCCCGAAATGGGTCTTAAAGCTGCCGAGGAAAGCAGAGAAGCCATCATCGACGCTCTCAACGGTGCCAATATGGTATTCGTAACCGCAGGTATGGGCGGCGGCACGGGCACGGGCGCAGCTCCTGCCATCGCACAGATCGCTAAAGAAAAAGGCGTTCTTACCGTCGGTATCGTAACCAAGCCCTTCGCTTTTGAAGGTAAAAAGAGAATGCAGCAGGCTGAAGCCGGCATCGCCGAGCTCGCTCAGCATGTTGACAGCCTTATCGTTATACCCAACGAGAGACTTAAACTCGTCTCCGATCAGAAAATCACTCTTACCAACGCTTTCGAGGTTGCCGATGATAGCCTCCGTCAGGGCGTTAAGAGCATAACCGAGCTTATCAAAGTTCCCGGACTCATCAACCTTGACTTTGCCGATGTTACCGCTGTTATGAAGGATGCCGGCCATGCACACATGGGCGTAGGCAGAGCAAGCGGCAAGGAAAAGGCAGAGGCAGCCGCAAATGCTGCAGTTTCAAGCCCGCTTCTTGAAACGACCATTCAGGGTGCAAAGGGTGTTATCATCAACATCACTTCTTCTCCAGATATCACTCTTGAAGATGTTGACACAGCCGCAGGCATCATCGCAGAGGCTGCCGATGAAGATGCAAACATCATCTTCGGTGTTGCTTTTGATGAAAAGCTTGATGATGAAATGGTAGTTACCGTTATCGCCACCGGTTTCGGTACCGACATAAACGGTCTTGCAAATAAGTCTGTTGTTTCTTCATCTGTTGAAAGCTCTTCCGCTTCCGATGATGACGATCTCGGCAGCATTCTTGACCTTTTCAAGAATAAATAATTATTAATTGCAGGGGAGAGCGAGCGCATCGTTCTCCCTTTATTTATACTTTTTTCAAAAAAACACTTGCAAAACTCCACACCATACTATATAATATCAAGGCATTCAAAAGATAAATGCTGGTGTGGCTCAATGGCAGAGCAGCTCATTCGTAATGAGCAGGTTGATGGTTCGATTCCGTTCACCAGCTCCATCAATAAAAAGTTCACCCGTGGGGTGGGCTTTTTATTTATATAACTTGAAAAGGAATCGAACCATCAACAACTCCGCGAAGCGGAACACAATTGCAGCGCCGAAGGCGGCCGCGCGCAGCGCGGTTCGATTCCGTTCACCAGCTCCATCAATAAAAAGTTCACCCGTGGGGTGGGCTTTTTATTTATATAACTTGAAAAGGAATCGAACCATCAACAACTCCGCG
>JAZLHL010000010.1:0-24413 GCA_045616765.1 Acutalibacteraceae bacterium
ACGCCGTCGCCGGTCATGGCGGTAACAAGGCCGCGAGCCTTCCACGCCTTGACTATTCTTGTTTTGTGTTCGGGCTGAACACGCGCGTAAACAGAATACTTTGTAACTTCCTCAACAAGTTCTTCATCGGTGAACTTGTCAAGGTCTGCACCGAGAGCAGCCTGCGAAGCATCGGCGATTATGCCGAGCTCCTTGCCTATGGCAACTGCGGTATCCTTATGGTCGCCGGTTATCATAATGGGCTTGATGCCTGCATCGCGGCATTCTTCAATAGCCGCCTTAACTTCGGGACGTACGGGGTCTATCATACCCGTAAGGCCGACAAACACAAGGTCTTTTTCAAGATCTTCGGCATCAAAGCTTGCGGGGGCAGTATCGTGCTTTTTAAGTGCAACCGCAAGTACGCGCAGAGCCTTGTCTGCCATACGCTTGTTGTCTGCAAGCACCTTTGCCTTAACTTCGTCTGTAAATTCAACTGTTTCACCGTTGATAAGTGCGTATTTGCATCTGCCGAGCACAACGTCGGGAGCACCCTTTGTGTACTGTACGATGCCTTCGGCGGTGTTGTGAACGGTGGACATCATCTTTCTGCCGCTGTCGAACGGAGCCTCACCTATACGGGGGCAGGCGGCAACGAGGTCGTTTTTGTTAAGACCGAGCGCATAAGCATAGCCTACAAGAGCAGCCTCTGTGGGTTCGCCGGTAACCTTGCCTTCGGCGTCAACATTGGCGTCGCAGCAAAGTGCCATAGCCGTTGCTATAAGATTTTCATTGTCGCCGTAGTGGTCAACAACAGTCATTTTGTTCTGTGTGAGGGTACCGGTCTTATCCGAGCAGATTATCTGTGTGCAGCCGAGAGTTTCGACCGCGGTGAGCTTCCTTATAAGTGCCTGGCGCTTGCTCATTGCGGTAACGCCTATTGAAAGAATGATTGTAACAACTGCGGGAAGACCTTCGGGAATTGCGGCAACCGCGAGTGCGATGGCGGCAATAAATGTGTCAAGCACGGAGTTTTCGAGGAATTCGGTCACATTGAATGCGCCCACGCCTTTGAAAACGGGGATAAGCGATTCAACTATGCCGACAAGGAACACGAGCACGCAAATGATGATAACGAGCTTTGTAAGGAATTTTGAAAGCTCTGCCATTTTGATTTGCAGGGGAGTCTGTTCCTGCTCGGCATCAGCGAGCGCATCGGCGATTTTGCCCATTTCGGTATCCATACCCACTCCGGTAACGACCGCCTTGCCTCTGCCGTAAACTACGGTAGAGCCGCTGTAAAGCATATTCTTTCTGTCGCCGAGTGTAACATCCTCGTTTGCATCCTTGCAGTAAAGCACATCGATGATTTTGCTAACGGGTACCGATTCGCCCGTGAGTGCCGCTTCCTCACACTTAATGCTGTGCGATTCGAAAATACGGCAGTCTGCGGGAACTGCGTCGCCGGCTTCAAGCACCACAACATCGCCCACAACAATGTCTTCGCTCTTGATCGTAACAACATTGCCGTCGCGAATGACATGGCTTGTGGCGGCAGTCATCTGCATGAGCGCTTCCATTGCGGCTTCCGATTTCGATTCCTGTACAAGACTCATTACCGTGTTGATGATAACAACCACAAGAATAACGAGAACATCTGCAAATTCGCTGAACTGGAAGCCCTGACCTGCCTTAACGGTGTTGATTACCGCAACAACAGCCTGTATACCCGCTGCAACTATAAGCATAATTATCATCGGGTCGGCAAGCGATTTCATAAACTTGGTGAACAGGCTGTCTTTTTCGGCTTCTTTGAGTTTGTTTTTGCCGTTTGCTTCAAGGCGTTTTTCGGCCTCTGCCTGAGTAAGACCGTTTTCATTCGACTTGACTTCGTCGAATACCGCCTTGGTTTCTTCGAGATAATACTTCATAAATATACCTCACTTAAAAATTCAAAAGGAAACAAAAAAGACTTTTACCGCGAACGGTAAAAGTCTCACTCTCTAAGGTAATGGCGGGCATTATTGCCGTGATTGACGCCGAATACCGCACAGTATATGCGAGTTACTCCCTTTTGTTGAATGAATTATACATTATTTTTTTATATTTGTAAAGAGTTTTATTTGATTTTGTGAAAAAATAAACACTCATTTCGGCTCGGTAAGCACGGGTAAAAGCTGCCTGCCGTCAAGTGCCGCCCGGAGCGCGGGCAGTATTTTCGAAAAGTCCGCAACAAGCGAGGTGGGTTTCGTTTTGTAGCTGTCGTGCCCGTACGGCACAAAATATATGTTTTTGTAATTGAGCAAAGCACCGATATTTTTTGCGGCGTTTGCAAGTGCATCGTTTGTTGACGGCGCAATTATAACAGGGCGCGCGTTCCTGAGATGCGCTTTTGCTGCAAGTGTTACCGAGGTGTCGGTAACGCCTGTGGCGAGCTTAGCGAGCGTGTTGCCGGTGCAGGGGGCGATTATAAGGGCATCAAGCAGCTTTTTCGGCCCTATCGGTTCCGCTTGCGGAATGGTGTATATGATTTCATTACCTGTTATTTCCGTGAATTTTTTGCGCCAACTCTCCGCTGTGCCGAAGCGCGTGTCAAGGCTGTATGCATTTTCCGACATAATCGGTATTATATTGTAACCGGCTTTCGCAAGCGCTTCGATTTCTTTGAAAACTTCCCTGAAGGTGCAATATGAACCGCATATTGCAAAGCCTACGGTTTTCAATCAATCAGACCCTTCTTTTTTAAAATTGGTGTGAGTGTGCGTGCAATTAATTCGCCTGCGGTTTTCGGTGCAACCTTACCCGGCAGCGAGCCTGCTTTGATAATATCAAATGCCCGTTCTTTCGCGGCTTGAAAATCTATGCCGTAAGGTTGTGAGGCGATTTCTATAAGCACGCAGCCGGTACGAGTACAGTTGAGTTCATCTGCACCGATTACTTTCGTTGGTACGGTGTTTATAAGCGCATCAAAATCGCGCGTTTTATTTTTATATTCATTTATTTTTTCAAATTTAATATTTTTTGCAAAAGCATCGGCACAGTCTGTTTCTTTTCGTGCAAAAACCGTTACATCACAGTTGAGTGCTTTCAGTTCGGCAGCAAGGATTTTACCGACCTTTCCGTAGCCTATGACTGCACATTTCATATTTTGAATGGTACACGGCAGTTCATTTATCAGTATTCCGACAACGCCCTCTGCGGTGGGTACGGCATTATATATGGCAAGCTCGTCAAGCGTAAAATAATCGAAGCAATCCGCACCGCGTGCTTCGATTTCTTCGCAAAAGCTTTTCGGCAGCTGACCGCCGAAAAACACCTTTCCCGGTGCGGCGAGTGCGGCAATTTCAGAAACGGCAACGGTTTCGTCAAAAAGCGGGGCGTTTAAAGTCACCCTGTCACGCGTGAACGGCAGGGGCAGTATTATACAATCGGCGGTATTTACCGCTTCTGCAGTGCTTTCAAAGCAATCGGTGTTGCGGAAAGCGTAATAGCATACCTGCAACCCGTTCGCTTCAAGGTATTCACCGAGGTAAAGCGAGCGTTCATCGCCGCCGAGAATAAGGAATTTATTTTCTTTCACAGTTCATCACCGTTAATATAATATTCGGTAAAACAATCGGTGTGAGAGAAAAAAGTTGTGAATATCGATAATAATTAAAACTGCCGGGTAATCCTTTCGGACGACCCGGCAGTTTAATAATTATATTCAATCTTTCTTTATCAGCTCGCTTACGCCCGTTGCAACGCTTGCAATGTTCTGCAAATCCGAGGGAACGATGATTTTCGTTGCCTTGCCGTCTGCGGCTTTTTCAAAAGCCTCCATACCTTTGAGTGAAAGGTAACTGCTGGAGGGTGCGGCTTCGTTTATAAGGCGTATACCTTCCGCCTGAGCCTTCTGAATGGCAACGATTGCATCGGCTTCGCCCTCTGCTTCGCGGATTTTCGCTTCCTTAACTGCTTCGGCGTGGAGAATGGCTGACTGCTTGTCGGCTTCTGCGGCAAGTATCTGCGCTTCTTTTTTACCCTCGGCAACAAGCACCTGGCTTGCCTTTTCGCCCTCTGCGCGCAGTATTGATTCACGGCGTTCACGCTCTGCTTTCATCTGCTTTTCCATTGCATCCTGGATTTCACGCGGAGGAAGAATATTCTTAAGCTCAACGCGGTTTACCTTGATGCCCCAGGGGTCTGTGGCTTCATCGAGTATTCCGCGGATTTTTGCGTTTATGGTGTCACGCGAGGTGAGCGTGTGGTCAAGCTCCATTTCACCGATTATATTACGCAGCGTGGTCGCACTGAGGTTTTCAATAGCGGAAATGGGGTACTCAACACCGTAGCAGAAAAGCTTGGGGTCGGTAATCTGGAAGAATACGACTGTATCTATCTGCATGGTAACATTATCTTTGGTGATAACGGGCTGCGGGGGAAAGTCCACGACCTGCTCTTTAAGCGAAACTACCTTTGAGACCTTTTCTATAAACGGGATTTTTACATGAAGACCGGTATCCCAGGTCGCATAGTATGCGCCGAGTCGCTCGATAACATAAGCCTTTGACTGTGGCACGATTTTGATGTTTGAAATAACAAGTATGACTAAAATGACTATTATTGCAAGTAAAGCGATAAGTCCGCCCTGCATACCTGCCATTAGGGAAATTGCTGCCATAAAATGACCTCCTTAATTATTGTTTACATTTTCAACTATAAGCTTAACGCCCTCTATGCGCTTTACCATGACCTTGGTGCCCGCCTCTATGGTGTCGGCATCGTTCTCGGTGCGTGCGGTCCACAGCGAGCCTTTTACCTTAACAAGACCTTTTGCATCAAGGTTGTGAATATCCTCGGTTACAATACCCTCGCTGCCTATGTACATATCGGCATTTGTGGGCTGCTTTTTCGAGGCGGTGATTTTTCTCACAAGCGGGCGTGTAACGGCAAGCGCAATAGCCGAAACTATTACGAACACCGCGATTTGCAGGGGGATGCTGTCGGTTATAAAGTAAGTGATCAGCGCGGCAACGGAGCCGGCTGCAAACCAAACCGTTACAAGCTGTGCGGTTGCGGCTTCGATTATCACAAAAGCGGCGATAAGCGCGAGCCATATCCAAAGCATCATATACACCACTCCTTTTAAAAAATTATACACCTTTTCAAACTTTTTTTCAAGATATTTGATTAGAAAATATTGCTTATTGACGGTGTGCTTGATTCTTTGATATGCACCGTGTTTTCAATAGCATTTTCCGCTTCCGCATAAACCTCATCCGCTTTGCCGTTTTCTGCAAAATATTCCGCTTTTTTCATACTGATTTCAAGGTCGGTCATAAGGCTGTGGTGTATTAAAATGTGCAGCAGCGTTTTTCTTCGTTCCCAATCGCCGAGAGTTTTCTTGACTGCATTTTGCAAATCTGCCAGATTGTCGCTTTCTGAAGCGAGGCGTATATCGATTAGGTCGGAAGTGAGCTCGTCACAGGTTTTCATAAGCGCAAAATGCGCGGCAATGCTCATACCGAGCACACCGCAAAGCAGTATTACTGCAATTATTACACGCTTCATTTTATTCACCTTTCTTTTCGATAATGTAAAATTCACGGTTTTTTGTTGAGGTCATCAGAATAACATCCTCTTTTTTCAGCCGTTGCTCGCGCAGTTTCTTTTCTATGTCGGGTATCGTAAGACCGCAAAAGCCGAAATTACTTTCTATAAATCTGCCGTCTGTGATCACCGGGTACGGCATACCGGGATTATCAACGGCAATTTTCGCATCACACGGCGTTACGGGTTGTTTTTTGGGCTTCAAAAGCACCGAAAGCGAGCCGTTTGTTTCCACCACCGCATAGTCCACATCTTCAATATTGAAAACATCCTTTTGACGCAGCGCCGCAAGTATATCAGTGACCGAAAGTCTTAAATCCTTAAGCGGCTTTTCAAGCAATTCGCCGTTTTCGATTACGGTAACCGGGTTCCCGGCGGCAATAGTGCGAAAACGCACGCTTTTCATACTTATAAGCGAGCTGATGATTTCAAACGAAATAAGTATGCCGAGAGGCGCAATGCTGTTCACAAGAGGGATTTCATTGTCCTGAATGGGTATAGCCGCAATTTCGGAAAGCAGAATTGTAACCGCAAGCTCTCCGGGTTGCAATTCGCCGATTTGCCGTTTGCCCATAAGTCTCACACTTATCATAACAACCACATAAAGAATAACCGTTCGTATTACCGTAGTAAGCATATTATCACCGCGCATAGTTTTTGCCGATAATTCCTGAATATTCGGCTGTGGTCAGTCAATATTAAAATCGGAAGTGATTATTTGGAAAACAACGGTTTTTTAGATGTAAACAGTCTTAAAAATGCAAGCCTCGGCACAGTCAGATGCTCGATCGACGAAAATTATGCCGTTCTCAAAAACGCCTTTGACGGCAGTTTTGACATAAATATGAAAAAAGGCATCTGCAGCGACCGCGAGGTACTTTTTGTTAACTGTGACGGGTTAACAAGTTCAAAGATGATTGCCGAAAGTGCCGTAATGCCGCTTCTGTGTTATTCGGACAAACTGCCGCGTAAGGATGCCGTACCGTTTATCTGCGAAAATCTGCTTTTCGGTACAGAGCAAAGCTTAACCTGCAGCCTTGACGATGCGGTGAAAGAACTGCTGCGCGGAGTACTGCTTATTTTTGTTGAGGGCGAAAGTGAGTGTATTCTGTTCGGTGCGCAGAATATCCCCGAACGCTCGATTTCCGAGCCTGATACCGAGGTGCAGGAGGTGGGCTCGCGTGAGGGCTTTGTGGAAAATATGAAAACCAATCTCGCACTGATTCGCAAGCGGCTTTGCACTACCGATTTGCGTGTGGAAACACTTGAAATCGGCGTTACGGGTAAAACCCGCGTGTGTATTTGCTATATGGATCAAAAGGTGAGCGATGAAACTCTGTGTGAAGTGCGCCGCAAGCTCAAAAGTGTACGGTTTGATACACTCCTCGGTGCAGGATATCTTCGTAAGGTGCTCGACAGCCGCCGCCCGTCATTTTTTACAATGGTCGGTCAGACTCAGCGCCCCGATTCTTTCTGCGCCAAGCTCAATGAGGGTAAGGTCGGCATAATAGTTGACGGTACACCGTTCACCTTGCTTGTACCGCGCCTTTTTATTGAAAATTTTCAGACAATGGATGACTACCTTAACCGCCCGTATTTTGCGGCATTTATGCGGGGCGTGCGCCTGCTTTCGTTTATAATCAGCGTGTTTTTGCCGGGCATATTCGTTGCCGTGGGACTTTTTCATCAGGAGCTTCTGCCCGACAATATGCTCTACAATATAGTGCTTATGGAAAGTAATACTCTCTTCAATCTCACGAGTGAGGGACTTATTATACATTTTGTGTACGAAGCGGTGCGCGAGGCGGGGCTTCGTATGCCTAAATCGGTAGGCCACGCCGTCAGTATAGTTGGTGCGCTCGTTATAGGTGATGCCGCCGTCAGCGCAGGGCTTATCGGTGCTCCCATGCTCATAATCGTTGCGCTCACCGCAATATGCTCGCTTGTGTCATCCGATTTGTATCAACCTATATCGGTATTGCGTATAGTATTCATTCTTATTGGCGGCGGCGCGGGACTTTACGGCATAACGGTCGGTGCGGCGTTTATGGTAATAAATCTTGCATCGGTTACGGATTACGGCGTGAATTTTCTTTCGCCTTTCACACCGTACGATAAATCGGTATGGCGCGATACGATTTACAGAGCGGATATGCAAAAACTCGGCAGCAGACTTTTCAATATCAATTCGCTGAAAGGGTGAAAATATGGCAAACGAACGGGTAACGGCGGTACAGTATTACAGCGTGCTGTACCTTACAATGTTAAGCGGTATACTTATGTATATTGCCACCGAGGATTCAACGGTGAACGGTTTGAATGCTCTGCTGCGGCCGCTTGTTTTCTTCCTGATAAATGTTGTCGCCTGCATACCGGTAATTCTTCTGTATTCAAAATGTGACGGCGAAAATCTGCTTACAGCTCTTGAAAAGCGCTCGCGCAGTCTGTCTGTTGCGGTTGCGGCGGCATATTTTGCCGTTTTTCTTTTTGTTGCCGTGAAGCTCGCGGTGCGCTTTGACCTTTTTGCGAGCAGTGAAATGTTCCCCGAAAAGGATATGCTGATTTTGAGTGTTATTATGGTGCTTGTGTGCGCCGTGCTCGGCGGTTTCGGCTTCGGCGGATTTGCGCGCGGTGCGTATGTTATTGCGATTATTGTTACAATAAGCGTGCTGTCCGTGCAGTTTTCACTGTTTGAGGAAATTGATTTTCTGAATTTCACACCGCTTTTTGAAAACGGTTTAACGGATTTTCTGTCAAGAAGTGCCAAAACTACGCTATTGGCTGTTGAGTGCGGCACATTGCCGCTTTTTTTCGGCAATGTTAAGGGTAATGTGAAAAAAGGCTTTTATATCTGGCTCGGTGTTTCAAGTGTTGTGTTTCTGCTTGTTTCGTTTACGGTTGTCGGTACGCTCGGCATATTTACCGATACGCGCCTGTTTCCGTCTTACGCAACGGTTTCGCTCGCAAAATTCGGACTTTTCGAGCGTGTGGATTCGGTTGAAACGGCGGTGTGGATTTCCTGTGTGGTGGTTAAAATTACCTACTATATTAACGCGGCTTCACGCTGCGTGATGCACATTTTCAAAAAAGTGCCTAAGCATACCGCATCTGCCTTTATCGGCGGCACGGCGGCGGTTTTGCTTGCCGTTATATCTTCCGACATTCTCAAGCATAAGATATTTGCGGTCGCGGCGCAGAATTTTGCGGTTTATATGATACCCGTGGTGATTTTACCTGTAATATCGCTGATAATATTAAAATTTAAAAAGGTGAAGACCTATGAAAATAACAGTTAAAATTATCGCCGTGCTCGCGGTACTTGGTGCGGCATTGGTATTCGGCGGCTGCGAAAAACTCGGTACAGAGCTTTCGGAACTTATGATAATGCAGGGTATAGGTGTGGACAAAACCGTATCCGGCTACCGAGTGACTGTGGAAATACTCAATAACGAGCAGCTCGGTTCCACAGAGGGTACCGTCAGCTCAGATTTGACACGCGTGTATTCAGCCGAGGGCAAAACCGTTTCGCAGGCGCTTTATAAATTGCCGGCTTTTAACGGCAGTACGCCGTTTTTTGCGCACAACCGAGTTATTATTTTAGGCGAAAGTGTAATTAAATCCGGCGTGTATGAGGTGCTCGATTTCTTTGAACGCGATTTTAATTCCCGCCCCACACAGCAGATGTGCGCCGCCAAAGACTGCGAAGCCTCGGACCTTTTAAATGCAAAGCTGCCGTCGGGCGATGTGCGCAGTGAAATACTTGACGATATCCTTTTTGAAGCCTACGAAACAACAGCCGCGCCGCGTGTAAGGGTGGTCGATGCCGCCAACAGACTTAACGGCGAAAGTGCAGCGCTTTGCATTCCCGCAATCTCTATGAAGGAGGAGGGCAAATATAATGTTTACGAGCTTGACGGCTGTGCGGCTTTTAATATCGACGGCTCATTCGGCACATACATTTCCTCCGAGGCGGCGGCAGGAGTGCAGCTGCTTGACGGTATTATAAAACGCGGCGAAATTACTGCGCCCATTGAAAACGGCAAATCGGCTTCGTTTGTAATTTTAAAGGGTGAAACATCGTATGAAATCGACACGGACGGCGAATACCCGACATACTTTATAAAGACGGAGATACTTTGCGATTTGAACACAGTTGAGGGTGAACTGCCCTACGAAGATGACGGTGACTATATAAAATCGCTTGCAGTTTCGGCAGGAAAAGCCGTGCAAGAGCGTATGTATGATACTATCGGTTATTTGAAATCGAACGGGCTTGACCCTGCAAGATTCGGCAGGCGGCTTATGTGCGCCGATTTTGATGCCTACAACAGAATAAAAGATAATTGGCAATCGGTTTACCCGAAATGCAAAGTGGAAATTACCGTTAATGTAACACTGCGCCGTATCGGTGAGGAAACTTTTCGTATAAAAAAACGATAACTTGTTGAACAAATCCGAAAACTGTGGTAAAATCATAAAAAACTTTCGGGTGATAAAATGTATTCCTTTGGTATAGATATAGGCGGCACAAAATGCGCCGTAGTGCTCGGCAAGGGCGAAATAACCGATGACATAAGCGGCTTTATTATAGATAAAATTGCTTTTCCCACTTGTGTTGAGCGCGGCTGGCGCGAGGTCGTAAATCAAATTTTAGCCGAGGGCGATGCGCTGCTTGCGCGTAACGGCGTTAAAAGCGGTGAACTCCTCGGCGTGGGCATCAGCTGCGGCGGCCCTCTTAACAGTAAGCGCGGCGTGATTGAATGTCCACCCAATTTGCCGGATTGGGACGAAGTCCCGATAACCGAAATCGTAAGCAAACATTTCGGCGTGCGGGCGATTTTGCAGAACGATGCCAATGCCTGCGCGGTTGCCGAATGGCGCTTCGGTGCCGGCAGAGGGTGCGAAAATATGATGTTCCTTACCTTCGGTACGGGGATGGGCGCGGGTCTTATCCTTAACGGCAAGTTGTATGCCGGCACCTGCGATATGGCAGGCGAGGTCGGTCACATAAGATTAAGCGAAACCGGACCCGAGGGCTACGGCAAAAAAGGCTCGTTTGAGGGTTTTTGCTCGGGTGGCGGCATAGCGCGCCTTGCTAAGCTCACTGCCGAAAAATACCTTGCCGAAAATAAACGGAGCATTCTGTTCGATTCCGAAGCGGATGTTGAAAACATTACCGCCAAAACGCTTGCCGAAGCGCGTGAAAAGGGCGATACCTTTGCAGCTGAGGTCTACGGAGTTTGCGCTGAAAAGCTCGGAACAGCCCTTGCGATGTTCTGCGATATTATAAACCCCGAGGTTATTGTAATCGGCAGTATATATAAGCGCAACGAGGAGTATTTTAATCCGCTTGTGCACGCGGTCATAGAGCGCGAGGCCCTGCCGCAGACAGCGGCGGCTTGCGCCGTAAAGGGTGCTCAGCTCGGCGAGAATATAGGTGATTACGCAGCACTTGGTCTGCTATTTTGAGGTGATATTATGAAAAACAGCGTTAAAATAATCTACGATGAACTCTTTGTGAATTATCCGCGTTTGAGCGTTTGCTCCGAAAGTATCGCTTCTGCGTTTGAAATAATGGCAGATACATACCGAAGCGGCGGCAAAATCCTTGTGTGCGGCAATGGCGGGAGCGCTGCTGACAGCGAGCATATAGTCGGCGAGCTTATGAAAGGCTTTATGCTTAAAAGAAAACTCACCGTTGAGCAGAAAGCGGCGTTTGAAAAGATCGGAGCAGGCGATGTTGCCGACGGCTTGCAGGGCGCGCTTCCTGCAATTTCGCTTGTAAGTCATACCGCGCTCGCAACTGCGTTTTTAAACGATTGCGACCCACAGCTTGTGTTTGCGCAGCAGGTTTACGGCTATATGAATATAACCGATACGCTTATCGCTTTAAGCACATCGGGTAATTCCGCAAATGTTGTTAAAGCCGTGCAGACGGCTTCCGCTCTCGGTGGCAAAAGTGTTTCGATTACCGGCGAAAGCGGCGGCAAGCTCGGTAATCTCTGCAACAGTGCAATTAAGCTTCCGTCAAAAATCACTCCCGAGATACAGGAGCTTACACTCCCTGTTTACCACACGCTGTGCGCAATGCTTGAAGCTGAATTTTTTGCGGAATGAAGTGTTTTCGGCAGTATAAAATCTGTTTATATAATATATAGATAATTTATAATTGACATATTTCTGTTTTTATGTTGACAAAAACATCACAATGTATTAAAATTCATACATTCTCAGCCGCCGATTGACGACAACTGTCAGTCGGTGGTTTGTAATTTTTTTCTGCGAGGTAGTTATGAAGGAAATATCCTTTCTTTTTACCGCGTTTCTCGGTGCGGGGCAGTTTGTGCTGCTTGCGGCGCTGCTTAAAAATGCGCTCGCGGCTGATTTCGGTAAAACCGCGATTTTGCTTATGGCAAAGCTTATGCTCTACGGCGCGGCAGCGGCGGTAATAGTGCTTCTGCTCAGGCAGTATCTTATTGCTGCGGCAGTCGGTTACGCTTCCGGCGTGCCGTGCGCGGCACTCGGGTATTTGGCGGTATCGAAACTAAAAGGTAAAAAAGCTTCATCGGCGGATGCGAAAGGGGATGATGCGCTTGACACCGGTACAAATAATTGAACTTGCCGCAGCGGCAGTGCTTTTTGCGCTATGCCTTGCGGGGTATATTCACACCCGCGGCATTATAGCGAACGGCAAGCTTGCCGAAGCTTCGGATGATGACGGCAGGCAGCTTTTCAAGAAAAAGAAAAAGCGCAAGACGCTGTTCTTTGTCGGCATCGTATTCAGTATATGGTTCCTGCTCGGCTTTGTAATATCGCTCATTTCGCACCGCAAGGGCGGACTTAAAATCGAGTTTGAAATGTTCAGCCCGCGTGTTGAGGTGTTCGGTATCTCAATAGCACAAACGACTCTTATTTCACTTGTGGTCGTGGCGGTGCTTGCGGTACTTTGCGTACTGTTCAGGCTCATAGCAGTGCCGAAGTTCAAAAACGAGCCTACGGGTATACAGAATGCAGCCGAAATCTGCGTTGAGTTTGTCGACAATCTTACGGCAAATGCGGTCGGCTCAAAGGCGGCGATTACACTTTCGCCGTATATGTTCAGCATCGCGCTATATATGATAGGCTGCGCTTCGGTCGAGCTTTTGGGGCTGCGTGCTCCCACATCGGATTTGACGGTAACTATCGCACTCGGTCTTATGACCTTTATTCTGCTCAACGCCTACGGCTTCAAAAAACTCGGCTTCGGCGGCAGGCTCAAATCAATGGGCGGCCCCGTTGCACCGATGCGGCTGTTGATGATACCGCTTAAAATGGTAAGCGATATAGCAGTACCCATTTCGCTCGGCTGCCGTCTTTTCGGCAATATGCTCGGCGGCCTTATAGTAATGGACCTGCTCAAAGGCGCACTCGGCGGCTATGCCGCGGGTATTCCCGGTGTTGCGGGATTATATTTCAATTTGTTCCATCCGCTTATACAAGCTTATATATTCATAACGCTTTCGCTCACATTCATAAACGAAGCGATGGAGCCCGTGGAGGAAACCGATAAAAAGCCAAAAAACAAAAATAAAAAATCAGCATAAATTCGGAGGTAATTATTATGGCAGCAGCAGTAGCAATGCTCGTAGCATTCGGCGCAGGTATAGGTATGTGTTATGCAACCGCAAAGGCGGTTGAATCCGTGGCGCGTCAGCCGGAAGCGGCAAGCAAAATCCAGACCATTCTTCTTCTCGGTTGTGCTCTTGCGGAGTCAACGGCGATTTATTCATTCGTTGTTGCACTTATTCTTGCAACAAAGGCATAAGGTGAGTTAAATGGAATTATCAAGCGATCTTTTAATTGACCTCGTTATAAACATAGCGAGTATAGTCGTGCTTTTTCTTATAGTTAAAAAACTCGCCTATAAACCCGTCAAAAAGTATATGACGGAGCGGACACAGCGTATTGTTGAGCGCGAAACCGCCGCAAATGAGCTTGCCGAGCAGGCGAAGCTTAAAGAAACCGAGTACAACGAGCTTATAAAAAATAACGATTTCCTCAAGGCGGAAGCAGTAAAAAATGCTGAGGCTCAAGCGCGCGTTCAGGCACAGCAGATTGTGGATAACGCCAATAAAAAAGCTGAGCAGATCGTTTCGGCTGCCGAAAAGAAAAGTGCGGATGAATACCGGCTTATGCTTGAAAACGAGCGCGATGAAATGGTGAAGCTCACAGTCGATATTTCGTCAAACCTTCTTGAACGCAATATTGACACTGCCGATAACAGAAAGGCTGTTGAGGCATTTTTTGCCGCACTGGACGGTGAAAAGAATGCGTAAAACGGTTATTACGATCGCGCCGAATTTTGACGCGGCTTCACTTGAATTGCTCATTTCGGGCTTAAAGGAACGCTTCGGAGATATCGGGATACAGACCGTTACCGATGAAAAAAGTTCGGGCGGCTTTGCCGTGGATATGGACGGCACCGTGTACGATATGACTGTTGAAGCGCAGCTTGCAAAGCTCAAACAGCATATAGCGGAATAATATTCCGGGAGGAAAGAAAATGCCCGAAGGTATTTTTAATACAAAAAGCGAATATCTGAAAAGCAGGCTTGAAAGCTTCGGTGTTGCGCCCGTTTCATATCGCTACGGTACTGTTACCGCGGTGGGCGACGGCGTTGCGCGCGTAACGGGTCTGCCCGACAGAGTTTACGGCGAGCTGCTTGAATTTCAAAGCGGCGTTTTCGGCATGGCTCTTGACCTTGAAGAAAACGGTGTCGGTGCCGTTCTGTTTGACAGCGGCAATACCGTTTGTGTGGGCGATACCGTAAAAGGTACGGGCCGAGTTGCCGAAACCCCCGTGGGTGAAAAGCTTATCGGCAGGGTGATTGACCCTATCGGCAAACCGCTTGACGGTATGGAACTTGATGTTTCCGATTATTTGCCTGCCGAGCGCACAGCACCGGGGATTTCACAGCGTCGCCCCGTGTGTGAGCCGCTTGAAACCGGTATTTTAGCCATAGACAGTATGGTGCCCATAGGCAGAGGTCAGCGCGAGCTGATTATCGGTGACAGGCAGACCGGTAAAACCTCAATAGCTCTCGATGCCGTATATAATCAAAAAAATAAGGATGTTATATGCGTTTACTGTGCCATTGGTCAGAAAGCATCCAACATCTCATATATTATTGAAAATCTTAAAAAGAACGGCGCTATGCGTTACAGCGTGGTCGTGGCGGCAACCGCCTCCGACAGTCCCGCAACACAGTACCTTGCGCCTTATTGCGCCTGCTCCATAGCCGAAAGCTTTATGGAAAAGGGTAGGGATGTTCTTGTTATTTATGATGACCTTTCAAAGCACGCGGTGGCGTACCGTGCAATGTCACTGCTGCTTCACAGACCGCCCGGACGCGAAGCGTACCCCGGCGATGTATTCTATCTTCATTCGCGTCTGCTTGAACGCAGCGCGTGCCTCAGCGAAAAACTCGGCGGCGGCAGCATAACCGCACTGCCCATAATCGAAACTATGGGCGGCAATATATCGGCATATATCCCCACCAATGTTATTTCCATAACAGATGGGCAGATATATCTCGAAAGCGAGTTGTTCCACAGCGGCATAAGACCCGCTGTCAATACCGGACTTTCCGTTTCGCGTGTGGGCAGAAGTGCACAGCATAAGGCTATGCAGAAGGTCTCGGGCTCGCTCAGAATAGAACTTTCGCAGTATCGTGAAATGGCGGTTTTCACGCGCTTCGGCAGTGATGTGGATGATTCTACATTGAAGCTTTTAAAACGCGGGGAATGTCTTACCGAGCTTTTAAAGCAGGGCAGGGGCGAGCCTATGAGCCTTTTTGAGCAAACCGCCGTGCTGCTTGCATATAAAAACGCGATATTTGACGGACTTGATGCAAGGAATGTCAAAAGCTTCTGCAATAGGATGCTTGAATACCTCAGCGGCAACATAATCGATACTGTTCGTGAGATCAACGATTCCGGCGACCTTACCGAGTCCGATGAGCAGATGATTCTCGAAGCGATGCGCACTTATAAAGAGGGCTTGGCGGTATGAGCAGAGCCAATGAAATAAAGCAGCATCTCAAAGGCGTTGAGCAGACGAGGCAGATTACAAACGCAATGTACCTGCTTTCCGCATCGCGTATGCGTAAATCAATGGGAAACATTGATTTCAACCTGCTGTACCTGAAAAATCTTCGCGCCACCATAAACGATATCATCACAAAGGCGGCTAATAACAATCTTCGCAATAAATTTACCGAGGATAACGGTCGCGGCTCGGCAGTCGTTGTTGTGGTGACCTCTGATAAAGGACTTTGCGGCGGCTATAACAATACGGTTATGGAGCTTGCTCTCGAAGAACTTAAAAAGCATAAATCGCCTGCGGTCATCTCACTCGGACTTATCGGCGATGAGATGTTTAAATCCAAAAATATTTCCGTAATGTATTCTTGGTACGGTGCCTCGCAGCACCCCACGCGCAGGCTTGCAAGTCAGATCGCAAGTAAGCTCATACCGCTTTACCTTACCGATGATTACCATGAAATATATGTTGTTTTCACCGAATATGTAAATGCCGGAATGCGGCGCCCCGTATGCCGCCGTCTTTTACCTCTGCTTGAAGAAGATTTTGATGATATAGTGCATGAAACCGATGCCGAAACGGCACAGCCCATTTATGAGCCGTCGGCTCGCGTGGTGTTCGATTACCTTGTTACACAGTATGTTACGGGCTTTATGTATGATGTGTTTATGCAATCGGCAACATGCGAAAATATAGCAAGAATGACCGCTATGCAGAATGCAACGCGTAACGCAGAAGAAATGATAAAGCAGCTTTCCGAGCAGCTTAACGCCGAGCGTCAGCTGCAGATCACAAACGAAATTACCGAAATATCCGCTGCGGCGGCACTTAACGGTGTGTGAAATTATGAACGAATTATTTAAAGGCACAATAGTAAAAATATCAGGCCCCGTTGTTGATGTGCGCTTTGAGGGTGACCGAATGCCCCCCATAAATTCGCTGCTCAATGTCAGCGGAGCAAATAAACACTTTGAGGTCGCTGCGCACCTTGCAGGCAACACTGCGCGCGCCATAGCACTTGAAGCTACCGAGGGTGTGCGCTGCGGCTTGGAGGTCACTTCCGACGGCTGCGGCATTACCGTACCCGTAGGTGACGGTGTTGTTGGCAGAGTTGTGGATGTTCTCGGCAGACCTATTGATGATTTGGGCGAAATAAATGCCGAAAAGCGCCTGCCCATACACAGAAACGCCCCTTCGCTTTCCGAGCAGAAGCCGTCGACCGAAATACTTGAAACCGGCATAAAAATCATTGATTTGCTTGTGCCGTATACCAAGGGCGGCAAAATCGGACTTTTCGGCGGCGCAGGTGTCGGCAAAACCGTTCTTATTATGGAAATGATCCATAATGTTGCCGTAAATCACGGCGGCTACTCGGTGTTTACGGGTGTCGGTGAAAGAAGCCGCGAGGGTAACGAGCTTATGAGCGATATGCGTGAAAGCGGCGTTATCAATAAAGCAATTCTTGCATTCGGGCAGATGAACGAGCCTTCGGGCAGCAGAATGAGAGTTGCGCTTACGGGCTTAACAATGGCAGAATACCTGCGTGACGAAAAAAAGCAGGATGTTCTTCTGTTCATAGATAATATTTACAGATTCGTGCAGGCGGGCAACGAGGTCAGCGCGCTTTTGGGCAGACTGCCGAGCGCAGTCGGCTACCAGCCCACACTCGCAAACGAGCTCGGTGCGCTTGAGGAGCGTATAGCATCCACAAAAGACGGCTCCATAACCTCTGTTCAGGCGGTTTATGTGCCGGCTGATGACCTTACGGATCCCGCGCCGGCTACCATATTTACGCACCTTGATGCCACAACGGTGCTTTCGCGTTCCATAGCGGAACAGGGCATATACCCTGCGGTAGACCCGCTTGAATCCGCAAGCCGCGCCCTTGAGCCGGAAATAGTCGGTGAGGAGCATTACAGAGTTGCCCGCGCCGTGCAGGAAACCTTACAGCGCTACAACGATTTAAAGGATATTATTGCAATTCTCGGTATGGATGAATTGAGCGCCGAGGACAGAGCCACCGTTTACCGCGCAAGGAAAATACAGAAATTTCTTTCGCAGCCCATGAGTGTTGCCAAAGCCTTTACGGGTGAAGAAGGCAGATTCGTTTCCGTAAAAGATACCGTGGAAAGCTTCCGTCAGATAATCGACGGCGAAGCCGACGATATCCCCGAAGCCGCATTCTTTATGGTCGGCGATATAGCCGAAGCGCGCGAAAAGGCGAAAACACTTTGATTTTAAAATACGGCAGAAAGGGGTGAGCATTTGTCAACATTCAAGCTTGAAATATTCACACCGCGCAGGCTCTTTCTCTCGCAGGAGGTCGAGGCTGTGACCGTGACTTCAATTTATAACGATAAAAGCACAAAATTCTGGGATGAAATAGAAACCGGACGAATGCTCGACTTCACCGATGTTGAAAATCTTGATATACCCACAGGCGAGTTTACGGTGCTTGCTCACCATGCGCCTATGGTCGCCGCACTCGCTCCCGGCGAAATGCGTATAAAAATCGACGGTGAGTGGAAAAAAGCATATAATTCCGAGGGCTTTATGGAAGTGCGGGGGCATAACGAGGTGTATATATTCTCCTATTTTTGCGAATGGCCTGAGGATATTGACGAGGTGCGCGCAAAGCAGCTTATCGCAAAAGAAACCGAGGAACTTCGAAATGCCCGCTCACTTTCCGAGCACCGCCTCGGCGAAATTGAACTGCAGCGTATTTTCACAATGCTGCGCGTGAAGGATAAGAATATCAATAACTGAAAAATGATAAGAGGCTGCGCTAAAATGCGACAGCCTCTTTTTAATATCTTTATCCATAATTACACGATTTTCCTTATAAAAAATCTTGATTATCGCTGTAATTGGTGTTATACTGTATAATTGTGTTTTGCCGAATACGGCAGGTAAATCAACATTTCCGAATTAAGGTGGATTTTGTGAAAAGAGAAGACATAAGAAACATTGCAATAATTGCCCACGTTGACCACGGTAAAACAACCATGGTCGACCAGCTTCTGCATCAGAGCGGCATTTTCCGTTCAAACGAGCAGGTCGAGGACAGAGTTATGGACTCCAACGACCTTGAACGCGAGCGCGGAATTACCATTCTGTCAAAGAACACAGGAGTTCATTATAAAAATGTAAAAATCAATATCGTCGATACTCCCGGCCACGCTGATTTCGGCGGCGAGGTCGAGCGTATAATGATGATGGTAGACGGCGTTCTGCTGCTTGTTGATGCGTTTGAGGGGTGTATGCCTCAGACCCGTTTCGTGCTTAAAAAGGCACTGGCTCTCGGCAAAAAGGCGATTGTCGTTATCAATAAAATCGACCGCCCCGGTGCAAGACCTCTTGAGGTTATCGACGAAGTGCTCGATTTGTTCATCGAGCTCGGTGCCAATGACGAGCAGATCGAATTCCCCGTGGTGTTTGCTTCTGCGCGCGAAGGCTATTCTTCACTTGACCCTGAGGTGCGCGAGGGTGATATGCGTCCGCTTCTTGATTCAATTCTTGAAAATATCCCCGCACCCGAGGGCGAGATTGACGGACCTCTGCAGCTTCTGTTTTCAAGCCTTGATTATGACGATTATCTCGGCAGAATCGGCATCGGCAGAGTTGAGCGCGGCAGCGTAAAAGCCGGGGAAACCGTCACCCTTTGCAAGCAGGACGGCTCCACGCAGAATGTTAAAATAGTTAAGCTTTATACCTTTGAAGGTCTCAAAAGAGTTGAAAGTCAGACGGCATCAATGGGCGACCTTGTTGCGGTATCCGGCGTAGCCGAACTCAATATCGGCGAAACCGCCTGTATGCTCGATCACCCCGATCCGCTCCCATTCGTTAAAATCGACGAGCCAACGCTTTCAATGAACTTTATGGTGAATGACAGTCCGTTTGCAGGGCAGGAGGGTAAATTCGTTACCTCGCGCAATATCCGTGCAAGGCTCTTTAAAGAGGTTGAAACAAATGTGAGTATGCGCGTTGAGGAGACCGACAGCACCGATTGCTTCAAGGTCAGCGGCAGAGGCGAGCTCCACCTTTCGATACTCATTGAAACAATGCGCCGTCAGGGTTACGAATTTCAGGTTTCAAGACCCAAGGTTATTTATAAAAAAGGTCCCAACGGCGAGCTTTTAGAGCCTATGGAACTGCTTATAGTTGAAGTGCCCGAAGCCTATGTCGGCAATGTTATGGAAAAAATCGGCTCACGCAAGGGCGAGCTTGAAAATATGGATGTGCGTGACGGCGGCTCAACTCATATCGAGTTTAAAATCCCCGCACGCGGACTTATCGGCTACCGTTCCGAGTTTATGACCGATACAAACGGCAACGGCATTATGAACAACCTTTTTGCAGGCTATGAGCCTTATAAGGGCGATATTCAGATGCGTGAACGCGGCTCTATTGTTGCTCACGAAACGGGCGAAACCACCGGCTACGGCCTTTTCAATACTCAGGACAGAGGCAGGCTCTTTGTCGGTCCCGGCGTTCCGGTTTACGAGGGGATGATAGTAGGCGAGTGCGCCAAAAATGAAGATATAGTCTGCAATGTCTGCAAGAAAAAACAGATGACCAATACCCGCGCTTCCGGCAGTGACGAGGCTCTGCGCCTTGTGCCGCACTCAGTGCTTTCGCTTGAGCAGTCTATGGAGTTTATAGGCGATGATGAGCTCGTGGAGGTCACTCCGCAGAATATCCGACTCAGAAAGCGCATTCTTTCAAAGGAACTGCGTATGAAAAAGCAGTTCGGACATAAAGCAGTCGAAGAATGATCAAAGTACCCCGAGGCTTTTGCTTCGGGGCATTTTTGCAAATTGTAAAGGGAGTAAATTATGAAATACTCAGTTGATCACGATTACCACATTCATTCGTTCCTTTCGCAGTGTTCCAACGACCCCGAGCAGAATGCCGAGAGGATTCTGCGTTACGGCGAGGAAAACGGCTTTAAAAAAATCTGCCTGACAAATCATTTGTGGGATGATGCCGTACAGGGCTGCTACGGCGACCTCACGCGCAAAACTTATGATTATTTAAGTACCGCACTGCCGCTGCCGCAAGGCGAAAACACCAAATTTTGCTTCGGCTGCGAAGCGGATATGGATAAAAACCTTGTGCTCGGAATCAGCCGCGCGGTGTTCGATAAGCTTGATTTTGTTATTGTTTCCACTACCCATCTGCATTTGACCGGCTACACGATCGAGCCGGGCATTTCGCTCGGTGAGCGTGCCGAATTTTACATTAAACGCATCGAAAAGGTGCTTGCAAGTGACCTCGATTTTAAAAAGACCGGCATTGCTCACCCCGTAAGCGGCCACGCATCGCCCGAAAATCCTTTTAATGAGCTTTTTGAAAACATAGGCGAGGGAAATACGCGCCGTGTGTTTTCGCTGTTCGCCGCAAGCGGCGCAGGTGTGGAAATCAACGCAAAGGATTTTGATTTTTCGCGTAAATCAGCAGAGCACGCCGCTGCAATAGTTCGCTTTTACGGTATTCTTAAAGAGTGCGGCTGCAAATTCTACCTCGGCAGCGATGCTCACCACCCGAACGCGCTTGATGCCGCACCGCGCCTTTTTGAAAACGCCGTAAATGAACTCGGACTTACCGAAGACGATAAATTCACTTTTTGAATTTATCGCCTTTCATTTGTTGCTTTTTCAACAAATATGCAGTTGACAAAGTGTTTGTTTTTGGGTATATTTAATGTGTATAGGTTTATTAAAAATATAACAACATTATCTTTTAAGGTGGGTTTGTTATGAAAAGAACTTTAAGTGTGATGCTCAGTCTTATTATATTACTCGGCATACTGCCGTTCGGCTGCCTTGAGGTTTTTGCCGCGGATACGGGAAATGTTGTCTATGTAAACGGCAAAAAGATGACCGGCAGCGTAACGAGCCTAAAATGCGGCGACGGTTATGCGTATTTCGATGCGGCAACAAATACGCTGCGGCTTGAAAACTGCACGATTAAAAAGTGTGCCGCTTCAGAAATTGACGGTACCGCAGTTTATGCGGCGATTATCGGTGAAGCGGACCTTACCGTCGAACTCGAAGGTATTAACAGACTGATCGTATCCGAGCATTGTAAAAGCGAGACAATAAATGCCGCAATTTATTCGGACGGCGATCTTGCTTTTTGCGGAAACGGTAAATTGTTTGTTGCTTACGGCACATATTTAAAAAACAGTTGTGAGGCTTACTCTGTTTTTGCAGGCGGAACTGTTACATTCAGTGAGGCTCGAATAATCGTGAACAGTAACAGTGCATACGGTGTAAAATGTAATGAGTTGAAGTATGTTGGAGATACCTCCAACCCCTATCAGTCATTCTTTATAAGTGCAGTCAGTGATTATTTAGCTTCATTTTTATGCCGTGTTGATGAAGTGCTGAACTGTGAAGTTTTTAAGTATCACGATTCCGACACCGGTGGATCGTTCTTTTCAGCTTTCCCGGGGTTTGAAGCATCAAAAGAAAATCCGTGGCGGGTATATACTGCGGAAGAATTAACATTTTTGCTTTGCGCACCGACCGATATGCCTATGTATTTGCAGCTTGCAAACGACATCAGCAGTAATATGTGGGATACTGTTGATGTGCGTGGCACAAAAACAGTTGATTTGAACGGATTTGATATATACGGTCAACTGCCTCATACCAGCGAAAAAGACGGTTACGGCAACAAGCTTGAATACACTTTGGGTTCATCCTCCAAAAATATGTTTCGTATTCAAAAATTTTCACACCTTACTGTCGAAGACTCAACCGGAAATAACGGAGAAGTGTTTTATGACTGTTATATACCGGATTTGGATGATGATTATTCCGGTATATTGGCAGACGGTGTGGGATTACATGCGTTCTATTTGTCTCACAATGGATTTGAACGGGGTTCGACCAGGCGGAATTTATTTTCTCTTGCCGGTGAAGGCTCCGAACTGACTATCAATAGCGGCATATTTAAAGCCGGCAGAAAAAAAGAACAGTATTTTGCAAGAAAAGCGAAGTATGCGGATGCACTTTTTTTGGGGTGTATTGTACACGGAGAGGGAGCGTTCACATCCAATGGCGCCATTTATACATTCAATGCTGCGAATGCTTTTGAATCCACCGACGAAAACAATAAAATAATAATCAATGACGGTATATTTACCTGCAAAAGCCACGATTCCAGAGGTTTGTTCTTTAACTATGTCGGTTACGAGATTGCTGATATGACAGAAAGTGACTATAATCATATAACGCTCAACGGCGGTAAATTCGTCAGTGAAAAACTCGGAACGAACGATCCCAATGGCGCAACGAATCACAACGAAGCAGAGCTTCATATCGGTGAAGAATATTTCGATTTCCAAGACAATGCCGATTATTTTTACAACGGCAGGCAGATAACCGAATACACCGACGATTTGCTCAATAAGCGCGGCACATTTGAAATAAAGCCTAAAATCGACGGCGAGCTTACGATTTCCGCGCCCGAAAACGCCGAGCAGTACAACGGCGAATACTACTATGCGCAGAATTCTTCGTTTGTTATCACGCCCACCGCGTTTGAAAAGTACTATACCGACGGCGTTTGCAGCGAGCTTGAACACACATATTACGAATATACGGTAACGGATGCCGAAAATCCCGCTTTAACCTACACCACGAATACAGCCGCCGCAACATTTGATCTCGGCAGTATTTCGCCCTCGCAGTTTACATTCGAAAAAGGGCATACCTATTCGGTAAAATGCACCTATGGCGATTATTATCAGGGCACATGCCGATTTGACCTTGCAAAAGAAAGTGAAAATGAAATACTCATACACATAAGCGGTGCGACTCTGCCGACGGTTACGGGGCACAGTGTTGCGGCAACATTTTACCGCAGTTCTTCCACCGATACAAAGCGCGGTATGGCGACCCTTACCGTGAGTGACTGCGGCGAGTTTGACGGCGGCAGCTGCGAGCTGCTGTTTTACCCGAAATCAACTTCTTATGAATCGATTTCGCAGCCGATAATCGGCGACGGTAAATACACATTTAATTTTATAAGCGATGCAAACGGTCTTGAAACCTATGCTTATGAAATTAAAATGTACGATAAAAACGGTTACCCGACTTTTTCTTCAAGGGAGACATTCAAGGGCGCAACGGGCCCGTGGATATATATTTCCACCTCGGGTTACTCCAAGCCGCTTGTTGACGGTCAGCGTTATGTTATGGCAGGCTCATCCGTAACGCTTAAAACAGAGCCGACACTCAACGGTGTTACTTACCAATGGTATAAGCTCGCAAGAAATTCCGACGGCAGCTATGCCGCATCTTCCGAGGCGGTTTCGGGCGGTACATCCAATACTCTCACCTTAACAGCACCCGGCAAATATTATCTGCGTATTTTTACCGGCAGCTATTATGCGTATTCAAATACCATTACCGTTGACACGCCGCAGACCACATCGGATTTGTGCGTTGCCTTATCGTCAAGTGCGGATTCGTGCAGTAAAACATCGCCTGCAACGCTTACCGCAACACCCTATAATGTCAATACTTCAAAATCCGTGATGTATGAATGGACTATCACAAAAGCACCCGACGGCTTCGGTTACACGCGCCCGTATTCGTATGGCTCGGGTTATGGTATTACCACACGCCCGTTCCCGTCATCATCGGCAGATTTATCGGCATATCCGCCCGGTATTTATGAATTCACCTGCAAAATTACGAATGACGGTAAAAGTTATACGGCTGTTCCCGTAAAAGTACAACTCACGAAA
>JAZLHL010000011.1:0-7433 GCA_045616765.1 Acutalibacteraceae bacterium
GGCTATGGAAACTCTTGATTTACCCGATTCGCTTGAAATAATCGGCTCCGATGCTTTCAGTAAATGCGGCAAGCTCACATATCTCTACATTCCCGCAAATGTAAAATCAATCGGTCACCACGCGTTCTACGAGTGCGGCGGCATTGAGAAGGTTTATATGGCGGCTGAAAATCTCGACGGTATCAAGACCGGCGAAAACTGGCTGCCGCAGTACAGAAAGACCTTTATGAAAAACCGGGATATTCAGTTTTCGGCAGAAAGGGGAGTGAAGTAATATGTCAAAGGCAAAAGCATTTTTCAGTGATGTAAAAGCACATTGGAAAGAGCCGGACACCGCCAATGGCAAGTATGTACCCTATAAGGAATACCTGAGTATATTCGGCGGCGTTGCCTTTAACTACGGCGCGCAGTCATCGCTTGACAGTAAGTATGTCGGCTTCGCTTCCTCTTGCTTCCTCATAATGTACCACTACAAGCTGCCGTACCTTGCCTTTTCCGTTATTTCGCTTATCGGTCTGCCGGTCGGCTACCTGTGGAATATTATGGATTGGGTCGTAAACGACAACCTCGGTTATCTCGGTAAAAAGCGCGAAAAAAAGTTCTTCACCGTTTACGGCATAGCCATGGCGATAGGTCTTGCGCTTATACTGCTTGATTTTTCATCGTTCTTTTCGCCGTCAAATCCGCTTATTATGTGGATGAACTCGCTTTCCGGCATCACGGCAAAGAGCTTTTTCAAGATATTCGGTATTCAGATTTTCACCAACGCCTTTAAGGGCTTCAGAGGTATTTTCTGGCGTAAAAAATTCATTCCGAAATACGGCAGATTCAAATACACTCTCTATTCCGATGTGATACAGAAATGTATTCTTCTGTTCCTGCTCGGCTGGCTGCCGATTTATAACATTCCGCAGACCGATACAAGACTGTGGATGGCGTACCTGCTGTTCTCGCTGTTCGGTGCATACGATTTCTCACGCAAAATCGAATCAGCTACCGACCTTATCAGCCCCAACTCCGCAGAACGCCTTTGGATAAGAACATACCCCGTAAAGCTCAGCCATCTGCTTAAAAACATATTCGATGCCATTATTCCCGTATGCGCTGCGGCATCGTTCATCGGCGGCTTCGACAATATCAAATTCTACAAATTCGTTCTTCCCATAGTCTTTATTCCCACGGCGCTCGCAACACTGTTCTTTGCAAATAAAATTACCGAGCGCATACCTCAGCCGCCCATTGAAAAGCACCAGGAGATTCCTTTCTGGTACGGCGTTAAAGAGGTTCTCGGCAATAAATATCTGCTTATCAACAAGCTTACAAGCCTTATTGACTCGCTCGGTAACGGTATGCTTGATATTTCGACCTTTATATTCCTTTACACGCTGCGTTTGAGCGGACTTGAATATTCGCTTATTACAACGCTCTACGCGTTCAGAGGCACCATTCCCACATTTATTGCCCCGTACTTCATCAAGCGTTTCCCGTACAAAAAGCTGAAAATATTCGGCATAACAATGAGCGGTATACAGAGATTACTGTGGATACTCTGCCTGCTTCTGTTCAGCAACAACCTTAAGCTTTGCGGCTGGCTGATGTTCTTCGCGGTGTTTGTGTGCGCGTTCGTTTCCACACCGTCGGATATTGCGAGCAGCGATATGACCGTGCGTTTGGGCGACTACCAGATGTACCGCTCCGGCGAACGCCTTACCTCATTCCAGGGCGTGTTCGATTGGTTTACCGGTCCCATCACCACACTTGTGGGTTTACTTATCCCGCTGCTTCTGCTTAAAAACGGCTTCAACAATCAGTACGATTTACTGTTCCTTGATTCCGCAAGGAATGCGATACTTATTGTTCCCCTTATTATAGACCTTATAGGCTTTGTGCTTATGACTATTCCTCCGCTTTTCTGGAATTACAACATCGAACAGCACGAATATGTTATTAAGGTACTCAAACAGAGAGCAAAACTCGCCGAGGAAGGCTATTTGCCCGCAACATACGAGGGCGGACTTGATTTCGATGAGCCCGCAGAGCTTAAAGACGGCATCCCCGTAAATGCCGGCGAAATTCTCAAATCCATTGAGGAAAAGGAAAAGGCAGAAGCGCAAGCCGTTGCCGAATAAAGTTTATATAAATAACCCCACCACAAAAAATGCGGTGGGGTTATTTGATATGTGATCATTCGTATACTCTTACGTAATCAACTATAAAGTCGGAGGGTTCTTCTCTGTTTTCGTCTATTGATTTGCCGGACCAGCCGTCGGCGGGTACGCCGTCTGCGCCGTCGACCTCGACCGAAAGTATAAGGCGTTCCGCTATTTGCGATGCGCCGCCGAAGTTTGACCTGCCGACCTCAACGCCGTTGATGTAGAAGATATATTCGTCGGCGTTCCACTCAACCGCGTAGGTGTTAAAATCAACATAGGGGTTGTTCGCCGTAACGAGTGTGTGGTGTACGGTTTTTGATTTGTGGTCTGCACCGTAACCGTCATAGTGGATGGCAGAAGATACGGACTTACTGCCTTTTTCGGCTGAATAGAAAGGAGATTCAAAAACATCGATTTCAGCACCGTCAACACCGCTGCCGTCGACATTGGACATAGCGCCGTCCCAAATCCAGAAAGCGGACCATAAGCCTGTGCCCTTGGGCAAAATGCAGCGGCACTCAAAGTAGCCGTATTTCTTTTCGAAAATTCCCGCAGTGTCAATGCCGCAGGTGTACCAGCCCGCAAGACCGTTGCCGTTCAGACCGTTTTTATAGTACCTTGTGGCGATGTGAAGCTTGCCGTCCTGAATACTGCAAAGCTTTTTATTGTAGTAAGAGCCGCGGCGAATTATGGTGCCTGCGCCGTCAAGGTCTTCGCTCCACTCCGCGCCGTGCATATTCCAGTTGATTTCGGTGCCGTCAAATTCATCGGACCAGACGAGTGTGCGCTCTGTAAGGTCAACAGAAGGTGCTTTGTGCGGAATTGCCGGCAGACCGGAAACTACGCTGATAAGCGAAACAATCGAGAGAACAGCTGCAATCAGTCCGCGAATTGCTTCGGGGTATGAAAGTATGTTCATACAATTACCTCCGTGAATTTATATTATTTCTCTGCCGGAGCTTCCTCATCTTTCTCGGCTTCGTCGCCGTGCTTGTTGGAAAGTTTGTTAACAACAACCGACATAACAACCGCAAATACCACTATCGGCAGCAGATATAAAAATGTATAGGGGTTTGAAAGGTCGCCCTTGTTGCCGAGTATCGCCCACATTATGTTAAGCGGCAGCGTGCCGAGCGTTGCGCCGAGGTAGAAGTTCTTGAACGGCAGATTCATTGCACCGAGAATAAGCGAGCTTGTATCGCCGGGGATGATGCCCGAAGCCTTGACTATAAATGAAATCACAAAGCTGTTTTTACCTGCAAAGGCATCAAGCTTTTTAACCTTGGGGAAACGGCGTTTGAGTGTGTCGACCATTCCCTTGCCCGTGAATTTGCCGAGGAAGAACGGGGGAATAAGACCTATGGCGACCGCTATGAAATTAACGAGTATCGCGACCCATACATCCTCAAAAACAATACCGCTTAAAACGAATATTATTGACGGTGTAACAACAAGTGCAAACGATTTTACAAGATTAAAGAGTATTATCATAAGTGCCACGGTGATTGTGCCGCCTGTGAGCATACTTGTGAGTGAGTCAACATTTTTGACCGAAATGTTGTTCTTCTTCATAAAGAGCAGTACGGCAACGACCATCACAAGCATAAAAATGCCCGCCAGTATCTGCAACACCTTTACAAGCTTGTCGTAATTCTTTTTCTGTTCCGTTTTGTTTTCCATATCCTTTTCCTCCTCAGATTATTGCCTCAGGAAATAGTCATAGTCGGCGTAGTAGTATGTTCTTATATATCCGTCTGTGGAAAGCACCACAAACTCCTGTGTGGATTTTATGTAATATACACCGTCGCCGTCCTCTGCTTCGGTTTTATATTCCGCATTACCGCCCGTAATTACCGCGGATGCCGCCGCTTCGTAAGCCTTCGCCGAGTCAAAGCCCATATCAATACCGTGCTTTTTGTAGTGCTGGTTGAGAAGCCCCGCGTTTCTGAAACGGTAAGCAGATTTGTAACGCGGCGCTTCGGTTTCGGGTTCGTAATAGTATTCGGTTTCTGGCGTTTCATCTTCGTTCGATTCATTTTGCAGAACGCCGCCGTTGTATCCGCTGCCGCCGCCCGGTGTAATATCCTCTTCACCGTAATCGTTATACTCGGTGTTGTTTTCTTCTTCTTCGTAATAATATTCGGTATTACTATCGTGATCGGTGGTTTCGGTGCTGTTTTCATCGTTAAGCGGCTTCGTGCTTTCCGTGTTGTTGTTTATATTCGGCAAAACTGGCGTATCAGTGTTGCTGAAGAATTTGTCGCCGAATTTACCGAAAGCTATCACGGCAACAACAAGCACAAGAGCAATTACGGCAATCGGTCTGCCTTTATCTTTGCCGCTGCGATTTTTGCCTAAGCTCACGGAATTTGCTTTGCTTTGTTTTGTGTAATTGCCGTCGGATGTGCTGTTATTACGGTTGCCGCTGTCGCCGGATTTGTTTTTTTCGCGGCAATCTTTGCAGCGTTTCGGCAGCTGCAGATTTTTGCTTTTATAAAAACTAATTTCGGAGTCGGTAAGCTCAAATTCCTTACCGCACTGAATGCAGTTGCGTTTCATGGGTGACCCCCTTGTTTGCATTATTCGAAGTTATAATAACATATATATTACCTCTTTGCAAGAATAAAAAGCTTGTCCCAACCTTCAACCTTCTTTTTGTGCATATCAATTATAAAATACAACAATTAATATGTAACTGCAAAAACAAACCAACGCAGCTCACGGCGTGCGTTGGTTTGTGAATTTTTCCCGTTCAAATATATAGTCAAGCGAAACTTCGTAAAAATCGGCAAGCGCCACAAGGTGTTCAAGCGGAATGTTCTGAAAGCCGCGCTCGTAACGCGAGTAAACCGTCTGCTGAATATTCAGCATTTTCGCAATATCCGTTTGTTTCAAATCGTGGTCTTCACGCAGATCGCGCAGCCTGCGCAAATACATAATCATCACCGCCAAAAGCCGTTGTATGTCGGTTTTAGAACCGTTGGGTACTATTGACAATAACATATTTTTATGGTATTATCATTTTACAGTACTCATCGGTACTGCGTGACTTGATCAATGGTGTTACATAATGCCAAATAGCAAAAATATGTAAAAATATTTAAGGAGTTGTGCGAAATGAAATGCAGTTATTGCGGTACAGAAATAAAAGGAAAATTTTGTACAGAATGCGGCAAGTCGGTTGAAGAAATACAAAAATCAGAAAACACAGAGAAAGTAAATGTTTCTGCGCCGGAAGTTGCGCGAAATAAAAAAAGTAAAAACAAAAAACCGTTTTATAAAAGAGGGTTCTTTGTTGCATTTGTTGTTATTATAGTTTTAGTCATAGCTTTAAAAGCTCTTGGCGGAGAAAACAGCAAAACCGAGAAGATTGATATCTCCGAAATGAAGCTCGGTGAATATTTGCCTGAATTGCCTTCAAATAAGGGGGAAATATGGTATAACACAGAAGATAACTTGAAAATAGAATTCAAAAATATATCTAAAGAGAAATATTCAGAATATATTAAAGCTTGTGAAAATGCGGGATATGTTGTTGATGCAGACGAAACTGAGTGGGGGTATGATAGTTATAACAATAATGGATATAAGTTGCATATAACTATTATAAATGATACGATGGGAATTGAGCTTGAAGCTCCAATGAAATTTGCTGTGCTGGATTGGCCATCAAGTGCGGTTGGAAAAATGCTCCCCGCGCCGAAATCCACTCTCGGAAAATTCTCGTATGAATACGATACGAGTTTTTTGGTTTATGTTGCCGAAAGTACAAAAGAAGCATATAACGAATATGTGAAAGCATGCTCTGATGCGGGGTTTAATGTTGGTTATGATAAAGGTGATACATATTACTATGCTGATAATGAGTATGGTTACCATATTTCCTTAAGATATGAAGGAAACAACATAATGAGTATAAATGTTTCTTCTCCGGATGAGGAAGAAACAACGCAAATAACGCAAACAGAGGAATATTCAAACGAAACAAAATCGGATGAAACGCGGTCTGCTGAAAATGAGAAAACAGATGATATGCTTGTAAACGGAATGCGAAAAGATTTTAAGGAAGCAATGGATAGTTATGAAGCGTTTTTTGATAGTTACGTCGAATTTATGAATTCGTATGATTCTGCGGATTTGGTGATGCTTGCAAAATATGGTGAGCTTTTAGTTCAAATGGAAGAAACGAATAAAAAATTTGAACAGTGGGAAAGCGAAGATTTGAATGATGCTGAATTGGCTTACTATATTGATGTACAAGCAAGAGTCAGTAAAAAACTTCTTGATATTGAGTAGTGATTGCATATCGAAGATATATCATCCGTTCCGCAAGGAACGAATATTATTGAAAAAAGCACTTGCTTCGGCAAGTGCTTTTTTATTACAGCTCCTTAATCATTTTCACTTCGCAGCCGTGGTGGCCGGTGTCGCCTATGAAGGAATCGATTATTTCAAACCCGTTTTTCTTGTAAAATGCGTGGGCTTGCAGCATATTGGCAAAGGTTTCGAGGTAACATTTATCGTAATGCTCTTTTGCAAAATCGAGGGCGATCGCAAGCATATTTTGCGCAAGTCCCGTACCGCGATATTCGGGGTATGTGTACATTTTCTGCAGCTCGCAAATACCCGGCGCGCCCTCCAGCGGACCTATTCCCACGCCGCAGACAACTCTTTCATCAGCATCGACTGCGACCCAATAAGCGTTATTTTCCCGGTTATATACTTCGGAAAATCTTCCGAGATACGGATCGTGCCATGCGGTGTTTTCACGCACTCCGTCAAATTCGATCAGACAGAAACGGATAAGCTTTTCGATTTGCGCATCGTCCTTCGGCTCATTGCGCCGAATGGTAATATTCAGCTTTTCAAATAAAACGGCATCGGTATTCATAAAAATTCTTCTTTCATAAGCTGTTTTTCAATGTGGTGGAGATGAAAATTACGAGGTGCTGTGTTTTTACTTAGCCCGATAATCAACCTTATAGAAAGTATATTAGCACAATATAGTGAAACAATCAAGGCGAAGCCTTGTATATCATCAGCACGAAGTGCTGTATCTCATCAAGCCGCAGGAACAAATGATATATCGCTGCGCGATATGATATACGGCAAAGCCGTATGATATATTTTCGCTTCGCTCAAATATGAGATAATATCCGTTCCTTAATATGCCGAAGGCATATCTCATCCACCGCAGGTGGATATCATATCGAAGATATATCACCCGTTCCGCAAGGAACGGATATCATTGAAAAAAGCACTTGCCGAAGCAAGTGCTTT
>JAZLHL010000012.1:0-75085 GCA_045616765.1 Acutalibacteraceae bacterium
ATCGTGACCGAGTGCGGGGATTTCGCGTGTGCCGACCAAATCGGAGCAGTCAAGGCAATATTCATCCTCGGCGCCCGGTTTGGTGCAGGTCGGGTTAAGCTCGGTAATGAATATTGTATTCAAATGACCGGTTGCCTTAATCGTTTTCGTGTATGTATCGCCGCAGGCGCAGGTGAATGTTTTCAAGCCGTCTGTGGTGCAGGTGGCTTTCTTGGTGACGACGGTTTCGGTGTAGCAGTGAACATGGCTTAAATTCCACTTTAAATTCCACACCGCATATAATGTGATGTTCTTATTAAGTGTAAATGTAGTACCTGCGGCATATTCCGCTTGTGTAGCATCAGCTGATGTCGCCCAACCGACGAATGTATATTTATCCTTAACGGGAACGGTCGAACTTAATGTTAAATCTTCACCGTATGTCTTTGTTTGTGATGCCGGAGCACCGCTGCCACCATTGGCGTTGTAGGAAACGGTATAGGTATTTATTTTCCATACGGCATAAAGAGTAACAGCCGCGTTGGAAGAATATGTACCGCCGGCTGAGTAAGCCGCACTTGTTGCGGTTGAACTCGTTGCCCAACCGAGAAATGTGTATCCGTCACGCATCGGCTTTGTTGAGCTCAACGTGAGATTGATGCCGTGAGTTTTAGTCTGATTACCGGGTGCACCGCTGCCGCCGTTGGCATTGTACGAAACAGTGTAGGTGTTTGCTGTCCACTGTGCAATCAGTTTCTTATTGGCGGTTGGTTTGAATGTGCCGGTATATGCCGTACCGGTTCCGTCTTCAGAAGTATTCCAGTTTTTAAATGAATATCCGGTTCTTGTGGGTGTGGGCAAAGTAAATGAATTGCCTGACATAGTTATTACACTTGTCGGTTTTACCGAACCTCCGTTGGCAAGCAGCGCAGTCTGATAGAATGTTTTTGATACTGTTGAAGAAATATTGCCTGATGTATCTTTAACTGTCAGATAATATGTTCCTTCAGAAGATACTGTTTTTGTAACAGACTTGCTTGTGCCGCTGACAGAAGTATATGTGTTGCTTGAATAATTTGAGCTTGTGCCCCAGTAGTAACCGGCAAGGCCTGCATTATCGCTCATTGAAAGAGTAACTGTCTGCGATGACGCAACATTGTTTGTGGATGATATCGAACCGGTAGGCTTGGTAGAATCCGGAACTGTAACAGTTATGGTTTTTGTGCTGAATACAACACCTGTATCGCTGTCTTTAAGTGTCAAAGTAACAGTTGATGTACCGGAAGTTTTTCCACCTGTTATGGTTATCGGAAGCGTCATTCCATTCCAACTTCCTTTGCTAACCGAACATATATTGCTATTGCTTACACTATAAGCAATTGTATGTCCCTTCATTTCCCGAGAAACAGTGCAATTGATAGTTTTTGTGCTGCCAGGTGTTATACTGAAAGATGATGATGATACAGAAAGTGAGGGATTGGCAAGCGTAAGTGACCATAACTGATTATTTCCACCATTATCCTCGTACTGAATGATATTGTTTCCGGCTACAACATTACCGTTTAACAACTCGCAATCAACTACATTGTATGAGCGCTTATTTACAAATTTATAATACGAACCAGAAGGAACAATATAAAACCTTTCATTTTCATAATTTTCTGTTTTACGAGGATATGTTCCGATATTTCCTAAATTAACCATTGAATTATCATAAACATCCAAAACATAGCCGTTATTCATCAAATTTTCAAAGCAGTATGTTCCGTCGCTGTTCTTATTTAATATCCAATATTGGTCAGACCATGAACTTTCAAAATTTGCAACAAAAGCATTGTATCCGCTATCACTGTTTGTGGCAATAACAACATTTGAATTTGCCTTTGACCTTATGACATATACTCCTTCGGCTAAATCGGTTGTATACGGAATAGCAGGAATTGTTTGCGTATAAGTTTTACCGCAAGAGCAGGTTCTGACTCTTGTCCCTGTGGCTGTTTTTGTTGGTGCTTTTGTGATCTTGGCAGAAGCTTTGAAATCACATGTGTGCGGGGACGAAACATAATGCCAACCGTTACTGAATGAATAACCGGTTCCCGATATTGAATTTGCACCTGTTATCGTATAATTCCATCCTATTCTGACTTTGGAATTATAATTGCCTTCGGCTACATATAAGCTGTTTCCGCTTCTCTTTAAAACCGCAAACCAGTGTCCGCCACCGTTTTCACCGCCGACGCTTATTACGTCTCCGGCTCTTATATCCCAAGCGCTTTTAAAATTCTCGCCCGCCTTGGGACCTGATTTTCCAAAGCAGTAATATACAAAATCCGCACAATATGCACAGCATTGACTGCTTGACCATGATGACAGATAAGGACTTCTGTCTCCCCAGCTCGCACCGTGCGTAAAACGGGAATCATTAATGAATGCGTCCATTTTTGCGTTTCCTGTTGATTCAAGCGCCGATGCACTGACGTCAATTATCCCAAACGGAATAAGCGAAAGAACGATTGTCAGTGAAAGTAATAAAGAAATCGCTTTTTTCATATACAAACCTCCGAATTCACACTTTTTGTTAAATCTACCATAATATTTGTAACTTGTCAAGTTATATTCGTTATTTATCAAGTTATAGCGTATACTCGTTTTTCATTATATAATTTTATCGGTGATGATATGGATAACAGACATTCTGACGAATATAAACATCTCGGATTGAACATAGCATACTACCGTAAAGCAAACGGCTTATCACAGGAAAAGCTTGCGGAGCTTGTAAATATAAGCAGAACGCATATGAGCAGAATTGAAACGGCAGAATGTTCTGTTTCGCTGGATGTAATATTTGAAATATGCAAAGCCTTGAAAATCGCACCGTTAAAGCTTTTTGATTTCAGAGAATAACCGTTTATAAAAAAATTATTCGATTAGAGGTCTTTATATGATCGTTTTTGATAAGCTTTGGGTCACGCTCAAAGAGAAAAACATTTCGCAATACAAGCTTATAAAGGATTACGGAATAAGCACCGGACAGCTTGACCGGCTCAGAAAAAACGGAAATGTGAACACTTTTACACTTAACGAGCTGTGCGAAATACTTGATTGCAGACTTGAAGATATAGCCGAATATAAAAACTGACCGCTCCCGAAAATCGGAAGCGGAATTTTTATACCCGAAATCGGTTATATATTAATTGGAATGCAGTTACTCGAAACTGCGTTGTTTGCATCTGTCAATCGCTGCGCGATTGACCCAGGCGCCCCGGGAGCGCCGCCCTACAAAGATTTATGAATTATTATTTTTCCCTTCGCGTGCATTCTCGCGCGTTCGCGCTTCAAACACCGCGGCGGTCAAACGGGCAGCCCGGGTGCGCTGCCCCTACAATCTCCTCCGAATTTTCGTATTGAAAACCGCGAGGGCGAGCGGGAGGCAGGTGTGCCTCCCCTACAATTTTCCCCGCGCAAACGCGACAAAAGAGGTCGGAACTTCGAGCATTTGCTCTTAATTCCGACCTCTTCATTTTCAATTATAATCCCGCGTTTGCGCCCGAAACTGAAAACTTCTATAATCCGCCGCTTTGCGCCCCGAAATTATTCATCATTCATTATGCACTTTTAATTAATTATATTCCCGAATCCGACCAGAACAGGTGGTCTTTTATGAGCACCGCTCTGCACATTGCGGCTTCCACGCCTGAAATTTTAAGCGGCTGCGCCATGAGGAAATATCTGCCGGGGGCGACATTTTCAAGGTCAAGCCCCTCAAGAATCGGTATGTTTTCGGAAAGCAGGGCGCGGTGAATGACCGCGTTCGTGCCGTGTATGCCGATTGTGGCGGAATCCGTGCCTATAAGCTTTATGCCGTAATCGCTCACGCAGTATGCGCTGCTTTCCATAAGGTACGAAAGCCCGTGCCCCTTTATGAGCAGGCGCTCGCAATTCTGCGGAAAGTGCTCCTCGGCATACTGCCCGGTTATGGGTCCGGGCGGCGCCTCAACCACACAGCACTCGCCTATGAATAAATCAAGCGGCATAGCGCTTATATCCGCACCGCCGTTTATGAAATGCAGCGGTGCATCCGCGTGGGTGGCTGTGTGCAGGCAGGTATACAGCGCGGTAAGGTTGCAATGGTCGCCGCGGCGCATATCCTGCGCAGCTTCAATTCTGCATTCCGGGTCGCCCGGGTAAACGGGAGTTTTCAGAATATCCTTTGAAATATCAATTATTTCCACACGCTCACACCCTTTCGGTTATCTGTGCTTAAACATTAAACAGCTTGTTTATATCCGTCTGTGTCATTCCCTCAAAATCGGCGGCTGCAATACCGGCGAATGCATCCTGCACCACCGTGTCGGAAAAATCGTCGCAGAATGTATCGAGCGAAAACTCCTTTTCCTCGGAATTTTCCATATTTTTGAGCTTAACAATACCGCTTTCAAGCTCACTGTCGCCTATTACAACGGTATATGTCGCGCCGATTTTATTTGCATATTTCATCTGCGCTTTTATTGACCTGCCGACTGTATCAATGCTCACGCAGTAACCCTCTGCGCGAATTTCCGAAGAAAGCTCAAGCGCTTTGAGCATCGCCGCATCACCGGCGGTAACAATGGCAAGGTCGCATTTCGGAGCTTCGGGGAAAGCAACACCCGTTTCCTCCATAAGTATGAGCAGGCGTTCAAGTCCTATTGCGAAGCCGCAGGCGGGCATCGCGGCGCCGCCGAGCTCCTCAACAAGTCCGTCGTATCTGCCGCCGCCGCCTATTACAAGCCCTGCGGTCTTTTCATTTACGGAAACGAACTCGAACACGGTGCGGGTGTAATAGTCAAGTCCGCGCACTATCTGCGGGTTGACCTTGTACTCTATTCCGAGTGCCTCGAGGTATTTTTTAAGCTGCTCAAAATGCTCGCGGCAGTCATCGCAGATATAGTCAAGCACCACGGGTGCATCCTTTGCTATTTCGGAGCACACGGGGCTTTTGCAGTCGAGTATTCTCATGGGGTTGCGGTCGAGCCTTGAAAGGCAGGTTTCGCAAAGCTCATCTTTTTTATTGGCAAAATACTCTTTAAGGGCGGCGGAATACCTTGCACGGCACTCCGGGCAGCCTATTGAATTTATTTCAAGCACATAATCCGAAATGCCGAGGTAGTTGAAATAACTGTTTGCAAGAGCAATTATTTCGGCATCCTGCAAAGCGGAAGCCGAGCCGAAGCACTCCACGCCGAACTGATGAAATTCCCTGAGCCTGCCCGCCTGAGGTTTTTCGTAACGGTAGCAGGATGTGAGGTAGCATATTTTCTGCGGAAGCGGCTCGTTGAAAAGGCCGTGCTCCAGGAATGCACGCACTGCGCCTGCGGTACCCTCGGGTCTGAGTGTTATCGAGCGGTCGCCCTTATCGTTGAATGTGTACATCTCTTTCTGCACAACATCGCTCGTTTCGCCTACCGAACGGTCAAAAAGCTCGGTGTATTCAAAAACGGGCGTGCGCATCTCGTGAAAGCCGTATGTGCCGGCAACCGAAAGTGCCGCCTGCTCAACATACTGCAGCTTGTGGCTTTCGGTCGGTAATGTATCTTTTGTTCCTTTAATTGCTTTTACACTTATAGCCATAATAGCCTCCTACATAACAGAAAAACGGGTGCGAGCTTCCCGCACCCGACTTAAAATATGATCAGTTCTTCGGGTTCACAATATCGCGCCAGTCAAGGTCGCCGCGTTCAAGGCTGTGAATAAGCGCCTCGGCGGTGGCAATATTCGTGGCAACGGGGATATTGTGCACATCGCAAAGCCTTAACAGATTCGTTTCGTTGGGCTCGCCCGGCTTCGGGTCAAGCGGATCGCGGAAAAGAAGAAGCAGGTCGATTTCATCGCAGGCGATGCGGGAGCCGATTTGCTGGTCGCCGCCCTGCGAGCCGCTTAAATATTTATCTATTTCAAGACCGGTCGCTTCGGAAACGAGCTTGCCGGTGGTGCCCGTTGCACAAATGCTGTGCTTGCTTAAAATGCCGCAGTATGCTATGCAGAACTGAGTCATAAGCTCTTTTTTGGAATCGTGTGCTATCAACGCAATATTCACAAATAACGCCCCCTCAGGAATAATATTGCTATTTTAGCAGAATTGCCGCAATTTTTCAACACCGAATTATGAATTCAGCATTGCGAAATTCTTTTTGTTGGAATTGTAAAGGTTTTTGTAAACCTCAAAGTATTTGTCGTAAACCTTTTTCGCTTCAAGGTTAGGCTTAAAGGTCTTGCTTACGGGTATAAGCTTAACGGCTTCGTCAATGGATGCACACTCGCCGCTGCCTACCGCAACAAGCACCGCCGCGCCCATAGCACCGACATTCTGCGGACTTTCGACCGTTTCGACCACCTTGCCGGTAACATCGGAAAGAATCCGGCAGGTAACATCCGAAAGTGCGCCGCCGCCTACGAACCTTACGCGGTCATTCGATTTGACCTTTTTATCTTCGGTTTCAAGAAACCAGCGCATATGGTAGCAAACGCCCTCGATTACGGAGCGGATAAGCTCGCTTTTGCCGGTTTCAAGGCTTATGTTGAAGAACATACCGTGAGCATTGGGGTCTTCAAACGGGCAGCGGTTGCCGTGAAGCCACGGGGTGAAAATAACGCCGCCGCTGCCTGCGGGAACCTTGTCGATCACCTCGCTCATATAGTCATAAAGGCTCGTGTATTTTTCTTCGTATGTATCGGTGATATGCTTCTTTTCGATGTAGATGCCGATTTCATCAAGTGCAAGGTGATCCTTTACCCATTCAAGGCACTTGCCCGCCGTTTCAAGCTCGGCAAAGTAATTGTATCTGTCGGGCTCTGCGCCTACAACTGCCGCTATCATGGCGGAAGCATCGACAACGCTCTTGCCCACTACGGTGGAAACCCAGCCGGAAGTACCGTTGTAAATATGTGTGTCGCCGAGCTTTACGGAGCCTGCGCCCACGCCGATAAGCGAGGCATCTCCTCCGCCGCCGTAAACGGCTATGCCGGGAACAAGTCCGAGCTCCTGCGCGGGTATTTCTTTAAGCTCGCCGATTTTGGCATCGGAGCGTTTAATATCGGGCAGATGCGCCGGATTAACACCGAGCATTTTGCACATTTCGGGGCTGAATACTTTTTTCTTGATATCGTACAGCTCGGTGGCGAATGCGGAATCGTGAGTCATGCAGAATTCGCCCGTCATACGCGCAATGAAATACTCCTTAACATCAAGCCACTTGTGAACTCTTTTGAAATTTTCGGGCTCGTGAGCCTCTACCCATTTATATTTCCACACGGGATCCTTGACCGAAGCCGCAACGGCACCGGTGATCATAAGCGATTTCAGAAGCTTGGGAACATTGGCACCCGCGATCTGCGGGCCGTATGCGATACCCTTTTTAAGCTCTTCGCGCGCACGCTGATCCATATAACTCATGGCGCGGCGAACGTGCTTTGCATCCTTATCGACAAGCACAACGCCCTGCATCTGCGAGCAGAACGAAATGCCGACGATGTTGTGCGGATCTATGCCGGAGGAAAGCACCTTGCGCGTTGTGTCGCACATTGCCTGCCACCATTCATCGGGATCCTGCTCGGCACCGCCGTCGGGAAAAACATAGAGCTTATACCCTGCCGAAGCCGCAGCAACCATTTTTATTGTTTCGCCCAGTTGAAAAATACAGGTCTTAACGCCCGTGGTACCGATATCGTAACTTAATGCAAATTTTTCTGCCATAAACTCATCCCCCCATACTTTCATTATATTATGCAACATTTTCTGTGAATAATCAATGGGGTTTGAGTAAAAAAATGAGATATTTTTATGGAAAATGCGCTTTTTGCCGCAACGCAAAAAAATATTGAAAAAAATCGAAAAAAAGTGTTGACATTTGAATTTTCCGTGCTATAATAAATGAGCATTCAGACGGAGGACACAGAATTCTCCGCAGTTGGTGTTGATGGCGTTGAGGGTCCACCCGTTCCCATCCCGAACACGGTAGTTAAGCTCAACCGCGCCGACAATACTCGGAGGGCAGCCTCCCGGGAAGATAGGGCGATGCCAACATAAGTAAACAACCGTTCCGATAGGAACGGTTGTTTTTTTCTTATCTCATCACACAAACTGTGAAATGGTATTCACAAGCTTGTTTATGTTTATGGGCTTTGAAATATGCGCATCCATTCCGGCTTCAAGTGCCTTTTTCTTATCCTCATCAAAGGCGTTGGCGGTCATTGCAATTATCGGTATATGCACATTCTGCGGGTCGGGTATGGTGCGAATTTCACGCGTAGCCATATAGCCGTCCATAATCGGCATCTGAATATCCATAAGAATTAGGTCAAAATACTTCTCGCGCGAATGTATCATTTCGGTGCATATTTCAACAGCCTTTGTACCGTCATCGGCTTCAACGATTTCCATACCGAATTCGCTTAAAATATCACAGGCAATTTCGCGGTTAAGCTCGTTATCCTCAACAAGCAGCACCTTTTTGCCGTTGAGTACCGATGCATCGGCTTTGGCGGCTTCTTCGGTCTTTGCGGTTACCTTGTCGGTAATTCTGAAATCAATGTAAACCGTAAACTCCGAGCCCTCACCGAGCTTACTCTTAACATCTATTTTGCCGTGCATAAGGTCAATGAGCTGCTTGGTTATAGCCATACCGAGACCCGTACCCTGAATACCCTTTGTGGATGCCGTCGTCTCGCGTGAGAAGGACTCAAATATGTGGCGCTGGAATTCCTCGCTCATACCGATGCCGTTGTCGGCAATTTTGAACATAAAGCTCGCACAACCCGGCTCCTTTGCGGGAAGCTCGCTTATGGTGTAAACCACCTTGCCGCCGGGGTTCGTGTACTTCATCGCATTGTTGAGAATATTCATCATAATACGGTTAAGGCGCAATTCATCGGCAAGAATGTATCTGTGAGTTATTTTGTCGAAATTCCTTACGAACTCTATATTTTTCGCCGTTGAAGTAGGCTCGGCAATATCGCAGAGATTATGTGATGATTCGATAATATCAAGCGGCTGTTCATCTATTGTAACCTTGCCGCTTTCCACACGCGCCATATCAAGCACATCGTTTATCAGCGACAACAGATGCGTGCCGGATTTTTCAACATTTTCAAGGCAGTTTTCGGCTTTTTCGGAATCATCAATATGCTTTTTTGCCATTGATGTATAGCCGATTATGGCATTCATCGGCGTGCGGATATCGTGGCTCATATTGAACAGGAACGATGTCTTCTGACGGTTTGCATAGTCTGCCGCTTCGCGCGCATTCTGCAATTCAAGCTCGCGCTGCTTTGCCCTTTCGCAATTCGCTATGCCGAGCACGACATTGCCCTGCTCCTCCTGAAACGCAAAATTAAATCTGTACCATATCTTTTTATCCTTATCGCGAAGCTGAATATCAATATAAGGTGAGTGACCGTTTTTCATCTGCTGCATAAGCGGCTCACGCCTTGCCATTGCAATGAAATCGTCTATTTCATCCTCGGGGATGACTATGTGCATAATGGCATCGAAAGTGTGCGGATTAAGCGAGCCATCCGGTCCCACAAGGTTCGCAAACTGCTTAAAGATACCCGCAATTTTATAAACCTTCATTTCATTTGTTTCGTTATCTATGTAGCAAACAAAGTCGTGCTTTGACGAAAGTATTGAAATAATTTCGTAACTGCGGTATTCATCCTTGGTATCATCGTGGGATTTTTCGTAGACCTTGAAATACAAAATGATTGCCACTGATATAATGGAGCCGAAATATGTGAACGGAAGTCCCGGGGGAACAAGCATCTGAATCGTATTGAACACAAGCGACGGAATTATATAGAATATCTGCCAGAAATATTTTCTTTTCAGGAATTTGTCACTCGTTTTAAGGCAGGCAATTAGTGAAAGCAGGCAGCCCCACAAGCTGTAAATATATGTAATACCGGGATGCAGAAACTGAAACGCACCTCTGTAATATTCGCCGTTTTCATCAAAGCCGAAAATAAGCCCCGTTTTAACGGATGTGAGCGCAATAAGGCTTGTAACTATTGTTATTGCAAGCACAAAACCCTCCACCCAGCGCGACGGCTTGAATTTTTCCGGCAGGGCTTTCAATATATACTTAAACCACAGCAGACCGATATATGTTGTGGCAAAAAAGTAAACCGAGTTGCTTACTTTACTCAGAAACAGATACTGCTCTTTGCCGTTTATAAAGGGCCACACCGAGTCAAACAAGCACGAGCAAACGAGTATTATGAGTATTGCGGAAAGCGGATCGAATCTGTTCATGGGCTTGACCTTTTTATTGGCAATAAAAAGACCTATGAGCAGCGCCGTACACATCAGCAGTGATTCAACATAAATTGCCAGTGAATTCATAAAACGCCCTCCTGATATTTTTTTAACAAATTAACCGTCAAAAAACGGCTGCCGTAAAAAACAGCAGCCGAAAAAAGCACATTATGTGCGCATTGTATAATAATTCGTATTATAGAAATACATCTTCATATGTACAACTCCCATTTGTTTCGCATAACGAAACGCATTAATATCATTATACCCTTTTAAATTTTAAATTCAATATGAATAGTTGTTAAAAATTTGTTCATTTCTTTATATATTTTACACAATGAATTGCACCGATTGTAGAAAACTTTTATGTAAAATTTGAACAATGCCGCAAAGTTCGAAAAAAGCCGAGTGTCCTCAAAAACACTCGGCTTTTTATTATTTAAACGGCGTTTCTGCGCTTTCCTCTTTTTTTAAAAAAAGATGCAGAAGCGTCGTTCTTCGCCCGCAAGGCGTATATGGATACGTCAAGGGCGAAAACGGCGTTTCTGCGCTTTTTTACCTTTTAACGCGCGCGTTGCCGTTCCAGATACTCCATATCTGTTCCTCATCGGCAGGCTGCGCATAGTCCGTAAGGAATGTGGTGGCAAGTGCGCCGGAAGCCCAGCCGAACTGAATCTGCTTTTCGGCTGACCACCCCTTGAGAACGGCGTAGAGAAGACCGCCCACAAAGCCGTCACCGCCGCCGATTCTGTCAAGCACGGTGATTTCGCGCGGCTCAACGACCTGCCACTCATCGCCCGCAAGCATAATGGCACCCCAGAGGTGGCAATTTACGCTCTTGACCTGACGAAGCGTGGTGGCGAATACCGATGTATCGGGAAATTCCTTTTTTACTCTTGTGATCATCTCTTTAAAGGAGTCGATTTTTGAAGCGAGATCCTTGCCGCCCGCTTCGGGACCTTTTATGCCGAGCGCAAGCTGGAAATCCTCCTCGTTGCCGACGAGAATATCCGCAACAGATGCGATTTCGGTGAATATCTCACGAAGCTCCTGCTCCCTGCCCTCCCAGAAAGTAGCGCGGTAGTTTAGGTCGAAAGAAATAACCGTACCGTACTTCTTTGCGGCTCTTGCAAGCTCAAGGCAGAAAATGCTCGTTTCGTGCGAAAGTGCGCAGACAAGTCCGCTCATGTGCAGGATCTGCACGCCCTCGGTACCGAAAATGCGGTCGAGGTCAAAATCATTTATATTGAGTGTTCTGCCGACCTCGCCCGCTCTGTCATTGTGAACGCGCGGGCCTCTTGAGCCGTAGCCGGAATCGGCAATATTGAACTGATGACGGTAGCCCCACGGTCCGCCCTGCGGTACATCCTTACCCTCAAATTCCATATTTCTTGAACGCAGGTCGGATTTTATGAACTGCGCTATGGGGCTGCCCTCAACGAATGTGGTAAGCACCTTTACGGGCAGACCGAGGTATGACGAAATGCTTGCAACATTTGTTTCGGCAGAGGTCGCCTGCATAAAGAACATATTTGAAGCCGCTACGGGCTGACCGCTCTGCGGACAGATGCGAACACCCATACTTGTGGGCACTACAAGTGCGTATTTGCAATTTTCTTTTAACTGTTTCATATCAATACTCCTTATGCATTATACTGTGTAGCTGCGGTGTCGCCGCCCTCGCCCGTCCAGTTGGTGTGGAAGAATTTGCCGCGCTCGCAGTCAACTCTTTCGTATGTGTGTGCGCCGAAATAGTCGCGCTGTGCCTGCAGAAGATTTGCGGGAAGTCTGTCGCAGCGGTAGCCGTCAAAATATGAAAGTGCGCTTGTCATAGCGGGTGCGGGAATGCCGCAGCTTATAGCCGCCGCGCAAACTCTGCGCCAGCCTGCCGATGCTTTCTGCACCTTCTCGGCAAAGAACGGGTCAAGCAGCAGGTTTGAAAGCTCGGGGTTTTTGTCGAAAGCCTCTTTTATCTTGCCGAGGAACACGCTTCTTATAATGCAGCCGCCGCGCCACATAAGCGCGATTCCGCCGTAGTTGAGATTCCAGCCGTAAGTTTTTGCGGCGGTGCGCATAAGCGTGTAGCCCTGAGCGTACGAAACGATTTTTGAAGCATAAAGAGCGTCTTTAAGGTCATTTATAAACTGCTTTTTGTCGCCATTGAATTCGCCTGCCGAAGTACCGAGCACTTTCGAGGCATTTACGCGTTCCTCTTTCATTGCGGAAAGGCATCTTGCGAACACGGCTTCGCCTATAAGCGTAAGCGGAACGCCCTCATCGAGAGCGGCAATGCCCGTCCATTTGCCCGTACCCTTCTGACCTGCGGTATCAAGTATTTTTTCAACTATCGGCTTGCCGTCGGTATCCTTATAGGCAAGAATATCTCGGGTGATTTCAATAAGGTAACTGTCGAGCTCGCCCTCGTTCCACTCTGCGAATACCTCGTGCATCTCGTCGTCATTAAGACCTACAACCGATTTCATAAAGTGGTATGCTTCGCAGATAAGCTGCATATCGCCGTACTCGATGCCGTTATGCACCATTTTCACAAAATGGCCCGCACCGTTTTCGCCGACCCAGTCGCAGCAGGGAGTGCCGTCCTCGACCTTGGCGCAGATAGCCTGCAATATGGGCTTAACGCTTTCCCAAGCCTTCGGTGAGCCGCCGGGCATCATAGAGGGACCGTGCAGAGCGCCCTCCTCACCACCGGAAACGCCCGTGCCGATATAAAGCTTGCCCTTGCTTTCGACATAAGCCGTTCTTCTTGCGGTATCGGGGAAATGCGAGTTGCCGCCGTCAATGATTATATCACCGTCATCAAGCAGAGGCAGAAGCTGTTCGATCATATCGTCAACAGCGGAGCCCGCTTTTATCATCATCATTACCTTGCGCGGCTTTTCGAGTGAAGCAACAAGCTCTTCAAGTGAATGTGTGCCCACAATGTTTTTGCCTGCGGCTCTGCCGGCAATGAATTTATCGACCTTTTCGGTAGTGCGGTTATAAACGGAAACGGTAAAGCCCTTGCTTTCCATATTTATAACAAGGTTTTCGCCCATAACGGCAAGTCCGATAAGACCTATATCTGATTTTTTCATATATATTACCTCCGAATAATATTCAATTACACATCCCACAGACCGAGTGCGGGGTTGCTTATATAGTAAATTTCTTCACCGTTAACGGTGTTGAAGCCGTCTTTAAGAACTGCCGGGTCATAAACCGCCGCGACCTCGTCATAAGGCTTCCAGCCGAAGTTCACGCCCTCGACTTCTTCTTTTGTAACGAGCTTTGTGCAGTAGGTTATGTTGAATCTGCCGTCAGACGAGCCGTGAATGAGGTGCGCCGCAACGGAAAGATTATCTTTCAGCTCCTGCTCGGTTTCAACAAGCTCGAGAACCTTTTCCCTGCCGACATAACCGTATTTTCTTATGAGTCTGTCGTTTTCGTCATCCTCGCCGAATTTTTTAACGCCGGGCGCGAGCACTATCAGCTCGCCGCCGTCCGCTATGGCAAGGCGCGTTCTGTAAACGGCTTTGTTGCCGAGCCACGTGCTCTTGAATTCGCGTGCATCAAGATTTACAACGACCTTTTTAAGCTGCTTGCCCGTGTAAATGAGATTTGTTTGCCGGCTCTTTTTAACCGCCATTTCAAAAAGCTCGCGCTTTCTGCCGATATACACATCGTGAATAAGCGTTTCATCGCCCTTGTTGGTGGTAACGGTGAGCACATACATAAGCGGAATGTCGCTTATAAAATTCTCCTCGGCATAGTCAAAAACCTTTCTGACGGGCGAAAAATCCCTGCCCATAATGCGTTCAAGCCCGTAAAATGCGCCGAGCATATGCGATGAATTTATCATACTGCTGCCGCCGCAGCCGACAAATATGTTTTTTGAGTAGTTCGCCATACCCACGACCTCGTGCGGCACGACCTGACCTATTGAAATAATAAGGTCATAGGATTTATCGGTAAGGCGCTTATTGACCTCAACATCTATTTTTTCATTTACCAGTCCCTCTGAAACGCCGCTGACAAACTCCGCAGGTACCTCACCGAGCTTTACAACATCGGTTTTCCAGTTGTGGACTATCATTTTATCAAACGGAACATCTTCAGAAAAAAACGCGAGCCACTCCTGCTTTGTCATCGGCTCGTGTGTGCCGAGCGCGGGCATAATGTCGATTTCGCATTGATCTTTAAGAAGATTATAGTACATCCGCGTGATTTTACCCGCGCCGGAATACATCCTTGTATAATCCGGAGGCAAAATCAGAATTTTATTGAGCTTTTTACCCTCAACCGACTTTTTCACAAGCTCGAAAAGCTCGGCATCGGATATTACGCCGCTGCTTTCAATATACAAAAGCATCACCTTTTTCAAGTTATTTTCTTACACAGTAATTCTATTGCAAACCGCGGCAAAAGTCAATTCATAATGTTCATTTTACCGTATTATGTTTCAAATATATTTCAACGAATTATTGAAATACTCTGCGCGGTGTGCTAATATTAAAGCCGTAATTACATTATAAGGGGTGCTGTATATGAAAAAATTTATGGATAAGGATTTTCTGCTTTCCACGGAAACGGCAAAAAAGCTTTATGCCGCCTGTGAAAATGAGCCGATTTTTGACTGGCACTGTCACCTTTCACCCAAAGAGATTTACGAAAATAAAGAGCCTGAGGATATTGCATACCTGTGGCTTGCGGGCGACCATTACAAATGGCGTGCCGAAAGAAGCTGCGGTGTAAGCGAAAAATACATAACCGGCGATGCGACACCGTACGAAAAATTCAAAGCGTGGGCAGAGGTTATGCCGAACCTTATCGGCAACCCCCTTTACCATTGGACTCACCTTGAATTGCAGCGTTATTTCGGTATTTACGAGCCCCTTTCACCTGCCACTTGCGATAAGATATGGAACGAGGCAAACGCAAAAATCAAGGCGGGCGGCTTCAAGCCCCGCGAAATAATCGAAAAAAGCAATGTTAAATTCGTATGCACCACCGACGATGCCGCCGACACGCTTGAGTACCACAAGCTAATTGCCGCCGACGAAAGCTTCAAATGCAAGGTGCTGCCTGCATTCCGTCCCGACAAGGCACTTGCAATAGAGGCTGATGCCTACCTCCCGTGGCTCGCTTCACTCGAAAAGGTGTGCGGCACAAAAATCGCAAGCTTCACCGAGCTTAAAAGTGCTATGCTTTCGCGCATAAATTTCTTTGCCGAAATGGGCTGCAGAGCCGCCGACCACGGCATTATGTCAGTGCCGTACGCGCGCGCCGATGAAAACGGACTTAACGCGATATTCGCAAAACGCCTCAACGGCGAAGCACTTACCGAAACGGAAGCGGATGCTTACAAAACAGAGCTTTTACTGTTCCTTGCAAACGAATACGCGGAGCGCGGCTGGGGTATGGAAATTCACATAGGCCCCATGCGCAACAACAATACACCTATGTTCCGCAAGCTCGGTCCCGATGCAGGTTACGATTCAATCTGCGACCGCGGTATCGCCGAAAATCTTTCAAGGCTGCTTGATGCAATGCTCACCGACTACAAGCTGCCGAAGGTAGTGCTTTTCTGCCTCAACCCCAAGGATAATTATGTGCTCGGCACAATGCTCGGCAACTTCCAGAGCGATGAAGCCGAATCGAAAATCCAGTTCGGCTCCGCCTGGTGGTTCAATGACAATTACGACGGAATGAGAACACAGATGCAGACTCTTATGAATCTCGGCGCGATTTCAAAATTCGTGGGTATGATAACCGATTCAAGAAGCTTTCTTTCATACACGCGCCACGAGTATTTCCGCAGAATACTGTGCGAGCTTTTAGGCGACCTTGTTGAAGAGGGCAAATACCCCGATGATATTGAGTTCCTTTCCAAAGTTGTCAAGGATATTTCGTTCAACAATGCCGTAAAATATTTCGGCGTATAAAATAAACAGAGAGGTATTTTTATGAAAAAGTGTTTAGCTGTAATACTTTCACTTGTAATGCTCACCGGCATACTTTCGGTTGCCGCTTCGGCACAGGGCACGGATTACGATGTTTCGTTTGCGGTTGCGTCAGACCTGCACTTCTGCCTGCCCGAGGAAAGCCTTGAATGGTATTCCGAGGATCCGGTTTTCGGCTATGCGAACAGACGCGCCGCCATGGAAAACGAAAGCGGACTGATTATCGACGAATTTCTCAGGCAGTGCGCCGAGGCAGACGATGTTGAATTCGTGCTTATTTCCGGCGATATTGTAAACGACGGCAGAACCGTGCTTGAACAGCACGAGATCATGGCGCAGAAGCTTGCCGATTTTGAGGATGAAACAGGTAAGCAGGTCTATGTTATAGACGGCAACCACGATATGGGCATATACGGCGAGGGCACCTGCGTTTTCGGCGTTGAACAGTGGAAGCAGATGTATGCACGCTTCGGCTATGACGAGGCACTCACCGTGCGCGATGACGACTGCTCATATACCGCCGACCTCGGTGAAAAATACCGTCTTATCGCACTCGACAGCTGCAACCAGAAGGAATCCACCGAAGACGGTATGACACTTGATAAAATCAACTGGGTGCTCGATCAGGCAAAGCTCGCAAAGCAGGCGGGCAGGCAGCCCGTACTTATGATGCACCACAACCTGCTCGACCATCTTCCCTTCCAGAGAATTTTATCAAGAAATTTCATAGTTAAATTTCATTATTCGACCGCAGAGTTTTTTGCGGATGCAGGCATAAAGCTTGTATTCACGGGTCACGAGCATTGCTCGGATGCCACATCGTTCACAAGCGGCTACGGCAACACCATTTACGATTTCGCCACTACCTCGCTCACAATGTACCCCCTGCAGTACCGCGTGTTCAATATGAATGATGATGAAATCAAGTACGAAGCACGCACCGTAGATAAAATCGACACCGCGGCACTCAAGGCACTTGTGCCCGATTATACCGATGAACAGCTCGCCGCCATGGATGCAGGGCTTAACGATTTTGCCAAGGAATACCTGAAAAACGGCGTTGAATACAGACTTGAACTGTCAATGTCGGAAGAAAAGCTCGGCGTTTCGCCCGACAGTATTTTCTACAATCTTGTTATGACGGCTGTGGGCGGTCTGCTTGATATATGCAATATGCCCATCAACGGCGAGGGCGGCTCACGCGAGCTTGCCGCACAGTACGGCTTTGAAATCCCCGAGTGCGATTACAAGGACGGCTGGGACCTTGCCACGGAGCTTGTAGCCGCGCACTACGGCGGCAGCGAAGCATTTATGCTTGACAGCACCGAAATAAAAACACTGTTAAGACTTGTGGTACTCATTCTCAGAACTGACTTTGCCGCTATTGCAGACAATACTCTGCTTGCCGCAGGCAATGCAATGTTTGAACATTTCGGTCTTGCCCCCGTCGCCGACAAAATCACCCGTATGGCTTGCGAGGAATTCGGCGCAATAAACAATGCCGATTACTTCATCCTTTCGGTCATTTCGCCGCTGCTTGTAAGCTTTGCGTGCGATGACGAAGTGGATGACAACAACGGCGTTTTAGAGGGCTACGGCGCGGTCGAAATCGAGGAAACGCCCGATTACGGCTACCCTGAAAGCATAAACAGCTTTATAGCTCTAATCGAAAAGATTCTTCACTACATTTCAAGAATATTTGATGCGTTTGATGCACTTATGAAATAAACTGCAAAGCAAACAACATCCGCCCCGCATTCGGCGCGTGTTGATAAAGACGTTTTTCAATGTGTCTTGTTACGCGCCGAAAACGAAATAAATCCCCGGCGGGATTTGTGAAATGCGCTTCGCGCGTGAAATTGCCCTTCGGACAGTGAAATGCCTGCGGGCGTAAGTGGATTTATTTCATTTCACATTGCGAAGCAATATTTCACAATCTGCGAAGCAGATTATTTCACATTTGCCGCAAGGCAAATATTTCACTTCTCGGAAACTATACATAATTTCAATTATATATAGTTTCCCTGCTTGCAATGGTGCGGGACATATACAAACGAAAACCTGCTGAAAAGGATTTCCCTTCTCAGCAGGTGCTTTTTTACACAAAAACCGCCTTATCAACCCGTAGCATTCAGCGAGGCGGATGTTGTTATATTTGGACTCTTGTAACGCACGAAATACAATATTTTGTATTGCTATTTGTTATACAATGGTGTATAATATGCTTGAATGGAGATGATATTATGGCATCCAAAACAGCAAATGTACTCGCAAGGGTAGAACCGGATGTTAAAGTTCAAGCCGAAAATATTCTTGAAACACTCGGTGTTCCGACATCCGTGCTCATAAATATGCTGTATAAACAAATCATTTTAACAAAAAGCATACCCTTTTCTCTGTCAGTTCCGTATATGCCTGCGGCAAGAGACGAGATGGATTCCGAGGCTTTTGATAAAATGATGGAACAAGGCTTGTCTGAAGCAAATGCAAAATCCGGTAAACCTGCCGCAGAGGTATTTAATAATTTAATGCAGGAAATATGATATGGCGAAAGAATATAAAACAATAATTACTCCGCAGGCGCAGCAGCAGTTAATGGCGATAAAAGATTACATCTTTTTTGAACTCAAATCTCCCGCCGCGGCAAAAAATACACTTTCCGCATTAAAAACCGCAATTGAATCACTCGACCGTATGCCTGACCGTATTCCGCTTACAGATGAAAAAAAGTGGCGCGAAAAAGGCGTACATAAAATGCCGGTGAAAAATTTTCTTATATATTTTACCGTTAATGAGGAAAACTGCACGGTATATGTTATTGCGGTTGTATATGCTCGCAGAGATCAGAAAACAGCTCTGACAGAAACAGTTTAATAAAAAGCAACGCGGTTCGCACTGAACCGCGTTTACTTATATCTGAAAACCGAAAGCTATTTTATTTTCCCGCAAGAATCACATCAAGGTTTGAGTAGTTGTTGTATTCCTCCAGCACTTTGACCGCATCAAGGTACGGCTTTGCGGCGCGGTTAAAGAACGCCTGCTTATCCATTTCCTTTTTGGAGTTTTTGCGTGCTTCTGCGCGTTTTTCCTTAACGGCGGTGATTTCTTTTTCTATGCTCTTTGCAAGGCTCTTGTCGCTCTCGCGTTTTTTCGCATAGAGGGCGGTAAGCTGAGCATCGCATTCATCCTCGTCATCAAAGTAACCCTCAAGCACGGCAATATCGGGTTGAACAAACTCCGCAGCGCCGCTGAAATACTTGCGGCACGCCTTGCAGGCACTCTTTTTGTTTCTTGCGATTTCAAGCGCGAATTTTCTTTCGAGCTTTTCGTCCGCATTGGAGTGGGGCATTGCTTTTGCCGCCGCAAGTTCCCTGTTGATTTGCGCGATATCGCCGTTCTTAATACCGTCAAGTCCGGCATCCGCGATTTTGCGCTCGGCTTCCACCTTCATAATATACGGCTTTGTGGAATACTTGTTAAGCTCATCGCACACGAATTTTGCGATTTCGATTTCCTCATTATGCGCCACGGCATCTTTGTATGCTTTTTTGGCTTGCTTGCGGGCATCCTTATCCCTTACCGAACGGTAGGATTTTTTATCGGCGCCAACGCGCTCTTTGCCGAAAAACTCGCGCGCGGTTTCGATAATGCCTTTTACTTCTTCGCGCGTTTCATTCTTTAATGCGCCGTTGGTATAGTCCTCGCTCATCGCTCTTATTTTGAGCACGCGCACTACCGATTTCTGTTTAAGCTCGTTGAAATCGTACCAGAAATACGGTATAACATTCAGCAGCGCACCGAATGCGGAGAATATTATGAGAATATGCAGCAGGCTCAGAAGAATATTCGGGTCATACAGAGCGTTGTACGCATTTTCAAACGGATTCTGACCGTTTGCCGCCTGCTCGGTGAGAATTTCACCGACCGTTCTGTCGCCTATAAGTCTTGACAGAATATCGGGGTTCGAGGTGACCTCAAGAGCCTTTTCCCTTGTAAGTCCGCTTTTTTCATAAACCATGGGAAGAACGGAGGATGTGGCGAGCGTTATAACCGTGCCGATTGTACCGACTGCGGAGAACATACCGTCAATACGCTCGCCGGTTATGTACTGCTGGTAGTCGCGAATATCCGCCTGAATCGAGGGGCTGAGTATAAGCGCGAACGAACCCATAAATGCGTTGAGGTACAGGCAGCCGAGCACGAGCCATATTGTGAGCCCGCTTATTGACTGTGTTACGGGCAGCATAAGCAGTATGAACAGAATATTGAAAAGGTTCGTTACGACAAGGACTCTCTTTTTGCCCCATTTGCGAATAAGGAACGGCGCGAGTATCATACCCCAGAGCGAGGCGTTGCCGTATATGGTAACGATTATTCCGTAAACATTGCCGTTGCACGAGCCGCCGTAGTTATAGAGCCAGTACATAATATTTGAATACGAGCTTTCAAGGAAGCCTATCCAGCCTGCAAGGGAAATGATCCAGAAATATTTGTTTTTGGCAACGGCGCGCAGGGCGTCGGTAAATTTGATTTGAATAATATGCGTTCTCGCCTGAACGATTTTTTCCTCGGTATGTTTATATACGACAATGCAAAGCAGTATGCCGAACACCGTAAGTATGGGGTAAAGCAAGCGGTAAACTCTTATATCGGTCGAGTTTGTGTGGAACACATTCTGTGCGATAATAGGTGTAAACAGGTTCACAAGCGTGGGTGCAAGTGAATAAACTATGCTCTTTATAGATGAAACATCGGCGCGCTCCTGCGAATCGGGCGATATAACGTGAATAAGGTTTTCGTAAGCATCGTTGAAGAAATAATAGAAGAAGTGCAGCAGCAGGTTGAGCAGCAGGATTATTGCGCATTTAACAACATACGCCCTGCTTTCGCCGAACCATGTACCCTCACCGAACAGTGCGCCGAATTTATCATACGGGAACCACACCATAGCGGTGCAGATTATGGCAGTGGGTATTGCCATGGTGGCAATATACGGTCTGTATTTGCCGGCTTTGTTGCGGGTATTGTCTATAATATTTGCACGAATTCCCGTAAGCGGAATATTCGCGAGCACCGCTATGATATACATAACATACATATCGGTGGGGTCAACGCCCAGCGTGCTTGAAAGCAGCGTGTTGCCCATGGCAAGCAGGCACGCCGTGCCGAGCGTTATAATGCAGTATGCGCCTATGCCGCCGCCTGCGTACGCCGCTATCTCTTTAAATGTCATATAGCGGCCGGGCATCGGCTTTTTCCAGTAAAGCTTCACCTTGGAAATTCCGTCGGTGATTTTGGCTTTTATATCCATAGTCTTCCTCCGATTCAAGAATGTAAATTTATTTTATCACATTTGCAGCACAGATTATTGCACAAACCTTTCACTTAATTTTTGTAAAATTTATATAAAAAGCAGAATTTTCGGCATCACACAATCTTTTAGTTGCCAACAGTTTGTACGAGTGATATTATGTATTGGTAAAAAATCAAACTTCGTGAGGTATCGTTATGATAAAAGTTCTCAAATTCGGCGGCAGTTCACTTGCCGATGCCGACCAGTTCAGAAAAGTAGCCGCTATAATCAAAGCCGAGCCCGAGCGCAGGTATGTTGTTGCTTCTGCCCCCGGCAAACGCTTTTCGGATGATATTAAAGTTACCGATATGCTTTACGACTGCTACACGCTCGTAAAGCAGAATATGCCCATAGATGACGCTTTCTCAAAAATCGAAGAACGCTACAACGGCATTATAAAAGATTTGGGCATCAGCTTCTGGCTTCAGCCGGAATTTGACAGAATCAAAAACGCAATCGTTCACCACGCAGGGCGTGACTATATCGCAAGCCGCGGCGAATATCTCAACTCAATGATTCTTGCAAACTACATCGGTTACGATTTCATTGATGCGGAATTCGGCATTTTCTTCAACGACAACGGCACGCTTGACACCGAAAAAACCAATGAGGAGCTTGCCGCACTTATGGCAAAGCACGAGCACGCGGTCATCCCCGGCTTTTACGGCGTTATGCCCAACGGCACCATAAAGACCTTCTCCCGCGGCGGCTCGGATATTACAGGCTCCATAGTTGCCCGCGCAATCAAGGCGGATATTTACGAAAACTGGACCGATGTAAGCGGTATGCTTATGGCTGACCCGCGCTGCGTTGAAAATCCGCAGGTCATTCCGCTTATCACTTACCGTGAGCTTCGCGAGCTTTCGTATATGGGCGCAACCGTTCTGCACGAGGATGCCGTGTTCCCCGTAAGGCAGGCAGGCATCCCCATAAATATCAGGAACACCAACAAGCCGGAGGATGCCGGCACCATGATAGTTGAAAAGGCTCCGTCGAATAAGGTCGATACCGTTATCACCGGCATCGCAGGCAAAAAGGGCTTCTCGGTCATCGCCATTGAAAAGGATATGATGAACTCCGAGGTCGGTTTCGGCAGACGCGTGCTTGAGGTACTTGAAAACAACGGACTTTGCTTTGAGCATCTGCCCTCGGGTATAGACACAATGTCTGTTGTGGTAAATGACAATGACCTTATGCCGAAAAAGGATGCAATTCTCAATGAACTGCAGCGTGTCACCAAGGCTGATTCCATAAACCTTTACGGCGGTATCGCACTTGTGGCGGTAGTCGGCAGAGGTATGGCAGGCTCAAAAGGCACCGCAGGCAGAATTTTCAAAGCCATTGCCGACAACGGCATAAATATAAGAATGATAGACCAGGGCTCAAGCGAGCTGAACATCATCGTCGGCGTGGATGCCGATGATTACATCAATACGCTTGATGCTATCTATCACGAATTTGTGAAATAAACCCGATTACGGCGCACCTTTGTAATTTTACACAAAGGTGCGTTTTTTTATTTGTGCAAGACTATACTATATATAAATTAAAAAACAGTTTACAAACGCGAAACACTTGTGCTATACTGTATGCGTATATATGTACCTTTCAGAAAGGATGGTATTTTTATGTCAAACACCAAAAAAGTTCTTGCAGTAGTGCTTGCGGTCATTATGGCTGTCAGCTGCTTCGCACTTTCCGCTTCTGCGGTCAAGGCGTCGTACATCCCCTCCATAGTTGTACCCGGCGTTTTCCAGAGCGAAGTTTTCTGCTACGATGAAAACGGCAACATCGAGTGCAATTCCGACGGCGAGCCGCTTGAAAAGCCCTTCTTCCTGCCCTCCACAATGGATATTGTCGGCAAGGCGATCACCGAGGCTCTTTCCCCGCTTGCGCTTTTACTCGCAAACCAGGAGGATAAAGACGAGCAGGCTGCCAACGCGGTTGCAAATGTGCTTGCCGATGTTCTTATGGATAAGCAGCAGCTTGATTCAGAGGGCCACTTCGTAAACGACATCAGAGCCACCAAGTACGATGTCAGCTACGCCGAGCTTTCCGAGCACGACCGTGAGTACATTATGAATGAGCTCCCCCTGCAGAAATTTGTTGATATTGCAGGCGAAGAAAATCTTTTCGTATTCTCTTATGCTTCATTCGGCAATATGCATGACACCGCTTATGAGCTCTATGAGTTCATCGCTCATGTTAAAGAGATCACCGGCGCACCCAAGGTAAACATTGTTCCCATCAGCCAGGGCGGTTCGGTCGCAGTTGCTCTTTTACAGATTTATGCCGACGAAGGCAGATCCGTTGCAGAAGATATCCACAAGATCCTTTACATAGTTCCCGCACTTGACGGTGCTATGGTACTCGGTGAAGTTTACGAGTTCGGTCTTATTGACGATGATGAGGAGCTTTACAAAAAGATGCTCCCCGCGCTTATGGGCAGCGATGAATGGTCAGCATACCTCATCAACCTTGTTCTTCGCATCTTCCCCAATGCAGACCTCAACAACATTCTCGACAAGGCTGTTGATGTTCTCATTTCCAAGTACATCGGCTACTCAACACTTATGTGGGGCCTTGTTCCGAGCGGCAACTATATAAATGAAAACGGCGGCGCCCGCGAGAAATACCTTATGGGCGAAGAATTCGATGCTATCCGCGAGCAGACCGACTGGTTCTATGATGCTCAGATTCACAGATTTGACAATATTCAGAAAGCTATCGACGACGGCGTTCAGGTTTTCGATATTGTTGACTACAATGTAAATATGTATGAAATCGTTGATTCGTGGGACGATGTAAATGCCGACGGCATTATCCACACCGATTCCGAATCAATGGGCGCTTACTCAAAGGGCGTTAACATTGAGCTTCCCGCAGATTATGTTTGCAAAAACAACCACTGCACCTGCGGCAACCCCGCTTCGCACGCAGACCCCAACAACATTGTTGATGCCTGCGCAGGTCTTCTTCCCGAGCAGACCTTCTACTTCTTCAACCAGAACCACGAAAAGACCGCAAGCAACAACATCATAATGTTCCTTGCTGCCGACATACTCACCGATGACGATTTCACAAGCGTTCATTCATATCCCGACAAATATCCGCAGTTCAATGTAGAGCGCAACTCCAAGGGCTTTATGAGAGATATCGCCAAGATGAAAGCGTATGACACCTCCGACCTTTCTCCCGAGCTTCAGAAAGAGCTTGCCGATGCTATTGATGCCGCAGATGCCGCAATCAACAACACCAATATGGCTCCCGAAGATTTCGAGAAAGCAAAGCAGGATTTCAACCTTGCTTGCGCAAAGGTTATGAACGGCGGCAAAGTTCCCGAGGTCAAGGCTGACAGCAGCTTTGATTTCAACAACATACTTGTTAAGATATTCAAGTTCATCAGCGACCTGTTCTTCTGGCTCTTCAGAGGCGACAGCATAGGTGAAATAATCGGCTGGGAATACCTTGAGTTCTAAGATACACTAAAACAACGAGCTGTAGAACAATGTTTTACAGCTCGTTGTTTTTTAATGAATAGTTTTAATGATGAATCAGAGAAAAACGGCTTCTGCGCCTACCATCAAGATTCGGATGCAGAAGACGGAATTACCGAGCGACCGCGTATGCAGATACGCCGAGTGAGGTAAAACGGCTTCTGCGCCGAATTATTTACCCAATAATTTATTCATAAGTCCCGGGTCATCAGTAATCAGCCCGTCAACGCCGCGCTTTATAAGGCGTTTCGCCACACGCTCGCTGTCAATGGTCCAGGGGTTTACCTGTATTCCCGCTTTGTGCGCGGCTTCTATATAATGCCTTGTGCAGTATATGTAATGCGGGTGAAGCGCATCGCAGTTTATCTCGCGGCAGAATTTTACGGGATTAAGTGAAATTTTGTAGGCAAGCTTTCTTTCGGGGCTGTATAAAATGCCCGTCTTGCAGCGCGGCTCTATTTTTTTGCACGCCACAAGCAGTGCGGGGTCAAAGCTCGAAACAAGCAGCTTGTCAATCATACCGAATTCATTTACAGCTTTCAGCATTTTTTCCGCTATCTCGGTGCCGGCTTTTCCGGGCACCTCGCTTTTCAGCTCAATATCAAGCACCTTCATTTTGTCGCCCATTCTTGCACTGACTTCAAGGAATTCGTCAAGAGTGGGTATTTTTGTGCCTTCAAATTCGGGACCGCGGTATTTGCCGAAATCGTAACGGCGCAGCTCCTCAAAGGTCATATTTTTAATATAGCCCTTGCCGTCGGAGGTCGCATCAATATTAAAATTGTGACAGACAACGGGAACGCCGTCTTTCGTAAGGTGAATATCGGTTTCAAACCCATCGCAGCCGATTTCAATTGATTTTTCAAACGCAACTATGGTATTCTGCGGAGCGACCTTATTTGCACCGCGATGCGATATTACATTTATATCCATTCCAACACACCTCAGCCGTTAAATTTCAAAGGGGCTGTAAAAAACAATGTTCATTACATCCCCCGATAAATCACTTTTTGAACTTTTTATAATGCCTTATGCCGACTGCCGCCGCAGTGCCTATTGCCGCCGCACTGACCGCAATAATCGCCGCCTTGGTTTTCACCATATCGTCGGCATCCCACATATAGGCGACCTCGTTAAAGAAACCGCCGCCGCAAATTTCATCGTATGAAAAGACCTCGGTTTCGTAAGTGCCGGTAGCCTCGTCAATAACGAATACCCTAACGCCTTTTTTTCTGTCGCCGTAGCAGCGGAACGAGGCGCACGGAGTCTGAATAAAATCTATGCCTTTATACGGCGCCTCAAAGCTGTTTACATGGTCGTGACCGAAAATCATCGCCTTGACATCGCCGCCCTCAAGCATTGCATCGAACTCGCCGTTATCTTCATCGCAGATGCTCGGGTACTCGCCTATTTCGCCGCGAATATTCTTGCCGGGTTTAAGCCTGAAAAACTTGCCGTCGCGTCCGGGAGCCGCGCCTTCTTTCCATATAGGGCACTCCTCAATAAGCTCCAGCTCCTCTTTAACGGGAATATGCTGAAACAAAAATGACGGAACGGGCTTGCCGCCGTTTGCCGCTTTAAGCTCGGCGCTTTTCTGCTTATACCAGTCCACCGCGCCTTTGGTTACGGCACAATGGCACTCTTTGGTTTCCTTATCCTGCCAGGCAGAGTCGAACATCCAGAGGTTGAATGCGACCTTACTGCCGTCGCTTGACATAATCGGGATATTGTAAGTAGCGCAATCGTAACAGTCGCCGCTGTCATAAGGGATATTGCTGCTGTATTTTTTGAAAATATCCGCCTGCTCCTGCTTGGTGATATTGTTCATATCATCGTGATTGCCGAAAATCATCGCAAAGGGAATTTTGCGTTTTTCTATCGGCGCGCAGAGCTTATCTATCGCCTTTTCCATAATAGCGCGCTCGCCCTGCACATCGGTAACGACCTTGCGCGAGCCGAAGCGTGCATCGCAAAGGTGATTGCCGAGGATGTTATCGCCTGTGAGGGCAATAAAATCGGGCTTTATCATATCGTATGCAGTGTTGAGCATACGAATCATAGTGGGTCTTACCCAGTGCAGATCCTGCGCATCGGACACCTGCATAATGACGAACTTGCCGTCTCTGAATTTTAATTCCATATCTCTCTCCACACATTATAACGGTAAAAATGATTTTGCAACCGCAAAGTAAACAAGCAGCGAAACCGCATCGACTATTGTTGTAATAAACGGGCTTGCCATTACTGCCGGGTCAAATTTGAGCTTTTTTGCGATTATGGGCAGCGTGCAGCCTATAAACTTTGCGCACACCACGGTGACGGCGAGCGTTGCCGCAACCACAAGCGCAACGGTGGTATTCACACCGTCCGATTTCATAATCATACCGTCAATAAGCATAACCTTTGCGAAAGCCGCCACCGCAAGCGATGCGCCGCAAAGAATTGAAACGCGAAATTCTTTCCACATAACCTTTAATATATCGCCAACGGTTATATCGCCAACGGAAAGTCCGCGTATGATGGTAACGGATGCCTGACTGCCGGAATTACCGCCCGTATCCATAAGCATGGGGATAAATGCGGTAAGTATGACGAGCTTCGAGAGCGCATCCTCAAACGAAGAAATGATTATGCCCGTAAACGTGGCGGAAATCATCAGTAAAAGAAGCCACGGAATACGGCTGCCCCAAATGCTCCACACGGAAGTTTTAAGGTAGGGCTTGTCGTTAGGCGTGATAGCCGCCATTTTCTGGAAGTCTTCCTCGGCTTCCTCCTGAATAACGTCGATAGCATCGTCAACGGTAACGATACCGACCATACAGTTTTCGTTATCTACGACGGGTAATGCGAGAAAATCGTATTTATTAAAGAGCTGCGCAACCTCTTCCTTATCGGCGTGAGTTTTAACGCTTATAAGGTTTTCCTCCATAACCTCGCTCACGAGCTTGTCGTCATCCTCGGTAAGCAGATCCTTAGCCGTGATTATGCCGAGCAGCTTATGCTTTTCAACAACATAGCAGCTGTTGACGGTTTCGGAGTGAACGCCCTTTGACTTAATGCTCTGTATTGCTGCACCAATCGTCATATTCGGAGTAAGCGAAACATACTCCAGCGTCATAATGCTGCCGGCGCTGTCCTCGGGGTAATTGAGCACGGCATTTATGGAGTTGCGCTTGCTGCCTGCGGCGGCGAGCATACGCTCCACAACATTTGCAGGCATTTCCTCGATAATGTCGACCGTATCGTCTATGAACATATCGTCCATAATATTCTTCAGTTCATTATCGGTAAAAGCTTCAAGGAGCACCTGCTCCTCCTCGGCTTCAAGGTAGGTGAACACCATTGCGGCGTTCTCCTTGGGAATAAGTCTGAAAAGAAGCACAAGCTCGCGCTCGCCGAACTCGGGCAGCAGAGCCGCCGTATCAACGGGGTTCATCGTGTCGAAAATGCTTTTAATTGCCTTGTACTGCTTTTCGGATAAAAGTCTTTCAAAAACTTCTTTGGTCACTGTCCATACCTCCTTTTTTGATAGCCGCAAAATGCGGCTCCTTGCGGGGGCGAATGCCCCACCGCGGCAAATGCCGACGGAACGCAGAGTAGGTACGGGTATTAAGAAAACAAAAAACCGAGCACACCGGGCACGAAACCGCACCCGCTTGCTCGCGGAAAACACATAACTGCCGATAAAAGCAGGCCTTCATCGGTTTATATGCGCAACATAAACCGGAATAACAAAAATCATTCCGTCACGCAAAAATATGTGTGAACAGACCTACGTTCCGGAGGCTGTTCTGTTCCGCTGATATTCGGATAATTGCTACTTCGCCCGTGTCCGCTGCTACTGCCGGATTCCATCTATCTGTCACACTCCTTATATTAGTATTGGCATTTCAAACGAAAATACCTGCATAGCTATAATATACCTCAAATTGCAATTTGTCAATAATCCGAGTGAACTATTGCACTGAAAGAAACAATATGAAAAAAGGTTGCTGTCTGAGGGTGCCGATCAACTGCTTACAAATTGTTAGCAGTTGAAAATGAGAGCTACTGACGGTACAATCATTTTGTCGGTTTCAACGAAAATTCTATTAAGAATCATCTATCTATCACAAATATGGCAGATATACTTACTTCGTAATAATTAGGACTGTTTGGGACATAAAAACACACCGCCGAAGCGGTGGAAAGACTTGCAATATTTTTCACTCATTACTTTTAATCAAAAATTTTATTTTTTAATAATTGTACAACTTGTAAAACAGCAGCGCTCATTTCAAATTTGCCTTTAATTGCATCATTTCGCAAACGATTAAACTCAAACATTTCATCATCTGAAAGCATTAATGATAACATAGGAAAAATCTTATTATAAAGCATAGAAATATCTTCAGAGAGTCTTCTGACAGCATTTATATCTGAATCTCGGCAATTTGTTATGTTGGAATACTTTACACTTTTTCTTATAAAATCAATTGTATCACGATATGTATCTATTCTTATGTCTGTTTCACTTGATTTTTGAATCGCATAACCATTTTCAAGAAAAACAGATGCAAGATAATCTGCACTATCGTAAATTTGAACTCGTGTTTTTTTATTTTCCGAAACACAAATACCCTCAATTTCATTTGTTACATATATCAAATCTTTATCTATTTTTTCGCGGTAATAATCAGCAAGAATATCTATTGCGTTTTCGACCAATTGCTTTATACGGGCTTCAGATGCATTTGTTCCTGCAGATGCAAATATAAGGCAATGCTCAATAATTCGCGTTTTGACCTTTTCGCGTTCTTCCGATTCACCCCAAAAGTACTGATTCAAGTCATCATTTAGATTATTTTGGATATAATCACTGATACCACCAAAATCGATTTCCTCATCAAATGCGGCATCGAAATTTCGTACATTTTGTTTTTCTAAATAAGCGCTCAGACGATTTCGGGCACTTGTTTTATTTTTAAAATCAACTATTTTATCTTTGATAACGCTCAATCCTATATCTGCAATAAACTCTATTATTCTGTTTTTTCCTAAACTCATTTAATCATCCTTTATTATTGTTTTTCTTTTTACTAATGCTTCTTCAGCATAAGTTTCACTAGTGCCGCAATATTTGTACTCAACAACAGTTACGCCATCGATAACATCCATGTTGCCGCCACACACTTTGCATTTAAAAATTGACATAATATTACTTGTTTCACTTGGTTTTGATATTTTTCCAACCGCCTACATCAAATTGGCCGTGATAATAATCTTTATTACCGGTATATTTCGTAGTAACAACGGTACCATCAGATTTCAAGCCGACCGTATGTTTATAAGTCGTCGAAACAGCAACTACATCAGTCCATTCATCGACATCGCATTCACCGCAATAAAAATCTTCATCTCCTGTATATTTCGTAGCAACAACGGTACCGTCGGATTTTAAGCCGACCGTATGAGAAGCACCTGCAGAAATGGCAACAATATCCATCCATTCATCGACATCGCATTCACCGTTACTATTAACACCGCAAGCAACAACAGTGCCGTCGGATTTTAAGCCAACCGTATGTAATGAACCTGCAGAAACGGCAACTATATCTTTCCAGTCGCCGACATCGCATTGACCGTAATCATTAGCGCCGCAGGCAACAACGGTACCATCAGATTTCAAGCCGACCGTATTATACCAGCCTGCAGAAACGGCAACTATATCCGTCCATTCATCGACATCGCATCGACCGTTACCATTACTACCACAAGCAACAACGGTACCGTCTGATTTCAAACTGACCGTGTGAAACTGACTTGCCGAAACGGCAACAATATCCGTCCACACATCAACATCACATTGACCACTATAGTTTTCTTTATTACCAGTATATTTAGTTGCAACAACAGTACCGTCGGATTTTAAGCCGACGGTATGATCTCTACCAGCCGAAACGGCAACTATATCTTTCCAACCGCCGACATCGCATTGACCGTAATAATTATCGCCGCAGGCAATAACGGTGCCGTCGGATTTCAAGCCGACCGTATTATACCAGCTTGCCGAAACGGTTTCGCGAAAAGCATTTTTATCCCATAAGTCGATTGATTTTTGCTTTGCATCCTTATAACCGCTTGCCGCACCAAATGCGACGGCGGCTTCATATTGTTTACGATCTTTTTCCAGAATACTCGCTTTGTTATAATAGCACTCTTTGAGTTTATCCGAACTATCTTTATATTCACCGATTATCGTAAAAGCGGCTATAGCTTCTTCGTATTTTTCGTCATTCATCAAACTGACGGCATTGTTATATTTGCATTCTGTAATTCTGTCAGCACTATCTTTATATCCGTTCGTTGCTTCAAATGCCGAAATCGCTTCGCTATATTTTCTGTTATTCATCAAAGCAACAGCATTTTTATATCTACCGTTCGGAATTATTACCGTTGTCAAAACTATAAGGAAGGCAATACAGGTAACGGTAATTGGTGTAACTATTGCAATAATTTTTTTTCGTTTTTTTGCTGCCGTTTCATCCGCTATGCGTTTTTCTTCGGCTTTTCGTGCAGCTTTTAGTCGGTCGGATTCTTCCTTTGCTTTGATTCCCTCGATTTTCTTTTGGCAAGCGTAAATCTGTTCGACTGCATCTTTCCAACCGGAAATCGTCATAAACACTTCGATTGCCTCTTCATAAGAAGCAATCCTTTCGCCGGTCATCTTATTCTTTGCAGAAGCATAAACAGCATCCTTACGGCGAATCTCGGCTTTTTCAAGGCACTGCTTTGCAAATGCATCGGCATCCTTCCAGCTCGGTATCATCTTAAAACTTTCGGCAGCGCATTCAAAAGAGTCGGCATTATTTTCTTCCATTTTTCTCAATGCCGACTGATATATATCATTCTTGCGGCAAATTTCGGCTTTTTCAAGGCACTGCTTTGCAAGCACATCGGCATCCTTAAAGCCATTTATTTTATCAAATTCCGCTGCGGCATATTTAAACTCACTTTCGGATTTTGCAATACCGAAAAGTTCTGTGCCTTTGTCATAAATCACCTGCTGTTTTGCCGTTTCGTTGCGCTCACGGATATAATCATTATCCGCTTTCAGTTTTTCGGCAAGTCCGGAATTAAGACTGCACACTTTTACATAATATTTGTTGTTATCAAAGGGTTGGGCTAAATCTTTAAGTACCTCTTCGGTATGTACTTTTAAATAAGCCATCAGTTTGCCAAGATAAGCGCGTGCGTTTTCCGGCTCAATATCAAGCACTCGTTCGCAATACTCGTCAGCTGACTGCCATTCTTCGTCTTTCAGAAAAATAAACACTCGTTTAAGAAGAGATTCAACTGTGGGGTTATTGCGTTGTTCTCTTATTACTACTCTTTCGATTTCTGCCTTTTTTTCTCTGTCGAATATTTTATCAATGCCGCGCAACAAATCCTGCATAAAGCCGAGTTTGCTCATATCCTGCGACTGTAAACCCTTGAACCCTTCGGGCATATCGTAAGCATCCATACCCTTAAAGCAGGGAATGAGTACCTTTGACTTGTCTTTAGCCATAAGCTTAATAAATCTTGACCATTCATTCTTGACCCAAACGGCGTTGTAATATTCATAATCGGTACCGATTGCAAGCATAAGCTTTGCCGAATTGAGTGCGGCAAATATATAAGGCTCATACTGCTGACCTAATTTATCTTCAAGCGTAATTCTTGAAAAGAATACTTTGTAGCCTTTTTTCGTGAGTTCATCATAAATGTCCTGCGCAATGACGGAATCGGGCGTTCTGCCACCGTTTCTATCGGTTTCTTTGTAACATATAAAAATATCATAAGGTTTTTCGCTACTGCTTATCGACAGTATTTCACCCATAATGCGGTCAATCTCTTTTGCCTGTTCCTGATAAACAACACGCGCGCCGAGGTCGGCATATTCAAGGGCAAGTTCACAATTTTCATCTTTACGCAGTTTTTCAAAACTTGCGCGGTGAACGGTAGGAATTTTGGCGCCCGTTGCCGGGTCATCAACATATTCTATACCATAATTGCAAAGGCAAAGCCCCCAATAAGCCTCGGCTTCTTCAGGAAACTCCGCGATTATCTGCTCATAGATAGCACCCGCCTTGTCAAATTCACTGCTCATACGCAGACGGTTTGCACGGTTATATAAATTGAGTTTTTTCTCGTCGTTGACCTCAGGCACAGTCTGCTTTGTTCCGCAATATTCACATTCAACAACGGTTATGCCGTCGGTAACATCTATATTGCCGCCGCACATTTTGCATTTAAAGATTGACATATGTTTTATCTCCTCATTTAAGCAATTTGCACATATTATTTCTTTCCGCAACGATTTCGACAACGTCATCTGCAAGTGTATCGATATTTGCACCGCTGCTTGTTACAGCCGCTGCAAATTCACCGAATTTTACAGACAAACGGTTTTCGACCTCATAAAGTGCTGCATTTGATACGGGGTCAGATAAGCTAATTGCTTCATAAACCTTTTTGCAGGCTGCTTTTGCTTCAGGTGATTTTGCTTTTTGAGAAAGGGTAAGGGCATTGGCAGTCAATGACTTGATAAACGAGGTTTTAACCTTGACCTTTTCATCAACCTCGCTGACAATTTCGGCGGCAGCTTGTGCCTTTAACACGGCGATAACAGTAATCAGCAGCACAACGAGGCAAATTACGGCACCGAGCATTCTGCCTATGGTTAAAAATACCGAAACAAGGCTGACAACAGCAGTAATAATAAGCCCTATGTAACTGACTTTGACAGTTGCGATACCGTAAAATACTTTTGTAAGATTTTCTTCTTTGAGTGCAAAATATGCACAGCCGAGTTGCACACAAAACGCAAGCACGGTAAGAGCAAGCGCTATGTAATTGACACCGGGCAAAACAAGCGATAGCGCAAAATAAATGATAAGTGCTGCTGCCCATGCAACCGCATAAATTTTAAAATTCTTTTTCATAATCTGACCCTCTCGTTATATTCCCCCGCATTCAAAGCAGAATTTTGCACCCTCGGGCACATCCTTGCCGCATTTCGGGCACGCCGTTACAAATTTGTGACCGCATTCAAGGCAAAACTTACCCTTTGCCACGGTTTTGCCGCATTCGGGGCAAACTGTCATTCCGTCTGCAACGGTTTCGATTTTTTCACCGCAGCCGAAGCAGAATTTTGCATTTGCGGGAAGCTCTGCGCCGCACTTGGGGCATTTTACGGTGCTTTCGGCGTTCTGCGCGGGTTTACCGTCTGTGCCGAAATCGGGCATCATATTATCCATCTGCCCCATCATAACGCCTGCCATCTTCATACCAGCCATCATGGAGACCATATCCGAAGCAATTCCGCCGCCTGCAGCGCCGCCGCCGCCGACAGCCGGACCCATATTGCCGATACCTTCGGCATAGGCTTTCTGCACCTCGGCTTGAATAACATCTTTTTCCGTATAGCCTTTGGCGCGCATTACCTCAGCCTCGGCTAAGCCGCCGAGCCTTGCCGCCTGTGCTTCTGCCTGTGCTTCAATCACGGTGCGCTCCGCCTCGCGTTTGGCGATTTCGGTCTGTGTGGTCTGCTTTTCAAGCTCTATTGCTCGGCGTGCTGCCATAACATCGGCCTCCGCCTGAGCCTGGGCAGTGCGTACTGCCGCCTCTGCCTTTGCAACGCGAGTCTGCAGCGAAATTGTGTGCAGCTCTTTAAGCCGCTTAAAATCGGCATTTTCTTCGGGAAGTACCACTGTTGTAAGATAGAATTCGGGAATTGTAAGGCCGTACTCCTCAAAGCCGGGGAGTATTTTTTGGTGTAAGGTTGCAGAGAGGCTTTCAAGGTGTTCGTCGATTTCAAGAATATCGAACTCCTCCGCCTTGATTGCCTGCGAAAGATTTGATTTTACCGCCGTGGAAATGAGCGGACGGAAGCACTGCTGCAGCGATTTTGTAAAGCTTGCGGGCTCACGCTCCCACGCAATGCCGCTCATAGTGCCTACAAGCTTTACAAGCAGCTTGCGGCTGTCGCACACCTGCAGATTCAGCGAGCCGCTTGCGCCTATTTCAATAGGAATACCGAAATCAGGGTCAATGTAACGGATTTTGCTGTCGGTACCCCATTTAAGAGCCATCTGTACGGTCTGATTTATAAAGTAAACCTCGCAGTGGAACGGGGTATCGCCGTCGGTGGTTTTGTTGAGCAGCTTGCCTAATTTGGGAATATTCTGCGTTTCAAGAGTGTATCTGCCGGGCCCGAACAAATCGAGCGCCTGACCGTTCATAAAGAATATTGCTTCCTGACTTTCGTGAACTATAAGCTGTGTGAGGGAATTAAAATCCTCGCACGGGTGTTTCCAGATAAATGTTGAATTGTCGCCTTCGTACTTGATGATTTCTGCAATTTTTGCCATTGGTCCACCTCATATAATTATTATTTAGTCGTAAAAAAACAAAAATATATATTTTTTATAAAATACACCGCGGGTTTCGCACTCGCGGTGTATTCAGCGAATTCTAAACAAGAACTCTTTACTGTGCCCCCATATTACCATTGAACCCTTCGGCAAGTCTTATGCTGCGAGCATAATCACAAATTAATAATACGGTTTTTGCCGAAATAATATTTATAAGTGTGCATTCATATTATAAATCGTATTATTCGCATTGTCAAGTGAATTCCGACTACGCGTTTGTTTAACCGCGCCACCTTACGATTTATGATATAAGTGAGGTGGTATAATATGTATGTAGATTATAAAGAAGTCGGCAAAAGAATTGCGGCACGGCGCAAAGAGCTCGGCTTAAAGCAGTGCGAAGTAACAGAGCTTGCCGAACTCAGTGATAAATACCTTTCAAACATTGAACGCGCAACATCGGTGGTGAGCATTGACGTGCTTATGAAGCTTTGCAATGTACTCAACGCAACGCCGAATGACTTTTTGCTCGGCTCTACCGGTAATATTGCAGATAAAGCGCGTATAGATTATTACGCCGCCAAAATAAACGAGCTTAATGACGACAAGAAAGCGCTTGTTATAGGTTTTATTGACTGGCTGAAAGATTTTTAAAGCACTTTAATGCAACTCTCCGAACCATTCCCGGCGTTCGGAGAGTTTTTATAATTTTTATACCAAATAATACTCCGTCAACCAACCCATATTGTGCTCATAGCCCTCATAAAACCATGGATTATATATCAGCAAAACCTGTTTTGAACCGTTTTGAAGCTCTTTAAACAAATCGGCAAAATCATCGCGAGTGGCGTAAATATACATTGTATCCATATATGAGCCGCCTTTTGGTGTTACCGAGATGCAGAAGCAAATCGGTTCAAGGTCACTGTAGCCCCAGTTATAATATGTATCAAGCTCAGCCGTACCCTCTACATACACATTTTTACCGACATAGCTGAACGGAGCGTATTTGAAATCATTGATGTTAATATTGCTTTTCTTCTTATCTTCGATCAGTTGTTTATTCTTTTCGCTTTCTTTATGTGCTTCAACCGCATCAAGAACTACCTGCGGCGGAGTTTTGGTATCTGTGCTGATTTTATCATATAAATGAGTTCCTTCTATAAAGTTATCATGCACCAATACTGTATTTTTACTGGTGCCGTCATCAGAAATAAGTTCTATGTAACCTTTCAGATTATACCTTACAGTGCCGCTCCAACCATTAATAAGGGCATTATTGCCGTTGTTTATATATTCTGCAATCAAATAATTATTAATAGAGTAACTTTTGTAGGATTCGCCGTTGATAACCAAAACATCTCCGCTGTAATCGCCGTACCAGGTCCCTTTTAAATCATTTATCATATCGGACTCGGTTGAATATTTCTTTGTATTACTCGTATCAACACATCCCGAAAGCAGTGTGCACATCATAGTCAAGACAATTAAAAGTGAAATTGCGGATATTACTTTCTTTTTCATTAAAAATCCCCCTTAATTTTTGTGTAACCATATTCCATTGAATATTAAACCCTGTTGCAGCTCCACCAGACTATTCTTGCACCGGGGAACGATGCGGCAATAAGCTTTTTCGCCTCGATACTTGACTGAGCCTTGACCATCTGCTCGGTGCGCACACCGTTTACCGAAAATACGCAGCGGTACATTTGCATACTCTCACCCCCTTTTTGCGATTATAGCGCAATGAAAGTGGTTTGTCTTATGCTGCGAGCATATTGAAATTATTTTACTTTTGTGTTAATATCGGCTTGTCAGGGGGAGTGAATATGCACAAGGATACCTCAAAAATGCTCGAAGAGCTCAAGGCTTGTACTGAATTTGAGCGTTTTTATGATGAGAATAAAAAATACGCCGCGGATTTAACGCTCGCGGAATATATTGAAACGCTTTTAAAAGAAAAAAAGCTTTCAAAGGCAGCTGTGATAAAGGATGCGGAAATGAGCGAGGTTTACGCCTACCAGATAATGTCCGGTTTACGAATCCCGGACCGCAAAAAGCTCCTGTGTCTCGCATTCGGTATGAAGCTCAATCTTGAAGAAACGCAGAAAATGCTTAAATGCACCGGCTACGCGCCGCTTTATGTGAAAAATACATTTGACTGCATTGTGATTTACGGCTTGTGCAACGGCTTCACCGTGCCCGATGTGAACGAAAAGCTTTACGATTTCGGATTGGAGACGCTCGGATAATGCAAAACAAAACCATTTGCCCGTATTGCGGCGCAGCCCTGCAGGAAAATGCCTCGTTTTGCCTGCACTGTATGAAAAGTCTTGATGAAAAAACCGAAATAAAAAAGAAAAAATCAGCTCCGAAAAAGCTGATTGTTACTGTCGGTATTGCTGCCGCCGTCTGCATTGCCGCGGTATGTATAATAATTGCCGTAATCGGCAACAAGCCAAAACCCATATGCACGCCGGATGAGTTCATTGCCGCCGCTCAGGCTTCAACCGCAAAACTTGACTGCGCAGAGCTGTGGCAGCCTGCCGATTTAGTGCAGACCCATTACAATAAAAAAGAAAACGACAGTGTTTATAACACAAAGTGTTCGCTATGTGATGCAGGCGTTTCCGTAATATTCAGAAACGGCGGCGAGGTGGTGGATATTGCGCTTTGCGATATCCGTGAAAGCGACCTTGAAAATGCATATGTTATAAGCGAAAGCGCGCTTTCTGCGGCATTCGGGTATTATCAGGTCGAGCTTGCCGATATGCTGCACGATAAAAGCGCATATCCGCGCTTTGATTTTGAAAAGCCGTTTGAAGAATACTTTACCGATGTGCTCAAACGCACAGACAGATACAATGCTCTCGCCGAAAGCGGTGATATTTCCACCGAATTTTTTGAGGCGGTAACGGAAGACGGCGAAACTCTGCTGTACTTTTTGACAGAGCATACCGAAAGCAACGAAACACTGTACGATTTATATTTTGAAATACAATAAAAAGATTGTGACGAAACAAAAAATCTTCGTCACAACTTTTTTCACAGAGCCGATTTGACCGCAGCCACACTTTGATAACGCGCCGCAGGGTCAATACTTGTGCATTTCAGCACGATTTTGCCTGCTCTGCCGTCTGCAAGGCATTCACTCGGGTGGCGCTGCGTAAGCATAACATTTATAAGCACGCCCAATGCGTAAATATCGGCGCGGCTGTCAGTCTGCGAAATACCAAGCTGCTCGGGCGCGGCATAGCCCACGGTACCAAGCACCTCAGTATCGGCGGAAGCTGCGGTTTTATATATGCGCGAGGCATTAAAATCAATAAGCTTTACCGTTCCGTTTTTATCTACAATGATATTTTCGGGCTTTATATCGCGGTGAACAAAGCCGTTTTTATGCATAATATCAAGCGCATCGCATACGGCGGATATTACTGTTTTCATTCCGTGATATGTATATTTACCGCTTTCAAGCACCTCGGCGACTGTCACGCCGTCAATGTATTCCTCAATAACCGCCTGCCCGTTATCCGTTTTGTAAACATCGTATATAACAGGCAGATTTTCAAAAACAATGCCTTTAAAGAATGAATATACGGGCACCTCGGTTTCATATAGCCGCAAAACGAGCTTTTTATCTAATGCGCGGTGATTAAGCAGCAGCACTCGGCAATCGTTTTTTTGCGACAACACGCGGCAAAGATAATATTCCGCCTTTAACTGCTCATAAAATTCGTCATTCGTCATACTGATACCTTTTAAAAAGCCGGGCTTTCCGCAGAAAGCCCGGCTGAAAATTATTTAAAAATTAAAGACTAACTCCGAAGAACGGGAGAATTATATCTAAAATCCAATGCCATATTTTTTCGATAAGTGATAAATGGTAACTTCTCTGGTCGCCGCAAACAGTGCAGGTTTCATCGGCACCATCAGCAAGAGAAGTGTGGGAGCCCATATCGCACTTGCCTTCGCACTCGGCACATATACGCCAGTGGTCAAGCGCATCCTTTTCATAACCGCCCTGAGGTGTATGAGCAAGGGTAACAGTGCAAATATTAGAGGTTGTTTTTTCAGCACCGCTTCTGTCGGTAACAAAATACCTTACCCAAACTTCAGAGGAGCCGGGAGCAGAATTCTCCGGGAATGCGCTGCCGTCATAGGGATACCAATTGACTGATTCGGGATCATCGCCGGGATCGCTGTAAGCGATTTCCCAGCCCTGCGAGAAAAGCTCTGAATACTCAATAAATTCCGGAGCTTCAAGCGGAAGAGCCGTGCCGGGGCAAACCTTAATTGTATCTTCAATATCAGCAATCTCAAAGCCGGCAGCACCTGCCGAAACGCTGCAAACGCAAGCGAACAAACTCATAACGATAATAACGCTGATGAGTGCCGCCAATAATTTCTTTTTCATCCGAAACATTCCTTTCGATAATGATAGTTTTCTTAATAATACCACAACACCTTACGAATTGCAAGCAAATTTTAAAATTAATAATCAATTAAGAATTGATTGCTCGCCATACTCGGTATGTTCTCTCAAAAATTTCTTTTCTTCGGGTTTGAGGTCAAGACCTATCGTACCGCCGGGATTCATATTGTAATTCGGGTCGAAATAATCTTTAAGCACCTTGAAAACGCCGAATTCCTTCTCGCCCACATAACCCTCGAGCCACGGAGCGAACATTTTACCGATGCCGTGGTGGTGGCTTATTGCGGCGCCGGAGCGCTGAATGGCATCGAGAATCGTTGCGTGGTATGCCTTGAACTCCTCCTCATCTTTCATTCTGGTGAGGAAGATGAAATAGAGGTTTGCGCCCTGCGGATAGCAATGTGACATATGCGTGGTAACAACGGTGTTCGGCAGAGCATGGCAGATCTTTCTTACATCACGGTGCACCTGCGCCATATTCGACCAGTTAACGGTACATTCAAGCGTATCGGTAACAATGCCGAAATCCATTAGTGTATCACGCAGATACGGGTCGTTGAATCTGCCCTTTTCCCAGCTTTTGGTAACATAGCCGGTAAGCGGCACCGCGCCGTGTTTAAGTGCGATTCTTGCGATTTTCGAGGCAACATTTATCGAGTAGCCTATTTCGCCGTCGGTAAAGCCGAGGAACAGGCAGCGCTCCATATCCTTAAAGCCGAGCTTGTCGAGCATCGGGTTAAGCGGAGTTTCATCAACATTGTAAAGGCGCAGCATAAGGTTTGTTTCCTCGGGGTCTGAAAGCCTGAACACCGAGGAAAATCCACATTCGCACTGCATCATTTCCCTTGCGGCGTTCATTGCAACATCCCAGCTTTTGAACATATATGAGAAGCGCTTTCTGTTTTCGGGCATCCAGCGGAACACCTTTAATGTGACCTCAGTAAGCACGCCGAATGTGCCCTCGCTGCCCATCATGATCTGGTTGAGGTTTGGACCCGTTGCTTCGCGCGGATAATGGCTCGTTTTGATCGTGCCTATGGGCGTTGCATACTTCTGCGAAACGACTATATCTGTAATGCAGCCGTAATAGGTGCTGTTCTGACCGGCGCCGCGTGTAACGGTCCAGCCGCCGACGGATGAAAATTCAAATGACTGCGGGAAATGACCGCAGGTGTACGGTCTTCTTGCGCCGAAAAGGTGCGGTGCATCGTGCAGAGCCGCCTCAAGCGCGGGGCCCGACATACCCGCCTGCACGGTGATTGTCTGGTCGACCTCGTTGAATGCGAGGATTTTGTTGAAATTTTTACGCATATCGAGGGTAACGCCGCCCTTGACGGGTTCAACTCCCCTTGTAACGCTGCTGCCGCCGCCGTAAACATAAAGCGGTATGTTGTTCTTTGTAACATACTCAACTATTTTTTCTATCTGCGCGGTCTTTGCGGGGTACACGACAATATCAGGCACGCAGTCTATTCTTTTATGGCGCAGGCGCATAATATCGTATGCGGTGAAGCCGTAAGCAACGGAAAGTCTGTCATAATCGGATGTGGATACATTTTCCTCACCGACTATTTTCTTTATTGCCTCGATATGCTTTTTTGCAAGCTTTACGGGATTATTCGGCAGCTCCACTTTATCAAAGCCGATATCGTCGGCATACTCTTTGAAATCGTCATCGGTCATTTCAAATCTTTCTTTCATAAGATTATAGAGAGACTCTTTCGGATATTTGAAGAACTCGGGATCTCCCCAACGGAAAATTGAACGGTAGCTGCCCTCCGGCGCGGGTGTAAGCACCCACTTCGGCTCAAATCCCTTATACGGCTTACTCATTTATATCATCCTCCATTACTGTTTTGCTGTTTTCAGAACACTGCTTGTTACTATAACATCCGCAGCGAGACCGAGCACATTTTCAATGACCTTATCGCCGCGTTCAAGGCGTTCGGTAACGGTTACGCCGTTTATTTCTTTCATCACATCGAAAATTCTGCTTTTCGGTATCTCTTTTGAAACGCGCACGGGCACAACGGGAACATCCGGGAACGAGGTCCTGACTGTGGAGCATATAGTTCTTTCCGGCGCGGTCATTTCGGTAACTGCAAAATCCCTGCCGCGCTTGCAGGTGTTGCCGCTTACGGTATATTCGCCGTCGTTTTCTTCAACGGTAAGGCGGCAGCCGCGCGGGCATACAATACAGACAAATTCCTTCATCACGCGTTCACCTCCGCTTCAACCGTTATCCGGGAATTACCGTTAAGCTGTGCGCCGCTGAAATCAACGGTAAGCTTTTCCATTTCCGGCGGGCGCATAAATGCGTATTTTTTCGTGATTATCTCTTTGCCGTCAGCCTTTACGGTAACGCGGCAATTATTGAATTCGCCGCTGCTTCTGAAATAGAAATCGACCGCAGAATTATCTGCGCAAAGATTTAATTTCTGCGGAACAACATAAAGGAAGTTTTTGTCGGCATCCACGGGTATGAGTGTGCGTTCTTTTTGAACGAACTGCGCCGCGTTTTTGCCCGCCTGCCTGCCGCTTTCGCTCACGTGGTCAACAAGGTCGTTTACGTGCAAAGCATTACCGCACGAAAAAACGCCGTCGACCGAGGTCATAAGCTGGCCGTCGCAAACGGGGCCTTTCGTTTTGCCGTCAAGCACAACACCGAGACTTTCCGCCTGCTCGTTTTCGGGGATAAGGCCTACCGAAAGAATGAGCGCATCGCATTCCACGAGCTGCCCGGTGCCCTCTATGGGGCGCATTTTTTCATCCACCTTACAGATTTCAACACCCGTGAGCCTTTCATCACCGAAAGTCTTTGTAACGGTATGCGAAAGATACAGAGGAATATTGTAATCGTTAAGGCACTGGTGAATATTCCTTGTAAGCCCCGACGGTGTCGGCTTTGCCTCATACACACCCACGACCTCTGCGCCCTCAAGTGTAAGGCGGCGCGCCATAATAAGACCTATATCGCCCGAGCCGAGAATCACACATTTATTCGCAGGCTTCACGCCGAGAATATTAGTAAAATACTGTGCCGTACCTGCGGTAAACACACCCGAGGGGCGTGTGCCGTGAATTGCGACCTGCTTTGCCGTGCGCTCACGGCAGCCGGTGGCAAGCACAAGCGTTTTTGAACTGAATGTTTCAACGCCGCTGTTATTGACAACGGTAACACCGAATGTTCCGTCATCTTTTTTAACAAGGCGTGTAACGAATGTAAGGATTTTTGCCTCAATGCCGAGATTGTTGAATTCATCGACATACCTTTCGGCATATTCGGGACCGGAGAGCTTTTCGCCGAAGCGGATAAGACCGAAGCCGTCGTGGATGCACTGCTTAAGAATACCGCCGAGACGTGCTTCGCGTTCAATAAGCAGCACCTTTGCGCCGTTTTCCTTGGCACTGATTGCCGCGGCAAGACCTGCGGGACCTCCGCCTATTACGGTAACATCATAATTTTTCATTGCCGCCACCTCATTTCGTTCTGCCGTAGGTTATTACTGAATTTTCAGAGGATTTTCTCACATCCGAAAGCTCCCTGCCCGTAAATTCGGCAATTATTGATGTAACAAGCGGCGAACAGAAGCCGCCCTGGCATCTGCCCATTCCGGGACGAACACGCTTTTTGATACCGTCAACCGTGGGAACACATATCGGCGAACGCAATGCATCAAGTATTTCGCCCTTGCTGATTTCTTCACAACGGCAGATTATAACGCCGTAATCGGGATTTTCTTTAATAAGAGCGTTGCGCTGTTCATCGTCCATTTCTTTCAAGCGCGGTATTGGTTGGCGGCGCGGATTATAGCTTGGGTTACGCTCAACCGTCATAAGCTTTTTAAGTTCATCCGTTACAAGCTCCTCAATATAGAGCGCAACCGCCGGAGCCGTGGTAAGGCCGGGTGACTGAATTCCTGCGCAATGTACGAGATTTTCGACTGCTCTGCCCTTTTCGAGTACAAAATCCTCCTCAAATGTGGGAGCACGCACACCGGTAAAATATGTAATAATATCACGCTGCGAAAGCTTGGGCATTGTAACGGTCTGCTTATTGAACACCGTTTCTATGCTTTCGCGGTGCGTCTGAATATTCTCTTTTTCGTATGTTTCGACCGCATCGGGACCTGCAAGAAGGTTACCGTGAACGGTATGCAGTATCCCGCCGCCCTTTGTATGCGAGGAATTACCGACGGTAAGCTCCTTAACTGAAGCTATGGAGTGCATAAGCGCACCCGCTTTTCTGTCAAGTATGGAATTCGTGCCGCGGCGCGGATGGATCGAAAAGAATCTGTCGCCCGCCATATCGGCTACCGTTTCGCTGAAAACGCCTGCGGCGTTTACAACTATTTTCGGGTATACGGTACCTCTGTTGGTTTCGACCGAAACGATTTTGCCGTTTTCGGTCTTAATTGAAAGCACCGCCGTATCAAGCGACACCTTTGCACCATTCATAACGGCATTTTCGGCATAAGCTATTGTAAGACCGTAGGGGCAGACGCAGCCCGAATCCGGGTTATATATAGCAAACTTGAAATCACCGTTGAAATTCGGCTCGCGTTTTTTGAGTTCCTCGCCGGAAATGAGTGTTGTATCGGAAATTCCGTCGCGGTGCTTTCTCAAAGTGCAGTAAGCCGCGATCACGGGCTTAAGATACTCGCTATTGAAGCACACATACTGCCCCACGCGCTCAAACGGCACACCGAGTTCATCGCACACCTGCGTGTACATCGCGTTGCCCGCGCGCACGAATTTATGCTTTAATGTTCCCTTGCCCAAATCAATGCCGGGATGCACCTCGCCGTCATTTCTGCCGGAAGCCTGCATGGCAAGGTCACTTTCCTTTTCAACAAGCAGTATATTTAGCTTCCATTTTGCAAGCTCACGCGCTATGGATGCGCCGGATATGCCGCCGCCGATTATAAGCACATCGGGCGAAGCGCCGTCAAGCGATTTGTCTGTAACGGAGGGCACCCTCATAGGCTTATCCTCACCGCCGGTAAAAACGATGTCATTCACCACATGAATACCGCTCTTAAAATTGTCCGGGTCGACACAGGAACGGCAGACCTCCACAACCTCGTTCCAATCGGCAGATTTGCCCTTAACAACAATTCTGTTGAGCTTTCTGTCATAAAAAGCACGGAATCTGCCGCCGTAGGTATTGATTAAATTTTCATTGACCTTGATAATGTTCAAATCAAATCACCTTCGATTTATTCTTCAAGATTTCTGCGCCAATGGAAAAGATACTGCTGCGCTATGCCCTGCGTACCGTCAACACACTCGGGCAAGCCGTTCGGGTAAAGCTCGGCAACGATGCGCCTTACCCACACATCAACGGGAAACGCCTCGTGCCTGCCGAAGCCGTAAAGCAGCGCACATTGAGCCACTTTTTCGCCCACGCCTTTTATTTTAAGAAGCTCCGCCTTTGCCTCGTCAAAGGGCAGAGATTTCACTTTTTCAATATCCACCTCGCCCGAAGAAATCTTGCGGGCGGCATCAATTATGTACTTTGCGCGAAAACCGGAGCGTATAACGGCTAAATCTTCGACCTCGAGCGCCGCAATTTTTTCGGCAGACGGGAACGAATACGCACCGCCGATATCATCGCCGAAATTTTCGCAAAGGCGGTCTATTATGCCCTTTATACGCGGAATGTTGTTGTTAGCCGAAATAATGAATGAACAGACCGTTTCCCACTCATCCTGCTTTAAAATCCTTATACCGTAATACTGCGAGCAGGCTTTTATAAGGTTTTCATCGGTATATGAAGCAATAATGGCGGCATAGTCGGTGTCAAAGTCGAAATAGCCACGCCACAGAGAATTGAAATCCTCCTCGCTCGTGTTATAAAGCACAGCGGTATCGCCCTCTGTTTTCAGTTCAAGATATTTCCCCTTCACAACGCCGCACCACACGCCGTTTTCATTCTGTTTCCAACGGAAAGCCTGACCGCAATCGAGGGTCAGCCCGTCATTAAAGCAATCGACAGATTTAAGAACAAGGTCGCTGCCGTCCTTTATCAATATCACATAAATCACCAAAATAAGAATAGCACAAAACCGCAAATAACAAAAGTACATACACGATTATTTAGAATTATTTAATAATTTCTACATTTTCAACAGTTTTTCAGCGCCGATTTATGCACAATTTCAGTACATAAATCGCTTGTAAAAATTGCCCAAATTTCACAAATAAATCCGCCGAAAAAATAATTCCGTAATGTATAATAGTAAAGCAAGTACAACACACCGTATATTTTAATTGTCGAATTCTTTTTTCTAAATTGGCAATAAAATGTAGAAAACCTTTGATTTTAGCCATTTTCAACGCTAAGTTACTTACAAATTGAACACTGTTTTGAACAAAAAAGGCATAAAGTCAATTATACAGTTTGTATAATTTAAGCATTGTATATTTTGCCAATCGTCGCTTTGCGACAAATAGCGACAACTTTCCATACTGTAAATTTCGCAAAAATTCTCGCCAAGAATTGTATAAAAAACGGCAAAATGACCAACATATTGAAAAAGGAGTGACGGACTTGATAAAAGGTGTAAATAAGCAGGTACTTGAAATAACCGAAACGCAAAACAGTTTTTTTGAAAAAGCCATATTTTTCGTAAAGCCCGAGTATATGGGGCTGTCAGAGGGCAAGCTGCACGAGCGCGCAAAAAACGAACTTGAAACAACAGGCAGACCACCGCGACGCGACATAAAAAATCAGCCTCACCGCGCAAAAGCAGCAGTCGCAGTAGTTTCGGCAGCAGCTCTTGCGGTCGGCATTATTATAGGATTAATGATCGCAAAATTGTGACCTCATAATTCACGCCGCAAGCTCAGTAGTGTTTACGGCGTGAATTTTAATTACTGTATTGCACTTTATATAAAATAGTGGTAAACTGTAATAAAGTGAGATGATACTATGCAATATAAATACATATTTTGGGATTTTAACGGCACCGTCATTGATGATGTAACAGTCGCGCTCACCTGCGTAAACGATATGCTTGACCGCAGGGGAAAACCTCACATCAATATGGAACAGTATTATGATTATGTAGAAACGCCGATTATCGGCTTTTACCGTCACATACTTACGCCGGAAGAACTTGATTTTGATGTGATCAGCCGCGACTACCACGCAGATTATGCCCGTCACGGCGATATGCTCAGGCTTGCAGATGGCATATTCGATCTTATTCACGAGCTCAAAGACGCAGGCGTTCACCAATATATAATCACCGCCACCCATGCCGATGAAGCTAATAATCTGCTTGAAAAGTTCGGCATACGCGATTGTTTCGATGAGGTTTTAGGTGCCGGTAACCTCCTTGCCGAAAGCAAATCAGGCAGAGCGCTGGAGCTTTTTGACAGCCTCGGCATAAACAGAAACGAAGCGATTTTTATAGGTGATACACTTCATGACCTTGAAACCGCAAATGTGCTCGGTATCGACTGTATTCTTGTTTCTTACGGTCACCAGGGGAAAAAGCTCATAAACGCACACGGCGCATTCACAGTTGACACACCTGCCGACATCAAGCGCATACTATACGACGAAAGAGTTATTGACCTGCACACACATTCCTCGCGCTCGGACGGTACGCTCACACCCGCAGAGCTTGTCCGCAAGGCAAAGGAAATCGGTCTTTCGGCAATAGCACTCACAGACCACGACTCCGTTGACGGCATAGCCGAAGCCGCCGCAGAGGCTGAAAAAATCGGCATAGAGTTCGTGCCGGGCATAGAGCTTTCCACCGCACAGGGTGCGGAAATACATATACTCGGACTTTTTATTGACCCCGAAAATGAGGAGCTGCTCAACACAATAAAAACCTTGCGTGAGAGCCGCTCCACGCGTATGGCGCGTATGTGCGAAAACCTGCAAAAACTCGGCTTTGACATTTCACTTGATGATGCCGCCAAAGAATCCGGCAGCGAAAAATTCACCGGCAGACCTCACATTGCGCTCGCAATGGTCAAGAAAGGCTACTGCGCCAGCGTTCAGGAGTGCTTCGATAAATACATCGGTTTCGGCAAGCCCGCCTATGTTAAAAAGGCAGTGTTGACCGCCAACGATGCCGTTAAACTCGTACGCAAGGCAGGCGGCGTTGCGGTATTCGCCCACCCGCACCAGACGGGCTTCGATAACAAAAAGCTCGATGAACTTATAAAAGCACTGAAAAAAGACGGATTAAATGCCGTTGAAGGTTATTACACCGAATTCACCAAAGATAACATATCCGATTTTCGCGCACTCGCACAAAGCAATTCGCTTATACTCACAGGCGGCTCAGATTACCACGGCGCAAGCAAAATGAAAATCGCACTCGGAACCGGGTACGGCAACCTGAGAATTCCGTACTTTGTACTTGAAAACATAAAAAATTTACATAAAAATCAATAATAGAAGCCCCGAGGGGCAAAATAAATCCGTCGGTTACAGCATTGTAACCGGCGGGATTTTTTATTTGTGGCACGAGCCCCAAGCTGCTTTGTGACACAAAGTGAAATACAATTCGTGACACAAAGAGAGGATGCTATGAACGGTCTTATAAAAATAGAAGCAAAAAGGATTTTACTCGGCAAAACGGCAAAATGCTTTGTTGCTTCGTTTACGTTGTTTTTAATTAAAGCAGCACTTACTGCCGCCGCGGTGTTCGGTGTATACGCTCTTACCAAACGCGAATTTTTCATAAAATATACGGAAGCCGTGGGCGGTCTGCCCGCAAACCTTACGGTTATTGCGGCACTTGCGGTCATTCGCCTTGCGGCGCTTACGGCGATCTGTGCGCTGCATCTCGGCGAAATTTCATTTTATACGGAACTATGTGAAAACGGAAGACCCGAATTTTCAAGGCTCTTTTCATACTGTAAGCCGAAAAAAGCTTTCAAAGCTTTCAGGCTCTATGCCTCTTTATTTACACTTAAAGCCGCTTGGTTTCTGTTTTTTATGATTCCCGCGCTGTTGTGTGCGGTATCGGCATTTTTCACGGTTTACCGTGAGGGCATTTTTAATACCCCGGCATATATTATGACGCTTGCTGCCGTAATACTGACCGTAATCGGGATAATGTTCTTTTACTGCATAACGCGGCGTTACAGCTTATGCTCATATTCGGCAATAAAAAATCACGAATTGAAAAACCGCGAAATCATACGGCAGGGCGTTGAAAGCACTGACGGCAGCCTTGCGGATGCCGCGCTTTTCGGCTTCTCAATGGCGGGGTGGCGTTTGCTTTCCATACTGCCGTTTTCATTCATATACGCCCTGCCCTACTGCAAAATCGCATACACATCATTTAATATTGCCGTTCACGAAAGCGCAAGCACTACGAGAGCATATACAAAAGCGCAAGCAGCAGAGTTTCGTCGGCATTTTCCTCGGCAAGCAGCAGCACCAGCGAAAGAATGAGCGCACGGTCTTCGTCAATTTCCGGCAGATTGAGTGTCCCCTGCCGCATATTCTGTTTAACGCTTTCGGTCGGTGCATCATTACCGCGCAGGGCAGAGCCGCCTGCATAGCTTTTCAGCTTTTCAAGGTAATCGTCGGGCATGGGTACGCGCGTGGGCTGGGTTTTGACCGTAACCGCGGTGCTTTCCCGTTTATTCTCATCGGCGACGGAATCAAGCCCCGATACGCTGCGGGCGCGCTTCTGCATCTCCTCAACGCGCCTCGCAGCATCGTTCTGCATTTTCATAATATCCGCATAGCTGTACTGAGCCATTACATAATCCCCCTGTCCTTAAGCACCGGCAGCACCGACAGAAGCCGTATTATACGCGCGGCTTCGTCGGCTTTTTTGCGTCTGCCGTCGCTAAGAAGCGGCTTCATTGCATTTATAAAATCCACTCTGTCATCGTGCTCATTAAGCGCGGAAAGCACGGGTGCAAGACTGTTGAATAGCGCCATATCCGGCATACCGAGGGACTGAATACCGCCGCTTGCCGCAGGCGGCGACTGCTGCGCCGCACTTTCATCGGCTTTACCGCCGCTCATATTGCCGAGCACCGCTGCTGCGGTTTCTTTAAGCTTTGCCATATCGTCGGCGGAAAGCGAGCCGAGTATTGCGCTTAAATCCGGAGCCGCCATTATCTTTTACCTCCGCCGAATTTTTCAAATAGCGCACGCGCCGCATCACTTTCGAGAATAGTGCGCATTTTGTTTTCATCCGCAAGCACCTCACTGAGCTTTGCCGCCTGCGCACCCGAAAGATTATTGTTTATAAAATCCCTGACATCCGCCTCGTTTTTCGGCGTGCCGCCGTTATTCTTCAAGCCGAGAGCCTTAATGGCTTCACTTAAATCACTAAAATCTTTATTACCCATTGAAATCGCCGCCTTAAACATATATAATGTACTAAATACTTATGAAAGCGACGGTAACAATATGCGCATTCTTGTTCTTTCCGACGCTCACGGCAGATTATCGTACATTCTCGATGCTATTGAAGCGGAGCCGACGGCGCAGTACATTTACTTTCTCGGCGACGGAATAGCCCAGCTTGAAGAGGCGGCGCAGTTCCACCCGGACAGAACATATATCACCGTTACAGGCAACTGCGATTTTTCATCGAAATATCCGCAGCGCGATATACGCGAGCTCGGCGGCAGGCGCATACTTGCCACGCACGGCTTTGTTGAACGCGTAAAAGACGGGCTTTTTGATTTGCGCATAGATGCCAATGACGAGCACTGCACCATAGCGCTTTACGGCCACACACATGAGCCGAAATCCGATTTTGTTGCGGGGCTGTACCTGTTTAACCCCGGCAGCATACGCGACGGCAATTACGGCGTAATTGACATAATCGGCGGCGGTGTTATGTGTATAAACAAACACCTGCAATAAGTAAAATTTCAAGGAGTGGTAAATTTGGATTTTAAGACAAACTGGCTGATGTACGGCATTGCGGCATTCGTAATACTGTTTGTGGTAGCCGAATCCGTATTCTTCATAGTCAAGGCGTGGAAACGCGCGGGCGTTCTCGGTATGGATAAGCAAAAGCTTAAAGATGCCGCGACCTCGAGCGCACTGTTCACGATAGCACCGGCTATTTCAATACTCGCAACGGTAATTGCGCTGACCTCGGCACTCGGCATAGTGCTGCCGTGGATTCGCCTTTCCGTAATAGGCAACCTTCAGTATGAAACCGTGGCGGCGGAGGCTATACTCAATCAACTCGGCGGCAGTATCTCGCGCGAGGTAACCGAAATGAAAGACTTTTCGGCTATTGCCTGGGTCATGACGATAGGCAGCGTGTTCCCGCTTATTCTTCTTCCCATACTCTGCAAATCAATTCAGAAAAAATTCGGTAATGTGGTCAGAAGCGAAAAGGTTTCCGCACTTGCCGATGTGATTTCCGCCGCGGCACTCATAGGCATTATCGCCGCGTTCGTCTGCCGCGCCATAAACGGCAAAAGTGCAGACGGCACAAACGATGCCGGCTTCCTTTCAATAGCGACGATGCTTACATCCATACTCGTATTCCTTGTTCTCGACACACTTGCAAAGAAATTCAAGTTAAGTAAATTTGAAAACTTTGTTATGCCCATAGCGATGTTTATAGGTATGGGTATGGCAATAGTACTTACAAATCTCCTGCCTGCTTCAATAGTCGGCTGGACATGGTGGAATTAAGGGGGGGTGCGCACAATGAAAAAAGCAAAAACTTATTTTGACAAGCTTCATACTTGGGGAAGAATATGGATACTGTCCGCATTATTTGTATTGCTCAGTGTTCCCCTCATTTTCTCGCTTTACTACAATGTGTGGCCCGATGCAGAGCCGATGTTCAAGGCGCTTTTGAGTGTTATACCGCTTTATTGGGGCACCGCGGTAATAGAGGTCGTAACATACTCCCCCATGCTCGGCACGGGCGCATACCTGAGCTTCGTCACCGGCAACATAGCAAACCTCAAGCTGCCCTGCGCTTTGAGCGCAATGGATAAGGCAGGCGTTAAGGCGGGCACCGAGGAGGGCGACATAATCGCCACCGTTTCCATAGGCGTTTCCTCAATAGTCACCACGGTAATAATTGCCGCAGGCGTTATTATTCTCGGTCCGGCAATTTCAAAAATCACCGCGCCCGATTCATTCTTTGCCCCGGCATTCAATCAGGTGCTGCCCGCACTGTTCGGCGCACTCGGCGCGGCATACTTCAAAAAGTATTTCAAAATAAGCGTATTCCCGATTGTAGTCGGCTGCATAGTGCTCCTGTTCAGCCCGACATTGCCCGTAGGTACACTCATTGTTGTAACACTCGTTGCGGCAATCGGCGGCGCATTCGCAATGTTCAAATTAAAGCTTGTGAAATAAGAACAATAAATAACGGGTTGTGACGAAACGATGTTCCGTCACAACCCGTTGTTTTTGCAGATATTCGGAGGAATATTCGTTATTTTGGTTGAACCTTTTCGGTTTTTGTATATGAAAAATGAGAACGAACAGTAGGGGTGCCACACTGTGGCACCCGGGTCAATCGCGCAGCGATTGACAGTTTGCCGCCACCTTTCGGTTTCCGATTGCGGAAATTCGTAGGAACTTGTAGGGGGCGCATAGTATGCGCCCCGGTTTGCCCGAAGCGGTGTTTGAAGCGCGAATGCGCGAGAATGCACGCGAAGGGCAAAAGGAAAACCGCGTTGATTTCGTGTAATCAGCGCGATTTTTATAATATATGTTGTTTTCATCCGTCAATCACTCGGGCACACACGGTGCCGCTGCGCGATTGACCCGGGCGCCCCGGGTGCGGCGCCCCTGCCGATTGTTCTTATTTTCGCATTGAAAAACCGAAAACTCTCAATTCTCTGCCGTGAGTATTTTTTCTGCTTTGAGTATCACCGTCTGTGTTTTCGCATCTTTTATTTCGCCGTTCATAACCATTTCCACCGCTTTTTTGAGCGAAATAAGCTCAACATTTATGAACTCATCTTCATCCAGATCCTGCTCGCCGCCGTGCAGTCCGCGCGCAAGGTAAAGGTAAATTACCTCGTCAATCATAGCGGGCGTGGTGTAAAGCTCGCCCATGGGTATAAGCTCATCGGCGGTAAGCCCCGTTTCCTCGCGCAGCTCGCGCTTGGCGGCTTCAAAAATATCCTCGCCGCGCTCGAGCTTGCCTGCGGGCGCTTCAAGCGTTACGCGGTCAAATGCATAACGGAACTGCTTAACGAAATATGCATTCCCGTTTTCATCTACCGGCAGTACGCACACCGCGCCCGGGTGGCGTATCACCTCGCGCACCGCCTCGTTGCCGTCGGGCAATTCAACGGTATCACGGTAAAGGTGTATAAGCACGCCGTTAAAAACCTCGGTCGAGGTAAGTTTCTTTTCTTCAAGCTTCATATTTTCCTCCGATTTAAGAAGTGCGGCATCCGCAAGGATACCGCACAAAATTTTCTCAAAGAACCATATTGTCTATTTCTTCTTTGATGAATGCCTTGAAATCCTCAACGCCCATAGAGCCCTTGTCGCCGTCTTTTCTGCTTCTTACGGAAACGGTGCCCTCCTCGGCTTCCTTATCGCCCACAACGAGCATATAGGGGATCTTCTGCAGCTGAGCATCGCGCAGCTTGTAGCCGAGTTTTTCGCTTCTGAGGTCGACCTCAACTCTTATGCCTGCTTCGTCAAGCGTTTTCTTTATAGCCTCGCAGGTTTCCTGATGGCGGTCGGCTATCGGTAAAATTCTGACCTGAACGGGAGCGAGCCATGTGGGGAACGCACCTGCAAAATGCTCGGTGATAACGCCGATGAATCTTTCAACAGAGCCGAACACAACTCTGTGGATCATAACGGGGCAATGCTTTTCGCCGTCTGCGCCCGTATATTCAAGGTTGAATCTGCCGGGAAGCTGATAGTCGAGCTGAATCGTACCGCACTGCCATGTTCTGCCGAGAGAATCTTCAATATGGAAGTCAAGCTTCGGGCCGTAGAATGCGCCGTCGCCCTCATTTACGATATAGGTCTTGCCGACTGAGGTAATTGCATCCGCAAGAGCGTTTGTGGCTATTTTCCAATCCTCCTCGGAGCCCATATGGTCCTCGGGCATGGTGGAAAGTTCAATGGTGTAGGGCAGCTTAAAGACCGAGTAAAGCTCGTCAAAGAGCTGTGCTATTCTTACGACCTCGTCACGAATCTGCTGGGGAGCGAGAAGAATGTGAGCATCGTCCTGAGTGAAGCAGCGAACACGGAACAGACCGTGAAGCGCACCGGAAAGCTCATTTCTGTGCACTCTGCCGAGCTCGCCGTAACGCAGCGGAAGCTCCTTATATGAATGGGGCTCAAGGTCGTAAACAAGAATCGAGCCGGGGCAGTTCATGGGCTTGATGGCGAAATCCTCATCATCAATAACGGTGGTGTACATATCGTCATGGTAATGCTCCCAGTGACCGGAGGTTTCCCAAAGGCTTCTTCTCATAATCTGCGGAGTGGAGATTTCAAGATAATCCCATTTTTTGTGTACCTTGTGCCAGTAGTCAATAAGGGTATTGCGCAGTACCATACCTTTCGGGAGGAAGAAGGGCATACCGGGGGCTTCATCGCGCAGTGCGAAAAGTCCGAGCTCCCTGCCGAGCTTTCTGTGGTCGCGCTTCTTGGCTTCTTCGATTCTTTCAAGGTATTCGTCAAGTTCTGCCTGCTTCGGGAAAGCAATGGCGTAAATCCTCTGCAGCATCTTGTTCTTTTCGTCGCCGCGCCAATATGCGCCCGTGCAGGATGTAAGCTTGAATGCCTTTATTGCGCCCGTGCTCATAATATGCGGACCTGCGCAAAGCTCGTTGAACTCGCCCTGCTTGTAGAACGAAATCTTTTCGCCCTTTGCGGCGTGCTCCTCAATAAGCTCGTACTTGTAAATCTCACCGTTTTCCTTGAAATAGTCAAGGGCATCCTGCGGCTCCATTTCATAGCGTTCAAGGGGCAAATCCTCTTTAACGATTTTCTTCATTTCGGCTTCGATTTTTTCAAGCACATCGGGAGTAAATGTAACCTCGCTGTCAAAATCGTAATAGAAGCCGTTATCGATAGCCGGACCTATTGCAAGCTTGGTTTCGGGGTAAAGTCTTTTAACTGCCTGCGCAAGAATATGCGAAGCGGTGTGCCAGAAGGTCTTTTTGCCGTCAAGGTCATCGCCGAAGGTAACTATTTCAAGTGCGCAATCCTCGGTAACGGGGGTACGCAAATCGCAATACTCGCCGTTGATTCTGCCGCCGAGTGCCGCTTTGTAAAGACCCATACCTATGGACTTTGCGATTTCCGCTATGGTGATGCCGCTTTCAAACTCCTTAACATCATCACGAAGCGTAACTTTAATCATATATACCACCCTTTCAAAAGTTGAAAATATTTACAATATAAAAAATAATGCTCCACCCCGATATACGGGATGAAGCATATACTCCACGGTTCCACCCGAATTACGGCTTGCGCCGTCACTCAAACGCCTTAACGCGGCATACGGCGGCACTTGTTTCGCGCCGCACTCGGAAGTGGTATTCGGGTAATGCGTTTTCGCACCTTTCACCTGCCGGTGCGCTCTCTGAAAAACGGAATTTACCGTACTGTCTTCGTCAACGATTTTATAATATTATTTACAGATTATTCTTCGTTATTTTCGGCTGCAGCGGGCTTTCTGGGCTCGATTTTGCCGTATCTTGAAGATGCGGCGGCATCGACCTTCTGCTCTCTGGGTTCTGCGGAAGTCTGCGGAACATAAGGGGCGCGTCTTTCGCGTCTGTCGCCGCGGCGTTCTCTTGAATAGCCGCCCTTACGCTCGCCGTCTGCGGGAGTGATGACAACGCGCCTTCTGTCGCCCTCGCCTACGGAGTGCGATGTAACGCCCTCGACCTCCTGAATGGCGGTGTGGATGATTCTGCGCTCGTAAGGATTCATCGGTTCAAGTGCCGAGCTTCTGCCATATTTAATTACACGGGCAGCCTGCCTCTTGGCAAGTGACTTTAAAGCTTCCTCGCGGTGCTTTCTGTAATCGCCTACATTAAGAGCAACGCGCTTGTTGCTGTCTTCGGAGCGGTTTACAAAAAGTCTGGTGAGGTACTGCAAAGCATCAAGTGTCTCACCGCGTCTGCCTATAATGTTGCCGTAATCCTCGCTGCAGGTGATTTCAAAGTAAATATCGGTTTCGGTTTCGCGAGCTACGACCTCGGCATCGGCAAAACCCATACCCCTGATAATTGACTCAAGGTATGCGGTTGCATCGGTCTTTTTCGCTTCTATTGCGGAAAGGTCGATTTCCGGCTCCGCGGCAGCTTTCGGCTGCTCTTTGACTTCTTTACTTTCCTTTTTGGGCTGAGGTTTCTTTTCAGCCTTTTTGGGAGCCTCTGCGACAGGCTTCTTTTCAGCCTTGGGTGCAGCCGGCTTTTCTTTTACGACGGGTTTTTCTTCAACGCCGTCATCGTACGATGCTTTAACCTTAGCATCGGAGCCGCCGAAAATACCGAGCAGCTTTTTCTTGGGCATTTCTACGATTTCGACTTTAACATCGGCTTCTATCGGAGCGTGAAGCGACTCGATCGCCTTTTTACGGGCCTCGTCAATAGTCGCGCCAACGCCTATTGCTTCCTTAATCATTTTTTACACCTTATTTCTTTTCAATTTCCACACGCTTTTTGGTGTTATTTTCTTTAGAGCGTCTTAAAACGGTTTCGTCGACCATCTGCTGTGCTATAACTTTCTTTGGGCTGTAAACGCGGGTAAGCACTACCTGCTGAATGAAAGAAAGCACATTTGAAATGATCCAGTAAACGCCGACACCTGCGGGGAACATAAATGTGAATGCGAGTGACATGAGCGGTGACATAAAGGTCATGCAGCCCATGGATGGGTTCTTTGCCATTTCGGGATTCTGCTGTTTCTGCTTAATGTACATAAACACCGCGCTGAGCATAGCGGTAGCAAACGAAAGCAGCGGAATAAGCCAATATGCGTTAAATTCTTTAACATTGGGGGTCTGTGTAAGGTCAAGACCCATAAAATTGAACTGCTCTTTAAGAGTCAAAAGAGCGTTTAGTTCTTTGCCGCTGAGCACTTCGCCGATTTGCTCCTTGAATTCGGTAACACCGTTAAGGATGTTGATTTCAAGCATACGGGAGGTGTTGTTGCCTTTGCCGGAATTGCTTACGACTATGTTCATAACACCCTGCAGCTTTGCAACAAGCTCGTTACTGAAGCGCAGAACGCTTGACAGAGGCGTATAAATGACCTCGTAAAGACCTATCATAACAATAAGCTGAACGGCGAGGGGTGCGCAGCCCATATTTGAAACGCCGAAGCCTTCACGCTGGTAAAGAGCCTGAGTTTCCTCCTGAATTTTCTGCTGGTTACCTGCGTATTTCTGCTTGATTTTGTTTACCTTGGTATTAAGGCGCACCTGTTTTGCGCTGTTTTTCTGCTGACTTATGGAAACGGGCAGCAGTAAAAGTCTGATTATAACGGTAAGCACGAGTATGGAAATAAGGTAACTGCCCGTGATGTTATAAAACAGAGAAAGCACCCAACCGAAAGGCATTGCAAGAATTTCTCTCATTATTTTGTTAATCCTTTCCGAAAAAAGAGCCTCGCACGAGCGAATTATTTGCCCTTTTTCTCCTTTTTGGGGGGAACGGGATCCACTCCGCCGGGGAACAGAATATTGCAGCGCATCAAACGCAAAACGGCAAGAATACTCCCTTTGAATGCACCGTGAATTCTTATGGCATCAAGAGCATACTGCGAGCAGGTAGGGTAATACCTGCAACGCGCAGGAAACAGCGGTGATATGCGGCGCTGATAAAAGCCGATAGCCTTTACAAGAAAGTCTTTCACGCTATCACTCCCCTGCGAGCATACCTTCATTTGAAAATATGCGGCGCATAGCCTCGGCAACGGCGGTGCTTTTGCGGTATTTTGTAGAGGAACGCGCTACAAGAACAATGTCGTAGCACGGCGCAAGCTGACCGCACACCTCTCTGAATGCCGCCCTGAGAACGCGCCTTGAACGGTTGCGCTCAACGGCATTGCCGATTTTTTTGCTTGTAGTTATACCGATACGGCAAATTCCCGCGTGGTTCTTACGGTAATAAACAACCAACGCAGGATCAGTTACAGCCTTGCCTCTGTTATAGAGCCTTCTGAAATCGGTATTGCTTTTAAGCGTGATGAATTCTGACACTTTACTCCCCCGTCGGATGACCGAACGGTCAGCAGCAATTAATAAGTAAGCTGCTTTCTGCCTTTTTTGCGGCGGCGTGCAAGTACCTTGCGGCCGTTTCTGTCTGCCATTCTTTTGCGGAAGCCGTGTTCCATCATTCTGTGTCTTTTCTTGGGCTGGTAAGTTCTTTTCATGATTTTCTACTCCATTCTATTATTCAGGCTGATTATTTACGGAAGTGTGAGAAGTAGCAGTAAATATTAACACCTGTTTTTGATATTTCAATTCGCTTTATTTTCGTGACCGAAAATATGCACATTGTATTATACAAAAATGCCCTCCACTTGTCAAGTGCTATTTTCTTCCCTTTCGCTTGATATTGGCGAAACATTGTGTTAAAATACTAAGGTAATATTTTTAGGAGATGTTTTTATGAGTGAATGTACACACGATTGCAGCAACTGCTCGGCAAACTGCCCTTCCAAAGAGCAGCAGCCCGAAAGCTTTCTTGAAAAGCCGCATGAACTGTCAAATATCAAAAAAGTTATCGGCGTGGTAAGCGGCAAGGGCGGCGTAGGCAAATCCCTTGTTACCTCACTGCTTGCGGTCACTATGCAGCGCCGCGGCTTCAACACCGCCATTCTCGATGCCGATATAACAGGCCCCTCCATCCCCAAGGCGTTCGGCGTTAAGGAAAAGGCACAGGGCACCGAAAACGGCATACTGCCCTGCAAAACCGCAACCGGCATAAGCGTTATGTCCGTAAACCTGCTGCTTGAAAACGATACCGACCCCGTTGTATGGCGCGGCCCCGTTATTGCAGGTGCGGTAAAGCAGTTCTGGACCGATGTTATCTGGAACGATGTTGACTATATGTTTGTGGATATGCCCCCCGGAACGGGCGATGTGCCGCTCACCGTTTTCCAGAGTATTCCCGTTGACGGCATAATCATAGTCGCTTCACCGCAGGAGCTTGTGGGTATGATCGTTGAAAAGGCAGTAAAAATGGCTGACCTTATGAACATTCCCGTGCTCGCTTTCGTTGAAAATATGGCTTACTTTGAGTGCCCCGACTGCGGCAAGCGCCACAAGATTTTCGGTGAATCCGATATAAACGCTGTTGCCGAAAAGCACGGTGTGGCAACCGCCGCCGAAATCCCCGTAAGCAATAAACTCGCCGCCGCCTGCGATGCCGGAGCGATCGAGCTCTTTAAGGGCAGCTGGCTTGACGGTGTTGCCGACAAGCTCGAAACATTATGAAAATTTTAGCAGCCTGCGATTCATTCAAAGGAACACTCACCTCGCCCCAAGCGTGCGAGGTGATTTGTAATGCCTTTAAGTCTGTTTCGCCCGAATACGAAGCGGCGATGTGCCCCGTTGCCGACGGCGGCGAGGGCACCGTGAATGCCATGGCGTGCGCACTCGGCGGTGAAATAATCACCGTGAATGTGTGCGGTCCGTTTATGCAGCGCGTGGATGCTCACTACTGCCTTGCAGGCAGTACCGCCGTGCTTGAAATGGCGGAGGCTTCGGGCATAACATTACAGCCTAAAGAGATGCTCAATCCCCTGACCGCCACTACCTACGGCACGGGCGAGCTGATAAAAGACGCTGTGAAACGCGGTGCAAAGCGTATAATTATAGGTATAGGCGGCAGTGCCACCAATGACGGCGGCGCAGGGTGTGTGCGCGCACTCGGCGGCAGCTTTACCGATAAAAACGGGAAAGAACTGAAAGAGGGCGGCGGCTCACTCGCAGAGCTTTATGCTTTCAACTTTGATAATGTTAGAGAGCTTTTAAAGGATACCGAGCTGCTTGTGGCTTGCGATGTGGTTTCGCCGCTGCATGGCGAAAAAGGCGCGACTATGGTATTTTCGCCGCAAAAGGGCGCAGATGAAAGCAAAAAAACGATCCTTGAAAACGCCCTTAAACATTACGGCGACCTTATATGCGAAAAGCTCGGCACGAATTACGCCGAAATGCCCGGTGCGGGCGCGGCGGGCGGTCTCGGGTTTGCGCTTGTGGCGATGTGCGGCGGCAGACTCGTTTCGGGCTTTGATGTAATTGCCGATACCGTCGGGCTTGAAAAGAAAATAGCCGCGTGCGATATACTGATTACGGGCGAAGGCAAAACGGATTCATCGTCACTTTTGGGTAAGCTCCCCGTAAAAATGGCGGAACTTGCAAAAAAGCACGGCAAAAAATGCGTGCTTTTAAGCGGCGGCATAACCTGCACCCGGGAAGAACTGAAAAATCATTTTTACTATGCCGAGCAAACGATGCTGCCCGATGATACACTTGAAGAAGCTATGGCAAATGCCGAAGCAAGACTGTTTGAAGCGGCAAAGAAAGCCGCAATGGAATTACTATGATAAAGCATATTTTAATAGACCTCGACAATACAATTATAGATTTTAACGAGTGTGCGCGCCATGCCATGATTGAAGGTTTTGAAAAATTCGGTGCAGAATACACCGAAGATGCCTTTCCCACATTCCTGCGCGAAAACAACAAGCTGTGGGCATCGCACGAGCGCGGCGAAATAGACAGAGCGTATATAAGAGCGAACCGCTGGAACATCATTTTCAAAAAGCTCGGCATAGAATGTGACGGTCCTGCTATGGAAATATTCTTTGAGGATTACATAGCACACAGCGCATACCCTGTTGAATACGCTTATGAGCTGCTCGATTATTTAAAGGATAAATATAATCTGTATATAGTCAGCAACGGCTTTCGCGCAGTTCAGCAAAGCAGGATGAAAAAAGGCGATCTGAATAAATATTTTAAAGCCGTTTTCGTTTCTGAGGATGCGGGCGCACCGAAGCCGTCTAAGGAATTTTTCGATTACTGCTTTAAAAAACTCGGCGGCGTGAGCGTTGATGAATGTATGCTTATAGGCGACAGCCTTACGGCAGATATTCGGGGCGGCAACGATTACGGCATAAAAACCGTGTGGTTTGACCGCACCGGCGAAACCCCCGACGGCGACAAAATACCGACATATACGGTGAAAAAGCTTGAAGAGATAAAAAATATTTTATAAAAATAATGGCTTTACGGTTTATTAAACGCTTAATTCACCGTAAAGTCATTGTCTTTTACTATTCTGTTTTTCGCTCTGCGCTAAATGCAGCAGTTTCTTTCAAAGTTTATTGCTTTTGATATATTCAGGTCGCTGTATTCCGTCTGCTTCGACCAGTATTTTATTACATCAATTATATCGCGCTCGCAAAGCCCGCCTTTTTCCGCGCGCTTCACATCGGCGCAAAGGGCGATATACCCCACCGCTTCGGCACAGAAGCAGGCACGCGCATAAATATCGCCGTCATAAAGTCCTGCGGTAAGGTAGCGGTAAAGTAAATACGAAAACACGAAGCGGAGCCACGGCTCATCGGTTTTGTTGAAGCCCTTACAGCTTTCGGCAAAAGCCGCAATTTTTTCGGCATAAGCACTCCAGTTATCATCTATCGGCTCCGTTGTTTTATAAAATTCGGAAACATCTTTTGCGGTTTTGAGCGTACGGTCTTCGCCGCAGCAAAATTCACTGCTTTTGACCGCAGCAAGCACATTTTCAATACATTCGGCTAAAGCTTTGCTTTCATCCGATACGGTATTAAAAAGATTTTCACGAAAAGCGAAAAATGAATCGTAGATTTCGGCTTCTTCGTCTTCGGCTTCCCCGTTACCGTCAACCGCAAGCGAAAATTCGCCGCAGTTCAGAAGCAGTCTGCACGCTTCCTCGCAGCAAAGGCCGAGACCGCACTCGGTAACATCCGCCGCCCACTCATAAAAGCGCGGATGCTCGCGGCAGATTTCGCACAGAAAGCCGCTGCCCGCTTCGGTGATAATATCGCAAAGATTATTTTCATTCAGAAAAGGGCATCTGCCGTCGGCGCGCATCTTAAAGCAGGGCGAGCCGTCTTCACTCACGGTCAACTCGCCGCGCAGCCTTTCACCGAGAGCACCGCTGTAAGCTGCGTATTTTTCGGCGGTGTCGCAGTCGACATCCACTTCCCAGCCGATGCAGCAGTTATCGGTGCATTTTTCGGCAATACATTTGAATTTGTCAAAAAAATCGGGTTTTACGGTTCTCATATCATTCCACCGCGGTAACGGTCAGCACACCACCGTTGACCTTAAATTTGATTTCGATGCCGCCGAAGGTCATACCGTACTCTCGCTGCGCATCACTCTGGTATGAGGGGCGCGGGTCGAGCGCAAGCGATTCCGAAAGCGCACCGCGCTTTCCGGGCGGCACTTTTTCGTAAAGTCCGTCGGCAAACACAACTTCAAGACGGTAATTTTTATGTTCCTCGGCAAAACCGCCGAGAGCATCGGGTATGCTGTCAACATACGGCAGATACGGCTTGACATCGTAAACGGGCGTGCTGTTTTTCAAATCGGCGCCGCTGACGAAAAGCACCGTTCCGTTTTCACCGTCGGGCGCAATTCTTTCAAGCTTAACGCAGGAAAGCCCTATGGGGTTCGGTCTGTTCGGCGAGCGTGTTGCGAAAACGCCCACCCTTTCGTTGCCGCCGAGGCGCGGCGGCCTTACCGTAGGCGACCAGCCGTCCGACTGCGGATTTTCGGAAAAGCCCCACAGAAGCCACAGGTGCGAATACTGCTCAATTCCGCGCAAGGCGTTACTGTCGCGGTATTTTTCGCAGAACACGATTTTCGACACCTCGGACGGAGCAAGCCCGCTCTGGCGCGGCACGCCGAATTTGGTGCCGTAATCGTTATAGATTACCGCAATCTGTTCAATTTTCATTTCAGCGTTATCCATAAACACACCCCGGATTCGGTATGATTTAATTATTCAATTATTAAAGCAGTAATGAAACAAATTCGATTTGTCGGTGTTTTTATTATATCGCCTTTTATTGACAAGAAACGGCGTATATGATAATATTTCATCGGTACACAAAGTACCCTGAAAGGTGACTATATTCGGTAGGCGGTTAGCCCTCTATTAAGGAGGGCAAAACACTTTTCGCCCTCGGAAAGGGGGCGGTGCAATGGTTACATACGAAGCATTATTCTTATTACTTGCTTTAATTGTGTCAGTGATTGCACTTGTTGTCGATATAACAACAAAAAAGAAATAAACCGCCCGGGCTAATGGTGCGGTTTATTTCTAAACCAAACTCAGGCTAACCGTCTATCGGTCACCTTTCTGTTTTCATTATAGCATATCTTCGCAGTTTGTCAACCGAGTTAAAAATAAATTTTTATGCCTTTAAAGTCCGTTAACAACCGAAAACTTAAAACTTCACTCTGTCCTCAATATACTTTTCAAGCTCTGCGATCGGGATCCTTACCTGCTCCATGGAGTCTCTTTCACGGACTGTTACGCAGTTGTCGGCAGGAGTATTCTCGTCGCCTACGGTTTCAAAGTCAACGGTAATGCAGAACGGTGTGCCGATTTCATCCTGACGGCGATAGCGTTTGCCTATTGAGCCTGCATCATCGTAATCCACAAAGAATTTCTTTGAAAGCTCTGCGTAGATTTCATTTGCCTTGTCGCCGAGTTTCTTTGAAAGCGGCAGAACTGCGCACTTGTAGGGTGCAAGGGCTGGATGAAGTCTTAACACAACTCTCGTGTCATTCTTTGCCTCGTCAACGACTTCCTCATCATAAGCCTCGGTAAGTACGGTCAGGAAAAGTCTTTCAACGCCGAGTGACGGCTCAACAACATAGGGAACATATCTTTCGTTTGTTTCCGGGTCAAAGTAGTCAAGGCTCTTACCGGAGGTGTTGATGTGCTGAGTAAGGTCGTAGTCGGTTCTGTCGGCAACGCCCCAAAGCTCGCCCCAGCCGAACGGGAAAAGGTACTCGAAGTCGGTGGTAGCCTTTGAATAGAAGCAAAGCTCCTCTTTATCGTGGTCGCGCAGTCTGAGGTTTTCCTCCTTGATGCCGAGTGAATACAGCCAGTCGCGGCAGAATGCACGCCAATACTCAAACCATTCAAGGTCGGTGCCGGGCTTGCAGAAAAACTCAAGCTCCATCTGCTCAAATTCGCGAACGCGGAAAATGAAGTTGCCGGGAGTGATCTCGTTACGGAAGGATTTGCCGACCTGCGCAACGCCGAACGGCACTTTTCTTCTTGTGGTTCTCTGAATATTTGCAAAGTTCACGAAGATGCCCTGTGCGGTTTCGGGGCGCAGGTAGAGCTCGTTTTTGGAGTCCTCGGTAACACCCTGGAAGGTTTTGAACATAAGGTTAAACTGTCTTATATCGGTAAAATTGTGCTTGCCGCACTCGGGGCAGGGAATGTTCTTTTCCTTGATGTAGTTCATCATCTGCTCATTTGACCAGCCTGCAACATTTGTGCCGTCAAAATCTTCTATGAGATTATCGGCTCTGTGGCGCGTTTTGCACTCGCGGCAGTCCATAAGCGGATCGGAGAAGCCGCCGAGATGACCCGAAGCCACCCATGTCTGCGGATTCATAAGGATTGCACTGTCAAGACCGACATTATAGGGATTTTCCTGAATAAATTTCTTTCTCCACGCGTTTTTGATGTTGTTTTTAAGCTCAACACCGAGGGGACCGTAATCCCATGTGTTGGCGAGACCGCCGTAGATTTCACTGCCTGCGTACACGAAGCCTCTGCCCTTGCAGAGAGCAACGAGTTTTTCCATGGATTTTTCTGTGTTTTTCATTCCTATTTTCCTTTCGGTCTTTATTTATCAATAGTCGCCGTCAAGTGACGCGGAAGAAACCGTGCCGCCGAACTGACTGTAATACATATCCGCATACAAGCCGCCTTTTTTAAGCAGCTCGTCGTGTGTGCCGCGCTCTTTCACGGTGCCCTTGTCTATGAAAAGGATCTCATCCGCCTTGCGTATGGTCGAAAGTCTGTGGGCAATAACGAAATTCGTTCTGCCCTTCATAATTTCGCTCATAGCCTCCTGAACAAGCAGCTCCGTTCTTGTATCGACCGAGCTTGTGGCTTCATCGAGAATGAGGATTTTCGGATCTTTAAGCAAAGCGCGCGCTATGGTTATAAGCTGGCGCTGACCCTGCGAAATGTTTTCGCCGTTTTCTTCAAGCACGGTGTTGTAGCCCTCGGGCAGCTCGCTTATAAATTCATCGGCGCGTGCCGCCTTTGCGGCGGCTATGACCTCGTCATCGGTTGCACCGAGCCTGCCGTAACGCAGGTTATCCATAACCGTACCCTTAAATAACCACGTATCCTGCAGCACCATACCGTAAAGCGAACGCAGCGTATCACGCGAAACGTCGCGTATATCCGTGCCGTCAATGGTGATTTTGCCGCCCGTAACATCGTAAAAGCGCATAAGCAGATTTACGAATGTGGTCTTGCCCGCACCCGTGGGACCCACGAGCGCAACAAGTGAGCCGGCTTTCAGCGTAATATCAAGATGCTCCATAAGGGGTTTGTCCGGTGAGTATGAGAACGAAACATCCTCAAATTTCAAGGCATCCTTGAATTCAAGCGTAGTGTCAACGGCTTCGTCAGGTTCAATATCTTCATCAAGCATTGTGAACACACGCTCTGCCGATGCCATGCACGACTGCAGCTGGTTTACTATCTGCGCAAGGCTTGAAATGGGGGAAGTGAACAGCTTTGAATAAGTGATGAATGTAAGAATACCGCCTATGGTGAACGCTTCGCCCATATCGTAAAGCACTTTGCCGCCGACGGCGAAAACGCCGTTATTTACTATAAGGTAGCCGCCCACTATGGTAACGGCGATATAGCCGATATTATCCACAAGGTTTATGAACGGATGTATCGAGCCCGAAACATACTGCGCCTTGCAGCTTATATCGGTAAGCTCATCGTTGATATCGTTGAATTCATCAATGGCGAGCTGCTCCTGTCCGAAAATGCGCACGATTTTATGACCGGTATACATTTCCTCAACATGACCGTTGAGTTCACCCGTTCTGTCCCACTGCTTTCTGAAAAGCTTTTTGCTTATTTTCATTATGCGCAGTGCGATAGCCGCGGCAAACGGCACTATTGCAACAATAATCAGCGTTAAAAACCAGTTCGTAACAAGCATCATCACGAACACGCCCACTATCATAATAACCGATTCGATTATCGAAATAAGGTTGTGCTGCAAGGTGTTGCTGATATTGTCAATATCGTTTATTACGCGCGAAAGGATATCGCCCTTTGAGTTGCCGTCAAAATATTTAAGCGGCAGGTGCGAAAGCTTGTCGTTGATATTTTCTCTCATGCGGCGGACTATCTTCGCCGACATACCCGCCATGGTGTACTGCTGAATAAACGCGAAAAGCGCCATGCCGCCGTAAACGCCTACAAGTATCAAGATATACGGAATGAGAGTCTGCGCGGAGATTTGCTGACCGCTGACTTTAAGATTGACCTGTTCGTTGAGAATATCGACTGCATCGCCTATATAGGTGGGACCTATAACATTGCAGATCGTGCTGAGTATGCACATTACCACCACAAGCACAAAGCCTTTTTTATGCTCAAGCACATAGCCCATAAGGCGCTTGAACGGCACAAAAAAGCTCGTGGCGCGGTCTTCATCCTTGCGCACCTTGCGGTATGCGGAATAGCGGCGCTGGCGTGTAAGCCTGCGGCGTTCAAGCCGTTCAAGGCGCTGCGGGTCGAGGTTGCGTTTGTTATCCGTCATTCTGCCGCCCCCTCTGCACTGAGCTGGGATTTAACTATTTCTTTGTAAACCCCGCAATTTTCAAGCAGCTCGGCGTGAGTGCCCTCGCCCGCTATAACACCCTTATCAAGCACAATGATTTTATCGGCATTTATAATAGTGCCTACGCGCTGTGCTACTATAAGGACGGTAGCTTCCGAAAGCTCGTTTTTAAGACGGGCGCGCAAACGCGAATCCGTAATAAAATCGAGCGCGGAAAAGCTGTCGTCAAATATATAGAATTCTGATTTTTTAACTATCGCTCTCGCAATGCAAAGGCGCTGCTTCTGTCCGCCCGAAAGGTTGGTGCCGTTCTGCGAAACCATACTTTCAAGCCCGTCGGGCAGTTTTTCAACGAAATCGCGCGCCTGCGCAATATCCAAAGCCTCCCAAAGCTCCTCGTCGGTGGCATCCTCCTTACCGTAACGCAGGTTGTCGGCAATGGTGCCGCTGAAAAGGAACGCCTGCTGCGGAATATAGCCGAGCTTCGAGTAAACCGTGGCAAAATCCATATCGCGCACATCGGCACCGTCAATGAGCACGGCACCCGCGGCAACATCGTAAAAACGCGGAATAAGATTGAGAATTGTGGATTTGCCGGAGCCTGTACCGCCGATAATAGCAGTGGTTTTGCCGGGCTCTGCGGTAAAGCTCACATTTTTAAGAACGTGCTTCGGCTCGCCCTCGGCTGATTTATAATCGAAGCTGACATTTCTGAATTCGATAACTCCGTTGCCGCTGTCGCGAGCAGTGGCTGCGGGCACGGTAAGCTCGGGCTGCATTTCAAGCACCGCGTTTATGCGCTTTGCGCTTATATTGGCCCGCGGTATCATAATGAACATTGCCGCCGCGGTTGAAACCGCGACTATAATAAACACAAGGTAAAGTATAAATGCCTGCAAATCGCCTATGGTATTCCGGATTTCCACCGGGTCGGTAAGGCGGTTTATCTGCACATAGCCGACAGCCACAAGAAGAATTATAAGGCTGAAAATAAGGAGTGTGGCAATCGGTATAAGCGAAGCGAATATGCGCTGCACCTTAACGGTCATGGTTGTGAGGTCGTCGTTCGCCTCTTTAAAGCGTTTGTCCTCATACTCGGTGCGGTTAAACGCCCTTATAACGCGAATACCGCTGAGCTTTTCGCGGATAATAAGATTGAGCCTGTCAACCTTTTTCTGAATTTTATCGAAATACGGGATAACATTTTTGGCAATGATCAAAGCAATGATCGCAATTACGGGTATTACTACCAGCAGTACAAGCGACAGCGTGGGGTCCATAATGACCGCCATAACAGTGCCGCCTATAAGCATGATCGGCACGGTGATTATTGAGCGCAGCGACATAAGCACAAGATCCTGCACCTGACGAATATCGTTGGTGGTGCGTGTGATCAGCGATGAAACACCGATTTTGTCAATATCGCTCTGTGAGAAAGACTCGACCTTATTGAAAATATCCGCGCGCAGCTCACCCGCAAAGCCTGTGGAAACGCGGCTTGAGCAATAGCTGTTCAGAATCATAACGAACATCGCGAAAATGCAGCATACTATCATAGTAACGCCGTTTGATTTAATCGCTTCAAGGTCGCCTTTGTTTATGCCCTCGTTGACTATCTGCGACATAAGCAGCGGGAACGCAAGAGTAAGCACGTTGTTCAGTGCCGCAAGCAGCAGCGTGAACAGCGCGAAATATTTATGCGGTTTTAAATATTTTAACAGTTTAAGCAAAAATATCCCTCCGCGCGCACAAACGCACATAGTAGTATAAATTATATTGTACCAACAAATTCCTGTTTTGGCAACTGTTTTAAGGTTTATTTAATAATTTATTAACAGTATTTTGGGGAATCCGGCAGACAAAGGTGCATTTGTTGTATATATTTTATTGACAGTGTTTTGCGAAAGTGTTAAAATACAGCGGTTAAAAAATATTTACTGTATGAGAGGAAACGCAATGAATATCTGGCACGACATTCGCCCCGACAGAATAACCCGTTCTTCATATTCCGCGGTTATCGAAATCAGCAAGGGCAGCAAAATGAAATATGAACTCGACAAGGAAACCGGCCTTTTAAGGCTCGACCGCGTGCTTTACACATCCACGCACTACCCGGCAAACTACGGCTTTATTCCGAGAACGCTTGCAAAGGACAATGACCCGCTGGATGTGCTTGTGCTTTGCTCTGAGCAGATAGAGCCCATGGCTATTGTGGACTGCTACCCCATAGGCGTTATTTCCATGCTTGATAACGGCTTTCCGGATGACAAAATCATCTCCATACCGTTCAATGACCCCACCTACAACACCTATAAGGATATAAGTCAGCTTCCGCCCCATGTTTTTGACGAGATGAACCACTTTTTCTCCGTTTATAAAATGCTTGAAAATAAGGATACCGTCATCGACGAAGCAAAAGGCGTGCTGGAAGCCGTCAGCATTATTGAGGAATCGATAGCGGCTTACAATAAAAAATACGGCAATAAATAAAAAAGAAGGCGTAATTTTGAAACTCGCAACCACCACAGGCGACCTCATTTATTACAGCAGCTCGCCCGCCGAGGCAGTCAGAACATTTGAGGGCACGGGCTTTAAGCACCTCGATTACTCTTTCTGGCGGCTCGCGTGGGGCGACCGTCCCATACTTAAAGACGATTGGTTTGAGCCGATAAAGGCTGCCGCCCGGGAAGCCGAAAAGCTCGGCTTCGACTTTGTGCAGGCACATTCGCCCGGCAATAATTTTCTCGACTGCGACGAAGAAGAATTTGAAAATGTGGTGCTTGCAAACACCCGCGCAATAGAAGCCTGCGGCTACCTCGGAATCAAAAAAATAGTGGTACATTCGGGCTCGTGCCGCGATTTGATGTACCCCGACGGCAAAGAGGAATATTTTAAGCGCAACAAACCGTTTTTTGAAAGGCTGTACCCCACTATGGAAAAGTACGGCGTTAAGGTGCTTATCGAAAACGGCTCGCTTGTGAACAGCGGCGGCAAATATTTCTTTATGACCGGCGCGGAAATGAAAGAATTTATTGACTACTGCGATCATCCTCTGCTCGGCGCTTGCTGGGATACGGGCCACGGCAATATGCAGACCGAATCCGCTTACGATGACCTTATGGCACTCGGCGACAGGCTTGAAGCTCTGCACGTGCAGGATAATTTCAACACCCACGACGACCACCTTGCGCCGTATATGGGCACACTCGATATTGATGCGGTTATGAACGCACTGCTTAACGGCACATTCGCAAAGCGCGGCTGCTATTTCACCTTTGAGTGCGACAATATAATTTCGCGCAACGCCGCCTGCGCCGCAAGCCGCAGACACGACGAACGCTTCGCGCCGAAAGCCAACGAGCCGACGCTCGAGCTGAAAAAATCCGCCGTCACATTTATGTATGAAATAGGCAAAACCATTCTCAAAGCGTACGATTGCTTTGAAGATTAAAGGCACACAATAACACGGCACCGAATCGGTGTCGTGATTTTATTTATTTGCAAAATTGCTTTGCACCTACTGACTGATACAAATTGGTATCAGTCAGTATCAGTTTCTTGTATCATTTTGTATCAGTTCAGTATTATAAAAAAAGACTGTAACGGGAATCCTCCCATCACAGTCACTTTTCATATTGATTTATTTTATAACCTTGGTGCTTATCTTCTCATAGGCGAATACTGCTACAAGCGTAATCGTAAACGAAATTGCCGAGCCTACGGCTATATCGCTTAAATAATGCGCGCCCACCATAAGCCGCGTAAATGCGACCGTATAGGTGTAGGCAAAAGCAATAATGAACAGCACAAAATGATTTTTGCGCAGCTTTTCAAAAACGCAGGGCAGCAGCAGAACGAGGTAGCTCATACCCGCCTTTGCAGTGTGGCTGCTCGGGAACGAGTGACCGCCGACTGCGGTATTTATGCTGTACCACGGTTTGAAAAGTGTGTGCGCTTCGTCAAGGTCGCGGAAGCGTACTCTGCCCCAAAGATGCTTTAAGCCCGTTATTGCTTCATTCTGCAAAAGCAGTGCCGCAATACCCAAAAGCGTTGCTATAATAAGCGGCTTTTTCTTTTCGTCGCTGATTTTCACAAAGCGGAATATGACAAGAACGCCAACACCTATAACCACGCCGATCGCCGCGCCGATAATATCCTTGTAATCGTTACCGTCAAGGAACCCGTCGGCGAGAAACTGACCGAATGTTGCGCCTATGCCGACAGTGGCAGCGCCGGCAATGATTTTCAACCACTTTTTTGTAAAGCACTTCATAAGCACCGCCGCCGCTATCGTGGGCAAAAATGCCGCGGGCAGCTCACCGTAATCGGCAAAGAAGCCTGCAAATGCGCTTGAAGTGTTTGAAACGGCTATATCTATTTTAAGGTCATATACCGCCGCAACCGCGAGCAGCACCGCCGTGAAAACATATAATATAATTATCTCGGCGCGGTATGTTTTTAAAAGCGATTTTTTCATATTACGATTCATCAGTCCTCATCATCGCTGACGTTGCCGTTAATGCGTTCTGCGGTAAGTGCACGTCTTTCGTTAAGCTCAAGGTACATTCTGTCGCGCATATCCTTATCAATATTGTAGCCGAACATCGGAAGCATACTTGAAAGCACAAGGAATGCCGGCAAAATTGTCGCCATGGCGAATATCCACTTCTGTGCCATAAGGGGCTGCTCCCTGCCCATGGTGTAGGCTTCCTGGTCATAGTGAATCCACTTTTTGTAAAGCGGCTGCAGAATACCGTTGATACGGGCGGGAATTTTGCAGAGCAGTGCGCTCGCCGCGGCAAGGGTTGCTTCGTTGCGGTAGCCGCATTTCCACTCTATGTAGTCGTTGCACTCGTTGCCGATCTCGGTGCCGGAAATGCTCTTTACGCCCCAGAAGGTAGCATAAATGATTTCCCACAACGCCGTAACGGGCAGCATGGGTATCCTGCCCTGGAAGAAGAACTTGCCGTCCTTTGTCTTTAAGAATCTGCCGTAGAACCAGAGCGGAATGTAGAAAGACTTTGCGAACACCTGGCTTATCATATACAGATTCTTTGTCGAGAATCTTCTTGCGAGTTTGTTGTAATTTGCAAAGCCTATGGGCTGGAAGAAGAACGAGGGAATGCCCGCAATGGTCTCGAATGTGGTCATATCAAGCACCTGACGGTAATAGTCGTTGGTGGTAAGACCCGTGCCGAATGAGCCGAGCGCATTGGAAAGCATATACATAAGCACCGGTCTGTTCGAGAACACTATGCGCAGACTGTCGCGGATCTTGGGCGTTTCGACCTTCTGGTGAACACGCTCTTTTGCAATGGTGGTGTACCACGAAATTATAACACCCGAAAGTATGGTGGTTACGGGCCCGACTATCATAAGCGACTGCCTTATGAGCTCATCGCTTGATTTTGTGGATTTTATGATGCCGTTCTTGATAAAGTCAAGCATAAATTCCACTATGATATCGGGGATACGCGAGTAAATAATGCTTGAATAGCTTGAAATTGCGAGCAGTCTGCGTCTGTCGGACGGGTACGGCGTTATAGTTGAAAGGTAGCCGCCTATGCCGACATTTCTGAAGTTGCCGAGCAGTTCAATGCTCATATCAAGCAGCATATAAATAATGAATTTACCTATGTGGTTGAACGATGCCACCGCCGATGCCGGCAGAATTGCGGGCAGCAGCCAGTAGAGCGAGCTTACAAGCGCGTAGGGCAAACCGCCGAGGAACATATACGGTATGAATTTGCCCCAGCGTGTACGGGTTTTTTCAATAACAAAGCTGACTATGAAATCGTCTACAATATCCCACACGCCGCCTATGACATTGTAAAGCGACTGAAAATCGAAGCTGATTTTAAGAATACTGTCGTTGAATAAATCCTTGTGACCGTCAATATTGAAGCCGCGGCTGCCGTCAAAGAGCATATAACCTACGGTCTCCTTGCGGGCGATCACGCGTCGGTCGGCGTCAACGAGTTCTTTGAGCTGAGCGTTGACTTCATCAAGTCTTTGCTGTTCGGTTTTTACATTTTCTTCACTCATTTTAACGCCCCCTTTATTTATGTGTTGCGCGTTCCGCCTGCTCTTTTGCGGCGGCTTCGGCCGCCTGTGCCCTTACCTCGTTCTGCATTACGGTGAGCACGGCGACCATCTTTTCGCGAATTTCGTAAAGCGGCATACCCTGCTCGATATAACCGAAGTATTCTTCACTCGGCAGACCGCCTATAAGGCATTGTGTATATTTGACCTCAAAGCCTTTTTTCTTGATACGAATGTTATTGGCAAGCTGAACGAGCAGCAGAATAACAAACACGAATTCTCCTATGCCCGCCGAAGCCTTTATATCGGCGGAGGCTATGCTGCCGCCGTTGATTGCGGCATCGAGCTTTGCGATCTGTGCGTTGAGTACGCTCACATCGGTAAGCGATGCGATCGCATTATTTATATTGTTTCTAACTTCTTCGATTCTTGCGGCGGTGTCTGCTTCGATTTCCTCTGCGGTCTTGTCGAGCGCACCGTTCTGCTTGGTAAGCTCAACTATCGGCTCGCCCTTTGCGAGTAAATCGAGAGTTTCTTTGCCTGTGTCGATTGCCGCGGTAAGCGAAGCAAACGAGCTTTCCGAAAAGCTGCCGTCATTCTCGATAAGCGCGGCATATTTCACCGCAGTTTTAAGGTCTGCATACACCGCGGTCGCGCCGATTATTGCGGCGGAAGCTTCCCGCACCGAGTCGGCGGTATATTCACCCGCATCAAGCAGTTCCCTGCCATCCTTTAAGGCAGCTTTTAATTCCGTAAGCTGCTCCGCTGTGTAACGGCATCCATCCGCAGAAGCAAACGCCGCTTCGCCGTATGCAACGGCCTTTTCAAGCCTTGAGGTATCAACGGCTGAATCATTGAATATATTGAGTATTTTCTGTGCGGCGGCATCAACATCGCCCTGACCTTTGCCGAGTGCGACCTGCGCCTCGTTCATAACTATGCCGGCGTAATCATCCGCAGGATTCTGTGCAAATGCAAACATACTGCCGAGCGAAGCGCCCACAAGCGCAAGCGACACGCACGAAAGCACTATGTTGCGCGTAAGCCCCTTGGGCTTGCCTGCGGTGATCTGCAAAAGCGTGAACACCACGCAGCACACCGCCGGAACGGCAACAAATGCAACAGCGAGTATAAGCGGCGAAATGCTGCTTAAAATTTTACCGGTATCAACTGCCGAAAACGCATTGTAAATATCAATGGCATTGTAGCTCTTGTAATTGCCCGAAACGGTTATGCTGAAAATGGGCAGCAGCAGTGAAAGTACGGGTATGAGGAAAAGCACCATTCGCACAATGCCGGTTTTGGTGCCTATGGTAGCCGCTTTGCCGCGATCCACCTTCGGCTGAAAACGCGCGTGCTCGATTTCGGCTTTTTCGGACTCCTCAATGAGCTTTTCATTGGCATTGAAGTAGTTAAGGTTGACTCCGCATTCGGGACAAATGGGACGCCAATCCGTTAAATGCAGCTTTCTGCCGCAATTCGGACAACTTGCCACAAAAATACCCCCATAAAATATTTATAGTCATATTAAATTGTAACAGATACAAATTTAAAATACAATAGTTTCGCAAGAAATGTTTAAACACATCTTGCGGTCGTTCTTCTCTGCGCGTTCCTTTCATTACATTCGTCAGGAGTTTCCTTCCGCTTTGCCGCATAAATGCATTTCACCACGCAAACTCAGTCTTTCGCCACGCGGCTATTGAAATAATCGAAAATTCAATTACAATGGTATCACTAAAACGCAATAAATTTTTTGAAGGTGAGCAAAATGCGTGAAGCATTATTCGGTATTTTACTATTGAGTGTAGTATATGTAGCACCGTTTATTCTGTGCGTTCGCAACAATAGAAAGCACGGCAGGAAAACCGGAGTCGGAACTGTATTTTTATGTATTGTATTAACCGGTTGGTTTGCACTTTTGATTACCTGCCTTTCGAATAATACAGCAGCCAAGATGCCAAACGAACTTGAATCGTCAAGAAGGCAAGCGGAATTCGATGCAGCGGTAAAGCAGGCACAGGCAGAAGCCCAAAGGAAAAATGCAGCGTACCGCGCCGAGATGATGAACGCCGAAACTGCCGAGCTTACTGACACAAAAAAGCAAGCCGAACTTGAAGAAGCAAGAAAGCAAGCCGAACTTGAAGAAGCAAGAAACCAAGCCGCACAACAAAAACTCGAGGAATACAATGCTTTTATAAATACCGCCGGAAAAATCCCCGAAGAATTCCATGCAGTAAAAAACACAATACTTGAGGCTATGCGCGAACAAACAAAGGGTTTTGACGGAAACCAAGGCGACCTTTGCATGAG
>JAZLHL010000013.1:0-33261 GCA_045616765.1 Acutalibacteraceae bacterium
CGGATTTTGTTTTCACCGTAAGTGTCGAGGAACGCGATTGGAACTACCTTTCGGGTCTTATGTACCTTGATGTTGAAGATAAAGACGATTACGATTATATGAAGCTTATAACCGTAACACTTACCCCGCAGGGCGAAACCGAGCCGGTTATTACACAAAGCTTTGTAGGCTTTGATGCACAGCCTTACAGCATAAGTAATATCACACCCGGCATTTATACCCTGCGTGCCGAGCACGAGGGCAGCGTAACCTATGAGCAGACCGTAGATATCACAACCGATGCCGAGCACAATATCTATATGCCCCTCGCAGAAAGCGGCGAAGGCGGAAGTCTGTTCGGGTATGTAAGTTATTCAAGCTTTGACGGTGCTCCCGTTTTGCTGAATATTACCCCTGTTGACGATTGGGTAACACTTACAAGAGAATTTACGGAAGAAAACGGCAAATACGGTTATATGAACGGCAGGTATTCGCTTGCATATTCGGTTTCGGGAATTGAAAACGGCGATTATCGTATTGAGATTTCCAAGCCTTCCCATGTCAGCAGAAATGTGCTTGTATCCGTAAACGGCGATACTGCGGTTTCGGCATCGCTCAATCTGCAGAACGATATAAACGGCAGCGGCGGTGTCGATATTGCGGATTATGCGCTATGTGTAAATCTTGCACTCGGCACGGATAATGCGGTAAATGCCGACCAGACCGCCGACAGCGAATACCGGAAAAGGGTTGCCGATACAGACGGCGACGGCTTCATTGATGTGCTTGACTGCGTTTTATTTGAAAGACTTGTAAACGCCGCATGAAAAAAGTGAATATTATAATTGAAGCTATTCGTTCATAGGTGTTGTTGAATTCATCGCAAAACTGAAATACTGTATTAATTTACGGGGTTTTACGGCGATAAAAGTGTTATCGACCGTAAAGCCCTTGTTTTATATAGTATTTTTCTTACCGTATTAAATAATAACTTGACTAAATCTCAATATATTGTATAATATTATAATTGGTATACCAAAAAGTGGTGTTTTATAAACTACGAAAGGCAGTTAATTAAATGGCGAAAGAAAAAACACAGGCCCCAAAGGAATACGGCAATGACAGTATCAAAAAACTCGAGGGTGCCGACCGTGTGCGTAAAAAGCCTGCGGTCATATTCGGCTCCGACGGTATTGAGGGCTGCGAGCATTCTGTTTTCGAAATCATTTCAAACTCCATAGATGAGGCGCGCGAGGGCTTCGGCAATAAAATCATCGTTACCCGCTTTCTCGATAAATCCGTTGAGGTGCAGGACTACGGCAGAGGAATCCCCGTTGATTACAACAATAAAGAAAAGTGCTATAACTGGGAGCTTGTTTTCTGCGACCTTTACGCGGGTGGCAAGTACGATACAAATAACGGCGGCAGCTATGAGTATTCGCTCGGCACCAACGGTCTCGGTCTTTGTGCCACACAGTATGCCGCAGAGTATATGGAGGCTGAGATCCATACCGGCGGCTTCTGCTATGAGCTAAACTTCAAGCGCGGCAAAATCAGCGGTGAAATGAAAAAAACGCCCTACGAAAAGCGCGATACCGGCTCGCGTATAAAGTGGCGCCCCGATTTAAAGGTGTTTACCGATATCGACATTCCGCTTGATTATTTTAAGGATATTCTTATGCGGCAGTCCGTTGTAAACGCAGGGCTTAAATTCATTCTCAGAAATCAGCTCACCGAATCAAAGTTCGAAACCTTTGAGTTCGTTTACGAAAACGGTATTGTCGATTATGTAAATGAATTTGCGGGTAACGATTCTCTTACTGCCGTTCAGTTCTGGCAGGCGGAGCGCAAGGGCAGAGACCGCGAGGATATGCCCGATTATAAACTTAAAATCAATATGGCACTCTGCTTTTCAAATAAAAAGCAGTTAAAAGAGTATTACCACAACTCGAGTTTTCTTGAATACGGCGGCGCGCCCGAAAAAGCTGCAAAAAGTGCCTTTGTCGCGCAGATTGACTCATACCTTAAGGCTAACAGCAAATACCTCAAAAGTGACCAGAAAATCGGATTTCAGGATGTTGAAGACTGCCTTGTGCTTGTAATATCCTCTTTCTCCACGCAAACCTCCTACGAGAATCAGACAAAAAAGGCTATAAACAACAAGTTTATTCAGGAGGCTATGACAGAGTTTATTAAGCATCAGCTTGAAATATATTTTATTGAAAACAAGCTTGATGCCGACAAAATCTGCGATCAGGTGCTCGTTAATATGCGCAGCCGCATAAAAGCGGAAACAACACGCCTTAACTTTAAAAAGACGCTCGCATCCTCAAACGATATGACGAGCCGTGTTGAAAAATTTGTTGACTGCCGCAGCCGCGACAAGAACGAACGCGAGATTTTCATAGTGGAGGGTGACTCGGCTCTCGGTGCCTGCAAGCAGGCGAGAGACTCTGCATTCCAGGCTGTTATGCCCGTACGAGGTAAAATACTTAACTGCCTTAAAGTTGAGTACGATAAAATCTTCAAGAGCGAAATTGTTGTTGACCTTATCAAGGTGCTCGGCTGCGGTGTTGAGGTTTCATCAAAATCCAATAAAGAACTGTCGCTTTTCAGTATGGATAATTTAAGATGGGATAAAATAATAATCTGTACCGATGCCGATGTTGACGGCTTCCATATCAGAACACTTATTCTCACTATGATTTACCGCCTTATGCCCACACTTATTAAAGAGGGCAAGGTCTATATTGCGGAATCGCCGCTTTATGAAATTACCTCAAAGGGCGAAACTTGGTTTGCCTATACCGAAAAGGAAAAGAACGATGCACTTGCCGAAATAGGTAACGCAAAATACACAATTCAGCGTTCAAAGGGACTCGGTGAAAACGATGCCGATATGATGTGGCTCACCACCATGAATCCCAAAACGCGCCGTCTTATAAAAATCAACCCCGATGATGTTGAGGAGCTTATGGATGAAAAATTCGACCTCTGGCTCGGCGACAATCTGCAGGGTAGAAAGGATTATATCGCAGAGAACGGGTATATGTATCTCGAGCTTGCCGATATTTCATAAATTATGGCCAGAAAGAAAAATCAGACCCCCGCACCCGAAAAGGAAGAAACCGTAAACGCCCATATTATCGGGGCGGGCGATGTCGTTGAACAGAATATTACCGATACGCTCGAAACGAATTTTATGCCCTATGCAATGAGCGTTATAATCTCCCGCGCAATTCCCGAAATCGACGGCTTCAAGCCGTCGCACCGCAAGCTTCTTTATACTATGTACAAAATGGGGCTTATTACCGGCGGCAGAATAAAAAGCGCAAATATCGTCGGCAGAACCATGCAGCTCAACCCCCACGGCGATGCCGCCATATACGATACAATGGTGCGTCTTTCCAAGGGTAACGAAACGCTCCTGCATCCGTATGTTGACAGTAAGGGTAACTTCGGTAAAGCCTATTCCAAAAATATGGCTTACGCCGCTTCGCGTTATACCGAAGCGAAACTCGAGGGTATCTGCACCGAACTTTTCGGCGATATTGATAAAGATACCGTGGATTTTGTGGATAACTACGATGCCACAATGAAGGAGCCCACGCTTCTGCCCGTATCGTTCCCGAGCGTGCTCGTTAACATGAACAGCGGTATTGCAGTCGGTATGGCAAGCAATATCTGCTCATTCAACCTGCGCGAGATATGCGAAACAACGATAGGTCTTATCAAAAACCCCGATTTTGATGTGTTTGAAACACTCAAAGCACCCGATTTTATCGGCGGCGGACTTATCGTTTATGACAGAGCCACACTTGAAGATGTTTACAATACCGGCAGGGGTTCGGTAAAGGTAAGGGCAAGGTACTCTTACGATAAAGCCAATAACTGTATTGATATTACCGAAATTCCTCCCACAACCACCTGCGAAGCGATTATAGATAAAATAATCGAAAAAGTTAAGGGCGGTTCACTTAAAGAGGTCAGCGATATCCGTGATGAAACCGATAAATCAGGTCTCAAAATCACCATTGACCTCAAACGCGGCACCGATGCCGACAAGCTTATGAAACGCCTTTATAAGACCACGCCGCTTGAGGAAGCGTTCAGCGCAAACTTTAATGTGCTTGTCGGCGGTATGCCGCGCGTTATGGGCGTTGCGGAGCTGCTTACCGAGTGGATAGCGTTCCGTACAGAGTGTGTTCGCCGCAGAGTGTATTTTGACCTTACCAAAGCAAAGGATAGATTACATTTGCTGCAAGGTCTTAAAAAGATACTTCTTGATATTGATAAGGCTATCAAAATAGTGCGCGAGACCGAGGAGGAGTCCGAGGTCGTTCCCAATTTGATGATAGGCTTCGGCATCGACGAAATTCAAGCCGAATATGTTGCCGAAATCAAACTGCGCCATCTCAACCGCGAGTATATTCTCAAACGCCTTTCCGATATTGACGAGCTGACGAAAAGTATTGAGGATATGGAGGATATTCTCAACAGTAAATCACGCATAAAGAAGATAATCGTTGAAGAGCTTACCGCCGTTGCCAATAAATACGGCAAGGAACGCCGCAGCGAAATCATTTATGATGACGATGTCGAGGAAGAAGTCGTTGAGGAAATCCCCGATTATGAGGTGAATATTTTCTTCACCCGTGACGGATATTTCAAGAAAATCACACCGCTTTCACTGCGTATGGGCGGTGAACAGAAGCTCAAAGAGGGCGATGCTTTAGTATATGAGGCACTTTCGCGCAACGCGGCTGAACTGCTGTTCTTCACGGATAAATGCCAGGTATATAAAGCAAAAGCTTCTGATTTTGAAGATACCAAGGCGAGTGCTCTCGGCGATTTCATTCCGTCCAAGCTTGAATTTGAAAAGGATGAAAAGCCCGTATATATGGCACATACGCTTGATTACAAGGGCTATATGCTTTTCTTCTTTGAAAACGGCAAGGTCGCCAAGGTCACTATGAACGGCTACGAAACAAAGACCAACCGCAAAAAGCTCATCAAAGCGTATTGCGATAAGTCGCCCCTTGTGGATGCTTTGTATATATCCGAAGATACCGAAGTCGTACTTGCATCTACTTCCGGCAGGCTTCTGCTTGTGAACACAGGTGCAATCTCAGCTAAAGCGGCAAAAGATACGGCAGGCGTTAATGTAATGACACTTAAAAAGTACCACAAGCTGCAGTCCGCAAGACTTTATAAAGAAGGGGAGTTTTCTAAGCCCCACCGCTACCGCACCAAAACTCTGCCTGCCGCCGGTGCAACATTGAGTGCCGACGATACCGCGGAGCAGCTTACACTTGAATAAAAAATCGGAACGGTAAAACACGAAACCGTTTTACCGTTCCTGCGAAGACCGCGGCAATGCCGCAGGCGTTCCATAGGGCATTGCCGCATCAGGTCATAACGGTGCCAAACGGCAACACGCTGCATAACGCAAAAAAGACCTCCGTAACGGCTGCGAAAGAACGCTTTTTGTCATCCGCTGAAAGTATTATTCCCGTAAATATCGCTTTAATACATTAATACAAAAAAATATTAAAAAATTGAAAAAAACTCTTGCATTTTTCAATCTACTGTGGTAATATATTCGGGCATTCAAAAAGTATCGGTCCACGAAAGGATTGTTAATATGGCTACATTCGCATGGTATCATTTCGTTATCGGCGCATTCCTTATCGTTGCGTCAATAATCATCATTATATCGGTTATGCTTCAGCAGAGCCAGCAGGAAGGCCTTTCCGGTGCTATCGCCGGCGGCTCGGATTCTTTCTTTGATAAAAACAAGGGCAGAACCGCCGAAGCTAAGCTCGCAAAAATCACAAAGATCGTTGGCATCGCATTTATGGCAGTTGCTCTCGGCGCTGTTATCCTTTTTGCATTCCTCAACTAATCAAAAACCCTGCTTGCAGGGTGAATATGAGTTATTAGCTCAGTAGGCAGAGCACCTGCCTTTTAAGCAGGGTGTCCGGGGTTCGAATCCCCGATAACTCACCAGAAAGAACCGCCGAACAGGCGGTTCTTTCAATTAAATCCACCCTGCGGTGGGTGAAATCGCCTTCGGCGGTGAAATCTGCTTGCGCAGGTGAAATCCGCCTCGACGGCGGATGGTGGATTTGATTTCACCGTGCGGCGCCAGCCGGAGGATTTCATCTGAGGCGGAGCCGAAGATTTCATCGTACCAAAGGTACGATTTCATTCGTTTATATATATGTTTTGAAAATGGTAAAGAGGAAAAGTATATGACTGAAAATAAACTTATAGATTTATCTATGGATTTCGCTGTGAATATTCTCACATTATGTGACGGTATAAAGGGGCATTACTCTCTCGTTAATCAATTAGAACGCTCTGCTACAAGCATTGGTGCCAATATTCGCGAAGCGAACTACGCCCACGGGAAAGCAGATTTTGTGGCAAAACTTCAAATTGCGTTAAAGGAATGTTACGAAACAGAGTATTGGCTTGAATTGTTCGTCAGAGCAAGGTTGCTCCCACAAGAGAATGTGAATGCCATACGGCATGATTGCGGAGCAATTCGCCGTGTGCTTATATCTTCAATAAATACAGCTAAAGAAAACAATAAATAAATGTTTATTTCATTATCGCAGGGGCGGAGAATGAAGCTTTTACACAATAAGTCTCTTTTGCATAAAAGAGGCTTTTTTATTTCTGTAACAAACCTTACCTTTTTTCGTCAAACTAATGAAACGGGGTGAAAGCATGGATGATTTTGAACAGGTTTATATAAAATACTATAACTATGTAAATCACTATGTTATGTCGCTCTGCTTCGATGCCTCTCTTGCCGAGGAAATCACGCAGGAGGCTTTTGTGAAGGCGTTGCAGAAGTATAAGGATTTTCGCGGTGACTGCAGGCCCGAGACCTGGATATGCCGCATCGCCCACAACATTTACATTGAAACGGTCAGAAAGCACCCGCCCGAAAACATTGATGACTACACTGAGCTGACTTCCCATATTCGCTTTGAAGAAAACAGCGAGGATGCCGAAGCGGTGCGAGCCGTAATGAAAGCGCTTACTGAGCTTGAACCGCCGTATAAGGATGTTTTCTATATGAAAGCCGTGGGTGATATGCCGTATTCGCTTATTGCCGAAATTTTCGGCAAAACGGAAAGCTGGGTGCGCGTTACATATTTCCGTGCGCGTGCAAAAATTGCAGAAAGGATGAATACAGATGAGTGAAACGAATTGCAATATTATTAAAGATTTACTGCCGCTTTACTGTGACGGCGTTTGCAGCGAAGAATCGAAGACGCTTGTTGATGAACATATAAAAGATTGCGCCGAATGTGCCTCCGAATTGCAGAAAATACACGAAATGCCGAATGTTGTGCAAGCAGACGACTCCGTTGACGAGCCGATAAAAAAGGCGGGAAAACGCATTAAAAAGCTCAAAAAGAAAAGTGTGATAAAAGCCGTTGCAATTAGCTGTGCAGTGGCACTCCTGCTCGGCAGCCTTACGGTGCTGCAATTGGTGTTAAACAATTCAAAAAAAGCATATTATCAGAATTTTCAGGAGTGTGAGTATGATCCTAATTTTTCATGGGAGAACAACGGAAACGGCAAAATCGCAATGTGCGGGTTGAAAATCAATTTGCCCGATGGTTACAATTCAGGTGATTTTGATAATTCGGTCAATACCTCCGACCACGGCTTACTGCGTTATGAAGCGGATGGCGAAAAATATATGATTGGCTGTGATTTGCGTGAGCCGCTGCCTGATTATTACGGTGAAAGCGCTTTGTCGGAGTTCTTGGGCCGAATTGTTGATAAAAACCTGCGCAAGCTCGGTTATTCGGGAATCAACGACCTGCATTTTAATATTGACATACGCGACCCTCTGAACGCACCGCACGCAGGTTTGTTTTCGTTGCCGTCAACAAAGATTAAAGCGATATCGTATTTTATGAATGCCGATATTCTTCTTCCGATATATCCGTCCGGCGGAAAATACGTAACTTATGAATGTGATGATTATTTTGCATACGGCGGTTATTATTCGATACCGGATGAAAATCTCGACAGCTTCTGCCCGGCTATACAACTTGACATAGTTTCAGCCGACGGTTCAAGGCAATATAGTCTGTATATGTTCGGTTTTAATAAAACCGAAATATTACAAATACTTTCTTCGTTAACAATTGCATAATTTTACAGAGCTGCTTCGATTATTCGGGCAGCTCATTTAATTATTATCGTAAAAATGCGAATAATATGACTATTGACATTATTACGGTGTACCGTTATAATATATACGGAGGGACACAATATGATTATTATTGATTATTTGAAAAACAATAACATAACAAAATATCAGTTCGCAAAAATGTGTAATCTTCCGTACGGGACTTTAAATGACATTTGCAACGGGAAAACCGATATAGCGAAATGCACCGGTGAAACGCTTCTGAAAATTGCGAACGCTATCGGCTGTTCGGTCGATGCGCTTCTTGAAGAAAGGTTTAATTCTTCTGCATTTAACATTGAAAAGATAAAACAACTTATTACACCCGTTGCAGAAAAGCACAAACTGCGCAGCGTATATGTATTCGGTTCTTATGCGCGTAATGAGGCGACGGAAGAAAGCGATGTTGATATTTTAATCGACCGCGAGGGGTCTGAAATACACGGAATATTCGGAATGAATGCTCTCTATAATGAGCTGAAAGCCGCACTCGGAAGAGATATTGACCTCGTCACCTTGCAGTCGTTAAGGCAAAAGAGCACCTTGAGCAGCAACGGTGCATTTATTGAAAATGTTATGAACGAAAGGGTGAAGATTTATGGATAATGCGGTATGAGAAATATTGTCGCACACGATTACGGTGCGCTTGATGAAGAACTTGTGTGGGAAACAGTAATGGATGATATTCCCGTTCTACTTAAATTCTGCAATTCGGAATTAGAAAAACAACAACAAAAAACTCAAAGGCTTTGATTACGCATCAAAGCCTCTGTTCTTATAATGATTCAATTATTTCATCAGCTCGTTCGCAACGCACCAGTCGTAGAACGATTTGAGTGAGCGCAGTCTTGCGGCTGAAAGGTTGTGAGAGCCTCTTGTTCTCCAGCTGAAATTCTTAACGCCCTGCAGTCTTACAAGCTCCTTGGCGGTGGCGTTAAATCCGCTGTCAATGGCATTGTCAAGCAGTATTATTTCATTGTAGCGCTGCTCCGCAAGATCCATATCGCCGCTTACAAAGGCATCGTGGAAGCGTGCAAAGAATGCGCCGCCGCAGGATGTGGGCGTAGCCATAACGCCGCGTGCGCCTGCCTTATAAGCATCAAAAAGGAAAGGCATATTTGCCTGAATAACGGTCGAATCGTGCTTTTGGTTGATTTTATCGCCAATACCTTCAAGTGTGCAGGTGGTGTCCTTAATGCCCCAGATAAGTCCGTCTTTCGTAAGCTCGCCGTATGCCTTGCCGCTGATAAGGTGCGGCTTGAAACCCGGGAACTCATAAAGGTAAACCGGCAGAGTGGTGTTCTTTGCAAGCTCTTTTATGTAATTTACAAACTTTTCGTCATCGTCGCCGTAGCCCTTGGTGGTAAATACAAGTCCGTCAACGCCGGTGGCTTCCATTCTTTTGACTTCTTCTTTCTGCGCTTCAAAATCTTCCTCTATGTTGGCAGCCGCAACAACGGTCGTGTCGCCCTTGTGCTTAACGGTGAGTGAAGCGAGCTTTAATCTTTCTTCAAGTGTCAGCGAGGTCATTTCCGAGCTGCCGCATACTGCGAAAAGGTGTGCAACACCCCGGCTTGCCTGCCAGTCTGCATATTCCTCATATACATCGTAATCAACGCTTTTATCCTCTTTGAAGGGTGTGAGCATAAGCGAATAAATACCGTCTTTGTTTTCTCTTGTTAACTTTGCCATTGTAATCACCTTGTAAAAATCATATTATAAGCAGGGCTTTTGAGTGAACAAAAACCCTGCTTAATTCAATTACTGAACGTTCTTTTTAAGTGTATCAAGCTCTTTTGCAAGTTCTGCGGGGATTCTGTCGCCGAATTTGGCGTAGAATTCTTCAATACCCTTGGCATCTTCCTGCCACAGAGACTTGTCAACCTCGAGAATGCTCTTGAGAGAGTCGAGCGAAACCTCGCCCTCAAGACCTTCGATATTGATGTCTTCTGCATTGGGGATGTAGCCGATAGCGGTATCCTGCGCGCCGACCTTGCCTTCGCAGCGGTCAAGAATCCAGTCGAGTACACGAAGGTTGTCGCCGAAGCCGGGCCACATAAAGTTGCCGTCATCATCCTTGCGGAACCAGTTAACATTGAATATCTTGGGAGCCTTGTCGGCATCAAGAGTAGCGCCGATATCTATCCAATGCTGCCAGTAATCAGCCATATTGTAGCCGCAGAACGGGAGCATTGCCATCGGGTCGCGGCGAACAACGCCGACTGCACCTGCGGCTGCTGCGGTAGTCTCGGAAGCCATGATCGAGCCGACGAATACGCCGTGGTTCCAATCGCGTGACTGGTAAACGAGGGGAGCGAGCTTTGCGCGTCTGCCGCCGAATACTATTGCGGAAATCGGAACGCCGTTGGGATTTTCAAACTCGGAGCTGAGGCAGGGGCAGTTAACTGCGGGAGCGGTGAATCTTGAGTTGGGATGTGCGCCCTTGATTTCATCGACCTTGCCGTTCCACGGCTTGCCGGTCCATTCGGTGCCGTTCTCGGGAGGATTCTTGTCAAGACCTTCCCACCAAACGGTGTTGTTGTCGTTATTAAGGGCAACATTGGTGAAGATGGTGCCGCGCTTTGTTGTGGCAAGTGCGTTGGGGTTGGACTTTTCGTTGGTGCCGGGGGCAACGCCGAAGAAGCCGTTTTCGGGGTTGATGGCGTAAAGTCTGCCGTCGGGACCTTTGCGTATCCATGAAATATCATCGCCGACAGTCCATACCTTGTATCCCTTTTTCTTGTAGATTTCGGGCGGGATAAGCATGGCGAGATTTGTTTTGCCGCAGGCAGAGGGGAATGCCGCGCAGATGTATTTTGTTTCGCCGTTGGGCTTTTCAACGCCGAGGATAAGCATGTGTTCAGCCTGCCAGCCCTCTTTCCAACCCTGGTAGGAGGCTATGCGCAGAGCAAAGCACTTTTTGCCGAGCAGAACGTTTCCGCCGTAACCGGAGTTAACGGAAATAATGGTGTTGTCCTGCGGGAACTGGCAGATATATCTCTTTTCTTCGTCTATCCGGCATTTGCAGTGCAGACCGCGTACCCAGTCGTTGCTGTCGCCGAGAGCTTCAAGTACCTTTGTGCCGACTCTTGTCATGATAGCCATGTTAAGTACAACATAAATGGAGTCTGTAAGCTCGATGCCGACCTTTGAGAACGGTGAGCCCACGGGACCCATTGAATAGGGTATAACATACATTGTTCTGCCCTTGTAGCTGTCGCGGGCGATATCGTAAAGCATTTTATAAGCTTCTGCGGGCTCCATCCAGTTGTTTGTGGGGCCTGCTTCTTCCTTTGTGGGTGCGCAGATGAAAGTTCTTGCCTCAACACGGGCAACGTCGTTGACTGCTGTTCTGTGCAGGTAGCAATCCGGCAGAAGCTCCTGATTGAGCTTGATCATTTCACCTGTTGAGCAGGCAGTTGCTCTGAGCTCGTCGATCTGTTCCTTTGAACCGTCAATCCAGACTATTTTATCGGGCTTAACGAGTTCAACCTTTTCGTCTATCCACGAAAGGACACTTTTGTTTGTAGTTAAAGCTGACATTGTATTGTACCTCCAGTTGAAAATCAAACAATTACCTATTATGTAATCGTAAGTATTCTACACCATATTGCAAATGTTTTCAAGGGTAAACACCATATTTTGTATAGATAATACTGATAATGCCGATAAACTCATATTTATACTTCGCGCCCGATACAAAAATCAGTGTGGGAGCCGGTGATTTTTACATCAAGTATTTTACCGGTACGCTCTGTGCCGTCATAAATTCTTACGGGCGTATAGTTTTCGGTGTAGCCCTCCGAGTAGCCGTTATGCTCCGCTTCAAATAAAACAGCAACAGTTTTGCCGATCTGTGCTTTCATAAAATTTTCGCGTATTTCCGCAGCAGTTTTCGAAAGCCTTGCGGCGCGTTCTTCCTTAACTGCATTTGTATGCTGCACCATTTTTGCGGCGGGCGTACCTTGGCGGACGGAATAGGGGAATATGTGCATTTTTTCAAAGCCGACGCGTTTAATAAACGCTATGCTTTCATCAAGGTCGTTTTCGGTTTCCGTCGGGAAGCCTGCGAGCATATCGGTTGTAATGGTCGCATCCTTAAATGTTTTGCGCAGCTTCTCTGCAAGGTGTTCATATTCTGCGGCGGTGTAATGCCTGTTCATTGCCTTCAAAACGCTGTTCGAGCCGCTTTGTACCGAGATATGAAACTGCGGGCATAGCTTCGTTACCTCGCCGAGCCTTTCAATCATTTCATCGGTAATATGGTCAGGTTCAAGCGAGCCGAGCCGCACTCTTTTTATGTTTTCATATTTTTCGGCAAGCATTAAAGCTTCGGGCAGAGAGTATTCTGTTCCTTTGCCGTAATCGGAAAGATTTATGCCTACAAATACAATTTCAGTATACCCGTTTTCGTTCAGCGCATTCAGCTCACGGTCAATATCATCAAGACATTTTGAACGCGATCTGCCGCGTGCATACGGAATAAGGCAGTAAGAGCAGAATCGGTCGCACCCGTCCTGGATTTTTAAAAATGCCCGCGTGTGTCCGTCAAAACGGGTTATTCCCGTACCGACAAACGCATCACCGCTTTTGTGCGGAATAAAAGCATCTACGCGCGCGTGCGTATTATAATATGTATTAAGGGCTTTTCCTATGTCGCAATCGGAACGGTTGCCCATAAAAATATCCACATCCGCAAGCTTGCGCAGTTCATCAGGCTCTGCCTGCGATGCGCAGCCCGTCAGCACCATTACACAGGTGGGGGAAGTCTTTTTCAAATGCCGTACAGCCTGCCGTGTTTTGCGCACGCTTTCCGCGGTAACCGTGCAGGAATTGACGATTATAACATCGGCGCCGTCGGGAGTGCCTACGGTTTCAAAACCCAGCTTTGCGAGAATTTCGCTCATTTCCTGCGACTCGTATTGATTAACCTTGCAGCCGAGCGTGTAAATAAAAACTTTCATAAAAACCTCTATACATATTATAAATTAAAGGGTCTATCAAAAAAAGCCACCCCGAAACATCGGGGTGACTAATTTTATCATAAAAGGAGCTTTGTTGCAACTTATTTTTTGAATGTACCGAACGGACCGTTGAAAACAACATCCGAGAAGCCGTTGCCGCCGAATACCGAATAAACGGTATCGTCAACGAATGCGGCGATGGTTTCAAGAGCTTTGTTCATAGTTTCATCTTCGGCAGCGCCTCTTACACCGACTCTGCGCAGAGCGTTGAGAAGTCTGTCGGATGTAGCTTCGGCGATCGAAGGCTCGCAGATTGTGGTTTCCATCAAAGCCTTTGCTTCGTCATAAGCTTCCTGAAGTTCGATAAGGTCGTCTTCGTTGTAGATTGATTTGTCTTCTGCATTAAGAACGCCTTCGGCTTCCTCAAGATACCAACGGAAAATGTTCTTGGTATTTCTGTTGCCGTTAAACTGCGGATAAGCTTCAACCATATCAGAGGTCGATTTGATTTTGTTGGAGATGAGCTTGCCGACGAGCTTGATAACTACATCATTTCTGCCGACCTCGTGGTGCTGACCCTGGAAGAACCATACATTGTGCGGGAACAGGCAGGTGCTTGCATCAATGCTGCCGTCGGGGGAGATGATAGCACCGTCTCTGAAAAGAACCTCGTCGGGGAGGATGGTGCCTGCGGTCGCGTATGTTGCACCGAGAGAGGTGGAGTCAATATCAATGATAGCATCACTGTTGGTGACCTTGGAGGAAGCCATAGCAGCGAAGAAGTTGTAATCGTATTTGCCGTAGTCAAGACCGTAGCCGCAAAGGTTGTGAACAAGAGCGTTGTTTGCGCTGTTTGTTCTGAGTGTAACAAGGTTGTCGTCAAGGTTGACTGCCGCGGTGTGGAATCTGTCGATCTTCTTTGCAAGAACTGCATAAGAAGGATCTTCCCAGATGAAGCTGTATTTTGCCTTGGCATCGTCAAATCTGTCGGTGGGGATCATTGACCAGAACTGCGGGCAATTGAGCATAAGTGTGTCGAGTATGCCGTCAACAGCTGCGGTAAGTATAGCGTAAACGACCTGCTTCGGGAAAATCTTTATAGCTACGTTGATAAGGTGACCGTATGTGGTGTATCCTTCGCTTTCTTCAAAGATAAGCGGAATGTACTCATGGAAGAAGAATTCGTCCTCAAGGTTCCACTGTCTGAGATAAAAGTCACCCATAATGTCGGTACCGTGCAGGCAGGAAACAACATTTACTACCATGTTAACATCGGGGTAGCCGGTATCTTTGTAAAGGTCAAGGTAAGCGGTGAGGATGGTGCCGCCGAGCGAGATGGTAACGATGTTGACCTTGTCAACGCCCTTCTGCTCTTTTATCATCTGAATGTAGTCATTAAGACCTGCTGCGGACTCCATGGGGTCGCCTATAAGCGGGAATGCATAGAGGTAAAGGTTATCTTCACCGACTTCCTCGGTTATGGACTGCATGGGGATCATTCTGTAGAAATAATCTCTGTCATCCTGCGACATACCAGCAACGCTTGTTTCGTAGGAGATTGTCTGCAGGTTGTACATCGGCTCGCCGCGCTTGTTAGAGGACTGGAGTTTGAAAAGGTCCTTAACGGTATTGTAAACGCCCTCGGAAAGACCTGCATCCTTCTGGTTGATGAGTGACCGTGTAAGCGGAACAAGAAGATCGTTTACAAGAACTGACGGAAGTGCCGCTTCATCGATGATAAGAAGACCGCCCGAAAGCTCATCGCCGTTGGCGTTGAGGAAGGGATCGCCGTTTTCATCGGCAAGGTAAGACACCGACTGGCTGATACCGGGAAGTATAACTGTGGGGTATACTTTTTCGGCGCCGAGGTTTGTTTTGCCTTTGGCGAAGAAAGTATCGCTGTTCTGCTTCATAAGCTCAATAGCTTCATCAACACTGTTGGCGTTGAGGATGGCTGAGCCGTCAGAGAGCATATTGTTGTTAAGTGCAAAGTTGGTAAGAGCAACGGCACCTGCAGCAATCGCCGAAAATACAATTGCAACTGCAAGGACCACCGCAATTACGCGATTTGATGTCTTTTTCATAGAAAAAGCTCCTCCTTGTATTTTTATACTCATTAAATATACCATATAAGTGCAAAAATTACAATAGCTGAGAGCATATAATTTTAACAAAATATGAATATATAATTTGTTGACTTTAACACGAAAAGAATGTATAATAAATTACGGAAATTCCAATAGGGAAAGTGGGCGCGTTTTTGTGAGTTATATGGCGTTTCTTACTGCTTATATTGCGGTAATAGTTTTTATGTTCGGTACTATAATCGGCAGTTTTTTAAATGTGCTTATTTACAGGCTGCCCATAGGTATGGATTTTAAAAAAGGCAATTCCATTTGCCCGAACTGTAAGCACAAACTTAATTGGAAAGATTTGTTTCCGCTTTTCAGCTGGCTTTTTCTTCGAGGCAAATGCCGTTACTGCAAAGCGCCTATTTCTCCGCGATACCCCATAGTTGAAGCAATAAACGCAACAATGTATGTGCTTTGCTATTTGTTGTTAAGCGGCGGCAATGCAATAGAGGGGCTCAACCTTACGCTTGCGGGTTATATGATATTCGTTTCCGCACTCATAGTTGTTTCGTGGATCGATTTCGAGCATCAGATAATTCCCGATTCGCAGTGGATAGCCATATTTGTCGGTGGTCTGTTTATACTTGCACAAAGACTTATAAACGGCACATTTACTAAAGAGTGGATAATCAGCAGGGTTATAGGTCTTTTCCTCGTTTCGGGTCTGTTTTTCCTTATAGCGCTTGTTACCGGCGGCAGAGCAATGGGCGGCGGCGATATCAAACTTATGGCGGCGGTCGGTTTCGTTCTCGGCTGGAAAGCGGTGCTTATCGCACTGTTTATGGCTGCGGTCTTCGGCGTGCTGTTCGCAGTCGGCAGAAAAATCATTGCCAAACAGAAAATGAAGGGCGCCGTTCCGTTCGGTCCGTTTCTTGCCATGGGTTCGGCAGTGTGCGCCTTTTGCGGCGAAATGCTGTTCGACGCCTATTTTGATTTGTTTATCTGACATTAAACTCCCTTTTTGAGCATACGCATATAGTGATGTTCATGCTATGAAAGGGAGTATTATTATGTTCGTATGTTCACTGAAATCATCTGTTATTAAAAAATCCTTTGCGGGCTTGCTGGCACTCGGTGCCGTGTGTGCGGCAGTAATTCTTTTGTGTACGGATGCCGAAACGCCCGTTAAAGCCACCGCTGCCGAAAATACACCCGAACTCAATTACAACGCAGCCGACAGTGCAGAGCGCCTTGCATTTATTTCACAATTCGGTTGGGAAGTCTGCGATGAGCCGCTTGAGGTTCGCGAGGTGATTATTCCCGAAGAATTTGATGAGGTTTATGAAAACTACAATTCGCTGCAGCTCTCGCAGGGGTTCGATTTAAGTGAATTTTGCGGCAAGCGGGTAAAACGCTGGACTTATGCGGTCAATAATTACCCCGGAGTGCCGGAAAATGACGGCACTGTGCGCATAAATATGCTTGTTTATAAAAATGCCGTAATCGGCGGAGATGTGTGTTCGATAAAACTTGACGGTTTTATGCACGGATTTATGAAAGAGTGAGTTAATGAAAACCGACAGACTTGATAAAATCATTGCCGCAACGGGAAAATATTCGCGCAGCGATGTGCGCCGCCTTGTAAAAAGCGGTGCCGTCACTGTCGACGGAAGCGTAGTGACGGATTTTTCGTTAAAAGTGCAATACGGCGCGAATATAACCGTAAACGGCTCACCGGTGGATACAAGTGAGCATATCTATGTTATGCTCAATAAACCGCAGGGGGTTGTGAGTGCCTCGGAAGATGATAAGGACACCACGGTTATTGATATTTTGCCCGATGGATTTAAACGCAAAAATCTTTTCCCGGCAGGCAGACTTGATAAAGATACTGTCGGCTTTTGCTTGATAACGGATGACGGCGAATTTGCCCATAGTATTTTGTCACCGTCGCATCATGTTGATAAAACATATATAGCCTGTGTGTCTAAGCCGATAGATTTTGAAACGGCAAAGAAAGCATTTGCCGATGGCATTATTCTTGATGACGGTACCGTGCTGCTTTCGGCGGTGCTTGAAGAAATTGATCGTGATGAGCAGAAATATAAAGTAATAATACGCGAGGGTAGATATCATCAGGTGAAAAGAATGTTCAGTTCACTCGGTACAACCGTTGTGTCGTTGGAACGAACGGCAATTGGCGGGCTCACTCTCGACAGCACTCTCAAAAGGGGCGAAGCCAGGCTCATCACCGCCGATGAACTGAGCTTGATTGTTGAAAATAACCAATGACATTCTGTGACTTTTCATTGTGTATTTTTGCATATAAGACTATATTTTCAGGCGAGAAATAAACAATTTGCATAAAAAAATTTAAAAAATTATAAAAAAACACTTGCAAAATTGTGCATTGTTGTGTATTATGTATAACAACAATTTAGTAATTTTGTTAAGTGCTTTTTATTTGCAAAATATCGGAGGTCATTTTTATGTCCAACAGATTATTCCAGAGTATTATCCACCAGATGCGCGATGCCGTCGACAGAACTATCGGTGTTATCGATGAAACCGGTGCTGTTATTTCATGCAGCGATCTCGGCAGAATAGGCGAAGTTTGTGCGGTCAATGTTTCGTCGGTATTCAATTCCGCGGGCTATGTTGTATGCGACGGTTGCCTTTACCAGGCATTTGGCACCCATATGCACCCGGAATATGCCGTTTTCGTTGACGGCGAAGATGATATCGCAAAATGCTACATAGGCGTTCTCTGTGTTTCGCTTTCAAGCGTCAAGCAGTTTTATGATGAAAAGTATGACAGAAGCAATTTTGTCAAGAATATAATCCTTGATAACATACTCCCCGGTGACATTTACCTTAAAGCGCGCGAATTGCACTTTAATAATGAGGCTTCAAGAGTTGTTCTTTTAATCAGACTTCTTGATAAAACCGATGTTTCCGTTTTTGATGTTATTCAGAATCTTTTTCCGGATAAGACAAAGGATTTCGTTATCAATATCAGCGAAACCGATATTGCACTCGTCAAAGAGGTCAAAAGCGATATTGACAGTAAGGACCTTGAAAAGCTCGCCCGCTCCATTTCCGATTCGCTTTCGTCCGAGTTCTATACCCGCATACTTGTCGGCATAGGCACTACTGTTGTCGGCGTAAGGGAGCTTGCCCGTTCATTTAAGGAAGCTCAGGTCGCTCTTGAAGTCGGCAAGGTTTTCGATACCGATAAAAACATTGTCTGCTACGATCATCTCGGTATTGCAAGGCTTATTTATCAGCTTCCCACCACACTTTGCGAGATGTTCCTAAAGGAGATATTTGAGGTCGGTTCCATTGATACTCTTGACCAGGAAACACTTTTCACCATCCAGCGTTTCTTTGAAAATAACCTCAATGTTTCCGAAACCTCAAGAAAGCTTTTTGTTCACCGCAATACACTTGTTTACAGACTTGAAAAAATCAAAAAGCTCACCGGTCTTGATCTTCGTGAGTTTGATGATGCGATCGTATTCAAGGTTGCACTTATGGTTAAAAAGTATCTTGATGCCAACCCCATGAAATATTAAAGATTATTAAATTTCTGTAAATTAGCACATTTTTGTTACAAAAGGGTTACATTTTGTAACAAGATGTGCTATTATAATTATTGTGGCAAATAAAACTGACACTTGTCAGATTAAGGTGTTAAAATGATTGAATTTAAAAATGTAACTAAAATATACGAAGATACAAACACCAAAGCCCTCAACGATTTAAGCCTTAAAATCGAAAACGGTGAGTTTGTATTTATAGTCGGTGCCTCGGGCGCAGGCAAAAGCACATTCTTAAAGCTTATGATGCGCGAAGAAGTGCCCACAAGCGGCAGTATAACCGTAAATAATTTCGACCTGAATAACCTCAGAAAGAAAAAGATACCTTATTTCAGAAGAACTCTCGGTATAGTTTTTCAGGATTTCCGTCTCATTCAGTCAATGAATGTTTACGATAACATCGCATATGCAATGCGTGTTATCGGTACGCGCGAATCAGCTATAAGGAAAAGGGTGCCGTATCTTCTCGGTCTTGTGGGTCTTAATTCCAAAGCGCGTTCACATCCCAATCAGCTTTCGGGCGGCGAGCAGCAGCGTGTTGCACTTGCTCGAGCTCTTGCAAACAACGCCAGTATGATTATCGCTGACGAACCCACCGGCAACATCGACCAGAAAATGTCGTATGAAATTGTTGATTTACTCAATCATATCAATGCCGACGGTACCACTATAATTATGGTTACACATGATTATCACCTTGTTAAAACCTTCAACCACCGTGTTATTACCATAAAAAACGGTACTATCGAATCCGATTATCCCGATGCCTCGCACATCGATGTTGAGCCTTACAAAATCGAAACCGATGAAAATTCCGTCGGCAGTTATTTCATAGGTGAAGAAGATGCTGAATTCGATTACCTTGTAAGTACTTACGGCGTTACCGATGAAGAAATTGCAGATATTTCTTCCGTTTCCGGAAAGGGGGAGGATGCGTAATGAAGGGTGCAAGCCTTGCATACCTCACCAAAGAGGGGTTCAGAAATATTTGGGTAAACAGGCTTTTGTCGCTTGCAACGGTGGTAGTGCTTGTTTCATGCCTCGTAATTGTGGGCAGCGGCTCGCTCATTTTCCTGAATATCAACTCGCTTCTTGATCTTGTAGAAGGTCAGAATGTGGTTATGGTATATGTTAATGACGATGCCGACGAAACCGCAACGCAGCTGCTCGGTATTCAGCTTCAGTCTCTTGACAATGTAAAGAAAGACGGAGTTTTGTTTGTTCCCAAAGAAGAAGCGTTTGAACGGCAGAAAGAACTTTACGGTGAAAATTCCGATATTCTCGACGGGCTTTCGGCGGATATTCTGCCCGATGCATATAAGGTTACGGTCGATGACCTTGAATTCTTCGATACTACCGTTTACAATATTAAATCACTTGATAATGTGCTTGAAGTTCACGAAAACAGTGATCTTGCAGGTAAGCTTGCAAGCATACGCAACGGCGTGACCTATGTAAGTGCCGGCATTGTACTTATATTGTTCTTTGTTTCGCTGTTCATTGTCGCAAATACAATCCGTATCACAATTTATAACCGCAGGCTTGAAATCAGCATTATGAAATCAGTCGGCGCCACCAACACATTCATCCGCTGGCCGTTTATTGTCGAAGGTATTCTTCTCGGTATTTTTTCGGCTGTCGTTGCACTTGCCATACAGTACGGCATATATTCTCTCGCCTCAATCTGGCTTGGCAATATCCTCGGTATGCTCGGCGGTCAGGCGATAGCATTTATCGATGTTATTTGGTATCTTTTGGGCATATTCGCTTTTATCGGTGTGGTTATCGGCTCATTCGGCAGTTTGATTTCTCTAAATAAGTATTTAAAAGAGCACAGTAATGTTGTTGAAGTTAATTGACAATCGTTAAAGGAGCAAGCATATGAAACGAAACAACCGAAAATCGCTTCGTATAGTCGGTTTTATTCTTGCGGCAGTAATTTTATGCGGCGCTTTGTCTATGTCCGCTTTTGCCGTAACCGACGATGAAAAAGCCGAGATTAACGACAAAATCGATGATATCAGAAAGCAAATTGAAGCTAACGAACAGAAAATTGCGGAGCTTGAAGCGAAAGCCTCGGAGTATGACGGCGAAATCAGCTCCCTGCAGGATAAAATAGATGTTTACAACAGCCAAATCAACCTTATAAACGATGAGATTGCGTTGATTGATGCCGATATTTACCGAATAGAAACTCAGAAAAAGGAAATCGACAATGAAATCACTTCGCTTAATAATCAAATAGCCGCTCTTGATGAGCAGATTGCAGGTGTTCAGCAGCAGATTGCCGATACTTATGTGCTTTTAGGCAACAGGATTCGTGCCAGTTATATGTCGGGTCCCGCTTCGGAGCTTGAGTATATACTTACATCCGATAAATTTGAGTTTGATGCGTATCTTGAAAGAGTGGAGTTGATGAACAGAGTTGCCGCTCACGATGACGAGCTCGTTGAAGAACTTGAAAAAAGTATCGCGGATTTAAAACTGAAAATGGCTGAAATAGAAGATGCCAAAACAAGGCTTGCTGAAAAAATCAAGGAGCTTGAAAAGGTGCAGCAGGATTTTGAAGCCAAAAAGCAGGAGCAGGTTGCAGCGCGCGAAAAGGTGCAGGTTGCGCAGGATAAAATCCAAGCCGACCTCAATAAAATTATGGCGGTCATTGACCGTTATAACAGCGAAAGCGACGAGTACCGCGATGCTATCGAACGCGGCGAGCAGGCTATAAACGACTATGAACGCAAGCTTGCAGAGGAGAGCAATAATCACGGTTCCGGTCAGGTCAACGGCGATATGATCTGGCCGCTGCCTTACAGCGATACATATATTTCTTCGCCTTACGGTATGCGTTACCTCGACGGTTCAACAAGTATGCACAACGGTATGGATATTTGCCGTTGGGGCGGTACCTACGGTGCAGATGTTGTTGCTGTCAAGGAAGGTTATGTTTCCGAGGCAAGTTACGGCAGCGGTTTTGGTAACTATGTTTGCATAGACCACGGCGAAGGTGTGGAAACCTACTATTGTCACTTCTCATCCACTTATGTAAGCGCAGGCGATTATGTGACCCAAGGTACCGTAATAGGTGCTGCCGGCAATACCGGTTATTCATTCGGCGCACACCTTCATTTCGCTATTTTGATAAACGGCGCGTGGGTCAATCCTCTTAATTATCTTACACAGCCTGCCGGCGGCGTTGAAGTTCACGAATATTAATCATATTTTTTCTCCCTCTTCATATTTTTGAAGGGGGAGTTTTTATGTTGATACTGAAAATCACGCCTGATGATCGAGTGAAAAAATGCCGTATATTCGGTACATTGCTAAAACGACAGAGCGGTTATAATGCAGTCAGATATAACATTACGGTTAACGGCAGTATTCATACAGTGGTTGAAATGAGCGAAAATGAGCTTTACGATGAGCAGCTGACGCGCCTTTTCAAAGCATACGCCGGCAAAATAATAGTGCCGGAAAAATATGCTGCTCATCCTGTTTTTGAGGGTAAACTGTTTGATGACACTCCTTATAAATGCTTTTCCGCAGTGTCTTCGCTTATCAATTATCTGAAAAGCGGTACCGACAAACGGCTTGCGGTATGTTTGCGCATTTCGGGTGAAAGGGTATTTGAAGTGCTTGACGGGTTGCTGCCTTTTGTAAAGAGCCTTACTGTTGTTTGCGAGCCAAGTGCGGCTGCACTTGCTTTTTTGGAAAAATGCTATATTTCATACGGAGTTAAACCCTTTATAACATCGGAAAAGCCGCAGCTCGAATTTGATATTAATGCTGATTTTACCGCATTTGAAGAAAATGGCAGAAGCATAATTGAGGTATTCGGCAAAACTGCCGTATTGTATCCCGATCCGCTTTGTTTTGCTGATGGTGATTCATTTGAAACATTTGTCGGATGGGGGATAAACCGCGATGTGCTTTGTGCTGCACTAAGCAAAACTCGTTCTTGACAAAAGATGAAAAAAATGTATAATATAAAAAGTTATTTAAACGGCTCGAATATGTATTTGAAAGGATGACTTTTAATTATGGAACAAGAAATCACTTTAACTCACGAGGGACTGCAGGAGCTGCAGGATAAACTCGATAATCTCAAATCCGTCGGCCGTAAAGAAGCAGCAGAAAAACTCAAGGTAGCAAGATCTTTCGGTGACCTTTCCGAAAACAGCGAATACGATGAAGCTAAATCAGACCAGGCTAAACTTGAAGCCGAAATCAAAGAGCTTGAGGTTATGATTTCTCACGCCAAGGTCATTGATATTGACAACAGCACCGAAGTTGTTCATATGAATTCAGTAGTTACGGTCAAAGAATCCGGCAGGGGCGGCGCTACACGCACTTTCCATATAACCGGTTATGCTCAGGCTAATCCGCGTGAAGGTAAAATTTCCGATGAATCTCCCATGGGCAAGGCTCTTATGGGTCACAAGGTCGGCGATAAAATCGTTGTCGAAGCACCCAAGGGCGAGCTTTCATACAAGATTACCGATATTACTGTTGAAAACAACTGAGAATTATTATTACGGCGGTAACGGGTGAGTCCGTTGCCGCCGTTTTTTAGCACTTAAATGCCGTCGCTTGTGTTTTCGCTTTTCGCAGGGAGCATAGCAGTGTCTCTGAAAAGCAGCGAAATACACCAAATACCCGCAAGAGCTACAAGAATGTAAACAATTCTTGAAATCACAGCAGTTTGACCGCCGAAAATCCACGCAACGAGGTCAAACTTGAAAAGTCCTATTGAGCCCCAGTTGAGAGCGCCGATCGTAACAAGAATAAGTGCAATTCTGTCTAAAATCATAATTTTACTCCTTTCGGCTGTATGCCTTTAATTGCGTTTATAGTTTTTGTCTTTGAGGTGCACTTTATTCAGTGCAAATATATATTTCTCTTTCAATTATTCGGTTACTATGTTACAATTTATCAGAAGAATTATTTTCGGAGGTATTTATGCTTCATTTTATTAAAGGCAGAGCCGGCAGCGGCAAAACCGAATATCTGCGCGAAATCATCCGCAATGATATTGATTCGTGCAATGGTCTTCTTATAGTGCCTGAGCAGTTTTCTTTTGAAACCGAACGCTCTTTGCTTAAAATGCTCGGTGCACAAAAGGTGAAAAAAATCAGCATTATGAGTTTTTCTCGCCTTGCATTTTCAAGATTGAGGGAAACGGCTGATTTCAGCGAGAAAAAAATGGCTGATGATGGCATAAAAAAGGCGCTTATGAGCGAGGCGCTGCTTCAGCTCGGCGGCGAACTTGAAATATACAACGGAAATAAAGCGGGCGGTACGCTTTTGTCGATGCTTGTTGATTTTAATAAAGAACTCAAATTTTGCCGTGTCGGTTACGGTGAGCTTACATCGGCGGTCGGCAAGGTCGAAAATTTGCTTTTCAAACAGAAAATAAACGAGCTTGTACTTATAAACGAAGCATATGATGCGCTGCTCGCGCAAAGCTATTTTGATGACAGCGAGGCTTTGGAGCTTTATTGCAGACTTGCCGCACATGAGCATCTGTTTGCAGGTAAAAAAGTGTATATTGACGGCTTCAGAGCTTTCTCAAAGCAGGAGCTTGAATGTTTGCGCATTGCTTTGTGTGAAGCCGATGATGTGTATATCACCTTGTGTACGGCTGCCGAAAGAGCGCGTACCGGCAGTGCTTTTGAGTTTATTAAGGATTTTGAAATTCAGCTTCGCTCGGTTGCGGCAGCGTGCGGCGTAAGTGTTGATGAAATTTATCTTGAACAAAACAGCGCTGCTTTTTCGGGTAATATTGCCGTTCTCGAAAAATCACTTTACAGCAGGAACATAGATGCAAAAGCCGTTCCCGACGGAAGCATTACCGTTGCGGAGTGCTCTGATATGCGCGACGAGTGTAAATTCGTTGCCCGTGAAATACGCAAGCTTATGCGTTTGGGGTACAGATGCCGCGATATTGCCGTTATTGAGCGCAGAAACGGCACATATAAATCAAGCATTATAGCCGAACTCAAACGCTCCGGTATACCCGTTTTCGACGACAGCAGACGGCCTTTGACATCTGAAACGCTTTTTGTGTATGTAAGCGCTGCGCTTCAATGCCTTACCGAAGGTTTTACATCCGAAAATGTGCTGAAGTATCTAAAAAGCGGGCTTTCGCCGCTTGATGTTTCTGAAGTGTCCGAGCTCGAAAATTACTCGGTTATCTGGAATATTAACGGCAAGGTGTGGCTCAGTGATTTTACAATGCATCCTGAAGGGTTCGGTTCGGAATTCAATGAAAAGGCACGCCAAAAACTTGTTGAAATTAACGCTTTGCGCGCTCGTGCGGTAAATCCGCTTATTAAACTGAAAAATGCCTGTACCGATAAGTCCGGCGGTGAAATATGCGCGGCGGTTTATAATTTTCTTATAAATGAAAAAACAGCGGACAGGCTTTACGGTATATATACACAGCTTCGTGATGACGGCTTCCCCGTAGAAGCCGAGCGTCAGCGCATTTCGTGGGATATACTTATGAAGCTGCTTGATACCTGTAATTCGCTTTTCGGAGATAAGTATGTATCTCTTGCGCGGTGGTTTGAAATTTTCAGCCTGCTTGTATCCTCGAAGGATATCGGTGAAATACCGCAGGGACTTGATGAGGTCACTGTCGGCAGTGCCGACAGAATAAGAACAGAGAGTATAAAGGCTGCTTTCCTTGTCGGTGTCAATAAAAATGAATTCCCTCTTGTTGAGGTGAGTAACAATATACTTACCGATAACGACCGCCGTATCCTAACCAAAGAACTGAATATCGATGTTCGCCCGTCCTTTGCCGATACAGTAAGCGAGGAACGGTTTATTGCCTATTGTGCTGTTACCGCGGCATCGGAAAAGCTCTGCCTTTCCTACCGCACCGTTGAGCCGGACGGTGCCGCTTTGCCGAAATCCGAGCTTTGCGAAAAGGTCTTCAATATTTTTGACGGCTTCAACAGTATCCGCACTGCCGATTTGAGCATAGAAGAACGAATCGAAACCGATGAAAATGCATTTTCCGAGCTTGCGGGCTGCTATTCTTTCGATTGCTCCGAACGCGCGGCGTTGATTGAATATTTTAACGGAAAGTCCGAATACCGCGGCAAGCTTGCCGCGATAGAAGCCATTACCGGAACGGGCGATTTCAGCATAAAGGATCACGAAATATCAAAGGGGCTTTTCGGTGAGAATATCTACATTTCCGCTACGCGTATTGAGCATTATTTCAAATGCCCGTTTGCATACTTTATGCGGCACGGTCTGGGCGTTGAAGAACTCAGAACCGCAACTTTTGACCCTATGCAGAACGGTACAGTTGTTCACCTTGTGCTTGAAGAGATTCTTACCAAGTATCCCGGCAAGGATTTGCTTTCGGTTGATGATGACGCAATCAAAACCGAGATTCGTTCAGTTATAAAAGCGTACCTCAATGAAAAAATGGGCGGCACAGATGATAAATCAGAACGTTTCTTATATATTTACGAACGCGTCAGCGATTCGGTAATGTCTGTAATCGGGCGAATGAAAATCGAGCTGGAGGCGAGTGAATTTGAGCCACGCGACTTTGAACTCGAAATAAACGATGGAGAAAAAATACCGGCGTACATTCTTCCGCTTGATGAGGGCAAGGTGCGCGTACGCGGCTCTGTCGATAGGGTTGATGTTTACGAAAAAGACGGCATAAAATATCTGCGCATAATCGACTATAAAACCGGCGCAAAAGACTTCAAACTGTTTGAGTTGTTTTACGGTGTGAATACCCAGATGGTTCTTTACCTTATGACTCTTGTTAAAAACGGTAAGGAGTACTATGGCGATACTAAGCCGGCAGGTGTTTTGTATATGCCTGCAAGAACAGGTATAAGCGACTATTTGAAGGCAAGACAAACTGATAACAGCGAAATACAAGAAAAACGCTTGAAAGCCGGAAAACTTCAGGGAATGATTTTGAATAACCCGGTCGTGTTTAACGGTATGGGAGTTGAAAAGCTTGAGGGATTTCTGCCGATAAAGCTTACAAACACCGGCGCTGCAAATGCCTCATCGAGCAAATGCTATACAGAGGAGCATTTCAAAAGGATTTCCGAAATTGTTGACGGCAAGCTCATAGAAATGGGCAATTCGCTTCATAACGGCATTATTCGTGCATTTCCGTTCGGTAAGGATGGCGAGGGCGAAAGCTGCGAGTATTGCGAATATAAAGCTGTTTGCGGTCACGAAGACGGCGATGCCGTGAATGAATATAAGAGCTTGAAGCATAATGATGCACTCAAAGAACTGGAGGAAACCAAGGAATGAAAAGAGAGTGGACCGAAAATCAGAAAAAAGCAATAAATGCACGCGGTTCACAGATACTCGTTTCCGCAGCGGCGGGCTCGGGCAAAACTGCCGTACTCAGTGAGCGCGTTAAAAATATAATAACTGTGGACAGATGCCCCGTTAATGAATTGCTTGTGGTAACATTCACAAAGGCGGCAGCTGCCGAGATGCGCGACCGTATATATGCGGCAGTTGAAAAAACCGCCGCAGAAAACGATGATGATTATCTTTACGGTCAGCTTTGCCTTTTGCCGACTGCCGATATTTGCACCATCGACTCGTTCTGCGCAAAGATTGTACGCGAAAATTTTCATCTTGCCGATGTCGCGGCGGATTTTTCCGTGCTCGAAGGCAACGATGATGAGCGCCTTATAACCGAAACGGTCGATGAAGTGATTGAAAAATACTACGCCGAGAATAAAGAAGCGTTTACTTCACTTGCCGAAATGTATATGAATGAAAGGAACGACAAGCCGCTTGCCGATGCAATCAAGAAGCTATATGATTTTTCGGGCTCTTTCCCGTCGGCGCAGGTGTGGCTTGATTCCGTATGCGAGAATTATTCTCCTGAAGTTTCTGCTGCCGAAACCGATTTTGCCGAAGTGGTTTACAAGGAAGTACTCCTGTCTGCCGATTTTCATATTAAACGCCTGAAAAAAGTATATTCGATGGTTTTGTCTGAGGGCAATCCCGAATATGCCGAGAACATAAAGCGCGGTATAGAAAACATTACCGCAATCAAAGAACGCGCAGAAGCAAAAGATTGGGACGGTATGTGCACGCTGTGTACTCTGAGCGACCTGCCGAAACAACAAATAATTTTTAAAGACAGAAAACAGTGCGGATTGGATGAGGATGCCAAAAAGACGGTGAATAAAATTCGCGACAGCACAATAGATTCTTTTGATTCGCTGAAGGCGGCGGGTTTGCCGTCATTAAGCGAGCATATTGGCGATTGTGAAAAACTGTATCCGCTAATAAAACTCCTCTGCGACACCGTTAAAACGCTTGATGCGCGCCTTGCCGAAAAGAAAAAAGCATTAAACGCATATTCTTTCAACGATATTATGCACAAATGCATTGATTTGCTTGTTGCTTACGATGGCACGAATTATGTGAAAACCAATCTTGCCGAGGAGCTTTCAAAAAAATACTCACACATTTTAATTGATGAGTACCAGGATACAAATGAAGCGCAGAACACCATTTTCAAGGCACTGTCGCGCGATGCTGAAAATCTGTTCTTCGTCGGCGATGCAAAACAGAGTATATACGGCTTCAGACTTACCAGCCCCAAATCGTTTACGCAACTGCGCAATGCGCTGCCGCTCTACGATAAAGAGGTTATTCGTGATTCAAAAATAATCCTTGAAAAGAATTTCAGAAGCCGCAAGGGTATAACCGAGTGTGTAAACTTTGTGTTTTCGCACATTATGTCGACCGCGGTCGGCGAAATCATGTATGATGAAAGCGAATATCTTGACTGTGAAGCAGATTATACCGATAAGTCAACTCCCGATGTCGATATTTTTTGCATCGAGTCCGACGGCAAAAGCTCAAAAGAGAAGCAGATAAAGGAAGCAGAGCTTATTGCCGAATACATAAAAAATACAGTCAAGTCCTGCGCACAGGTCAATAATGAAAAAAGCACCGACGAAAACAAGCTGCCGAAAACCCGCGCCGTGCGCTACGGCGATTTTGCAGTTCTTTTAAGAAGCAAAAAAAACAAGAGCAAAATGTACGCCGATATCATTTCTGCACACGGTATTCCCGTTGAATCCGTTTCCGACGGCGATGTGAGCGAGTCGAAAGAGGTAATGGTTTTCGCATCGCTTATACGTGCGGTAAATAACCCCGGCGACGATGTTTCGTTGTGTGCGGTAATGCTTTCGCCGCTCTTCGGCTTTACTCCCGATGAAATTGCCGAACTGAAAACGAACAATAATAAAACCGATATTTTTACTTTGCTTAACCGAAATGCCGAAAAGTCCGAAAAAATATCAACATTTCTTGCTAAGCTGCGACTTTACAGAAATGTTGCGGCAACTTACCCCGTCAGTGAGTTCGTGGGCTTCATTGCAGACGATACCGCTATTGAGGATGTGTACGCCGCAGCGGAAGGCGGCATGGAACGCCGCGGCAACATAAACGGACTCAAAAAACTTGCGGCGGATTTTTCAAAGAACGGCAGGAACGGGCTTAATTCCTTTGTGCGCTATATGGACAGCGCTTTCGAGAATAAAAAGGTTGAGGGCTGCACCGTTTCGGCACCTTTTTCCGACTGTGTGAAAATTATGACCATTCACAAGAGTAAGGGGCTTGAATATCCATATGTGATTCTGGCGGATTGCTGCAAAGCGATAAACAAAATGGATGCGAGAGCACAGTTTACTGTTTCGCTTGAAACCGGCGCAGGTCTTATGGTGCGCAATGATGAGAACTTTCAGCAGTATGACTCGCTCGGCTCGTATGCTACCGAAAAATCGAAACTTTTCAGTACCGCTTCAGAGGAATTGCGCGTTTTGTATGTCGCTATGACCAGAGCGCGTGAGCAGCTTGTGTTTGTGTGCTCTGTTGATAATACGATCAAAAATTTCGTAAATCGCTGTGCTGCATTTGATTATGAAAATGGCAGAATACATCCTTACGCAGTATTCAAAGCACAAAATATGGGTGAAATCATATTGAGTGTCTTTGCGCGCCATGAAAATTGCGAAGTGATACGCGAATTTGCGGATTTGAAAACCCTTGAATGTGAAGAGACAAGTTTCGCTGTGAATGTCTCATATATCAGCGATGAGGACGGTGTAGAACTTGAAATACCCGAACACAAATTCGAAGCCGAGCCTGACCGCGAAATGCTTGCACGCATTACCGAAAAATGCGCGTACTCTTATAAATATGACGGTTTAAGCGGTGTGCTTGCAAAGCGCACGGCATCTTCAGCCGAAGCAAAAAGCACCGAGCGAAAGTATTTTGCCGTATCAAAGCCGTCGTTTGCGGGCGGAGCGTTTACGGGTGCCGAGCGTGGCACCGCCATACATAAATTCCTTGAGCTTTGCGATTTTAAGAAGGCGGCTTTAAGTATAGCCGATGAGGAAAAACGCCTTGCCGACGAGCATAAAATGAACGAAGAAGAGCTTAAGGTGCTCGACAGAGAAGCGGTGAGTGCATTTCTTACTTTACCCGTCGGTAAACGCCTGCTTGATTCCGATGAGCTTTTGAAAGAATATGAGTTTAATGTTTTGCGAAAAGCAGGGGAACTGTACCCCGATATTCCCGAAAATGTGCGCGATGAACAGATAGTCGTTCAGGGTAAGCTTGACTGTGCTTTCATAGAAAACGGCAAAGCGGTGCTTATAGACTACAAGACAGATAATATGACCGATGAAAGTGAATATGTGCGTATTTACCGCAGTCAGCTTGAAATATATGCCGATGCTCTAACACAGTGCCGCGGTGTGCCCGTTGCTGAAATATACATATACTCATTCAAGCTTAAAAAATTTATTCCCGTGAGGTGAACAAGTGAAACGCAATAAAATAATTCTGATTTGTGCTGCTGCGTTCCTTACAGTATCCATTATTGCGGCAGCGGCAATAAAAAAAGACGGCGCCGAGCCGTCTGCTGCCGAAAGCACATTGACCGAGCCCACTGCGACCATAATATCTCAGGAGGGGAGTTATTCAATTAAAATAACCGCTGTTTTCGATGCCGAGCCTGACACCGACAGTGGAAACGCGCCCAAAGCAGACCGCGTTGCCGTTGTGGTCTATGAATTCACAAATGATGATATAAGTCACGGAATTTCAATAGGTGATACTCATTTTAAAGCTTACGATAAAAACGGCAAAAGCCTCGAGGTCTTTCCGCAAAAAGGGCTTTTTGAGCCCGGTGAGGTGGGCGCCGAGGGTACTTTCACCGCAAGCGTTGCTTTCGCCCTGAATAATCCCGAAAACTACATTAAAATCGAATTCTACAATGACCCGGCATCCGAAAAATGCGATGCAGTCTATGAACAAGTGTGGTAAAACAGCGCAGATGCACCGCGTTTAAAAACGGTGCATCTGCATTTTTTGCGTGCGCACAAGAGTTATGCAAGAGGAATGTGATTCCCGATTATCCGAAATTTGCGATATATATCTTATCCGTCGGGAATTTACCGCCGTGGCTTCTGTACTTTGCCGCGCCCGATTCAAACAGCAGGTAAACCTTTTCGCTTGCGGTGACTGCACCTTCAGCCATGGGCGGCGCTGTATAAGTCTTTTTGAGCGAATCGCTGCTGCATGCATAAACATCTACATTTTTGCCGTCGACTGTTACGGCGGTGGCTTTTTCGGTGTCAAGAATATCACCGAAAACATAAATAACCGAATTGTTCTTTCTGCCGTAGCTTGTGCTGAATATGTAATCGCCGGCAAGTGTTACCGTCATACCCTGCACCTGCTCGGGTACGGCTATATAGTAATCGGGAATGTAGCCGTTTGCCTCCGAATTGATTTTTGCCACATCGGGCAAACCGTCTTTAAGGATATATCCCTCACACAACGCATAAAAAGTTTCGCCGCTTTCAAGAGTTGTAACGGACTGCGATTTTTCGCGCTCGCTCTGTTTGGATTCTATGAAATCGCCAATCCACAATACACCGTTACTCACATTTGCAAACGAGCCTTTTGTGGTGATTTTAAAATCGGATTCAAATTTTATTTCAGTGCCGCTTGCAGAAGCTAAAAGTGATTTGTCGAATGTGCGGCATTCGCCGTCGCTTGTTAAAAATACAGTGCTTTCGCTGCAGCCTATGCCACCTGCGTGAGCGTTGTAAACGGTGCCGTCGGTGTTCAAAAGGGGATAGTAACCTTTAAAAATGCCCTTGTCCGTAACGGTCATAAGTACGGAATTAAATTCGCCGTTTTCATAGTAACCGCTTATTATAAATAATGAATTTTCTTCATCGAAGCAAATTCCCTGCGGGATAACACCCTCGAGTAAACCCGGCACGGTAAATCCCGGCATGAACTTTTGCATAAAATCGGAAAATGCTTCTTCCTCGTCGGCTGTGCTCTTTAAAATAACCTCTGTTTGCGTAAGCTCCGCCTTTATTTCTTTCGTTCTTGTAACCTCGCCGCAGGCGGTAAAAGAAATAAGTGCGGCAGCGGATAAAATAAGAGCAAGTGCTCTTGCAATATTTTTGTTCATAATGCGAAAACTCCAAAAATTTGTTGAAATCCATATGCTGATAATATATCATATATATGCGGTAAATGCAACCGAAACACCATTTTCAATTTTTTTGAAAAAACTTTAAAAAAATCGAAAAAAAGTGTTGACAAATCGGAGCGAATAGTGTATATTATCAAACGTCGCTGGTGCGACACACGGGAGCATAGCTCAGCTGGGAGAGCACCTGCCTTACAAGCAGGGGGTCATAGGTTCGAGCCCTATTGTTCCCACCATCAGGTGGCCCGGTAGTTCAGTTGGTTAGAACGCTAGCCTGTCACGCTAGAGGTCGTCGGTTCGAGCCCGATCCGGGTCGCCATCTTTTTTGCCTCTGTAGCTCAGTTGGTAGAGCAGAGGACTGAAAATCCTCGTGTCGTTGGTTCGACTCCGACCGGAGGCACCATGGATGAGTTTCCTCAGCTCATCCTTATTATGCGGATGTAGCTCATCTGGTAGAGCGCCACCTTGCCAAGGTGGAGGTAGCGAGTTCGAGCCTCGTCATCCGCTCCATTTTTTTATATAGCATTTCCGAGAGAATCGCCTTTGTCGCTTCGTTGCTTTTCCAAGGCTCGAAAAGGGCACGAGCAAAGCGAGAGAAACATTCCGGGGGAATGTTTCGGTGGCCGTGTGCGTGCCGCAAGCGAAGCGCAGCGGGCGAGCCTCGTCATCCGCTCCATTTTTTATATAGCATTTCCGAGGGAAATTGCCTTTGCCGTTTCGTCGCTTTTCCAAGGCTCGAAAAGGGCACGAGCAAAGCGAGAGAAACATTCCGCGTAAAAGTAAATATGGCGACATAGCCAAGTGGTAAGGCGTGGGTCTGCAAAACCCTGATGCCCCGGTTCAAATCCGGGTGTCGCCTCCAAAAAATATCGTTCTCCTCCGCGAC
>JAZLHL010000014.1:0-23592 GCA_045616765.1 Acutalibacteraceae bacterium
CACTTTTCGTAGCCGGTGATATACGCCGCGGTTTTGAATACGCATAAAAGCACTTCGGAATGAAGCGGAGCCATGGCAAGACCGCCGCCGCTCAGGAAGGTCTGGCGGTCATATTTGCCCCATGTCGTGCCCTGACCTGTGCCGTCTACAAGCTGGTAGCCGTTTTCTGAGATGTGCTGAGCGATATTGTCAATAGCATTTACTATAAGACCTCTGAGTTCTTCATCCTCTTCGCCGAGGATGTCGTACATCAGCTTATAAATAAACATATGGCCGATGATCTCATCGCCGCTTGTGTCGCCCTTATAGATAACATCGCTTACGGTGTAGCCGCCGCCTATAAGGTCATTCCAGAGTCTTGCGGGGATTTCGCCGGAGGCATCAACCGTTGCACCGCGCATATTTTCGCCGTTGATGAGGTAGTCGCCGCTATCCTCGGTGAGCGAGGAAACGCCCGTTGCGGTGCCGTCACCGTTATGCTGCCAGTAAATATCGCCCCATGTGCCGCTGCCTTCCTGCTTTAAGGAGTATGTTCTTGCAATAAAGCCTTCAAGATTTTTTGTCTGCTTTTCGTACTCGGTACCGGGATTTTCGGCGGGATTTGACCACGCGGAAGCATCGTAGGGGCTCGCGAGCTTGTCATTTGCAAGCAACGCGGTTTTACCTGTGAATAACATAAGGTCTTTTGCGGTCGCAAACTGCTGCGCGGGGCTCTGACCGGGTATGAATACCGAGTAGTCGCCGCCCTTGACGAGTGCCTGTGCGGTAAATCTGTGGTCGTTTGCGCCGCCCGTAACCGAGCCGTTCGTCATAAGGCGTTTGTATGCTTCAACAGTTCCCGTTCTTGCGGAAATGTACGAGAGCATAAGCACCGCTTCTGCGCTGAGATATGCGGTTTTTCTTGCCTCGGCAACTTCTTCGGGTGTTGCGTTCGGGTCATCGCGCAGCACAGCATAGCGCATAAGCTCGCCTGCGCCGTACATCGAGGTCCACAGACCGTCATTGTCGCTTTCGTAGGAGCGCCATGTACCGCCGTAATTGTAGCCGGCATCAACCATGCCGCGGCGCGAAATATTTTGCTGAGTGAAACGGCTCATTTCGGCAGCCTTGTCGGTGCCGCTTATTTTCTGCATATCAATGTGCGTAACGCCCGCTTCCATCAAAGTCCATATACCGTTGCCGCCGTCGGGGAATATTGCAAGCACATTCGGTGCGGAGGTATCTGCGGAATAGAAGTAGCGGTCACCCATAAAGCGCTGAAGTTTATCTTTTTCAGTAGGGGCGTTCTTTGCGGTGCGCAGCACGCCGTATTCGGTTATTTCCCATACGGAGCCGTCTGCGGTAACTGCTTTTTGGCATTTTGAATAATCTTTGGCGGTGGTAACAAAATCGGGTATGCTCTTGTTGCCGTTGGCGTAACGGGTGACGATTTTCTGGAAATTGTCAACCTCTTTAACGGCTGAACCGAGGTAATCGACCTTGGCTGCGGCACCGCTGCTGAGTGTGGGTTCAGCCACAACATTGAGCTTTACACTGTCCTTAAGTCCGTGCGAGCCGGTAGCGGTAACTGTGGCAACACCCGTATTGAGTGCGGTAACTCTGCCCCATTTATCAACCTTTGCTACATCAGCGGGCGAAACGCTCCAGCTGAGTATGCGGTCCTCGGTGTCATCTTCAAACACATAATCCACCGTGCGGCTGTCGCCCACGCAAAGCTCCCATTTTTCGGGAACGAGCAGACGAAGCCCACCCGAAAACGGCAGCGAGCCGACGAGCAGGGTGTTGAGCATAAAGATGATGGAAAGAATAAACGATATTATTTTTGCAAACATAAAAGCACCGCCTTTGAATTGCTTCTTACATTATAGCGCAGACAAAATTAAATGCAATATGAAACATACATAATTACTATGTAATAATCGCATTTTAAGGTAAAAGACATAAAAAGCAGGAGCTTTACGGCTCCTGCTCGACCCATGTTCCGCTTTGTCTGTCGGTATAGAAATCGGGAAGTAAATCGCTCAAAGCGTGAATTATTCTGCTTAAAGCTTTGCGCTCCATTGATACACTGTATATTTCTTCAAGATACTGAAGAATACGCTCCTGTGTAAGGTGGCGGCAGCAATTTGAATATTCACACAGAATAAAGTAAACATACAGCGGCGCCATGGCTTTGGAGCCGTTCTTTTTCGACGGTCTGTAAAATTCGTCGAGTTTGTCGTCATCCTCAATAAATTCAAGGTAGCGCACATATTCGCGCCGGTCGCGTACTGTATTATCAACGCAATATACGGCAGAGCCGAAGCGGTGTATCACCAGCGAAGCGGCAAGGTTTCTTCCTGAGCTGCGCAGCTCTTCGGCAGAGGAGCCCATTTTAATTGCGGCATACATTCTGCGTACCTGCTGCATCAGGCGTAAAGCAAAAATATTATCGCCGATGCGGTTTTTACATTCTGCGGTTTTACCTTTTTGGTCGGTGCTTTCAAAGGCGCGTAAATAGGTGTGCCAGATCGCGAAATCCTCATCACCGAGAATTTTGCGGTTGTGCTCGCAATTTGCGGTGAGCTTATCGGAACAGGCTGCAATTCTGCCGAGGCTTGTAATAATCGTATTCAGTTCTTTTTTTGCCGTTTCGGTATTTTTGCAGTTCAGGTCGACTGTGCAGCGGTAGGTCTTGCCGGAGTCATCGATTCTGCCGAGCTTCCAGCCGGGGATGTAAACAACGTTGTTTTCGTCGCGACATTCAGACATGAGCTCAATAAAATCCTCGGGTTCAAGGTCATCGCCGATGCCGTAAAATTTTTCGCAATCCAACATACAAAATCTCCTTTTCAATCTGACAGTGTGCATTTTTTCTCAACGCAGTGGAATATAGCATAAACGGTATCAAAATGTAAACAGTTTCCGAAAAAAAGTCGGGTTTTTCGTTGTAAAGTACGGTTATACGGACTTTTCAGCCGTGGTTTCGTATAACATATATCGGCAGCGTGTTTGTGGATATTCCCGCGTAGATGCTGTCGCCGCGTATTTTGAACATGGGCACACCGGCGTGGTCGTACCCACGGTAAATATTGTCGCCGTTTACCGTGTAAACGGGAACACCGTTGCCGAGGTACTGCACGATTTTTTCACCGTGTATTTCATAAACGGGGTTCTGCCCGCACGGTCTGCCCTGGTAGATTTTGTCGTCAACAACAGTAAAAGCCGGACCGTGTGTTTCGTTGTGGTATTGATATATGTAAAACATAATGTTGACCTTCCTTTTGATGTGCTTGCCCCCTTCGGCAAACCAAAGGGGGCGCGGCTGAGAGTTATACGTTGTAAACAAAAATTGCCGTTATTTTGTGACCGCTGTATCTTGCGATGATAAGGTTTTTGGCTTCGGTCTGGCTGGCTGCCGTTACGATTTCTTCGTATTGGTGATTATCAAGCGTAAACTTTACTCTGAACTGTTTAGTCATTACTTTCACCTCCTTTTCTGTATCGCGGCTTGTTGCCGCGAATTACCGTTATTATATAAATCCGTATGTGTACGATTTGACACATAGGCGGGCAGACGGTAGGTTATCGGGAGCCGTTTTCGAGTTCTTCTATTCTCTTGCGGCATTTTTCGGCAAGCTCGCGCGCATTCTTATAATCGGGAATCGATTCAAAATCGGCAAGCGCTGCTTCGTAGGCCTCAATGTTATCATCTTCCATAACATCCCTTGCCAAAAGGTATACTCTTTCAGGGTCGGAAATATATAAATCCTCGGCAGAAGGAATACCTGTTTCGGAGCTCTCGGTTTTTTGGTCGCTTTCGTCGGCGGGGGTTGTGCTGTTTGCCGGCTCGATATCATCCCACTTTTCAATCAATTCCTGCAGTAGTTTGATTCTTTCGCTTTTTCCGGTATTCTTTACCGCAAAAAATATTGTTCCGATTATTCCGGGTATGAGTGCAAGAAATGTTCCTGCCAGATAAAATTCCTCTTCGTCGTATGGATATTCGTATGCCATATAAACAAAAAAGAAAAAGAATAAAGTCCAAAATATAAAGAAAGTAATTTTTCCGGAATATGACGCATGCTGCTTGGATAATGTATCGTATTGATTTTGCGCGGTTTTCAGTGTGCGCACTTCTTTTTTCAGCTCCGGCAGTTTTCTTCTTCTTGCCAGTGCTTCCGATGCCTGCATTTTTTCGCTTCTGATAACATTCAGCAAGCTCTGCGGATAACCGGCGTGCATCGGCTGCGGAACAACATAAGACGGCTCGAACTTTTTGATTTTTTCAATAATATCGGAGTAATCGCTTTCGTCAAAGGAGCATTCTTCATTGACGGCATAGTTTATGCCGGTTTTCCATGCCATTACGGCAAGCTTCATAAAATCCTTGTTGCTGCAGAAATCCGAAATCAAATTGCCGAGAGAGGTGTTCAGTATCGGTAAAATTGTAAGCCGAGCCTCATATGCGAAGTAAGCTGCCTGCAAGATTCCGGAATATTCGGGAGAATTGCACTTTTCCAACATCTCATTGCGTGCGGCAACGGCAATTTTGTCGCTTCTTAACATAACTTTTTTTGCAACGTCGCAGATCGCCTCCGTCTGTTTGTCGAAACCTTCGACCTTTGTTTCAATAAGCTTAAATACATTTTTCAGGCACATAGTGCATTTTGATGTCCAGCTATCGTCAGCATAATTAAAATAAACGCTGTAAAAAAGTGCTTCCCAACTGTCGGGGTCAAGCTCCTGAATCATATCATAGTATTTTGCGGCATTCACCGCATCCTCGCAATCACGCGCACGGCGCGCCAGCGTTAACAGCGAGTTTAATTTATCTTCGTTGCTCTGCCCTGCGGCGTTTTGTGTTCCGGCGGCACAGTCGCACATAAGCGCTTTTGCATCCTCCGCGGAATATTTCATTCCGCAGCCCTGACAGACGAATACGCCATCCTGCTTGACAATATCCGTGCCCCCGCACATTTCACATACCATTTGTTTCATATTAATCCTCCCTTTACGGAATTTAATAAACAATAACAATATAAAATGGTCTATATATAGACCGATAGTATCATATATCGCCCATTTTGTCAAACGCGAATATTTATACTGTAATTGCTTACATAACGGTAATTAAGACAAAAGGAGACGATATTTACGGATACTTATACAGCAGTAAAAAACAGAATTTTTCAACTTCTTGATGAACGCAATATGGCTATTCACAAGCTCGCAACGGAATCGGCGGTTTCACCGTCCACAATAAAAAGTATTCTATACGGCAAAAGTCAAAACCCCGGAATTGTTACAATAAAAATGTTGTGTGACGGGCTTGGTATAACGCTGATTGAGTTTTTTGACACAAAGGAGTTTCGTGAACTTGAGCAACAGATCAAATGAGTTACTATGCGGCTTGTTCATTGCGTTGAGCATATTATAGGGATTCGTATGTGTACGATTTGACACATGGCAAATAATTCCTGTGAAATTCTTTACAAATACGGTGAGTATGTTATAATAACTATGTAATTTTTTTGCCGTTTTCGGAGTATTACGGTCAGAAAACAGAAAGTGAGGTAAATTTTATGCCACCCAAATATCCGAATTTTAAAAATGATCTTGCAGCTGTCAGACAGAAAATTGCCGCCATTCGTGAGGAATTCTTTAATTCCGTCAAAGCCGGCAGCGTTGAAAAGGAGCTTAAGGAGAACTATGATGCTCTCAACTATACATTTGAGAGGATCGAATCCTATTTCAATGTAATTGAAGATAGCAAAAGCGAACCGGAAGAGGTCAATAAAGCATTTAAGAACCTCAGCCATGACTGCGAATTCCCGGGTGATGATCTGCCCACACCTTCGGAATACAATCCGCAGGCAACAAAAGATTTCAATCAGAAAATGGATACGGATAATTTCCGCCGTATTTACCGTGCATCCTCTAAACTGAAAGATGTTTTCTATGAGATCAAGGCTATGTCCGGTATGGAAAAATTCGCCGCGGTAGAGAACAAAATCGATGAGTACGGTGCGCAGCAGGATAGATACAGAGAGGCGCTGTATTCGTTTGACGAGCAGCTTCCGTATGACAGCTACGCCGATTTATATGCGAAGAAAAAGAAATATCACGAAGAAATGCTCAGAACACAGAATTTGTATGATGAGTATGCAAAACTCGATGAGGTAAAAACTTTTGAAGCGGAATACAAAAAAGTTTACGCCGAAACGATGCGGACTATATTGCAATATACCCAAGAGCTCAGCGAAATCAATAAACAGCTTGAACAAAATGAAAAATCGCTTGATGAAATCAATGAGCAGATCCGTGATTTGCAGGAGAGGGAAGGTCTTCATAAGGAGGAGCTTGACCGCAATGTTGCAAGGCTGAACGATATTTATGCGAGCATAAATAAAAATTCAACGACCTCTCTGGAACTTTCACAGCAGATTACGGAAATTGAAGTTCAGGCAGAAAAAGTAAATGATACATACAAGAATTACAGTCGTGAGCTCAACGAGCTGGAAAACGCCGTGGTCAAAAAGGGTGCATCAACTGAGGTTCGCGTAACGACCGAGCTGAAAAGCGAGCTTGCTCACGATATAAACACCAGAAACAATATCCGGCTTTTTGAGAACAGATTTAATTCCTACCTTGCCCAACACGGCTACGACAAAATGCCGCCCGAAAAGGTGGGGGCGATGCTTGAAGACGGCAGAAAGTATACAAAGCTGCCTCCCAAGGTTCTTGAAGGGTACAGAAACATTAATTTTGCCGGTGTTTTGAAGCCTCTGGAGTTCTATAACGATTTTGTGAAATTCAGGGACGAATTTAAAGAGATTTACGGCGCATCCGAAAAAATGTCCAAGGAAATGGACGAAAAAGTCACTGCGCCGTCAGATCTTTTCAGGCTTTCCGGTAAGGCCGCAGACAGCCTCAACAGCGAGATAACCGAAATGCTTGCAATTAAAGACGGCGATCCGCGACTTAACGGTGTTCGTGCCGATAAGGTGCTGCCGGTCTTAAATGATATTGCCGCCAAAGGCGACGAGATGATTTCTGTGGGAAACAGCAGGATGGCTTTTGAGATGCGCCAGCAGTCTCTTATTGACCAAAAGAATAAACTTGAAGCCGGAATTGTAAAGCTGCAGAATGAAGCCAAGGAGCTTGAACAGAAGACGGCGGCAAATACTTTCGATGCCAAGCTAAAGGAGCTTTTCAGCAAACGCGATAAGATAGTTGATGCCAAAGAGAAGCTTATGAATAAACATGAGTATCTGACTGCCGAAATGGAAACGGAAAGAGCAAAAAGGGCAGATGCACACTATCGTTACGAGTCGGCGGAAAGTAAGCTGCAGTGGCTTAAAGAGGATGCGGAAAGTGCCAAAAAGCTTTCCGAAACGACCGACAGGCATGCCGAAAAAATAGAAGCATTTGCCAAAGAGTACGATAAATTGTCGGATATGCAGGAAAAGTTCAGAGAGAGCGTAAGGCTGAACAGTCACAACCATCTCGGCGGCAACTATTGGGCGGACACAAAGGCGGAAGCGTCTTCACGCATAAAGACATACCTCGATACTGCAGAGTGTGCCAAAAAGAAAGGCCATGAAAACAGTGATGAATTCAATGATATGGTAGCGGCTGTCAGAAGATATAAAGAAACCGATGATGATCTGGGCGCGAACTGCTCACTTGCCGATTATAAGAGAATGCTTGAAAATATCAGAGATGCCGCGCAGAATTATCTTGACAAAAAGGCAACCGAAACCCGTCCGTTCGCTTCAACTCAGCGCAAATACCGCCTTGACTATGCAAAAAGACTGTGCGATTTTGCAGACGGTGCCGCCAAAAAATATGACGAGATGGACAAAACCTTGAAGGATACCGACAAAATGATAGATGCGGTAGGCGTCGCAAAGGGCAATATGAAAGCAAGCAGAAGCGAGTTGCTTGAGACCGTTAATGCCGCGGTCGAGAAAAAGCAGGAGCTTATGAAAAAGCAGAACGCTCATACCAAGGTTTTGGACAATAACAGGGTGAAAGACAGGGACAGCCTGTCGATTTCATAAACCGGAATTCAAGGAAACAGTTAACTCTGCGCTTGATGAATCAAGAGGTCGGAATTCAGAGCGAAATGCTCAAAATTCCGGCCTCTTTAACGAAAGATATATTGAAAAATTTTAACGAAAGATATATTGAAAAACTTGTATTGACATTTCTCTCAAATTATGTTAGTATTATTAAAATCTTTAAGTCGATACGAGATATCGGCAAGATGTGCAAACTGTGGGTATGTTTATATCCGCTTAAATCAGTGTAACTGCGCCTTGCCGTATCTGCGGCAAGGCTTTTTTGAGGGGGAATTAAGATGGCGGAACTCGGTAAAGTTAAAATATTTGGATCTGCCGCCGTTCCCGCTTTTCTTTCGGATGCGGATATATCATTCATTTCCTCGCTTGATTTTTCCGTTTTAAACGGCAATATAATCGTTTTTCCCGGCTTTTGCGATGTGCACGTTCATTTTCGCGAGCCGGGATTTATTTATAAGGAAACGGTGCAAACGGGTTCATCTGCGGCGGCTCACGGCGGCTATACCGCGGTGTGCACCATGCCGAATCTGAATCCGGTGCCGGACTGTGCCGAAAATTTATCGCATCAGCTTAAAGCAATAAAAAACAGCGCGGCAATAGCGGTTTACCCCTACGGCGCGATTACGGTCGGTCAGCAGGGCGAAAAGCTTTCCGATATGCGCGGTATGGCTGAAAATGTTATCGCATTTTCCGACGACGGCAAGGGCGTGCAGAGCACGGAAATGATGCGCGAAGCGATGCTCACTGCGAAATCACTCAATAAACTCATAGTCGCTCATTGTGAGGATAATTCGCTTCTGCACGGCGGCTATATACACGCAGGCGCCTATGCCGCCGCACATTCTCACCGCGGAATCTGCTCCGAAAGTGAGTGGAAGCCCATTGAGCGCGACCTGAAGCTCGCCGCCGAAACGGGGTGCGGCTACCATGTGTGCCACATTTCGTGCAAAGAGAGCGTGGAGCTTATACGCGATGCGAAAAAAAGCGGCGTGAATGTCACCTGCGAAACGGCACCGCATTACCTGCTGCTTGATGAAAACGACCTGCGCGAAAGCGGGGACTTCAAAATGAATCCGCCGCTTCGCTCAAAGGCGGACAGGCTCGCTCTTATCGACGGCGTGTGCGACGGCACCGTGGATATGGCAGCCACCGACCACGCTCCCCACAGTGCCGAGGAAAAGGCGCGGGGGCTTGAAAAAAGCGCGTTCGGCATAGTCGGTATAGAAACATCGTTCAGCCTGCTGTATACGGGGCTTGTTAAAAAGAACATTATAAGTCTTGAAAAGCTTATCGAGCTGCTTGCGGTCAATCCGCGAAAGCGCTTCGGTATACCGTATAACGGCTTTACGGTGTGGGATCTTGATGACGAATACATAATCGACACGGCGGAATTTCTTTCAAAAGGCAAATCGACACCGTTTGCGGGCAGCAGAGTTAGCGGCAGATGCTTACTGACAGTCTGCGGCGGTACAGTTTCATACAGCAAAAACTTCGGGAGGTAAAAGTTATGGCAAAAAGAACGGATATCAAAAAGGTACTTATAATCGGCTCCGGCCCCATAGTTATAGGTCAGGCGGCGGAATTTGACTACGCAGGCACACAGGCTTGCCTTGCACTTAAGGAGGAGGGCTACGAGGTAATACTCTGCAACTCCAATCCCGCAACCATTATGACCGATACTTCCATTGCGGACAAGGTCTATATGGAGCCGCTCACACTTGAATACATCGCAAAAATCCTGCGCTACGAGCGCCCCGATGCGATCGTTCCCGGCATAGGCGGGCAGACGGGTCTTAACCTTGCAATGCAGCTTGAAAAGAAAGGTGTTCTAAAAGAATGCGGCGTTGAACTGCTCGGCACATCAAGTGAAAGTATCGAGCGTGCCGAGGACCGCGAGCTGTTCAAGGAAATGTGCGAATCCATAGGCGAGCCCGTTATACCCTCCGAAATCACCTATAATCTCGAAGAAGCAAAAAAAGCGGCACTCGAAATCGGTTACCCGGTAGTGCTTCGCCCTGCGTTCACGCTCGGCGGCACGGGCGGCGGTTTTGCCAATAATGAGGAAGAGCTTATCGAAATCGGTCTTAATGCCTTCAAGCTTTCGCCCGTTCATCAGGTGCTTATCGAAAAGAGCGTTAAAGGCTATAAGGAAATCGAATTTGAGGTTATGCGCGATTCCAACGACCGCGCCATAACGATATGCGGTATGGAAAATGTGGACCCCGTAGGCGTTCATACGGGCGACAGTATAGTCGTTGCGCCCATTCTTTCGCTCAATGACCACGATTTAAAAATGCTCAACGACAGCGCAATCAAAATCATCCGCGAGCTGAAAATCTCCGGCGGCTGCAACGTGCAGTTCGCTCTCAATCCGACATCAAGCGAATACTTCCTTATCGAAGTCAACCCCAGAGTATCGCGTTCATCGGCACTTGCTTCCAAGGCAAGCGGCTACCCCATAGCAAGAGTTACCGCAAAAATCGCACTCGGTATGGCGCTGGAGGATATCCCCGTTGCAGGCGGCACCGCGGCAATCGAGCCGAGCCTTGACTACATCGTGGCAAAATTCCCGCGCTTCCCGTTCGATAAATTCGCCGATGCGCCCAACACCCTCGGCACACAGATGAAAGCCACGGGCGAGGTTATGGGCATAGGCTCCACGCTTGAAGAATGTATGCTTAAATCCGTGCGTTCGCTTGAAACGGGCGTGTGCCATTTCCGCCTTGCGAAATTCGATAAAATGACAGACGGCGAGCTTAAAGCGTATATCGCAGAATCAAAGGATGATGTGGTTTATGCAGTATTTGAATTACTGCGCCGCGGCGCAAGCGTGGCAGAACTCCACGAAATCACCAAAATCACCGAGCTTTTCCTTGACTCTTTCAAGAAAATAGTCGATATGGAAAATACACTTAAAGAAAATGTCAACTCCGTGTCGGTGCTTAAAGAAGCGAAAGTTTTAGGGTTCTCGGATAAATACATAGCAAATCTTTGGAATTTGCAGGAAATAGAGGTTTACAACAAACGCAAGGCGAACGGCATAATCCCGATTTTCAAAATGGTGGATACACTGCACACGGGCAAGTATATAGCCTACCTCTACTCATCATATACCGGCGAAAACGAATCGCGCCTTACCGATAAAAAGAAAATCGTAGTGCTCGGTGCAGGCCCCATCCGTATCGGTCAGGGCGTTGAGTTCGACTACTCCACCGTGCACGCCGTGCAGACAATCAAGCGTGCAGGGTATGAGGCAATAATAATCAACAACAACCCCGAAAGCGTTTCCACCGACTATACCACAGCCGACAAGCTCTATTTCGAGCCCCTCACGCCTGAGGATGTTATGGCAATACTCGACTTTGAAAAGCCCGAGGGCGTTGTCGCTTCACTCGGCGGTCAGACGGCAATCAACCTTGCTCAGCCCCTTATGGAGCGCGGCGTGAAGATAATCGGCACCGACTGCGAAGCAATCGAGCGCGCCGAAAACCGCGACAGCTTTGAAAAGGTGCTTATCTCCCTGGGTATTCCTCAGCCCAAGGGCAAGGCGGTTACAAATATTGATGACGGTCTTAAAGCCGCAAACGAAATCGGCTACCCCGTGCTTGTTCGTCCTTCGTTCGTGCTCGGCGGCAGAGCAATGCAGATAGTTTCCAACGATGAGCAGCTTTGCCACTACCTTAAAACCGCCGTTGAAATAGATGCGGACAAGCCCGTGCTTGTTGACAAATACATTCAGGGCAAAGAGGTCGAGGTCGATGCTATCTGCGACGGCAGAGATGTGTTCGTGCCCGGCATTATGGAGCTTGTTGAAAGAACGGGCATACACTCCGGCGACTCCATAAGCGTATATCCCGCATTCTCAATTTCCGATAAAGTAAAGGGCATCATTCTGCAGTACGCAAAAAAACTCGGTCTGGGTATCGGCATAATCGGTCTTTACAACATTCAGTTCATAGTTGACCGCAACGACGATGTTTATATCATCGAGGTCAACCCCCGTTCATCAAGAACCGTTCCGTTCCTTTCAAAGTCAACCGGCTATTCGCTTGCCGATATCGCTACCGAGGTAATTCTCGGTAAGTCCTTAAAGGAGCAGGGTATATTCGCCCTTTACCCCGAGGAAAAGGAACGCTTCTATGTGAAAGTACCCGTATTCTCGTTCAATAAAATCAAGGGACTCGATGCCTATCTCTCACCCGAAATGAAATCGACCGGCGAAGCAATCGGCTATGACGATAAGCTCCACAGAGCTATGTATAAGGCGCTTGTCGCTTCGGGTATGAATCTGCAGAATTACGGTACCGTTTTCGTGACACTTGCCGATGAGGACAAGGAAGAAGCTCTGCCGCTTATAAGAAGATTTTACAATATGGGCTTCAATATCGAAGCGACCGCAGGCAGCGCCGCATTCCTTAAAGAAAACGGCATCCGTACCCATGTTCTCAAAAAAATCAGCGAGGGCAGCGAAGAAATTCTCGATGCCATACGCGCCGGCTATGTAAGCTATGTAATCAACACTCGCTCGATCATGTCCGGCATACATTATGATGACGGCGTTGCTATCCGCCGCTGCGCCACCGAAAACAATGTAACCATTTTCACGTCGCTCGACACCGTTCGTGTGTTGCTTGATGTACTTGAAGAAACAACGCTTACCATTTCTACCATTGATTCGTAAGGAGCTTAAATGAAACAGAGTATTTTTACAGTAACCGAAAACACTCTTATTGCGAAAAGCGTTTACAAAATGACTCTTTGCGGTGATACATCCGAAATTACCGCCGCAGGTCAGTTTGTGAATATCAGATTAAACGGCTGCTTCCTGCGCCGCCCCATATCCGTGTGCGATTGCATTGACGGCTGCCTTACTATAATATATAAGGTCGTAGGCAGGGGAACGGAAATTATGAGCACTTATGCCGCAGGCACAGAACTCGATGTTCTTACAGGGCTCGGCAACGGCTACGATTTAAGTCTTTGCGGCGATACGGCGCTGCTTTTGGGCGGCGGCGTGGGCGTTCCTCCGCTTTATCTGCTCGCAAAAAAGTTGATTTCAGAGGGCAAAAAGGTCTTTGCTGTGCTCGGCTTCAACACTGCCGATGAAGTCTTTTACGAAAATGAATTCAAGGCGCTCGGCTGCGATGTCACGGTAACCACCGCCGACGGCAGTCGGGGAGTTAAGGGCTTTGTGACCGATGCCTTGCCGAAAAATTACGATTATTTTTACTGCTGCGGCCCCGAGCCGATGCTTAAAGCCGTTTATAAAGAGACCGTTACTTCCGGGCAGTTCAGCTTTGAGGAGCGTATGGGCTGCGGCTTCGGCGCGTGCATGGGCTGCTCGTGCAAAACCATTACGGGCAATAAACGCATCTGCAAGGACGGTCCCGTTCTTAAAAAGGAGGAGATTTTATGGGAAGACTGAGCGTTGACCTCTGCGGTATCGAGCTTTCAAATCCCGTAATTCCCGCCTCGGGTACATTCGGCTACGGTTACGAGTTCGCAGAGCTTTACGATATAAATATACTCGGCACATTTTCGTTTAAGGGCACCACAAGGGAGGCTCGCTTCGGCAATCCCACACCGCGTATTGCCGAGTGCACAGCAGGTATGATAAATGCCGTGGGACTTCAGAATCCCGGCGTTGAAAAAGTCATATCCGAGGAGCTGCCCAAGCTCAAAAAATGCTTCAACAAACCCGTTATGGCAAATGTCAGCGGCTTTTCGGTCGAGGATTACGCCTATACCTGTGCTTTGCTCGATAAAGAGGAGCAGGTAGGCTGGCTTGAGGTCAATGTGAGCTGTCCCAATGTTCACGGCGGCGGTATGAGCTTCGGCACAAGCTGCGAGGCGGCGGCAGAGGTCGTAAAAGCGGTTAAAGCCGTAACGACAAAGCCCGTAATAATCAAGCTTTCACCGAATGTTACCGATATCGTCTCAATCGCAAAGGCTTGCGAGGATGCGGGGGCAGACGGCATAAGCCTTATAAATACGCTGCTCGGTATGCGAATAGACCTTAAAACGAAAAAGCCGGTAATAGCAAACACCATGGGCGGCTTTTCAGGCCCCGCAATATTCCCGGTGGCGCTGCGTATGGTGTGGCAGGTCGCTCACGCCGTGAATATTCCCGTAGTGGGTATGGGCGGCGTTTCAAGCGCCGAGGATGTGCTTGAAATGATGCTTGCGGGCGCTGCGGCGGTCGAAATCGGCGCGCAAAACCTTGTTGACCCCTTTGTCTGCCGCGAAATTATTGAAAATCTGCCGTCCGTAATGGATAAATACGGCATAGAAAATCTTAAAGATACAGCAGGAGGGAAAATGAATGGGTAAAGATGTAATAATCGCCTGCGATTTTGCAAGCGCAGAGCAGACCTTTGAATTTCTCGATAAATTTACGGGCAGAAAGCCTTTTGTAAAAATCGGTATGGAGCTTTTCTATGCCGAAGGACCGCAGATCGTAAAAGAAATAAAAAAGCGCGGGCACAAAATCTTTCTTGATTTAAAGCTGCACGATATTCCCACCACCGTAAAAAAGGCTATGGCGGTGCTTTCAAATCTTGATGTTGATATCTGCAACCTCCACGCAGGCGGCACCGTAAAAATGATGGAAGCCGCCATAGAGGGACTTACGCGTGAAGACGGCACACGCCCCTTACTTATAGCCGTTACGCAGCTCACCTCCACCGACCAGCAGAGTATGGAAACCGATTTGCTCATAAACGAGCCTATCGACAAGGTGGTCATGCACTACGCCCTGAATGCAAAAAAAGCGGGGCTTGACGGCGTTGTGTGCTCACCGCTTGAAGCCGAAAAAGTGCACGGCATCTGCGGTGCGGATTTTATCACCGTTACCCCCGGTGTGCGCTTTGCCGACGGCGATGTGGGCGATCAGAAGCGTGTCATGACACCCGCCGAGGCAAAGAAAATCGGTTCGGATTATATAGTGGTAGGCAGACCTATCACGCAGGCAGCTGACCCGGTTGCCGCTTATGAACGCTGCATTAACGAATTTGTTGACTGAAAGGAAAAGGAAAATGGAAGAACTTAAAACTCTCATAGCAAAAGACCTTTTAAAAATAAAAGCCGTATTTTTCCGCCCCGATGAGCCGTTCACCTGGGCAAGCGGCATTAAAAGCCCCGTTTACTGCGACAACCGCCTTACCCTTACCGCACCCGAGGTGAGAACGGATGTTGAAAACGGACTTGCTTACCTTATCAAAGAATATTACCCCGATGCAGAGGTGCTTATGGGTACTTCCACCGCAGGTATCGCTCACGCGGCGATTACCGGTCATCTGCTCGGTCTGCCCATGGGCTATGTTCGCTCCGGCGCCAAGGACCACGGCAGGCAGAATCAGATAGAGGGCAGATTGGAAAAAGGTCAGAAAGCGGTAGTTGTTGAAGACCTTATTTCCACCGGCGGCAGCGTGCTTGAGGTGGTGGATGTTCTGCGTGAAGCAGGTGCGGATGTGCTCGGCATAGTCAGCATTTTTACTTACGGTATGAAAAAGGGCATTGAACGCCTTGAAGCGGCAAATGTAAAGAATGTTTCACTCACAAACTTCGATGTAATAGCCGAGGTTGCGGCAAACGAGGGTTACATAGCTGCTGCTGATGTTAAAAAACTGATATCCTTCAGAAACGATCCTTCAGATGAAAGTTGGATAAATAAATGAGAAATCTTATTGATATCACCGATTTTTCGGAAGAAGAACTTTACGGTCTTATAAACACCGCAATAGATATTTCCGAAAATCCTAAAAAATATGCTGAATGCTGCCGCGGCAAAAAGCTTGCCACGCTGTTTTTCGAGCCGTCAACAAGAACGCGTATGAGCTTTGAAGCTGCTATGTACGAGCTCGGCGGCAATGTGCTTTCAATGTCCGACAGCGCAAACTCCTCGGTTTCCAAAGGCGAAAGCATTGCCGATACTGCCAAGGTTATGAGCTGCTATGCCGATATTATAGCTATGCGCCACCCAAGAGCGGGCGCGGCACTTGTAGCGGCGGCAAATGCCGATGTACCCGTAATCAATGCGGGCGACGGCGGTCATTGTCACCCCACACAAACCCTTGCGGATTTACTTACGATCTACCGTGAAAAAGGTACATTTGAAAACCTCACCGTAGGTCTTTGCGGTGATTTAAAGTACGGCAGAACGGTACATTCGCTCATAAATGCGCTTTCGCGTTACGAGGGTGTGGAGTTCGTGCTCATTTCACCCGAGGAGCTGAGGCTGCCCGGCTATGTGAAAAACGATGTTATTATCAAAAATAACCTCGCATATTACGAAACCGAGTCGCTTGACGAGGCTTTGCCGCAGCTTGATGTACTTTATATGACGCGTATTCAGCGCGAGCGCTTCGACAGTATGGAAGCATATGAAAGGCTCAAGGATTCCTATATTCTCACCGCCGAAAAAATGCGGCTTGCAAATGAAAACTGCATTGTGCTTCATCCGCTGCCGCGTGTAAACGAAATAAGCGTTAAGGTGGATGACGATGAGCGCGCCTGCTACTTCAAGCAGGTGCTTAACGGCAAATATATGCGTATGGCGCTTATTTTAAAGCTGCTCGACGAAGCCGAAAAGCACCCCGATTACAAGGTCGAAATCAGCGGCGAAAGGAATATCTGCACCTGTAAAAATTCCCGCTGCATAAGCGTTGTTGAGCAGGAGCTTGACCAGGTGTTTAAAAAGACCGAGGGCGTTTACCGCTGCGTATATTGTGAAACAAAAGCAAAAACAAATAAAAAATAAGATTCGGTCTGCTGCATTTAGCGGCGTATAATATAAAAGATTCATAAAAAACAATGGCTTTACGGTGTATAAAATGCTTAATCGCCGTAAAGCCATTGTTGTTTTATTGTTTTTTTCGTTCTGAGCCAAATGTAACGGACCGTATTGAACATATTTATTATTCTAAAGGTGGTGATGGTGGTGATGCGGGGAAGAATGTATCTCTTTGCCGGTGCAGTTTTCTTCCGTGCATTTTTCGTCGGGTGTTTCGATTTCAACTGTCACATGACCAATACCGTGTTCTGCAAGTTCTTCTCTGATTTGAGCCTTTACCGTTTCGGCATTGCCGTTAATTACGGCGTGTAAAGTTGCGCAATTATTTGCTCCGTCCATAGACCAGATATGAATATGGTGCACACTCAGAACGCCGTCAATTTCTGTTATGTGCTCTGAAATTTCCGAAAGCTTCACGCCGTTTGGCACTTTTTCGAGGAAGATATTGAGTATTTCTTTCAGGTTTTTTATAGCGTTAAATAAAATCGCAAGCGAAACGATGATGGATAAAAGCGGATCAATTACGGCAAAGTCGGTAAATTTCATAACAACGGCGCTTATAAGCACAACTGCCCAGCCGAACACATCCTCGAACATATGCAGATTTACCGCTTTTTGATTTACCGAGTCGCCCTCTTTTGTAACGAAAGCGGCAATGCTGTTCGCAACAAGACCTATTACGGCAAATATAAGCATACCGTTATAATTTACGGGTACGGGGTGTATTAAACGCCCCGCCGAATAATAAATAATCAATACCGAGCCGGTCAGAAGCACAACGGTGGTAATAACGCCGCCTATAACCGAGTAACGGGCGTAACCGTAGGTGTAAACCTCATCGGGCGCTTTTTTGCTTTTGCGTTCCAAAAACCATGAAATGCCGATACTTAAAGCATCGCCCAAATCGTGAACGGCATCAGACATAATAGCGAAACTTCCGGTAAAAGTGCCGCCGAAAAATTCAAATGCCGAAAAGCAAAAATTAAGCAAAAATGCAATTAAAATATTCCTGTCCGTTTTCATAAGCCTGTAAAAATAATTTTTATTTCACAAATTTTGTCAGAACGCGCACAAGCTCGTCAATGTTTATAGGTTTGGCGAGGTGGTCGTCCATACCTGCTTCAAAAGCGCGCTGCTTGTCCTCGGCAAAGGCGTTTGCGGTCATTGCGACTATGGGTATATGTGTATCATACGGGTCTGCAAGGCTGCGGATCTCCGAGGTTGCCTTGTAGCCGTTCATAATGGGCATCTGAATATCCATAAGAATTATATCGTAATAATATTCAAGCCCTTTTTCAATCATATCCACGCATTTCTGCACGGCGTAAATGCCGTCCTCGGCTTCGTCGACCTGCATACCGTATTCTTCAAGAATATCCTTGGCAATTTCGCGGTTGAGCTCGTTATCTTCAACAAGCAGTACCCTTTTGCCTTCAAGCAGTGAAATATCGCCGCAGTCTTCGTCGGCTTCGGTGCAAACGGCGGCTTCAACATTTCTGAAATCGAATACAATGCTTACCGCGGTACCTTTACCGAGCTCGCTCTGCACGCTGATTTTGCCGCCCATAAGCTCCACAAGCTCTTTTGTTATGGCAAGCCCGAGCCCCGTACCCTGTATGCCGCTTACGGTCGAGCTCTGCTCCCTCGCAAACGCTTCAAACAGATGCGCCATAAACTCCTTGCTCATACCTATGCCATTGTCGGTTATTCTGAATTGCAGACGGCAGTAACCGTCTCTTTCGCAGGGGATTTCGTGAATTTCGTAGTTGACACTGCCGCCGGGGTTGGTGTATTTTACGGCGTTGTTGAGTATATTTATAAGCACTCTGTTCACGCGCAGCTCGTCACAGAAGATGCGGTCGTGCTCAATGCTTCCCGCAAAATCAAAGTGCAGGTCTATGCCCTTGTCCTTTGCGCTCGGGGCAATCATATCGTACAGATCCTCGGTGCAGCTCTTGACGCTTACGGGTTTTTCTTCAATGATTATTTTGCCCGACTCAATGCGCGACATATCAAGCACGTCGTTTATAAGCGAAAGCAGATGCTGGCTTGAGCTTTCGACCTTTTCAAGGCAGTCCGCCACTTTTTCGGTGTTGTTGATATGCTTCTGCGCCATATTCGTGAATCCGATTATCGCGTTCATTGGTGTGCGGATATCATGGCTCATATTGAAAAGGAAGGTGGTTTTTGCAATATTTGCGGCTTCGGCATCGGCAAGTGCCTTGTCAAGCGTGTTGCGCTGCTCGATTTTTTCGCGCAGTTCGTCGTCCTTGTCGGCAAAGCCGAGTGCAACCGCTTCGGGCGCGCCGTCTTCGGCTCCCACTTTTACAAACCTCATTTCGCAGTAGTGCGGGTCGCCGTTATTGTCGGAACGGTAGGTGGTGGTGAACGCCTTTTTATTTGCAAGCTCCGCGCGGATGTTTTTGACCGAGCCCGCGTTGAGCATCATTTCGCGGTCCTCCGGGTAAACGAGTGAGTTCACATAAAGCTCAAATGCTTCGGAATAAAGCATATCGTTTATGAAAAGCTCACCAACGCGGTCTTCGGTCTCCTCGTTCATTATATACGGTTTAAGCCCCTCGGTGGTAAGGTCAACATAATAAACCGAGGTGTATTCCGAAGCGAGTACTTCTATAATATCGTAGTTGCGTTTAAGCTGCTCGCGGCGTTTATTTTCCCGTTCCGTACTTTCCTGACGGTTTATAAAGCACATAATAATGTTGCCGTTTTTTTCGTAAGCACGCGGGCGCACTATACGCATTTCGTAATAAAGCGGCGTGCCGGAGTGAATATCGCTGTACGAAACATCAATACGAGTCTTTGTTTCAAGCTGTTCGGCGATGTAATCGGGTGAAATATACGAGCGCATCTTCTCGCGGTCCTCGGGGGCAACATCGCGCTCGATATAGTCACTGAATGCCGTTGAAAAAGGTATGCCTACATCGTGGTAGGCAGATTTGAGGTAGTCGGTGCGCTTAAAGGACAGGAATCTGTCGGCTTTTACATCGACATAGTAAATTGATTCGTAAGCATCGCCTATGGCGGTGATTATTTCGGCACTCAGGAAGTTTTCCGTCTGTCCGAGTTTGTTTTTGCGGTGCTGAATATGCAGCAGCTCGGTAACAACCTGATGGCAGCCCTCAAGGCGTATGCCTTTTTTATATTCGTAATTGCGCATACCGCCGCAGCGCACATATATTTCCTCACCGTGTAAAAACCACGGGTACTGGATCTCCGCGTGAGCGCCGCTTATCATTTTATCCACGCCGTCGGCAACGGCATCGTAATGCTCGGGGTGAACATTGTCGTACCACGCGCTGTAAAGCTGCTCGGGCGTAAGAACGGTTTCAACGCCGAGTAAACGCAGCATTGTATCGTCGGCATACATACGCGGCGCGGCGCCATCGTCGATTTCGATAGCCCAAAGACCGATATTTGAATTTTTAAGCACATCACGCGCTAAAGAAAAATCGTTTGTTGAGTTCATAACATTACTCCTTATAATATACAAAGTAATTAAAGCACAAAATCACATATTTTTCAAGGAATAATAAGGGGATTTACAGATGTTTCCAAAATATTATTGTAAAAAACACAATGCGGATGTAAAATTACAGCAAAAGGGGCGAAATACTTGATACATACACCCTCGTGGCTTCGCAGGGTAAGTCCATAGCACCCGCATATAACGGCAACAGCGAAAACGCAATGCTCGCATTTTTCGCATTTCCGAAAGGCGACATCAACGAAGATGATTTAAAGGATGTTACCGCATTTGCCGACGGCGCGGCGGTCAACGCTCCCGACGGCGCATTGCTTACCGCATACTACGGCGATAATGTAAGCTTTAACGAGGTGAAAATCCGGAACACCGGTGAAAACGAACTGAAAAGCCCCATTCTTACGGGCATTTCGGGTAATGTGGGTAAATATCTCACAAAAGGCGTTCGCGCCATAGTGCATATAGTCAAAGAACAGGTAAAAGCTTTGAAATAAGTGTGAACTATTCGCTGAAAACGGTACAAAAGCACTTTCCGGCAAATTTTGCAAAACCTATTGAAAATCGACGGGGTTTGTGCTATGCTTTCATTTGTATAGTTATGGGTATGGAGAATCGTACCATTTTGCGAATTCTCACCGCCTGAACATACAAAAAATATAAGACTCAGTTAAAGGATGATTTTAAGAATGAAAGAAAAAATATTCAGGAAAGGTGTTAAGGTAAGGCTGTTTAGTATCCTTTTGACATTAGTAATGGTGTTTGCCCTTATACCAATGTCAAGTATGCCTGTCCAAGCGGCATCCTTTTCCAAAGCGGAAATATCAAATCCGGTATTATATGATTCGGGATGCCTGAAGACATTGGATATCGCGATTAAGGCAATAGATGAGGGTTATACTCCGGCTTATGGAAAAATAGGTATCCATACGAGCGCCAGTTCATATAGCTATAGCAATAAATACATTACGTCAAATAATTGTACTGAATGGCCTGAAACAATTGGCGATGCTACACTTTTGGGACTTTCAACTGAGGAATTTCTATGGACAGATTGTCAGGAGCATAAGGTAACTGTGCAGTTTGAGGACGGTAAAATTCCTTGCAATCAAGAAAAAACTTACGTTGTTCATTTGTGGACAAGAGCGGAAATTATCGGTATTTATCCGGATCATACATTTGGCAATTTTGAAACAAAAGCAGACGGAAAGTTATATTTTGGCGGTAAAGAGATTGTTAAAAATAGTGAAAAATCCAAGACCGTTCTGACCGTCAGCGGCGTGTCCATGGACAAGGAAACCTACACCTATGGTGATACCGTTGGTTACACCGGTACTGTCTCCATGAAGGATGGGCAAAACGCTGTCACAGGTATCACCCCGGAATACACCTACTATGAAAAGAACGGCGAGAGTTGGACAAAGCTGAATGCGGCGCCCACCAACGCAGGTAACTATAAGCTGGTTGTTTCCGTCCCGGAGAACAACGAGGATTATGAGGGTAAACAGGAGATTCTGTTCTCTATCGCGAAGGCAACACCGTATATCAATACCAATCCTGCTCCGAGCGATATTATCTATGGCAAAAAGCTTGCGGACAGCACGCTTGCCGGTGGTTATGCTCAGGTTTCAAGCACAAACAGTACCGAAGTCGCAGGTTTGTTTACATGGACATCGCCGGATACAATTCCTGCCATTGCAGACAGCGAAGTGACCGAATACGATGTAACCTTTACTCCCGTGGACGAGACTAATTACAATTCTGTTTCCTGTAAGGTAACAATTACGGTAAATCACACTCACGCTCCCGTTCTTGTGAACGGTCAGGCGGCGACGGAAACCGCTGCCGGCTTCAAGAGTTACTACGAATGTGATTGCGGCAAGCGTTATGAGGATGCCGCGGGGTTTATCGAAATCACCGATATTGATGCATGGAAATCGGGCGACGGCTTCCTGCCCGCAACTCTTACCGCAGTTGATTACGAGGGTACGCCCGTTGAGCCCGGTCCTGAGACCTACGAGGAAAAGGAAGACGGCATCCATGTTTACGGCGACGGCATTATCTTCTCGGGCGAATCAAATAAACCCTTCATTATCGAAAACGCATTCCAGTCTCTTAACTGCAAGGACCTTGTCATTAACAGCGACTTGATTATTGAAGGTCTTGCGGGCGGCGTTCAGCTCAACCTTACCGATACCGCCATTAACGGCGATGTTATCGCCAAAAAGGCAAATACCGATGATGAGCTGTACCTTTCCGTATCGCTCAACGGCGATAACACCGTTGCAGGCGAAATTGATTCGGAAGGCTCCGTAACCATTTACGGCAACAGCGGCGCCACTCTTTCGGTTAAGAAAATAAAGACCGGCACAATGCTTTATGCAGAGAATCTGAACATTGAAAATATGGATGGGGAATATGTATTCGGCGAAACCGTAACGGCTGATCCCGCCGATGAACTTGCACCCATCGTTTTCACCGTTAAGCAGTATGTGTATTTCCCGACTGCCGATGAATATCAGATAAACAACGGCGAGCCTTTCAATGCAGGCGAAGGACCTGAAATTGATTTACCGACAGTTCGCGATGAAAACGGTGAAGTTATCGACCCGCAGCCCGAACTTGAAGTTGCATTTTACAAATACGGTGAAGATTACTCCATGACACTTCTTGACGGTGTTCCCACCGAAGCAGGCGACTATTGCGCAAGATTTGCCGTTACCAAAGACAATCCCGTTTACTGCGGCTCGAGTATGTATGATTTCAGCATTGCCGCAAGTGAACCGACCGAGCCGACCGAGCCGACCGAGCCGACTGAACCGACCGAGCCGACCGAACCCACCGAGCCGACCGAACCGACCGAGCCGACCGAGCCGACTGAACCGACCGAGCCGACTGAACCGACTGAGCCGACCGAACCGACCGAACCGACCGAGCCGACCGAACCGACCGAGCCCACCGAGCCTGAAGCACATGAGCACAAGCTCATAAAGCAGAACGGCAAGGCTGCCACCAAGGATGCGGCAGGCTATAAGGATTACTACAAGTGTGATTGCGGCAAATACTTTGAGGATGCGACCGCAAAGGTCGAAATCAAAGATATCGAAGCCTGGAAAGCTCAGGGCGGCAACGGCTATATCGCAAAGCTCGGCGAGCCGACTTCACCCGACACAAGCGATGCTTCAAATACTGCTCTTCTGGTAATGCTGCTTGTACTTACCTCTGCCGGCGCGGGC
>JAZLHL010000015.1:0-11631 GCA_045616765.1 Acutalibacteraceae bacterium
GACCTGGGAAATCGACCGAATCGCAAGAAGGTTTATTGAGAGTAAGGGCGCAAGGCCGACATTTCTCAATTACAACGGCTTTCCTGCCGCCGCATGCATTTCCATAAATGACGAGGTCATTCACGGAATTCCCGACAAAGCACATATTCTGAAATCAGGCGATATAGTCAGTATCGACCTCGGAGCCTGTATCAACGGTTATACCGGTGATACTGCCGCCACTTTTGCCTGCGGAGATGTTTCCGCAGAAGCAAAGCGGCTGATGGAAACTACCGAAGCAAGCCTTTACGAAGGCATTGCTAAGGCGGTTCCGGGCGGCAGATTGGGGGATGTGGGCAGCGCAGTTCAAACATATTGTGAAGAACGCGGTTATTCTGTTGTCAGGGATTACACCGGTCACGGTGTCGGCGCAAGCCTCCACGAAGACCCCGCGGTACCGAATTACGGCACCCCCGGCAGGGGAGTCAGATTGGTACCGGGCATGACAATTGCCATAGAACCTATGATTAATGAGGGTAAGGCAGCTGTTAAGACTTTGTCCAACGGCTGGACGGTCAAAACGACCGACGGCAAGCTGTCAGCTCATTTTGAACACACCGTAGCTATCACAAGCAGCGGACCGCTGATAATGACTAAGTTATGATGTGCGACGAGTTAAAACGCGGCAGCGTAGTGCGTTCCGCAGCGGGACGCAATAAGGGCAAAGTAATGTGCGTGCTCGAAGTCGAAAAAAATTTCGTATACGCCGCAGACGGTAAAGAGTATTCCGTAGCTCGACCCAAGCTGAAGAATACGAGGCATATAGTGCCCATCGGAGCGGTCATTTCAAACGAAGAGTTGTTAAAATACGACTCGCGGCTGAGAAGGGCGCTTGCAGACCTAAACAAAATTGATTCGTAGGGAGGTAGAGGTTATGTCCAAAGACGATATGATCGAGGTTGAAGGTACCGTAATTGAAGCGTTACCTAATACCACATTTCAGGTCGAACTTGAAAACGGTCACAAAATTTTAGCCCATATTTCCGGCAAGCTGAGAATGAATTACATTCGCATACTTCCGGGCGATAAGGTCACAGTGGAAATGTCGCCGTATGACCTTACTCGCGGGCGTATCACATGGCGTTCGAAATAATTTAAGGCAAAAACTGAACTTTAGGAGGTATTCCAATGAAAGTCAGACCTTCTGTTAAGAAAATTTGCGAAAAATGCAAGATAATCAAGCGCAAGGGCAAAATCATGGTAATCTGTGAGAATCCCAAGCACAAACAGCGTCAGGGCTAATTCCGGCGCAAACCAAATTTGGAGGTGCAACTGAAAAATGGCGCGTATTTCAGGTGTTGATTTACCAAGAGATAAAAGGGTGGAAATCGGTCTTACCTATATTTTCGGTATCGGCCGCAAGACTGCCAGCGACATTATTGCTGCTACAGGTGTCAATCCCGACATCAGAGTTAAGGATCTTTCCGAAGACGATGTAGCAAAGTTACGTGAGTACATTGATCACAACGTTAAGGTTGAAGGCGACCTTCGTCGTGAAACAGCTTTCGATATCAAGAGACTTGTCGAAATCGGTTGCTATCGCGGTGTTCGTCACCGCAAAGGTCTCCCCGTAAGAGGTCAGCGTTCCAAGACGAATGCTCGTACACGCAAGGGCCCGAAGAAGACCATAGCAAATAAGAAGAAATAAGACAAGGAGGGTATTAGAATGGCTACAAAAGCTACCGGCAAAAAATCAGTCGGAACACGCAAGCGTCGTGAGCGTAAAAATATTGAACGCGGTGCGGCTCATATCCAATCCACCTTCAATAACACGATAGTTACCATTACCGATACTCAGGGTAATGCAGTTTCATGGGCAAGCGCAGGCGAGATGGGCTTCAGAGGCTCTCGTAAATCCACTCCCTTCGCAGCACAGACCGCAGCAGAAACCGCTGCAAAGGCTGCTATTGAGCATGGTATGAAAACTGTTGAAGTTTATGTTAAAGGCCCCGGTTCGGGACGCGAAGCCGCAATCAGAGCATTACAGGTTGCAGGCCTTGATGTTACTCTTATTAAGGATGTAACTCCCATTCCACACAACGGTTGCCGTCCGCCCAAGAGAAGGCGTGTATAACATAATAGGAGGATACGAATTATGGCAAGATATACAGGCGCGGTATGCAAGCTTTGCCGTCGTGAGGGCAAAAAGCTCTTCTTAAAGGGTGGCAGATGCTATACCAACAAATGCGCTTTAGAGCGTCGTCCCTATGCGCCCGGCCAGCACGGTCAGGGTCGTAAAAAGGTTTCCGGTTACGGCATGCAGCTTCGTGAGAAGCAGAAAGCAAGACGTTACTACGGCATCCTTGAGGGTCAGTTCCACAAGTATTTCCTTATGGCTTCCAAAAAGCAGGGCGTTACCGGTGAAAACCTTCTTCGCATCTGCGAGAGCCGTCTGGACAATATAGTTTACCTTCTCGGCTGGGCTGATTCCCGCGCAGAAGGCAGACAGTTCGTTACACACGGACATTTCTGCGTTAACGGCAAAAAGGTTGACATTCCTTCTTACCTTGTTAAAGCAGGCGATGTTATTTCCGTTAAGGACAAAACCGCTCAGTCCGATGCTTTCAAAAACATTATCGAAGCCAACGGCAGCCGTCCGGTTCCCACATGGCTCGATCTCAATCGTGAAGCTCTCTCCGCTAAGGTTGTAAACCTTCCCGAAAGAGATCAGATCGAAGCTCCCGTTGAGGAGCATCTTATCGTCGAGTTCTACTCGAAATAATGCTCTTTAGCCTTACAGCCTTTACGGCAAACCAGAAACAAATCTGTGTATTAATTAAGGAGGGTTTGGTATGATTGGTATTGAGAAACCCGAAGTAAAGTTTTCCGGCTCGGCAGAAGAAGCCGCATACGGCTCATTTGTGGTAGAGCCTCTTGAAAGAGGCTTCGGTATCACACTTGGCAACGGTCTGCGCAGAGTGCTTCTTTCCTCGCTCCCCGGTTATGCTATTACATCCGTTAAAATTGACGGTATTCAGCATGAGTTCTCAACTATCCCCAATGTAAAAGAGGATGTTACCGAGATAGTTCTTAACCTTAAGGGCGTTATTCTCAAAATACACGGAGACGGCCCCAAGATTATGTATATTGAGGCAAACGGCTCCGGTGAAATCACTGCAGGTGATATAAAAGCTGATTCCGAGGTTGAAATTCTTAACCCCGAGCATCACATTGCTACACTCGATGCAGATGCACATGTGGTAATGGAGCTCACAGCTGACAAGGGCAGAGGTTATGTTTCTTCCGACAGAAACAAGCAGCTCCTTGATCCTGCATTAGGCGTAATAGCCATTGATTCGATCTACACACCTGTTCTCAAGGTCAATTACACTGTTGACAATACCCGTGTCGGTCAGATAACCGACTACGACAGACTCACCGTTGAGGTCTGGACAGACGGTACAATCTCCGCTAAAGAGGCTGTATCATTTGCGGCAAAGATTCTCACCGAGCACCTTAATCTTTTTGTGGAGCTTTCAGATGAAGTTTCAAACACCGAGATTATGGTTGTTAAAGACGACAGTGCTAAAGAAAAAGTTCTTGAAATGACTATTGAAGAGCTTGACCTTTCCGTCCGTTCCTTCAACTGCTTGAAGAGAGCCGGCATAAACAATGTTGAAGATCTTATCAGCAAAACCGAAGACGATATGATGAAGGTCAGAAACCTCGGCAGAAAATCTCTTGAAGAGGTTATTGCCAAATTGGCTTCACTTGGTCTTTCGCTTCGTGACGATGATGAATAATCCTCAATTTCTTCAAAGGAGTGAATTAAAGTGCCCGGAACAAGAAAACTCGGCAGAGCAAGCGACCATCGTAACGCTATGCTCCGTAATATGGTCACATCTTTGCTCGAAAACGGCAAAATGGTAACAACTGTTACAAGAGCCAAAGAAGTTCGCGCAATGACCGAGAAGATGATTACTCTCGCAAAAGTTGACAGTCTCCACAATAAGAGACAGGCTTTGGCTTATATCACTAAGGAAGATGTCGTCAAAAAGCTTTTTGACGAAATCGCTCCCAAGTATAAAGACGTAAACGGCGGTTATTGCCGTCTCATCAAGACTGACGCTCGCCGCGGTGACGCAGCTGAGATGTGCATTATTGAGCTCGTCTGAGTGTAACATAATATTTGCAAAAGTACGGATCGTTTAAAACTTTCCGTACTTTTTATTTTTATTTGCCGCTGTGTTTGCAATAATATATTTGTATATTGATAACAAAAATCAATGCAAAATTTATATGAAAAATCTTCAGGTAATATTAAACTTTCTCTTTAATTTTTTTCATAATAGTGATACAATATATAAGGTTAAGTGGTATCATGTACAGATTACAAAGTTAGGAGTGCAAACCCTTTGAGTACATCTGAAAAATTCGTCATCCGCGGCGGCAATAAACTGCGCGGTGTTATAAATATAAGCGGCGCAAAAAATGCCGCGCTCGGCATCATACCGGCGGCTATTCTTGCCGACGAGCCCTGCCGAATAGAAAATGTGCCGGATATAAGCGATGTCAACACAATGATTAAAATACTTCGCTTCCTCGGTGCAGAGGTCGAAATACCTGAAAAAGGCGTACTTGTAATTGATGGCAAGAATGTTGATTGCACAAGGCTTATACCGGACGAGCTCACCCGCAAGCTCAGGGCATCATATTATCTTTTAGGTGCACTTCTCGGCAAATTCAACGCCGCGAAGGTTGCTATGCCCGGCGGCTGCTATTTCGGTGTACGCCCCATAGACCAGCATATTAAGGGTTTTGAAGCCCTCGGTGCAACAGTCACTACCGAAAGTGCGGTTGTAAACGCTTCGGCGGATATGCTGCTCGGTTCATCTATATATATGGATGTTGTTTCGGTGGGTGCCACAATAAATGTTATGATGGCGGCAGTTAAGGCAAAGGGTCTTACCGTTATAGAAAATGCCGCAAGGGAGCCGCATATAGTTGACCTTGCAAACTACCTCAACTCTATGGGTGCCGATGTGAGAGGTGCAGGCACCGATGTTATTAAAATAAGAGGTGTTGAGAAGCTCCACGGCTGTTCTTATTCGATTATACCGGACCAGATCGAAGCCGGCACATATATGGTTGCCGCGGCAGCGGCGGGCGGCGAGGTTGTTATCAATAATGTTATTCCCAAGCACCTTGATTCAATAATCAGTAAGCTTGAAGATTGCGGAATAGGCGTAATTGAGGAAGATGAAAGCGTAAAAATTATTTCAAAAGGCGACAGACCGGATTGCTGCAGAGTAAAAACAATGCCTCATCCGGGTTTCCCGACCGATATGCAGCCGCAGATTACGGCAATGCTTTCCGTGTGCAACGATACAAGCTATGTTGTGGAAAGCGTGTGGGATAACCGCTTTAAATATGTTGAGCAGCTTCGCAGAATGGGCGCAAATATTTCCGTTGCGGGCAAAAACGCTACTATTACCGGCGTGCCCGAACTCAACGGCGCACCTGTTGAAGTGGATGATTTGCGCGCAGGCGCGGCGATGGTTATTGCCGGACTTATGGCTAAAGGTACCACGACCATTACCAACATCAAGCTTGTTGACCGCGGTTATGAAAATCTCGTGGAAAAACTCAGAGCCGTAGGCGCTGATATAGTACGCGAAGAATATGAAGAGGATTAAGTTATTATGATTAAGTTTTGCCCGCTGTTTTCATCAAGCAGCGGCAATTCTGTTTATGTCGGCACAAGTGAGAGCGGTGTGCTTGTAGATGTAGGCAGAAGTGCCAAACAAACAACCGATATGCTCAGAAGCTCCGGTATAAGCGAAGATGCCGTAAAAGCAGTAGTGATTACTCACGAGCATATTGATCATGTGAACGGTCTTAATGTGTTTGCGCGTAAAAAGGATATACCCGTTTATGCGGCGGCAGGTACGCTGCTTGCGCTTAAATCAAAGAATGTTTTAACACCGTGTCACCGTGATTTTATTGCAGATGACAACGGCTTTGAGGCAGGCGGTTTGTTTATAAATCCGTTCAGGACCTCGCACGATTGCGCAGACGGAAGGGGTTATATAATAACCGCGCCCGACGGAGTTACAAAGGTCGCCATTTGCACCGACACCGGTTATGTTTCGAGCAATATACTTTCTGCAATAACCGGATGCAGACTTGTTTACATAGAATCTAATCACGATGTTGCAATGCTGCGTACGGGTGAATACCCTTACCAGCTGCAGCAGCGCATACTTTCAAATGTGGGGCACCTTTCAAACGATGCGTGCGCCGATACACTCAGGGCGCTTGTAAATAAAGGAACAACACGCTTTGTGCTTGCGCATTTAAGCGAAAAAAACAATACACCACAGCTTGCTTACGATACTGCAACTGCGGCGCTTGAAGAAATGGGCGCGCTTGAGGGGCGCGATTATATACTGAATGTGGCAAAGCCCTCAGGTGACGGCGACGCGTTTATTGTCGGGTAAAAACGCTTAGAAAATTAAAATTCGGAGTTGAAACAAATCTTCAACTCCGAATAACTTTTACTTTTCGCTCTGCGCAAAATTACTTGTTAGCTTCGAAAGCTTCCTGTAAGGCTTCCTTGATTATCTGGTGACCTGCGGGCGTGGGGTGAACGCCGTCCTGCAGCCAGTAGCTTGTTTTGGTCTTTTCGGCAGCCTTGTCGAATTTTTCCTGAAGGGGAACGAAAACAAGGTGGTATTTCTCGGCAACAAGCTTTGCGACCTCGGCGCGCTTTTCTACTTCGGGACGGAAGTAACCCCAATTTTCAAGTGTGGCTGTACCATTGAGAACGAACGGCTCAAGAATGAAAATCTTAACCTCGGGCAGAGCCTCGCGGATTTCCTGAATAAACATTTCATAAATCATATCGAATTTTACAGGGTCAACACCGTTACGGTAACTGAGCTCGTGCCATACATCGTTAACGCCGATAAGTATTGAAAGGTATGCGGGCTTAACATTTATAACATCCTGCTTAATGCGGGCATACATATCGACTACACGGTTGCCGCTTACGGCTCTGTTGACAAATTTATACTGTCCGGGAGCGTTCTTTAAGTAATCTGCCGCAAACAGCGTGGGGTAGCCGAGACCATAGGTTTCGTCATTATCGCGGCATCTGCCGGCATCGGTTATAGAGTCGCCCTGAAATAAAAAGGTTTTCATTCCCTGCACCTCCAAAAATATCTACTCTAATAATAACATAACGGTATTTGTTTTTCAACATATTTTACAATTCTTTTTGCGATATTTTACAATTCTTTTTGCGATATTTTGTTGTAATATTTGCAAATTTTTTACCGATAATTCATATTTTTACTGCAAAGTATGTTAAAATATATACATAAAAATTTACGGAGGTGTTTCTGTGAGCAATATGCCCGATTCTTTTGACGGAACATTACGCAAATCCATGCTCAGAGTGCCCGATGTTATAAATGAATGTACGGGAATCACTCTGTTCGGCAAGGTGATAAAGTCGCTCATTTTTTCCACCGATATTGCAATTATCCGCAATGTGAATGCCGATGCGGTCTTTGCGGTTTACCCGTTTACGCCGCAGCCGGTCATTACGCAGGCAATAGTCAGCAGCTCGGGATTGCCGGTGTTTACGGGCGTGGGCGGCGGTCTTACGCAGGGCGACAGAGTGCTTACCCTCGCAGTAAATGCCGAGGCGCTCGGCGTGGCGGGCGTGGTGCTTAATGCACCCACTGCCGATGAGGTCGTCGAAAAGGTTTCAAAGAGCCTCGATATCCCGGTAATTGTTACCGTTGTAAGCGAGAATGACGATATTGATTCGCGAGTGGCACACGGTGCAAATTTCTTTAATGTTTCCGCGGCAAAGGATACCCCGAAAATAGTAGCATCCATCCGCGAACGCTATCCCACCATACCGATTATCGCCACGGGCGGACCTTCCGATGAAACCATAAAAGCCACCATAGAAGCGGGCGCAAATGCAATTACCTGGACTCCGCCGTCGTGCGCGGAGCTGTTCACCGAGGTTATGGCGGCATACAGGCTCGGACTGCCGCACCCGTAAATAAAGGAGATATTAAATTATGAAAGCAGTATCATGGAATGTAAACGGCTTGCGCGCCTGTATGGGTAAGGGCTTTGAGCAGGCGTTCAGGGAGCTTGACGCAGATTTTTTCTGCCTGCAGGAAACCAAGCTGCAGCAGGGGCAAATAGATTTTGAGCCCGAAGGGTATTATGCCTATTGGAACTATGCGGAAAAGAAAGGGTACAGCGGTACCGCGATTTTTGCAAAAAAAGAGCCGATTTCCGTAAAATACGGGCTCGGCATAGAGGAGCACGACCGCGAGGGCAGAGTGATTACCCTTGAATATAAGGACTTTTATATTGTTACAATTTATACGCCCAATTCCAAGCGCGAGCTTGAAAGGCTCGATTACCGCTGCGTGTGGGAGGATGCCGTGCGCGCCTACCTTTGCGGGCTGAACAGCGTTAAACCCGTTATTATGTGCGGCGATCTGAATGTGGCGCATAAGGAAATCGACCTTAAAAATCCGCAGTCTAACCACCGCAATGCAGGCTTTACCGATGAGGAACGCGAAAAAATGACGGCGCTGCTTGAAGCCGGATTTACCGATACATACCGTTACCTTTACCCCGACAGAGCGGGCGTGTATTCGTGGTGGTCGTATATGTTCAATTCACGCGCCAATAACGCAGGCTGGCGTATAGACTATTTTATAATGTCGGACAGTCTCAGGGATAAGCTCACCGAAGCAAAAATACACTGTGACATTTTCGGCTCAGACCATTGCCCCGTAGAAGCGGACTTTTCATTTGATGTAGTGTGAATATGAAATTTGATAATATAGATAACGGCAGCAGCTTTGATTTCGGCAAAACGAGCGAAGCCTATGCAAAATGTCCCGAAAACTTTACAATTAAGCATAATAATAGGTGGGAGATTAATAGTGTGAGGATTGTATAATGAAATTAAAAATTATAGAAAATATGGATAATGATTTTTTGCTTGAAATGTCTAATGTCAGGGGTAAATATGTTAAGCATCCGCATGTATTGCCCTTTTCATTTTATTTTTCTTCCGGAAAAGGTTCTATTCACAGCATCAGAGTTAAACCTGTATTCAATCAGGATAGATTAAGAAGCAGTGCTACCGGCACATTAAAGTTATCAGATGATTGGGAATTTATACCTAATCCGAATGACAAAAATATTAAAGCTGATGACATCGCTGAAATGAAACAGTTCTTCAAAGACAATATAGTGTTATTTGTTCTTGTGTGGGATGAGTTTTTAGGGGATGGTGTGGTAGCGGATTATTTAGAAGGGAAAATAACATTTAAAGAGATGCTGAAGGACATAGATTTCTACGATGATTTTACAGATAAACTTAAAGATTGCACAACGGTCAAAGAATTGGAAGCATTTGTCAGAATTAATATGGAAGAACTAATATCAAAAGGATATGATGTGAACATGTACGGAAACTGAATAATGACTGTTTTAACAATATTTAGTTGAATGCAGTTGTAATGAACTGAATACTCAATCATCAAAAGCAATGATTAAGGCCGGATTCAAAAAAGACGGCTATATTGCAAACAGAAGAAAGAATTCTGACGGGAGTTATTCGGGAGTGGAGTATTACAGTAAACAATCGACAACCGATATGTAGAGAAATGGGACTTTATTTATCACTGTCAATAGAATTATTAAAGAGTTTTCAGAATGAAGAATCACAGAAAGTAATTATGGAAAATCTGCCTTATGAAATATAATTCGGAGGAAAGTTTATGATAAGAAAAGCAACACATAACGATATACCTGCAATATCGGATTTATATAAAGAGCAGTTCAGAGAAATGGCGAAGTTGGCACCGGATTTTATTAAAGAGGGCAATCAGGATACTAAATTTATTGAAAAGATAATCGCCGAAAAAGATTCGGATATTCTCGTTTTTGAAAATGCCGGAAAAGTAGTCGGCTTTATACTTTTACAGATACAAACAAGAGCAGGCTTTGATTTCTTTGTTAATGCCAATGCCAAAAGCTGTTACATTATGGATATTATTGTTACAGAAAACAGCCGTAATAAAGGATTCGGAACGGCAATGCTTAACTATGCAAAGGAATGGGCAAAGGAACACGACTGTATTTTTATTAATCTTGATGTTCTTTCCGGTAATGACAGAGCAATAGCGCTTTATGAAAAAGCAGGATTTGTTCCGAAAGCTTTGGAAATGTATTCAATGCTTGATTTTGTTGAGGGATGATTTATGATAAAACAGGTTGAAAACAAAGAACAACTGAATATTTGCCTTGAAATAATCCGTAATAGTTTTATAACGGTTGCGAAAAAATTTAAGTTGACCGAAAACAACTGTCCTTCACATACTGCATTTATAACTATGGGTAAACTTAAAAAGCAATTTGATGATGGCAGACCGATGTTTTTGTTTTTTCAAGATACTATTCCTGTCGGTTACTTTTCTCTTGCAAAGTGCAGTGACGAAGAATGGAAACTAAATAATCTTGCAGTATTGCCCGAATATCGTCATTTAGGTATCGGTAAATCAATGATTGATTATGCTATTACAATAGTTAAGAAGTATGGCGGCAGTAAAATATCAATCGGTATAATTGAAGAAAATACAACACTGAAAAATTGGTATTTAACCTTAGGCTTTGTTCATACAGGAACGCACAAATTTACACACTTGCCGTTTACAGTTGGGTTTATGGAGATGAAAATATAATGGCAACAAAATATTCAGAAAAGAAACGCCGAGGTGCTTGCAGAAAATACAAGTGCTTATTATGTTGATGACGGTCTTATCCACAAATTTAATTCTGTTTTTATGATGCCGGAAAAAGATGAAATTGATGTTGTTTTGAACTGAAAGGATAATACAATGAGCAACTACATAATGGATTTGCGAAAAATTGTAGGACACCGAACGCTTATTCAGTGCGGTGCGGGTGTTATAATCGTCAACAATGCAGGAGAAATACTTCTCGGCAGGCGTGCAGATAATCAACTGTGGGGTTATTTCGGCGGCTCGGTTGAAATTGATGAAAAAGTCGAGGACTGTGCCAAGAGAGAACTGCTTGAAGAAACGGGGCTCATTGCAGATGAATTATCTTTCTTTACTGTAAATTCGGGAGCAGACGTACACTAAACATATCCCAACGGTGATGAAGTGTCAAATATAGAAATTGTGTATCTGTGCAATCAATTTCACGGTGAAATGATAGCCCAAAAGGAAGAGTTTGAAGAACTGAAATTCTTTGCACCGTCTGAAATTGACATTGAAATGATTTCTCCTCCGTTAAGACCGACCATTCAAAAATATATTGATTCTCAAATTTGAAAGAAGTGAAAAAAGTTTGAATGATATAACTTACAGAGAATATTCGGATAACGATATAGCTGATGTCAGAAATATTCTTGAAAGCGATTTGCCGCGTGCAATGTCCACCGCACAATTTATATCCGATGAATTGGATTTGCCCGTACAAGAGGAATTTCAGTTGAGGGAAATGAATAACGGTGATTTGGCGGGAATGTCGAATGATGAAGCTCTTGAACGCTATCCCGGGCTGTTTTTCAGTTCACTG
>JAZLHL010000016.1:0-19661 GCA_045616765.1 Acutalibacteraceae bacterium
GGCGTGTAAACCAATCATTTACATCGCCGTATTTTATTATGTTAATATAATCCGAGTGTCTTTTCAGCCGCTTCGCGCAAACAAAAGCCCGTAAGCACGACCGCATCAAAATTGTATGAGTATGTAAGTTCTGCGAGTTTCTTCATATTTTCTTCGGTCGAGTTACGCCGCGTTTCAAGAATCGCATCGAGCAAATCGCAGCACATACCGAATTTGACAACCCATTTTTTGAGTTCTTTAAACAGTTCAACGCTTTCGTCGCAAAGCATCTCGTAACAACGGCGCATATTGCCGTTATATTCGGCAAATTCCGCAGATGCGGCATCCGTTTCGCCTTTTGAAGCAAGGAACGCTATATGCGAAAGCTTGTTGCTCATATATGCCGAGCTGTATTTTGAAAGGCAGGAAACGCCGAGATGGTCGGCGAAGTAAGAGAAAAGCTCCGCCTTTTCGCCGAGAATGACATTGTGCGCGTTTTCAAGCGATTTTTCGGGATTATAGTCAACGGGATTCCAAAGGTAGTCCGCAACCGTCATAAGCGGTATTTTGGAGCATTCGGCATACTCCATAACGTTGGAAATAAGTCCGTCGCAGGCGGTGTAAAGCTCTTTATCCCTGCCGATAAGCGCGCCGAGGTGCATTTCGTGGAACATTTCGCAATCATTCACGGGGTAATTATCCCAGAACAGAACGCTCCTGCCCGTTGATTTTTTCAGTTCAAGGCACTCGCGCACCGTAAGCACGCGCGAGCAGATTTCTTCCCCAGTCCAGAACATAAAAACATCAGCGGGAATACTGCTGCCGAATTTTGTGATATATTCGCCGTGCTCATCACCGCTGTACTGCGTGGGGCAAACGGTAAGGGTTATTGAAGCATCAAATTCTTTTAAAGCTTTGTATGTGTTATTCACAAGTTCCGTATGTGCATCGGCTATTGAGGCATAACGCTCGGCATCATCCTCATACTGAAATTCCCACGGAATATCATCAAGCAAAAGTCCGAAGCCTTTAACGCCGATTTTGTAAAGGCTTTTGAACTTTTCTATAAGGCAGTTAAAATCTTCTTTTGAGCAATAGTTATAAGAAAGCCCGGGACCGACACACCAATTAAACTGAAAGCCGCAATCGTCTGCGAGTTCAATAAGCTTGCGAAGCGAATCAAGCTCGCTTTCCGGGTAAAGCTCGCACCATTTTTCGCGGTGGTAAATATCATCCTTAGGCGCATAATAGTATGTATTCATACCGTATTCGCTCATAAGGCGCATTACACTTTCACGCTTTTCAGGCGACCAGGTTTTGCCGTAAAATCCCTCAATATAACCGCGCTTTCTGAATTTGGGACCGTCATTTATTACACCGTCGCGCAGCTCACCGTTAAGTATGAGTTTTGCAAGTGTATATGCAGCATACCTTTCGGCACGCACCGAATTGAGCGTAACCGCGGCTTTGCCGTTTTTTATTGTTACCGAATAATTTTCCGGTAAAGCATTGTTTTGTGCAATATTAAACTCTATTATGAAGCCGTCGCCCAAGGTGATACCCTTGCTTCTGAAAATCGCGGCTGCGCGTGTTGAACAATCGCCGCAAAGCATAAACGACTGCGGTTCATACGGCTCGCCGCAAAGCGACATTTCGGCAGGTACGGGGTAAATCACAGGTGGCGCACCTCCCCACGCTTTGCGGCAATAATTGCGTTATTTATTTCATCGCCGCCGTCAACATTGCTGCTTGCAAAGTGAACGGGTATAAAACCGTCTTTTACGCATAAATCAACACATTCGGCGACTACGGCATTAAGAATAAGCGCACCCGCCACTGTGGATGTCGGGCAGATTTTACCCTGAACGCCGTCAACGCTGACGCTCGCATCTCCATTGCAGCCGCAGTTATCAAGCACCACATCGGCAATTTCAAAAAGGCGCTTACCGCTTTTGTGGCGGGATGCTCCTGCTTTGGCGTGCTCGGTATTGGTAAGTGCAATAACGGCAACACCGCGCTTCTTGCAAAGCAGAGCCATATCGACCACAACGCCGTTTCTGCCGGAATTTGAAATAATTACCATTACATCGCCGGATTTTATTCCGTAATGTGAAAAGATGATTTCGGCGTAACCCTCAAGGCGTTCTATTTCGGTACTTTTTGATGCCGATTCGTGCAGCATAAGCGAGGTTTCAAGTATGGGCTGCACATCTACAAGACCGCCGGCACGGTAAAAAAGCTCCTCGGCGAGCATATGTGAGTGACCCGTACCGAAAAGGAAAATAGGTCTGCCGTTCACGACCGAATTTTTAAAGAGCTCTGCGGCGCGCTCAATATTCTGCGCCTCATCGGTTTTTATTCTGCTTATTATTCTTTCGCAATTTTCAATATATTCGATATATTTTTTCATTATAGTTTCAATGCGGCGTTTACCGCACCATCCTCCGGTGTAATTTCAAGAAAGCCTATTTTTATATCCCGGTATTTAATGCGCACAAGTGCTTCAAATTTTTCTCTGAAAAGCGGAACATTTTTGAACACGCCGCCATACAGCGATATTTTTTCACATCCGCCCGTACGCCTGAATAATATTTCGACGGTTTTAAAAAGCTTCCGGCTCTCGCCGTCAAGAATATTCAGGGCATCGGCATCGCCTGCAGCGGCAAGCTCGCTGACTACGGTCGCCAAAGATGCTATAACATCCTTTGTGGTATTTTCGCCGTAAACGGCACTCTCGATTTTTGCGAAGCTTTCTATGCCGAGAAATGCGGTAACTTTGTTTAATAGCGGTGCATCAATACCGCTGTCCCACAGATAAACACAACGGCGTAAAGCGGCGGTTGCTATACCGTAAGCAGAGCCTTCATCACCCATAATATGACCCCATCCGCCCGCGGTAAAGTAATTGCCGTTTCTGTCAAGTGCAGCAGCAACCGAGCCGGTACCGCTTATAACAACGCACTTCGGCACCTCGTCGCCTACGGCACAGAGTGCGGCGTAAACATCGCTGTGCATAAATATTTTTTCAGCGCACAGAATGCCGCCGCAAAAACGCTCGGTAGTTTCGGCATCGGCAGCTTCGGTTAAAGCAGACGAACCGATAAATGCACTTTTATAGGCATTTACGCCGATTTCGCGTTCCACCTCAGCAAGTACGGCTTTGAAGTTTTCGCGTGCCTTTTCAAGCCCTACTGAGCAGTAATTGATCGTTTTGCCCTTGCATTTCACAAGTATATTGCCGCTTTCATCGGCAACGGCTACGGTGGTGGTAGTACCGCCTCCGTCAACACCGAGATAGTAATTCATATAACACCTCTTAAGAGATTTCAAAGCAAAATAAAGGGAGTGCAAGACTCCCTTTACTCATTATGTTATTTTTTTACGCGCTTCATAATATCGGCAACATTCTCAACAATTGTTTCGTTGGTGAGGTAGCCGAGCGAGTTAGTTTCGTGATAATGCTTTCTGCCGAAAACATCCTTACCCTGCTCGATATAGGGCTGGGTTTCGTGCAGTATGAAATCGTTGGGAGCAACGCAATAGCCTGTCATATCGTTTGCTACGCAGTAAACAAGCAGGTTTTCGTCGCCCACAACATCAATAACGGGCGTGGGGTTGATCTCCTTGCCCTTGCCGGTAGCGGACTTATCGGCATCGACCGCACCGCCGTATATAACCTCGGGGAACGGCTCGCCGGGCAGCATGAGAATCTGCTGTGTGCCGAGCTTGATGTAGACCATTTCGGTGAGCAAAGCAAGACCGAGGTCGCCCTTATCGTAAGCGTAGCGCTGACCGGAGCAAGCCTTGATAATAACCATAAGTGCGAGCAGACCGTTGTCAACCGGTGAATAATATTTGTGCTGCAAAACGGAAATCTCGGGCTGCATTTCAACATCATTATCGATAGAAAGAGCTATTCTGCCGAGATACTCGCCCTGCTTCTGTGTTCTTAAAGGCTTATTGTCCTCGCAGTCGAACATACCGGGGTCAACCGCACCGATGGCGCCGGGCCCGAAAAGGACGTTCGTTTTAACGGAATCGTTAATTGTCTTTCTGAGCCAATAGGGATAGTCGGCGCTGCAATCGTGGTTGGAGCCGCCGAGTGTATTAGGATGTGCGGCAAAGTTCATAAACCATGTTTCGGTTGAACCGTCATCGGGAACAAAACGCGTTCTTGTGAGAACATCGTGCAGTACGATGGGCTCGCGCTTATCGTACTGCGCTTCGGGAGCGTGGGCGGTGCCTATATAGAGCTTGCCGGGCTTGCGGTTCGCATACGCCTCGCGTGCGACCTCGGCAAGAGATTTGAGGAGCTTTGCCATATACTCATCGTCTTTACCGCTTTGCAGTCTGTAAAGCTGACCCCAATAGCCGACGGTGTCGAAACCGGCGTGGGTATGCGATGAACTGCAGAATACACCCGCGCAGTTAGCCTCTTTGCAGAAATCCTTCAAATCATCGCGCACTATGTTAAGCTCAAAGTTCGTAAGACCTATAATATCGGCTGCAAGGTGGATATAGCCGCCCTTATCGTCAACGCCTATCCACATGGCGCTTACGGTGATGGGGTCGTGAATACGGTCAATGGTGCTGCCCATGCCGTGACCGGCGATCCAATACTTTTTTGCCTTGATATCGTCAGGCATAACCTCTTTAACGGCGTAGCCGCAGACATATTTTTCGCCCTTGAATTCGGTGGGCATAGGTCTGGGCAGAGGCTCTGCCTTTATGCCTTTTCTTGCGAGTTTTTTTGCACTTGAACGAGAAAGTGACCTTACCGCTTTTGCGGCTATTTCGTTAAATCCCATAATAAACCTCCGAAGGAATGATTTTACAAATACATTGTAACAACAAAAGCGGTTTGTGTCAACGAAATAAGTGAACAAAGACAAATCGCATATATTGTATAAAAAGGCAATTCAACAATAATTGACAAGTGCGGTTTTGTATGATAAAATTTAATCACTTTGAATACGAGGTGTTGTATTATGAGTAAATTAAGCAAAATCGACGGCGCAGCCAAAGAAAAAGGCAAAGGTATAGAAACTTTATGGCAGTTTGTAAAATTCATTGTAGTCAGTCTCGGCGCATTCGTAATCCAGACTTTCCTTCCGCTTCTGCTTAAAATTCCGATGTCGGACGAATTTCTGCACCGCGAATACCACCTGCTCGGCATATTCAATTCCGAAGCGGCTGACCCCGTTACCGGCGTAATCGCCGCAGGTCTCGGTGTTTTCATTGCAGCTAATGTAAGTAATGTTCTCGCACAGATAGTTTCATTCTTCATCAACCGCGAAAAGACCTTCAATTCAAGCGCAAATATCGCTGTTACCCTGCCGATATACATCGTTTTCACCATCGCGCTCATCTGCTTCTCGGCATGGCTTTCACCCACACTCATCACTTTCTTTGCAAAGCATGTAGGCGAAAATGCAGCTATTTCGATCTCCGGTGCGTGCTGCGGTGCAATTCAGTTCTTCCTGTACTTCCCGGTTGACAAAATACTTTTCCGCAAACCCAAAGAGGAAAAGAAAGAAGCTTAATATGCATATAAAACAAATCCGCCGAAAAGGAGTTTTCCTCATCGGCGGATTTGTTTTGTTTAACTGCTGAATTCAACATCTTTTTGCCGTTATTATAGCACCGATAACAGTGCCGAGCAGCGCAAACGGAGCCAGACGGAAAAAACAAAACTCAAAAATGTGGAAAGCGGTGCCGACAACGGCGATTTCGGGGTCGGCAAAATCCCAATTCAAATAAGGACTTTGCAGTTTTATCAGCAAAACCGCGGTAATTATTATTGCCGCACCGAAAATCACAAAGAGCCGAAACAGCAATTTTTTTCTGTTTTGTTTTCTTTTGGCGAATTGAAGATTGATTTCTTCAAGTTTTTCCGATATCACTTTTATATCGTCGGTCTTTTGTTCTGCTATGGGTTCACCCAATAATTCACTTACCGGCGTTTCGAGTATTTCCGATATTGCGATGAGCATATCGGAATCGGGCACGGACAAGCCCTGCTCCCACTTGGAAACGGTTTGCCTTACAACATGAAGCTTTAAGGCAAGCTCCTCCTGCGAAAGACCTTTGGATTTACGAACTGCTTTCAGATTTACATTAAGCATTCAGATAACCACCTTTCAAAAGTTGTTATCTTGATTTTACTTGCACACGCCCGTTGCGGCAAGCAACGCAAATTAACATTCCGTTAATGCGTGTCAGAAATTGCCGCCGTTCCAGCCCCAATTATGAAAGCCGGTGTATTTAATGTATATTCTGTCTTTGGCAATACCGAGCGTGGAATTAAGTATACTGCACACCTCTGCGGTCATTTTATCTGCCGCCGCGGCATTTACATCGCCGAAAATATCGACTGTAACAACAGCGGTATCAGCGGAATTATCACCTTGAAACCAGATTTTTGCGCCGTCTTCAATATCGACCATGAGCCATGATTCGGATTTCCCGGGAAAACTTTCGATGGCTTTACCGAATGCGGTTTTAAGCTCGATGCATTTTTCGTCTGTGATTTTTGATGTGGTTTTTAAATTGATATATGGCATAACATAACCTCCGTTATTTATTTAATACATTTTCAATTACCGGTATAAGCTTTTCAGCCCACACCGCGCAGCCTTCAGGGTTGGGGTGACCGCCGTAAAGTGTTTTTGCCGGCATCTGCGGATATGAAAGGAACTCGGAAGTATCAAGGAATCCGTCGACCTCGTTTTTGAGTTTTGAACAGATATATTCATTTATATCGCGCCACAGCGGCGCATCGGCATCGCAGTAATCAAACGGCGGAACGGCTTGCAGAATGACCTTTACACCCGCCGCTTTGAGCGACCTTACGATTTTTGTTAAATCTGATTTTGTGCGTTCGGCATCGTGAAGCTGAAAAATATCGTTCACGCCGAAACAGACGATTACGATATCATTCTGTTTTGCCTTATAAAGCCATACGCCGTCTGTGGCGGCATCGGCTCCCCTGCCGTAGCCTATGCCGAGATTCCAGCAGGCATATTCATTTTCAAAACGCTTCGCAACAAGTGCGGCGTAATTGAGATACTCATTTTTAGGTGTACCGCAGCCCTGGGTAATGGAATCGCCGAGGAAGGCTATACGCCGTTTAACAGGTCTGTCACAGCCGATCATACACGGCAGAGGCATATTGACATCGTAAACCCATTCATCGCCGTGCTTTGTAAATACCGGTAAAAGAGTTTCCGGGTGGCAAGGTATCTGCCTGCCGCGGTATGTTATTTCGACGCACATATACTGCCCTGCCGAAAATTCAAATTCAACGGCATCGGTGCTGAAGAGCTCACACGACTTTACACTTTTATGCTCGCTGCCGTCAAATGTGAGAGTGATGAAATCGCCGGCAAAATCGCTGCTTTCGGGCATTTTTTCAACACTGCAGGTGTTACACGGTGCAACGCGCAGTGAATCGATATACCACTCATCAAGCGCGATATTGCATCTACTGTGCGAACCATCGGCAAAGGTACTGTCAGTAGTATTTGAAAAAAGCAGCGAATAATTATACCTGCCGCCAGCCGATATTTTAAAAAACGCGCAAGATGTTATGAGTTCATCGACATTGCAAGGCTCAAAAAAGCTCTGATTACCTGCCGCCGCAGCCGTGTTTGAAGAAAAATCAGTAAAATACCGCATAATTCCTCCGTAAACAAAATATTATAATTCAAGTATAATACACAGTTAGTAAAGAAGCAACAAAAAATTCTTGACAATAAGTAATATTGATATTATAATTATTGAGCCTGCTGATGCAGGTTACATATTATTGTGCCGGTGTGGCGGAATTGGCAGACGCAAGGGACTTAAAATCCCTCGGTGGCAACACTGTACCGGTTCGACCCCGGTCACCGGCACCAAATGTACCAAATCCGAACCTTTTTCTTACGGAAGAAGCGTTCGGGTTTGTTTTTTTTATTTAAATATCTTTACAACAGAATATAAACAGATTAAAGGCTGGTGTCGTTTTAGACTGCATCAGCCTTTTTGAGAGTTAATATATATTATTCTACTTATTCTCCTATAATAAATTAATCCTTATTCTGCGTGCTTGCTGTTTTCTCTTTTCCGGATCTCGTAGAATAATTCCGCAAGATGTTAGAGGATTCCGGACGGTACCTCGATTTCAACGAGCGAATCAACACACTTAAACTCCTTGTCACTCTCGTTCTCAAAAGCGATAGACAAGGTGTTTCCTCCTTTCCTTGTCAATACGCAACCAGATTTGACGCAATCGTCACATCATTTCGCCAATGTAATAAATGAAGCACTGAAACCGCCATTACGGCGAGTTTGTCATATTCGGTGGGTAAACCGTGGTCGAGGGCCAACTGCTTGTTTTTGCCCCGTATTTTGTATATTACCGTCGTTCCTTCACTGAACATTCGGTATCCAACAAATAACAACCAAACTCTTTATGATTAAATTCTTTTATCTGATTCAAGTGAATATCGTGTTGTTTGGTGTTGCATTTGTACAACTCAATTTCTTTACCATTAAACACTTGTAATTGATTTTTTCGGGAAATTGTGATATTCTTTATTGATGAGGTGAAGCAAGTGCAAAATGAAATAGTAATTAACGAAAATTTCAAAATACCGTATGGAAATATGTGTATCGTTTTTGATTTATCGGGGCACAAAACACTACATGAACTTTGTATTGAACTTGAGCAATCTTTAAAATATGATTACGATGCTTTTGCACTTAACTTCCGTCTTGTTTTGGAAGAGTGGGCAATTTGCGAAGAAGTGAAACGCCGTATTGATTATTCGGGCGGTCGTTTTAATCCCGAAACAACCCGTAGTCGTATTACGCAGGAAATATCAAGCGGTCAAATCAAGGTTCCGGAATTACTTGCCGATTTATGTGTAAAAGCAGGCGATATTTCTCATATAAAAGAAACAATTCAAAAGTATTCGGCAGACAGTTATTCTTTTAATGATGATTATCAATACACACTTGATTTTGTGATTCCCTTGTTTCGCTTTGCAAGCAGAAACGCTCATTCAGGTACTAAAGGGATTGAGGCGTTGACCGAAGAAACCTGTAAAGATTATTTTCGCAAACTATTTGCACTGATTACCGCATATTACGGCAACCCCAAAAAAGCAGACGGTGGTATCTTGCCGTTTGATGGGTTTTATCCCGTTTCAAAAAAACTTTGTCGTGAAAACGGAATTATTCTTCCGGAAGGTAAATACTTTTATGTTAAACCAAGCGAAGGGAAAAACAGTTTTTATGTTTTTTCAAAAGCAGGCGAAAATTTAGACGATACTCAAAAGCGGGATACGGAAACGATAAAGAAGCTTTGGTGGGAAAATATAGATTCACCGCAAAACATAATCAGTCACGCAACATTTATTGAAAACGAATCAAAGGGCGGTCAACAATTTTGGGTATATCCGCTTCCTTCCTATCCTCAAAGCTTAACCGATGAATATATACGGTCGTTAACCGATGAAGAAAAGCTTGCGGTTATTCACGGTATTGTTAAAGGTATTGCCTCTATGCATAATGCTATTCCGCCGTTTTATCACAGAAGCTTATCGCCGTCATCGTTTCTTGTGTGTAAAATTAAAGATAAACTAAAACCGCTTTTAATCAATTTTGACTGTGTAAAGGATACTGATGAAGGTGCAGAATTCACTGTATTCTATGCGGTGAATGACCAGTTGCACAGTTCCGAAGCGGCTGAATTGCTTTTTGCCCCCGAGCTTTTATCGGACGAGCTTTCGGACTCGGATGATTTTGATTGGGCAAAAGTTGATATTTTTGCTCTTGCGAAAACGGTCATTAAAATTTTAACCGGCAGTTATGCGGTACCTGATTCAAAGCCTGAATGTTTGAGCGAAAATCAGTATTTGATGTTGCTTAATATGTGTGAAGCATCGCCCGAAAATCGCCCTTCAATAAACGAAATAACAGATTTGTTTTGATATAACGCATCGCCCGAACTTTCTGCAGCGTTCGGGCGATGATTTTTTCTTTTTCTTTTGATTTTGAAAATCTTTGCCTTGCAGGCTGAACAGTATTCTGCCTCGATGCTGTTGACTGTTCCGCAAAGCGGGCAGGTAAAGATTTTCGTTGTATGAACCGTGCCTGTCAGCATCATTGTTCCTCTTCCACCATTTCCCCGTTTGTTTCAACCACCTCTTTCAGTTTCCTTTTTAAGGACTTTGAAATCGGGTATTTTTGTATTTTTGCAAGGATTGTTTCTTTAGTTTCGCCTTTTTTAATCAGTTCCTTCACTACGGCACTGCTTATGGCACCCATTCCGTATTCGGTAAGTCCGTGGGAAATCATTCCGATTACACCAAGGGTTGCAATTCCGCCGACGATTCCTCCGGGTCCCAAGGCGGCAAGTGCCGTCACAATCGCCGCACCTCCGGCAAGTCCCGTTGCGTTTACTGCTACCAGCAGTACCAGGCCCGGCACACCGAGTGCCGTGATTTTTGCTATCAACTTTTCCATCTTTCTTTTCTCCTTTTTAATTATTTTCTGCTTTTTCCTGCATCCGAACGTTTGGCACGCCAACGGCCATTTTTGTTTCGACTTCTGTTTTGCCCTGCGGTCGGTCCTGTTTTAACGATTGGTCCGTGGGTTTGGCTGGGGCTTAGTCCGCAAGCTACTTCTCCGACAATGCCGAGGGCTCCGAACAACAAATCTAATTTGCTCATTTGTATCACTTCCTTTTTTGAGTGTTTCAATAATAACAAATCCGTTTAAAGATTTGTAAAAACGGTTTGAAGACAGAGATTTACGCTTCGTTATGCTTTTTATCGTAAACCGTTTCGGCGGTACCGGCAGCAGCACCGACCCCTCCGCCAACCAATGTTCCTATGGCGGTTCCCGAGGCTGCTCCCGTTGCGGCAGCCCCTACTGCAATCGCCGCTGCAGCAATCGGTGCAGATATAGGTGCTGTCAGTGCTGCAATGCCTGCACCGGCTAAGGTGGCTATTGACCCTCCGATCATTCCGCCGATTGTTGCTCCCTGATGTGTTCTTCTGAAAATCTTTTCCATAGTAATTCTCCTTTTGATTTTTATTTTTTGTTTTGCCTTTTGCTTACGAGCATAGTATATAACATTCAATTTTTAGTTTGTAAAAACGGTTTGTATCAACATTTTTATATAATCAAATCGTTTTAGTTACTATGGTCTTCCCCATCAACGATGACGATTATCGCATATCGGTTTCTTGATTTGTAAAAACCGTTTGCAAGAGTAACCATAAACAAAAAACCGCCCCACCCGGAGCGGCTTTTAATCATATTTTTGTGTAATGGGATAAGTTATTGCTTGTTTTGTTATAAAAATCACCATTGTTGACATTTATGCTTTTCTTTTCCAATCCATACTTCTCAGGGGCTTTTGCTATTTCCCTTCCCCAACTGCGAATTGTTACAACGTCTACTGTTATTCCGACGCTTCACACCATTTTTGAGTAATTGTAACTTCTTTTCCTTTTGGAATTTTGCGTATTTCTTTCACTAAAACATCGATTTTATTCATTTTAATGCATCCTATAGTATATATAATGAATTAATCATTTAATGATTTTCAGTTTTTTCAAAAATTCTTTAGCTTTTTTAGTATTTGAGTTATCGGCTCCGAATTTGTTTTTATATATTTCATAAGCTTTATTCATATAATCATAAGCAATAGGAATATTTGATTTCTTATAATATAATAGGGCAAGCCAATAATAAATATGTTCAATTCCAACAGTATTATCTTTTTGATAATTATATATTTCCAATGACTTATTTAATGCTTCCTCCGCTTCTTCCATTCTGTTATTTTCAAGATATATGCTTCCCAAATTTGTGTATAACACAGCAACATTAATGTCGAAATCCCCCAATGAAGCAATCATTGAAGATAATGCCAATTTAAAATACTTTTCTGCATTTTCCGCATCTCCAATCGTATCATAATATCCGGCAAGTGCATTATAACAATGGGCAATCTCTGAATTGTGCTTGCCATATATTTTTTCCATCATTTTAATAGATTTCATTAAATATTGCTTTCCTTGCTCCAAATTGAAGTCGTGCTGAATATAGAATTGACCTATACACAAATACGATTCTGATACTTCCACGGAATTTTCACCAAACAATTTAATTATCATTTCCAATGATTTATTATAATACTGCTCGGCATCATCAAGTCTTTCCATTTCAGAATACATATTCCCCAAAGAATTATATAAATGAGCAATAATATTCATTGACCCCAATGAATACTCAAATAATAAATCTATCCCTTTTTTAAACCATTTTTCCGCCTCTTCAAATTTTTGCTGACATAAATAAACCTCTCCCAATTCACCGTACGCCACGGATAAATAATGCGTTTTGTCATCGCCGCCGTCAGCACGCCTTAATTCTCTTATAGCCAATAATAAACTTCTTATCGCCAAATTAAACCGGCCCGTAGAGGAATATAACTTTCCGAAGAAGCAATAAATCACACCCAGATTAAAATGATTATTATCGAATCTTTTATGTAATTGCAAAGTTTTTTTGCAAAATTCTTCGGCTTTTTTATAATTGCAGGTGCTGAGATATACGCTGCACAGATTGATATATATCAATTCCGCATCTGCAATATCCAAACAGTTCATTTCTTTTTTTATTGATAATGACTTTTTATAAAACTTTTCTGCTTCTGCATAGTAATCATCAATATCAAGAGCAAAGCACCAAAATTTATCACCCAAAAAATCAGAAATTATTTCTTCATTTTGCTCTAATGCCAACAGTTTTTTTGCAATATAAAACCATATATTACTTTTTGCATTTCTGTCACTGATAATATTCTGATAATCATAATCCGGCTCTTTATCTGTCGCTTTCATCTCATCCAAGCAGGATTCCAAAAAAATCTGTATTTTTAATTCCCCTTCGGTAATAATCTGAAAACAAATATCCCCCACAACCGGATGCAGAGAAATAACATCTTTTTCTCTATTCAGGCGAATCCAACCGGATGTTGTCAATGTATTTATTTCTTCGTAACTGTCAAGTTTACACCAATCGTGGAAAAGTTCCGCACTGATACCTGTATAGGGAATAAGCGATAAGTTTGCAAGAATGCTTTGCTCTGTATCGGTAAGTCCGGAAACATCAAATAATGCTTTTATATGAGAATATGTATTCTTTCTTGAAATATCACCGTCTTTATCGCTCAGAACGCTTTCGCCGCCGCTTTTTGCTATTCCGCCCGCCTGTAATTTTTCAAGCATTTTTTCGGGGGTAACTCTGCCCGCCATCATTTGCTTTGCAAGAAGTTCAACGGCAAGAGTATGACCGTCAACTATTGATATAATTTCTTTTACCTGTTCTTTTTCACCTTCGCTTATCGGTTTTGCGTAATATTGATTGAAAATTTTCAGAACGTCGTTTTCATCATCGATTTTGTCAAGCAAATACTGTGCGTAACCCGTATCGGTAAAATCGAAACGGGTAGTTACCAGTACATCGCAGCCGAGCTCCGTTATTTTTTTGAATTCGGAATCAATGTCATTCACACCATCAATGTCAAAATTATCAATTATTATGAGTGTTTTATCATCGCAAAGTTCTTTTAACTTTTGCATTTTGCGTAAATAATAATTGTGTATTTCTTCTTCCGTACCTCTGAAAAAGTTATAAATCGGCGCCGTTTCATCGTTGACCGTCATTGTCATAACATCTGAAACAAACGGCATAAAAAGAACGGTATCATACCTGCCGCTTTTGAGCGCTTTCTTGGCATATTGTTTGGCAAGCTCGCTTTTGCCTATTCCGCCAACACCGGATAAATACAAAATACGGTTTTCTTGAAGCTTTTTGCCGATTTCGGAAATCTCTCTGTCTCTGCCAATAAAGAATACTTCGGGCTCCGGTAAGCTTGTTTTTATATATTGTGCTTTCGGCTCGGATATTGTAATAAGTTCATCTAATTTTTCGGCTAATTCTTCCGTGGATTGATAACGCTTTTTTACATTTGAACAAATTGTATGATGAAACAGTTCATCCAACAGTGTTTTAACTTTCGGGTTTACATTTTTTAGTACTTCGGATTCAAAATCGTAATGATACTCGGCAAAACTGCGTTTTTCTTCTAATGAAGAATGTCTGCCGAAAAGCTTATAAAAAACAATTTCGCCTATTGCAAAAATATCGGTTGCCTCGCAAATTTTGCTTTGTCTGCCGAGCAACAGTTGCTCGGGTGCCGCCCACGACTTTGTATATGATATAGTTGCCCCGTAAGGCAGGGCGGATTTTTCAACCACGCTGTCAAAATCAAACAGCATAACCAAATCAACCGTTTCGGGAATTGTAAAAATGTTTTCGGGTTTAATATCCAGATGCAAAAGCCCTTCTTTGTGATAATTGCCGATAATCTGTGACAATGCTTTTGCACGTACCAAAATGTTATTAAGGGTATCATCTGTAACCTTCTCATAAGTCTTTCCGGCAAAACAGGTCATATCAATATATGATGTTCCGTAAGCATTATATACGGCTTGTACATTACATATTGTATTTTTATGCTCGGTTGAAAGTCTGAGCTCGCTTTGTCTTTTTCCGCCTTTAATAAAGCGTTTCAGCCCGATATCGTATTTTTCTTTATCATCTTCGTTATCTACTTCGAGATTTTTGTTTTCGTTTCGGTAAATTTCTATATCAGAAGGGTTGTATTCCTTTATAAGATGCTCAGTATTATCTTCTGTTTTTGCATAATAAACCACGCAAGAAGAACCTTTGCCGATAATTTCTTCAATATTGAACTTTTTGTTGTCAAGGCATAAGGTTTCACCCGGTTTTAAATATCTTTCCATAATTCTTCCTCCTTGCGTATGATTATAGTAATCCTCTGTACCGTTCTGTAAAAACCGTTTTAATAAATGCTGTCATCACTTAAATAAAATTCACTTATTAAATCCTGAAGTGCATCAATGGGATGCGGCGCCGCCGCACAGTAGCCAATCATCCAATCGTAGGGATTAAGCCAATAAAGCCCTACATAACCACACTCTTCCAAAATCATATTTACTTCATTCGTAAATTCATCAAATATATCATACTTGTCTGCCCTTGATGATTCCGCTTCCATAAAAAACGCACTGAAAACAAGCATTATAAGTGCTTTACGAATAACATCGTATGTTGCTTTATATTTTGATATATTTTCAAACTGCTGCCGTTGCGGAAAATTGCGCTTTATATATTCAGGAAAAGACGAAGCAGAAATTCCTTTTTTTATTTCACTCCCGCTTTCTCGTGCACTAAATCCGTAAAGAATTTTAAGCACATCATCAATGGAATTCACTTTACTGTATTCGTCATCCAATAAAAATGTTTTTCTGTATTCTTCGGCAACAGCTATGTTTTTAGCTATCAGTTCTGCTATTTTTTCGGTTGCTGTTTTATTGCTTGTATTAAAGGTGGCAATATTTTGCGTTATATAGTCTATCAATTCATTACTTGCTTTTAACTTTGCAATTTTACTACCGATTCTTACGGTGTTTTCTTCACATTTATCTGAAGATGTTGCTTTTTTATTATCAATTTCATTAATAATTTTTTTCGCTTCTTCATAAGATTTTCCGTTTTTCAAACAAAAGAAATAAACGGATTCGTTAATATCTTTAAAGTTAAAAGGCCGTTCAAGGTAGCATTTTAAAAAAAATGTCTTTGCTTGCTCAGCATTAAATTCCAAAGCAAAGCAAAGCTTATAGATGTTTTTTCGCCCGTTTTTATCTGCTGAAGCCTTTCCGCTTTCAATCCAATTTTTAATAGTTTGTAAACTGATGCCTAAATCTTTTTTTGAGCACCGTTCAAAAATAAATGCCGAAAGCTTACTGATATTATTTATATCTTCTTTATAGCCCAGTTCGATTGCTCTGCTTTTTATCCCGTCAGAAAACAGTTTGACATCATCGAATTTTTCTACATATTCTTTTCCGGGAAGTTCCTCATCAAAATCATATGTAAAAATTTTTCCAAATGCAATTTCGGTTTTTTCAACTATCTTTTCCATATTGATTTTCCTTTTACATCAAACTTTTTCTATATTATACACAAATTTTCTTTTTTTCACAATATTTTTTGGAATTTTAGCTTATCAAAAAACTGTCAGCAAGATTATTCCCTGCCGCTGTAATTTTGTTATATGTCCATCAAATTATTGTTTTTATGCGATATTCAAAATATACAATAATTATGTAAATTAGTTATAGAATGAACAAAATTATATGAAAAATGATAGCGTTCACTGCCGAAGCTTTATTTTACTTGTTTTTTCGTTTAGTACTGTAAGAACACTCGCACCAAAAAATTACGAAGCTTTCGCTTCGTAATTTTTTTATCCAAGCCGCAGCTTTCTTATCATCACGCCGCAAGGCGTGTATATCATCAAGGTCGGCTTTGCCGACCTTGTATCTCATCACGCATCAGCGTGTATTCCTGCGGCTTGATGATACACCGTATATTTTTCATTAAAAATCAGTCTGCACCTCCGCCGCCGCAGCTTGAACAGCTTGAACAGCCTGAACAACCCGAATCGCTTGATCTCGCAGTTGCTTTATACTTCTCATAAGTTGAGCAGCACATCAATGCCATTCTGCAATAAATATTATTGTTATCAATATTTTTATTTTTTTTGGTCGGAGCACTGTTGAAAAAGCGACAATAACAAAGAATATCGTCAGCAGTACCGTTAAGATCATTTAATAATTGCTCAAAAGGATAATTTGTCGAGTAATAAGAAAAAACTTTTTCAAGAAATCTGATAGACTTTTTAAAACTATCATTTGATTTTATTAATTCATTTCCGGCACTCTTCGCAAAACTCAAAAAATCTTTAGTAATGTTCGTGTTACTCAAAATATATTTTTCAATATACCAATAAGAAACCGCAGACCACCCGGCGTTTATATTCGGAAGAGTATTAAAACCTTTCGCCCGTTCTTCGTTTAACTGCATTTTATTTAATTTTTCCAGTATGTTAATTAAATATGTGCAGTAATTTGCAAGATTCGGACATTCGCGAAAGAATACAAACTGCTTATCTTCGCTGAAGAAAATATAACCTTCGCGCATCATTTTGGCAAGAACTGCCATCATAAACAAGCCGTTTGTGTCGGATAGAGAAGCTGCGACCTCAATAGGTGATGCTTTTATATGCCTTAAATCACTAAACAGTTTTTTCAGTTTATTTTTCTTTTTGGCAGATTTACTGTTTGTTGCATCTGCATCAATTAATTTTGCGTATTTTTTATAATTCAGTTCAAATACAGCACTTACGAGTAAGGGTAAAAGCAGTAAAAGAAAAAGCAAGGACGAAACGATTACTGTAGCTACCGACGAATTATCGGTATCACTTGCATTGGATTCATTTACAGAATTTTCAGAAACACCGGCAAATATAGCTTCGTCGGGCGAATCCATTGCAAGATGAACATAAAACGCATTGGATGAAACAGAAAAATTTGAAGCAGCCATCGCCTGATTGGCGTTTATTGAAAAAGTGCCGGGAACATTCGATGTATTCAAAATATTCACACCTTCCGGCACTGTAAAAGAGACGGTAACGGAATCGACATTTTCGGAAAAGTGCGCACCGATAAGACGAGTTTCAAAATGATAAGTGTCATCCGATTTTTTAACAGCTGTACCTAAATGATACGAAAACTCGTATATATGCGTACCTTCACCGGTTGCAAGATAGGCATTGATTCTGAAATAGCCGTTTTCATACCCTGTGCTGAAATGGTAATCGGGTCTGTTTGATACATCATCTGTCACATCACAGGGCGTGCCGTCGATTGCAACCTTGATTGAGCTTGTGTCGAGCGAGCCCTCATCATAAGCTGTATTCATAATATCCTTATAAAACCTTGAAAAATTGCCGCTCTTATAATTAAGTGTCCATGTTTCCGTTATATCGGCGCTTCCGTCTTCATTTATGATGACGGAAAAATCGGCTGAGGGAACGCTGTATTCTCCCTCGGCAAAAACCGTCAGAACCGTACAAGCGAGAAGCAGAATCACTGTCAGAAAGCATGAAATAATTTTAACCTTTTTCACAAAAATCACTCCTGTTTATTCTGTTGGGCAAACGGGCAGTTCACATCACCGGATTTATAACTTCCCGTTTGCGCATAAGTTACGCATTTTGAGCCGCCCAAGCACCTTGCAAGCTCGCGGCATTTAATACATTCTGCCGGAATCGGCATACCGGCAAGTTCTTTCATTAGTTCACTCGATTTTATAATATCGCTCAAAGTGTTATCATTTATATTGCCGATCACAAAAGGCAAGCGCCTACAAGGCATAACGCTGCCGTCGGCACAAATAACAATAAGATTATGACCGGCAGAGCAATGATACCCACCGCCGGATTTATCGCCTGCAAACTGAAGAGAACGGCAATTAAAAAGAACCTGCTTACGGTGAAGGAAACGATCGATTTTCGCAACACGAGCGGCATCACAAAGCAATTCGGAAAACTCTTCGGTAGTAAGTGCGGTTTCGGCAGTTTCCTGCGGCGAGTATGTTACTACCCGATCCCACCAAAGCTTATCCACACTATGCTTGCGGCACACACCGGCAAGCTTTGCGAGGTCGTGACGATTATTTTTCTGTGCGGTAAAGGAGACGAGTACCTTAACCCCGTTTTTCTTTAACAAATCTATTGCATACAATGATTTTTCAAAGCTGCCTTTACCGCGTATCTTATTATGTATCTCTTTTGTTCCGTCGAGACTTATCTGAACAAACACGGGCTTCAGCGCCGCAAGTTTTTCGGCGGTTTCAGGATCAATAAGAGTACCGTTCGTGAGAATTCCGAGACGGATATTTTCACGCCGCACCGCCGCCGCGAACTCAAAGAATTCAGGATGCAGCAACGGTTCACCACCTGTAATATTAATCTGCCTGATAAGGTTTTTGCCGGATGTAAATGATAAGTATTGTGAAAGAACGGAATAAAAAGTTGCCGCCGACATCACAGCACCATATTCATTCTGATAACAATGCCGACACCTAAGGTTGCAAAGTTCGGTAATGTGAAGTTGAAGAACATATGTCTGAATATCGTTTCCGAACAACTCATCAACGCAATGTTTTTGCAAAGTACTCATCCTTACCTCCGATACTCTTACAAACAAAGTAAAACGCACAACTGCGACAATGTTAGCATACCATCCCGAAAAAATCAATAAATTTTAGGCCTTGATAAGTTGCATCGGCCGTACACCACGCAAACTCGGTTTTTCACCACGCGAAATCGCTTTTCAGCGCTATTTCCGCCAAAAATTCTGACAGATAACAATATGAAATTTCCGTTCTCACCATTGAATAAACCCGTAAAAAAGGATGATATAATCAGCGCGCTTGCGACCGATAAGCCCGGTGTTGCGCTGTGGTCCTGCAAGCTGCTCGGCAAAGGGACAACCGAAGATTTTGTAAAAGACAAACTCGATTCGGATAATATAATGCTGCGAAAAAATTCGGCAATCGCGCTCGGCTTAACGGGCAGCGAATGCTGTTTGCCCGTTTTGCGTGAATGTGTAAAAAACAGAACGGATGATTTCCTTGATGACTGCCGGCGTACAAATCAGATGCAGAGCATTATTGCCGTAAGTCTG
>JAZLHL010000017.1:0-13348 GCA_045616765.1 Acutalibacteraceae bacterium
GGCGATCTGCTTTTTGTTATATGTGATTTTAACGGATTTGTTGGAGCTTGTGAGCGCTGTTGTAAGCGTGGGGCTGAAGGTGAAATCGGTGTTGCCGTCGGTGTAAGTGATTTCAGCGCCGCCGTAGGAAATTTTAAGACCTGTGGGGTCAAAGAAATCGCCGGGGTTATAGGCGGTTTTGGCGGGTGCCTGAATAAGACCGTAAACGGAAATCGTAACATCGCCGGCAAACTCGCCTTTGTAGTAAACCTTAACGGCCGTATCCGTCAATTTGAGTGCAGTGTCAAGGTCGGGCTCAAATGCGAAGTCCTTTTTGGTGCTGGTGCCGTAAGAAACGGTTTTGCCGTCCGCCAAAACTCTCATGCCTGACGGGGCGAATTTGTCGCCCACTGCATACTCGGTCTTAGTGGGGTCCTTGCTGACGGTAACGGCGGCAAAAGCTGTGACCGCAAATACCGAAGCAAGAAGAACCGCAGCAAGAACGACTGCCAAAAGTTTTTTTGCTTTCATAATAATTTCCTCCAAATGTCAATTATATGTATATGCATTATAGCACACAAAAAGCAAAATGTAAATACACAAAATACAGACGAATTATTATATATATTGTATAAATATTGTGTTTTGCCGTGTTTTATGCCTTAATATGCCGCAAATCGGGTTGACTTGACGGTCTGCGGGGGGTATAATTTGCATATAAATGATGATTTTGCAAATAAAATTAAAATCTTAATTTTATTTAGGCATTTTCGGCGGTGTTTTACCGCAAAAATAACAAAAACAGGTGGATTTTATGCTTATAAAAGGCTTCCAAAAATTAACATTGCTCGATTTTCCGGGCAGGACTGCCTGCACGGTGTTCACGGGCGGCTGCAACTACCGCTGCCCCTTCTGCCACAACGCCGTGCTCGTTACCGGAAACGAGGGCGAGTATTATACAGAGGACGAAATTTTCGAACATCTTGAGAAACGCCGCGGCATAATCGACGGCGTTGCTGTTACCGGCGGCGAGCCGCTGCTGCAAAAGGATATTGAGAGTTTCTTATACGAAATAAAGGACAGAGGCTTCGCCGTAAAGCTTGACACGAACGGCAGTTTTCCCGAAAAGTTAGAGGGTATATTGCAGCTCGGTCTTGCCGACTATGTTGCCATGGATATTAAGAACAGACCCGAAAAGTACGCCGAAACTGTCGGAGTCGAAAATTTCGATATCGCACCCGTGCGCAGAAGCATTGAGTTGCTTATGAATTCGGGTGTTGAGTACGAATTCCGCACTACCGTCGTTTCCGATTTTCATACGGTCGACGATATTGAGGCTCTTGCCGAATGGATAAAGGGCGCGAAGCGGTATTTTCTGCAGAATTTTGTCGATTCGGGCAACCTTATAGACAGCAGCTGTAAGGGCGTTTCGCCCGCTATGATGCGTGAGATGCTCGAAAGAGCAAAAAAACACATTCCGAATGCGGAGTTAAGGGGGCTTTGATGTGACGGATACAGAAAAATTAAAAGCCGCAATAGAAAAAGCGCAGAATATCTGCGTGTTTACGGGTGCGGGCATAAGCTGCCCGTCGGGCATACCCGATTTTCGCTCGGCAGACGGGCTTTACAGCGGCAACGGCGTGCTCGGCTATACTCCCGAGCAGATAATCTCACATTCGTTCTTTGTGCACCACACAAAAGAGTTTTACGACTTTTACAAATCGAAAATGATTTATGCCGACGCGCTGCCGAACAGCGCACATAAATATTTTGCCGCGCTTGAAAAGCAGGGCAAGGATGTTTCGGTCGTCACGCAGAATATCGACGGTCTGCATTTTGATGCAGGCAGCCCCGTCGTTTTTGAACTTCACGGCAGCGTAAGGCGCAATTTCTGCACAAAGTGCGGTGCATTTTATAACGAAAAATACATACTGAACAGCAGCGGCGTGCCGCTGTGCGAAAAATGCGGCGGTGTGGTCAAGCCCGATGTAGTTCTCTATGAGGAGCAGCTCGATGACGGTACGGTGCTCGGAGCGCTGAATGCCATTGCGGATGCAGACCTTTTGATAGTTGTGGGCACATCGCTTACCGTTTACCCTGCGGCTTCGTTTGTGAATTATTTTCGCGGCGAAACGCTTGCGGTTATAAACAAGGGCGAATTTTCCGTGCCGCAAGGCGTAAGTATAGCCATACGCGGCGATATTACCGATGTTGTCGCACAGCTTTCGCAGAGCTGATATTTCTTTTATTGCAAACGGTTTAAAAATACACAAATCGACATATATTTTACTGTGAAAATTCACCATAATCACTTTCCATATCTTGTGCCGGGATTTTATGATTTATAAAAGCCTGCACAAGATATTGTGTTTTTTGCGTTTTTGATATTGACATTGCGGATGATATCTGTTAATATGCTTTATGTTGCGAAATGAATGACCATTATTGCGAATCGAATTATTAAGGAAGAGGGAGAAAAATGTATCAGGTAATCAAGCGTGACGGCAAAATCACCGAGTTCGATATTTCAAAAATCGCCGTCGCCGTAAAGCAGGCATTTGAGGCTTGCGAAAAGCAGTATAACGACAATATCATCGATTTTCTCGCACTTAAGGTAACCGCTAACTTCGAGCCGAAGATAAGCAACAACCTTATCGCCGTTGAGGATGTTCAGGACAGCGTTGAGGCGGTTCTCGTTCAGGCGGGCTATGCCGATGTTGCTAAGGCATATATCCTTTACAGAAAGCAGCGCGAAAAAATCCGTAATATGAAATCCACGATCCTCGACTACAAGGAGCTTGTGGACAGTTATGTTAAAGTTACCGACTGGCGTGTTAAGGAAAACTCCACCGTTACATATTCGGTAGGCGGTCTTATCCTTTCAAACTCCGGCGCCATTACCGCTAACTACTGGCTTTCCGAAATATATGATGAAGAAATCGCCAATGCACACCGCAACGCAGATCTTCACATCCACGACCTTTCAATGCTCACAGGTTACTGTGCGGGCTGGTCGCTCAAGCAGCTTATCAAAGAGGGTCTCGGCGGCGTTCCCGGCAAAATCACATCGGCTCCCGCAAGCCACCTTGCAACTCTCTGCAACCAGATGGTGAATTTTCTCGGCATTATGCAGAACGAGTGGGCGGGCGCGCAGGCGTTCTCGTCATTCGATACATACCTTGCTCCGTTCGTTAAGGTCGACAACCTCAACTACGGTCAGGTCAAAAAAGCTCTGGAATCTTTCATTTTCGGTGTAAATACACCGTCGCGCTGGGGCACACAGGCTCCGTTCTCAAACATCACTCTTGACTGGACCGTTCCCGCAGACCTTAAGGACCTTCCCGCAATAGTCGGCGGCAAGGAAATGGATTTCACCTACGGCGACTGCAAAAAGGAAATGGATATGGTCAACAAGGCGTTCATCGAGATAATGATCGAGGGCGACGCTCACGGCAGAGGCTTCCAGTACCCCATTCCCACATATTCCATTACCCGCGATTTTGACTGGTCGGATACCGAGAACAACAAGCTTCTCTTTGAAATGACCGCAAAATACGGCACGCCGTACTTCTCAAACTATGTAAACTCCGATATGGAGCCCAGCGACATTCGCTCAATGTGCTGCAGACTTCGCCTTGACCTCCGAGAGCTGCGCAAAAAGAGCGGCGGCTACTTCGGCAGCGGCGAAAGCACCGGCTCTGTGGGCGTGGTTACCATCAATATGCCCAGAATCGCATACCTTGCGGAAAATGTTGAGGATTTCTACAAGAGACTCGACAAGCTTATGGATATTGCCGCTCGTTCTCTTAAGATCAAGAGAGGGATTATCACAAAGCTTCTTGAAGAAGGTCTTTATCCCTATACAAAACGCTATCTCGGCACATTCAGCAACCACTTCTCAACTATCGGTCTTATCGGTATGAACGAAGTAGGTCTTAACGCCAAGTGGCTCAGAAAAGACCTTACCCACGCCGAAACTCAGGAATTCACCAAGGAAGTTCTCAACCATATGCGCGAGCGCCTTTCCGATTATCAGGAAATGTACGGCGACCTTTACAACCTTGAAGCAACTCCCGCCGAGTCCACTACCTACCGTCTTGCAAAGCACGACAAGAAGCGTTATCCCGGCATAATCACCGCCTCCGGCAACGATGAGGTTCCCTACTACACCAACTCCTCGCATCTTCCCGTCGGTTATACCGCCGATATTTTCGAGGCGCTTGATATTCAGGACGAGCTTCAGACTCTTTACACATCGGGTACCGTATTCCACGCGTTCCTCGGTGAAAAGCTTCCCGACTGGAAAGCAGCTGCCGATATTGTCAGAAAGATTGCCGAAAACTACAAGCTTCCCTACTACACTCTTTCACCCACATACTCGGTATGCCATAATCACGGCTACATCACCGGCGAGGTCTATACCTGCCCCGAATGCGGCGAAGCTACCGAGGTTTACAGCCGTATCACAGGCTATTACCGTCCCGTTCAGAACTTTAACGACGGCAAGGCTCAGGAGTTTAAGGACAGACGCGTTTACGATATAGCAAATTCCCACCTCAAACACGAGGAAAGAACGGTTGACCACGCACATTGCGAGTGCTGCGAGGAAAAGAAGCCCGCACTCGGCGCTGCCGAGGGTGCAAAAATCGTGCTTTTCGCAACAAAGACCTGCCCCAAGTGCAAAATAGCCGCACAGCTTCTTGATAAGAAGGGAATAGGCTATGAAAAGCTCTTTGTTGAGGATAATGTTGAGCTTGCAAAGAAGCTCGGTCTCAAGCAGGCTCCCTCGCTTGTGGTAACAAAAGGCGACGAAACCGAAATAGTTGCGGATCTTCCCGCGGTTAAGGCTTATATAGAAAGTCTTTAAGAATAAAACAATACGAGGCTGGCTTACGGGCAGCCTTGCTTTGCTAAAAGGTGATATTTATGTATGATATTATTATAGTGGGCGCGGGCCCTGCGGGGCTTACCGCCGCGCTGTATGCTTTAAGAGCCTCAAAGACCGTGCTTGTTATTGAAAAAAGCACATTCGGCGGTCAGGTAACATTTTCCCCGAAAATCGAAAATTACCCCGGCATACCCGAAATGAGCGGTAACGAATTTGCCGACAAGCTGCTTGACCAGGTGCTTTCCATGGGTGCCGATGTGGAAATGGAAGAGGTTACGGGAATAATCGACGAGGGCTCGCACAAGCTCGTTTTTGCCGGCAACAAAAAATTTGAAGCAAAAGCGGTGATAATTGCGGTCGGCGTCCGCCACAGGCAGCTCGGTCTTGACCGCGAAAATGAGCTTACCGGCAACGGCGTTTCGTACTGCGCCGTATGCGACGGTGCATTTTTCAAGGACAGAACCGTGGGCGTTGTAGGCGGCGGCAATTCCGCTTTGCAGGAAGCTGTGCTGATTTCAGACCTTTGCGAAAAGGTGTATGTTTTACAGAATCTGCCGTACCTTACGGGCGAAAAAAAGCTCACGGAGCTGCTTGCTTCAAAGGCAAATGTTGAAATTATGACTGATGTTACCGTTGCTTCGCTTGAGGGCGAAAAAGAGCTTGCGGGCGTTGTACTCAATGCACCCGAGGGCAAGCGCGAAATAAGCCTTGACGGACTTTTTGTTGCAATCGGACTTGAGCCGCGCAACTCGGCTTTTGCCGATATGGCGGCACTTGACGGCGCGGGCTACTTCGACAGCGATGAGAGCTGCACCACTAAAACTGAGGGCATTTTCATCGCAGGCGACTGCCGCAGGAAGAATATAAGGCAAATCACCACGGCTTCGGCAGACGGCGCGGTTGCGGCGCTTGCGGCGTGCAGATATGTTGACGGAAGATGAAAAACGAAAAAATAAACAATTTGATGAAAACGACCCCCGCGGTTTTTGCGGTTGTTAATGAATACCAGATATTCGTTCCGCTGAAAAAAGAAGCGATGATGTGGGTCAAGGTGGGCGAAAAGGAGTATTTCGATGCCTCCAACGGCATTATGCGCTCGCAGAGCAAGCTCCACAGGGTAAGCGTACCTATGGCGGCGCTCGATGCGGCAGGTGAATACACCGTTTACATTCGCCCCATAATCAAAAGGCTGCCGTATTTTACGAAAACCGAGGATGTGCACGAGTGCAGCTTTGATTTTTACCACGTACCCGAAAATAATATTCGTTGCTATCATATTTCCGATGCACACAATGATATTGACGGTCCCGTTGCGGCGGCGAACACATTCGGGGATATTGATTTACTTATACTTAACGGCGATGTTATTGACCATAGCGGCAATCCGCGTAAATTTGACAATGTGTATAAAATCTGCGAAAAGCTCACGGGCGGCAATAAACCGATTGTATTCTCGCGCGGCAATCACGATATGCGCGGCAATTACGCCGAGCGTTTTGCCGAATATACGCCGAATGGCGGCGGCAGGACTTATTACACATTCCGCCTCGGCTCACTTTGGGGCATAGTCCTTGACTGCGGCGAGGATAAGACCGATGATCACGCCGAATACGGCTATACGGTTGCCTGCCACGATTTCAGAGAGTATGAAACACGCTTCCTTGAAAGCGTTGCAGACAGCGGCGAGGCATTCGCAGACGGCATAAAAACCCGAGTTGTTATAGTGCACAATCCTTTCAGCAGGCGGCACGAAGCACCGTTTGATATTGAGGATGAAATTTACGGTTATTGGATAAAGCTTATAGGCGAAAAAATCAAGCCGCATACTTACATCTGCGGTCACTGTCATACTCTTACCGTGGATATGCCCGGCGATGAGCACGATGTGCGCGGTGTAACCTGCCCCGTTATTATCGGCGCAAGACCCGATAAAAAGAACGGAAAATTTGAAGCCTGCGGTATTACCTTCGGTGAAAAAATTACTGTTGAATTTACCGATAACCGGGGCGGGCATATTAAAAAGGTGCTGCTGTGATGAATGTGTAAACCAGCCGCCGCACATATAAAACACAACATTGACTATTCTTACAAATCATATATAATAAAAATATAATACTGTTTTGTGAGGTGCTATATATGAAATTCGCAGTTCTTTCGGATACACATTATATTTCACGCAGAATGATAGCGGACCCCGACAACAAGGAGCTTAATATGCAGCCTGCCGTTACCGAGCAGGCGGTATTGCAGGCTGCAGCGGAGTCTGATGTGCTGCTTATTACGGGCGACCTTACCGACCGCGGCGACAGATACAGTCACGAGGATTTTTCGGAATTTCTGCGCGGCGTTAAGGCCAAAGGCACGAAGATATATGTTATTTTCGCAACGCACGATTTTAATCACCACAAGGTATTTACACGCAAATTCGGTGAAAAGGTGCGTTATAAATCGGAGCCGTGGGCAAAGCCGTGGTTCCACCCGGAGCATATTCACTGGCACGATTATGTGACCGATGAATTTGCACATCTTTCCGAGGAGGAGTGTGTGCCGCAGCTTGTGGAGTCGCTCACACCCGAGGTTATATGGGATATTTATAAGGAGTTCGGAGCGGATGATGCTTACTCGGTTTACGAAGCTGGCTTCAGCTATTGTGTTGACCTCGATGATAGCACGCGCTGCCTTATGCTCAATGATTATTTCAGAAACGAGGAATGTCTCGGAGATAAAAGCGCTACATATTCACCGGAGTGCTTACGCTGGATAGAGCGTATGTATGAGGAAGCAAAGCGCGACGGCAAGTTTATATTCGCCTGTTCGCACCATCCGTTCGTGCCGCCGGCACCTGCTTACAGAATCGGCGCAGGCAAACAAAACCGCGATATGCGTTCCCCCGTGCCGGGGCAGACACTTGCGGATATAGGCATAAATCTTGCATTTACCGGGCACACGCATTTCTGCAATCTCGGTTATGTTAAGAGCGAAAAGGGCAACCTGCTCTGCAATATCACCACGCCGAGCGTGCGCTTCTATCCTCCTGCATTCAGGTTTGTGGACCTTGACGGCAACGCAGGCAAAATCAAATACACCTGCACTTATGTCACCACGCCCGAGGGCTTTGAAATCAAGGAGGATACCCTGCTTGAACACTACCATATAGGTATGTATAACGAGTATTACCACTCTGTAACCGGTAAGAATGCCAAGCTCAAAAAGTTCCTCGATACCGCAAAGGTCGGTGATTTCTACTTCCTTGTAAAGAACAAGGCAAAGCTTACCGCAAGCGAGTATAACAGCGTTAAGGATTTGAAAATCTTTGATTTGATTATTGAAACCGCATTCAATATGTTAAGAGGCGACGGTGACTTTACGCCCGATACGCCCGAATATAAATTCCTTATGGCGCTTTGCGCGAAGCTCGACAGTATTATTGATACACAGCCCTTTACCGATATACGCAGAAATATGCTGGCAGGCTATTCGGTAACCGAGATTATTGAGCCCATGCTTTATAACAACTGCGTTGTTTCCGACAGAAATGCGGAATTCGATTTTACCGTTATGCCCGAAAATATTCCGGCGCCTGCATACACCTCACACGCAGGCGAGGCGGTTATGGGCGTTATATATGCACTTTCACTGCTGTTCTCGTTCGCGTATCCTGCGGCGGCAGCCGTCGGAATTCCGCTGCTTACAATTAAAAAGAAGCTTAAGGAAAAGAAAAATCCCACCACGCCGAATTTGAAATATAACTGATGAACGGAAGTTTTTAATGGATATCAACGGTTTGCTTTTCAGAAGAAAATTCGCGTTAAATCTTTATAAAAATCTTAAATTAAAGCTCGCGGTAATGGATTTTACAATGCCCGTTTCCGAGAATGACCGCGGCAATAAATATCCGCTGCTGTTTTCAAGCGGCGAATTTACCGAGAATGTCAGCGGCGGCAGGTATTATTTCAGCGGCGGCACGGCGGCGCGGTACATTTCACCGCTTTACCACTATGCCATGAATGAAATTACCGTAATCGAGCTTGACGGCGAATGTGGCTTTGTATTCACACATGGCGGTGATACCGTTAAAATCACGCTTTGTAATACCGGTGCGCTTTCTGTTCGCTTTATATGTAACGGCAGAAGCGAAAAGACGGAATTGCCCTTTGAATTTTCGCACGGTATGAGTCTCGGCGTGCTTGTGAGAAACCGGTTTTTTGATGTTTACACAGATCGCGGTGGGTACCGGCAGTATATATGCACCTATACGGCGGAAGAATTTGAGAATTCGTCCGCAGAGGAGTTTTTTATGTCAACGACGGTCGGAGCCGTTTTTTCGGGCAGCGCGGTGTGCTCCGATGCGGAAATTTACGATGACAGCGGTATCGCGCAGGCGGATATTCGCCCCGTGTGCTATGAAAACGGCGATGTTATCACCGAAAACGGCAGGGTATTTCTGTCCGCATCGCTTCGCAATCAGGCAGGCGGCTGTCAGGGCGTGCTTTCGTGGGTACCGGGTACAGCCGAATTTGAGCTTACGGGCACGGTCTTTTTCGATGCGGGCGACGGCGTGTGGCAAAACGATGTTGCCACCTGTCTTGTGTATGACAGAAACAGCCGGAAATGGCTTTTGTGGGTGTGCTCGTTTTCGCACGGGCATATACTCGGTCACGCCGAGTTCACAGGGGATGTGCGTTACGGCAGAAATGTTGCGGATATTACGCTTGTGAATCCGCTTTCCGAAACTGATGACGATACTGTTTTCGGCGGCAAAAAGGGCGATGAAGACCCCGCGCTTACCTTTGACGAAAAGCGCGGCAAATGGCTGCTCGCTGTGTGCCGCGTGTGCAAAGAGGGGGGCTACCGTTACTTTTTCTTTGAATCGGATGAGCCGTTCGGTGATTTTACCTGCGTAGGCAGCGGTGTAAAAGGCTCCGAAACAGGCGGCTCGTTTCTGCGTTACGGCGGTGAACTGTATTTTATATGCGGCAACAGCTTTGAGGAACATTCCTGCTACCGTGTTTATAAATACGGCGATTTCACCGAGCCGCAAACGCTTAAATTTGATTACGCCGACGGCGGCTTTCGCGGCTGGGGCAGCGTGTTCAAGGTGAAGCAAGGTACGCGCGAGCGCATTTACCACCTGACCTTTGACCGCTGCAAGGGCAGCGAAACTCATAACTGGAGCTACGGGAATATATATTGTTTTGAGGCAACAATATAATGAAAACCGGGGCATACGATGCGGAATACACCGTGAAAAAGCTGAAAACCGAGGTTTTGCACGATCAGTGGACGCTGCACACGGAAAAAGCACTGTCTATGCTTGCGTTTACAGAAGCAAGGGAGATAAGATAGGAGGGTGACTGTGGGGCAGGAACAGTTTGCGGCAATTATGCCGTATATCAGTGCGGATTTAGTTGCTTTGATAGCTGAAAAGCAGAATATTGAAGCGGAGGAAGCAATAATTAAATTATACGGTTCAAAATTGTATGCCGCCCTTGAAAAAGAGGAAACTAAAGTGTGGCAATACAGCACACCGATGCTTTATTCATTATTTGAACAGGAAATGCTGTCGGGAAATATCGAATTTCCTGATATTTAAGGTGAATTGTTATGAGCAAAGAATTGAATTTTGCCGTTTTTTGTCTGGAAAGCTATAAACGGCATCGGAACATATCCGGCAAAGAAGCCGTCAACCTTTTCAATGATTACGGAGTATTTGATTATATTCGCGAATTTTACGATGTTTTACACACCACGGGCGACGGATATATTAATAATGATATTGATATATACCTGAAATCCCGCGGTGCATTGATCGATGCTTGACCAAGCCTTTTGGTTTTCCACGCGAAAAAACAGAACGACCGGTAGGGGAGGCACACTGTGCCTCCCGGGTCAATCGCAGAGCGATTGACAGTTGAAAACAACATAAATTGCAAAACCCGCGCTGATTATATCAAATCAACGCGGGTGAATTTTTGCCATTTGCGCGCATTCGCGCTTCAAACACCGCGGCGGGCAAACGGGCGGCGCGGGGTGCCGCGCCTTGCAAATTCCTTCATATAAACACAACAAAAGAGGTCAGAATGTCGAGCTTTCACTCTCAATTCTGACCTTTTTTTGCGAATTCTGAAAACTGAATTCTGAAAACCGAAAACTTTTTACACCACTATCTCAAACTGCTGGTCCTCGGGTAAATCAACCACTGTGCAATCGTTTATATATGTGCACTCGGGCAGCACTATCATAGCGGCAAGCCGGTTTTCGTTTACGGGCAGTGGGGCGAGGTGCCATATTGCCGTATTTATAAGCACAAGCGTATTTTTCGGCACAATAAATGCTTTGGAAAGGTTGCCGACGGGCGTGCCTGCCGAGGCGGGCGCGCAGTGGATTATCATATCGTCATTCAGCGGAATTATAAGCTCGGGCGTGGTGGTGTGGTATTCCTGCTGCTTGATTTCGTACTTTGCGGGTTTATTTACAAGTATGGGCGAAAATGCCGCGTTTGTGTATGCGCCGGCGGTGAGACGGTCGGGGAAAAAGCGGTGCAGCTCGCCTTTAAGTGCATAGCCTGCCGGCTCTGTCATACTGTAAAAACGCCCGAAATCCCTGAAATTTTCCGCATTGATTTTTTCTGCTTTTATTTTTAACATTGTGATAGCCCCTTTCAAATCAGCTGAAACCATTATACAATATTTTCCGATAATTGCAACCGCAGTTTAAATGTGTTAGAATATATTCAGTTTAATAATTAAGAGGTCTGAATATGCAAACATTATCTTTTGAATCAAACGGCAACACCGCAAAAATCGGCATAAGCGGCAGGGTGGATTCGCAGAACGCCGCCGCGGTCGAAGCGGAAATAAACGATTATCTCGCCACAACCGCGCACACAGAGGTTGCTGTGGATTTTGACGGGCTCGAGTATATTTCGAGCGCCGGGCTTCGCGTGCTGCTGAGGCTGCGCAAAAGCGAAACGGGGCTTACGGTCATAAATGCCTCGGCAGAGGTGTTTGAAATACTTGATATGACCGGCTTTACCGATATGCTGCCCGTAAAAAAGGCTTACAGAAAAATATCTGTTGACGGCTGCGCCAAAATCGGTGAGGGTGCAACAGGCGAGGTTTACAGAATAGATGACGATATAATAGCCAAGGTCTATTTTGAAGCTTACGCACTGCCCGAAATCCACCGCGAGCGTGAGCTTGCGCGCAAGGCGTTTGTGCTCGGCATACCCACGGCAATTCCTTACGATGTGGTGAGGATTGGCGAACGCTACGGCTCGGTGTTTGAGCTGCTTAAAGCAAAATCCATGGCGGAGCTTATTAAAACCGATGCAGGTGAGGTCGACAGGTGCATTGACCTCTCGGTCGAGCTTATGAAAAAGCTGCATTCGACCGCAGTGAACGAGGGCGATTTACCGTCCGCCAAAAACACCGCGCTCAAAAATGCCGAATACCTCAAAACCCGTCTGCCGCAGGAGCTTGCCGCAAAATTCGGCAGTATGGTCGATGAGATACCCGAATCACTCAGTATGGTGCACGGCGACCTGCATATAAAAAATATGATGCTGCAGAACGGTGAGCTGATGCTTATAGACATGGATACATTAAGCTGCGGCCATCCGATTTTCGAGCTTTGCGCTATGTATGAAGCCTACTGCGGTTACAGCGAAATCGATAAGGAAAACACCTACCGTTTTTTCGGCATAAAGCACGAAATTGCCGCGTATATATGGCGCGAAACACTGCACCGCTATTTCGGTACGAATGACAGTGAGCGTTTGGAAGAAATCGAAAATAAAATAAAGCTTATGAGCTATGCCTCGCTTTACCGTTATTTTACCGATACCGCCGAGCCGCTTGACGAAAACGCCGAGGCGTGCGTAAAGGCATATATGCGGCATATTACCGAATTGCTCAATAAAGTAAACAGCTTTGTGTTTTAAGCGACAGCGTGCCCAAGGACTTTGATGCGCGCTTCCCCGTTGAATTTTACCTTGAAACCGTAAATGCGGCGGTAGGCTTTAAAATTTCACCGCTTATAAAGGGGGCTATGAAGCTCACGCGCAACGATTTTTCATCGCTTATAAACAAGGCGATTAAGCTTTTGAAAATCGATACAAACGGATTTTACAATAAGAAAATGTAAATAATGAATAACGAATAATGAATGAATAATTTCGGGGCGCAAAGCGCCGGATTATAAAAGTTTTCAGTTTTCAGATTTCAGTTTTCAGAAACACGAAAAATCCGAACGAATTGTAGGGCGCGGCACACTGTGCCGCGCCCTACAATTCTTAATTCTTTATTTTACTCTTTTCTTTCTGTCAAGCACAAGGCAGGTGCCCGCGCCGGCAGAGGTAAGTACAAGCAGCATTACCAGAAGAGCAGTATTTGAAGCATCGCTTGTGTCGGGTGAAGTCGGCTCGCCGAGCTTTGCGATATAGCCGTTGCCGCCCTGAGCTTTCCAGGCTTCGATATCTTT
>JAZLHL010000018.1:0-13477 GCA_045616765.1 Acutalibacteraceae bacterium
TAACGATATTGGAAAAAACGCGCCGATTTTCAATAATCAACGCGGTGTAATTTTTGCCCTTCGCGTGCATTCTCGTGCATTCGCACTTCAAACGCCGCGGCGGGCAAACGGGCAGCCCGGGTGCGCTGCCCCTACAAACGGATGGATTGGATTTTACAAACGGCAACAAGCGGCTCGGTGAGCCGCTTGTTTATTGTAATTATTCTTTTCTGCGCTTTTTGCTGCAATACACTATCACCGTTACGGCTGCGCGCACCTACGAGTTATCCTCATTTGTAAAGAGCCGCTTTTTCTTCCAGCAATTTAAAATCATTGCAGCGCTCGGTCAAAGGCGTTTTATCCGCAGCAGTAACTTTTAATTTGTATAATATCAAAGCATTTTTGCGAATATTATTCTGTATTGATTTTATAAAACGATACTCCGCAAGCAGCAGATTTTTATACTGAATATCGCGCACGGAGTTAATATCCACATAGGTATACACTCCATCTATTACAGGGAACATATTATTAAGATTTATTACGGCATAGTTTTTTATTTTAATAAAGTCAATTCTGTTGGGCATTTTGCTGTGCTTTGGTTTGAACGACGACAAAGGAGCAAAATAATCTGTATCGTTTATATGTAAAACAACGCCGATGTATTTTCGCTCGTGAGATTGGTGAGGTTGCTTGTTCAAAAACAAATGCGGCGCAAATTGACTGAGATAATTTATATAATCATTATCAACCTCATAAAGTTTAATATTTTCCATAACATCCCCCATAAAAACAAGGGCAAGCATTCAACTTGCCCTTTGTTACGCTCGCAATCAGAGCTGCGAAACACTCACTGTTAACTTTCTTGTTACGAACCAAGAGAAGCTCACTAAATAAACCTCGCACTTTGGGCGGCGAAACGCCCGAGGTATAACCTCAAACATATTATTGCACAAAACGGACGAATTGTCAAGATGTTCAAAATATCAAATACTTTCCAAATCGTATATGCACATTATATTATATGCAGAAATCGGCTAAAATCAACCCCGCGGGAGAAATCCTGCGGGGTGTTGTGCATTAAATGTTATTTACTTTTTTCGCGCCGGTGCTTTTTGCAATACACTATCACCGTTATCGCTGCGGCGGCGGGTATCATCAATATAATGATATACGCCATATTTGCGGCGAGCAGGTCGCGGTCGAGCGCGAATGTTGCCACGATCACAAGCGGTTTGAGCATTGCGCGAACGGCTGCTTTAAGCGGCTCGCTCTTTGCAATAATCTTTGCAATCGGCGGCGATACCGTGTAATACGCCTTAACGAACGCTCTGCCGGGTGCGCTCTGCATAAGCACACTGTCGCGGAAATCGCAAAGCAAGCCGACCTCGCTGCTGCCGTGGCCGTAAGATGCAGTGGCTATGAAACAGAAAGAGGAAACAGTTGCCTCGTTTTCGGTATTGTCGCCGGACAGGATGGAATCAATAGTCAGCTGCAAAACAATTCCTTTGTCGGCAACATTGATGGTACGCTCATTTACGGTGTAGGATTCAGCAGCGTTAACGACAAGGTCTTGCCCATCAGCCGTAGCCATGTTCGGGAAATGATAGTTTACATTCAAGCCATAGTATATATCATCGGATGAGCTCGGTGTGAAAAATCCGTAATTCTTATCATCGCTTGCGTGGTCAATAAACGTTGCATCGCTTTCGGTTGCAGAAATCATAACCTTGATTTCGGGAAGATACTGTTCATTATAAAGCGGATTCGGAGTGCCGTCGGGGTTGGTTGCGGAATTTATCGGGTCGCCCCTTGCTGCATCAATGGTAATATACAAAGGTGTATTGGGGTTGAGGCAGGTGCCGGGCATTGCAGCTTTTTTGTTAAGCACATAAAGACGGTACCCCACCCATTTAATACCCTCGGTAACTTGTTTGTATTGGTATTCTGTGTAATCGCCGTCTGCGTTTTTGTAAACAGGCACGCAGTAAAGGTAACTGTATGAATCGTCAACATTGTCGCCCTGCGGCAACACGCCTAAATCCGAAAAAACGGTTGCGCTTGAGGCTGAGCTTATTTTCGCTTCCTTCTGGAGCATATCGGCAAGATTTTTTACAAGCTCCTGCTTTTCGTAGCGTTCTTCGGTTTTATTGAATGCGCGCCAGCCCGTCTGTGAAAGGTTGACAAGAGCAAATGCACCGAAGCCGAGCAACAGCAGAACTATCATAAGCTCTACTATTGTAAAGCCTTTTTTGGAGGTTAAAAATTCAAACATTTAATTCACCTTCTTTAAACTGGTGCATATTATTCGCCGGAGCCTCTTGCTGCAATGGCATAGAGCTTGGGTAAATCGGTTGAAGCCGCGGCGCCGATAGTATCACTCGGCTTCACCATTTTTTCGGTACTGATAATATATTCTGAAATATCGGAGGTGTTGGAATTGTTCAGCGCGGAGTCGATATCGCCGAGGTCAACCGCCATAAAGAAGCCCTTGGAGCCGACCTCGCCGCAGGCGTAGTAAACGCCCTCGCACACGGTGGCATCGTTGATAATGTAGTTTTTGTCGGTGATTTTAACGGCTTTCCAGGTCCATGTGCCGCTTTCGGCCTTTTTGCCTATAACCACATAAGCGCCGGCTGCCTTTGTTGTGCCGGAGATGATGACCGTGCTGCCATCGGCAACGATATTGGTGATTTTATCGAATACGGTGCTGACCGACTTGTCTCCGGGAAGGAGGATTTCTTCCATTCTGCTCGGCGGAGTTGCAGTGCCTGCATAAGTCGTATCGGCAACAAAGCCGACAACCTGTATGGATGAACCGGATTCTACGCCTGTAGATACGGACGATGCAACAAGAGATTTGAAAACTCTGCCGGTGTTGTCGCCGTAATAAGCGGTATAGGTTTTGGTTTCGCTGCCGCCCTCGGCAACCTCTTCACCGGTATCCACGCCACCCTCTACGAGTAAATCTACCGCGGTGAACTGAATGCTCTTGCGCGAGTGTGTGCCGTATGTGCCGAAAACACTCTTGTATTCGGTAACATTTGAAAGCGAACTGCCGTCAAATGTAGCATTATCTTTGAAATAGAGTTTGTTGGTGAAAACATCCTCGGCATCGGTTTTTACTGCAAGTACACCGTCATTGTAAACACTGCCGAGAGCCGTTGAAGTGTTGGTGGTCTGCGAGGGATTTACCCACTGGAATGTCGAACCGGCTACAGAATAACCCACACCCACAACTATGCCTTCTTTGGCAACCGTCTTGGTAATGTTATAAAACTCACCCGGGAACCAAACATTGTAATAATCGTTATTAACTGAGTTTCTGAGACCTGAATTATACCCGGTGCCGCCGCTTTCGAGCGAATAGTAATGCGCTTGTGCGTTCGGCTTGGCATCGTAGGTTGACATTGAAATACCGTAATGCGAAAGGAAATAGTATTTCTCGTATGATTTATACTGTTCTTCACCGTCGCGTACTCTGATGGTAATATCCGAATACACTCTTGCTCTGTTTGATGAAAAACCGAATGTAATGTTAACATCTTTCAACAGTGTTTCTGCTACGGATGTGCTGCGGTTAACATAGAAATTAACAAGGTCTTTCCCTGTTTTTTCTACTGTCGACATACCGGGCGTTGCCTTTAAAAGATTGGCGCAAGTGCCCCAGCTGCTGCTGCCTTCACTTGCTTTCTTTATTGTGCTGCCGTCATTTGTGCCGCGCATATAATAACCTGTGAAAGTACCGTCAGTGTTAGTAAGCTTTGATGCAGCTAAAGGACATTCAACTTCGTTTGCATAATTCTTTTTAGTGTTGGTGTTATCTGTTTGATTTATATAAATATAGGATTCAACGGTACCGGTATAGTACATACCGCCCAGCTTCTCATCATAAACCGCGCCGGTTACGGTAATGGAGTTGCTGGCATTGGCTTCAGACAAATAGTTGATGCGTGAATTTGTGCTGTTGTCGCTTTTATATTTGGTTTCGCTATATAAATAGTCGTTAGCCGGACTGAGATTATTGAACGATTTTATGTTGAGATAAGCGAAGTTTTTATCCGGTACAACCACGTCACCACCTAAGGTTTTCGCCGCCGAATATATTTTAATTGCTCTTTTCTGCGTTGTAGTGTGGGCTTCAGCCAAACCGGTTGAAAGATATCTTACGTCAGATTCCCAAAGATCGTTGTAGCCCGTAAAGTCTCCTTGGCTTTGCATATTACCGGCAACTCTGAGGGGGCAATTTGCCTCTGTGAGAACATAAGATATTTTTCTGCCGTTTTGCTGACTGTAATCATAATCGGTACGCCAACCGTTGAAATAATATGCATATTTTGCCTGTGTACTGAAAACCTTATAGGAATTCGACGTTACACCATTAACACCGTCCTGTGTGTACCAGCAGGAAGTGCCGCCGTTTTTAACGGACGGATACCTGTAACCCATTGATCGGTAAAATGTTGAATAACCGAATTGTTCGGTAACATCGCCGCCCCACGCCACAGGGTAAACAGTTCTTTTTATACCCTTATCGGTTATCGGCAGCGGTACTTCTTTGTTAATAACGCCGCGGGATTTCATTTCGTTATAAGCACTTTCGTTTGAGGATGAATGCAGGCGTACTATGGTGCCGTTGGTACCGGTAAGCACATAATACGGGTTGTAGCCTTTGCCTGTTGAAACCGTGTCGTTGTTTATCCAGGATATATTTTTTATGGAAGTTCCCGTGGCATAACTGAGCCCTGTCATATCTCTGCCGTCGATATCAAGCGAAATATTGCCGGCACTGTCCTTTGAAAGTCCTTTGCTGGTGAAATATTCAAGAGGTTTGCCGCTGTCATTTACGCTGTCACCGCCGAGCATTATCGTGGGCGGATCGATATATAAGAATGTGTTTATTTCTCTGATTTCGTCTTCATCATTCGGAACGGAGGCGTTTTCATCGTAATAACTCAACACCATTTTCAGCGGCGAATTTGTCAGGTCAACACCTTTTACTGTCAGTCTTATTACGCCGCTGTCGTTCAAAGCGGAAGTGTCTATTGAGATGTTTTCCGAACCGTAAACTTTCTTATAAGCATTTTCCTGAGAGGCTTGTGTTTTATCCGGCACATAAATTGCAAGACTGATTTTGTAACGGTATGATTTGCCGCCGTCATTAGTGGTTTTGCTCGGTTCGCCGTTGTAAAGAACATCGTCAATTACAAAACCGCTTGTCTGGAAGACGAAGGTCTTGCTGTTGGCATCGTCATTTGTTCTTGCGGAAGACAGCAGACGAATGTACCCTTTGCCGTTATAGAAAATGGTGGTGATCATATCGCTGTATGTGTTCGTCAGGCTTTCGGTAATGCGGCGAACATTGACCTTGGACATTTCACCGATATTGTGGAAATTTGCCTGCAAATTATAAATAATATCGTTTGAACTGCGGTAAGCAAGCTCATCTTCCACTTTGGATTTTGCGCTGTAAGTATTAACATTTTTTTCGCCCGCAGAATACAGGGTGTTGTATGAATTGAGCAGCATGGGGCTGAAAACCATAATAACAAGAACAAGCAGCGTGAACGCAACAAGCAGCTCAACGTATGTCATGCCTTTTTTGCTTTTGAAAAAGTGTTTCATGAGTTTTCCTCCCAAGGTTGTATTGGCGGCGTGTACGCCGAAAATATGAAGCGGCAGAAGTGGTGTACCGCCACTGCGATTGTCAAATTACTTAACTCTCCCAAACGGTATAGAAGTTATCTATTTCGGGGAATTCAAGCTTCGTGTCGGAATACACATTGCCGAGCAAGTGCAAATCATCTGCAACATAGGTGTGGTTGTCATTATCTATATCAAGATAATAGCCGAACAGGGCGTTCTTTGTTTTTGTCCATATCTGCCACCAAAGGCTCGCATCGGTGGAAAGCTTTTTGTAATTGTTCAGATACAGAACCTCTATACCGTAGCCGGTCAGCGAAAGACCTGCAGTGCGCTCGGTGGGTGTACCGGCTTTGCCGAAAACCGATGCAATAAAGCTGGCGGATTCGGTGATTTTTATTTCGTTATTAAAGAGGAATACATCGCCGGCATTTGCAATTTTCACCTTTACAAAGTCAGTATCCTTTTTCCACACGGTCTGGTTGAATTCGTACCAGTTTTCAGAATAACTTGACCCGTTATTTCCGTGGTTGATTACCCAGAGGTAGCAATCTTCTGCAAAATAGACCATACCTGCATTAACGGTTTTGTTGCGGTCAACATTAAAATATGTGTAAGGCGATGTTGTAGGAGCCATAAGCGTTACCGAGCTCATGCGGCGTGCCTCGTCATTTCTGGTGACAGGTGCGGTATAGAAGCATGCCATCATATCCACATTGCGGGCAAAGTAGATTACGGGCGCCTGAAACATAAGCACCTTGTATATGGAAACATTTTCCTCATGCTGTTCGCCGGGGAACATACTGAAAACAGCCCAGTCGCCGCGGCGTGCCGCACGCAGACCGTTTACCATAAGGTTGATGGGTACATCCACCTCAATAGCGTTTGTTGCGGAGCAGGCAATAAAATTATCCTTTTGAATACCGCTTTTTGAAGCGAAACCGTTTATACCCCTCAGCACATTCCAGTTAGGGTCATTGTACGGCTGTGTATTAAGGCTTGGTGCAACACCGAGTATAAGCTCTGCACCGTTTATGCCGTTTTTAACTTCTTTGCGTGAAGCTTCATTCCTGATGTTGCCTTTATCATCATAAATGTCATCTTTTACACCGCGGCCGTTGATAACCATATTGCCGAGGCAGGAATAAATCTGCAGAGCCTGCGCCTGATAGTCATCATCATCCAACCCTGCTTCTGAATAGTTTATAAGGGAACGGCCGGTTGCCTTCTGCGGGTTGAAATTCATCTGGTTGCAGCCCTCGGTAATTTCCTGCAAGCCTGTTTTGGAATCTACATTACCTGCTATGCCGTCAAAATACAGCCACTGCTCTTCGGACGGGTAAGTGGGCAAAATAACCATACACGAACGACTCTGTACCTTGTTGTTTACAGTTGCCGTGGATGTAAAAATAACATTCTGGTTTTCAACTCGCGAAAGTGAATAGTTGTAATCATCGGAAGCTGTACCGGCGGTTATTGCATTATTCAGCGTGTTGAGCTCTTCCTGATACACCTGGGCGGCTGTTTTTATTACATTACCATCATCATCAAGCATATCGGTTATTTTGGTTGGAATCTGTGTAATGCCGTCTACACGGTAATATGTAACGGTATTGTCGTATGTTATTACACACGATCCCGTACCGACAAGTTTGTAAGCGGCATCACTATTGTAGATATCGTACTCGGTACTGCCGACTGTTGCATAGAAAAACTGATTCTCACTCTCTTTATAAAAAAGGTAAACCTCATCGGATGTTATGCTGTAACCGGGGGTATTGTATAACTTCTGGAATTCAGGCTCAACCTTGTCGTACAGGTGCTTTATTCTTACGGTACCACCGGTATAATTTGGGTCATCGGTACTTGTGGGGAAATAGCCGCCGTCCTGAGCCTCGGCGATCTCGGTGTAGCTTTGCTTAAAAGCGGCAACTCCCATTTCGGTAATGGCGCGCGCAAAATATGAAGCGCGCTGTTTATCGATACCTTTTAATGATTCGCGCAGCTGTATTTCACCCATACTGAACATTGCGGGAAGTAACAATGTGAGAATAAGCAGAATTGAAAGCACGGCAATAAGAGCCACACCGTTGCGGGCTTTAAGAATCTTTATTGACTTTAATTCGTCAACAGTTCTTTTCATTTCGGTTCCTCCAAATACAGGTATAGGGCGGCTGCCTGCCACCCGAAAAAACAGAAATTTACTGCAAATTACAGATTTTTACTTTTTCGCAAAATAAAAATTTGAAAATTTTTTTACCGTTAAGTTTTACGGCTTAAAAGTTTGCGGTTTTCAGATTAAAGTAATGCTCCGAAAAGGCCCGAAAGCATATTCATAAAAGCGTAAAGTATCTCAAGAATGCCTGCCATGTAATCCATAATTACTACTCCTTAAACATTTGTATGTGATTAATATTTATACTTTTTTTAAGATTTGCAGTGTATATTAATTCTATATTCAAAATAAACATTTTGTCTCGCTCAAAATGTTTTTTATTTTACAATGCGGAAAAAAGTGAGAAACTACGCGGTTTTATGCGGTTTAACGGATTTTTGCGATTTTAGACAACAAAAAACGCGTATGCATAAACATACGCGTTTTATGGATAATATTGCATTTTTAGTGCTTGTACGGAATAAAAGTCTGCGGGTTGTTTTTAATACGGAAATTTAACGGGGCGATGCCGGAATTTTACTGCACGCTGAAAAGAATATCGCCGTAAGAGGGGTAGCACCAGCTGTATGATGAGGAGAGCGACTCCATTTCATCAACAGAAGCGCGCAGCGAATCCATTACGGGAATCACGCTGTTTTTGTAATACAGTGCGGTTTCGTCGGCGGCTTCGATATTCTTCGCAGCTGAGATAACATCTTCGAGCTTTTTAACATCGCCGAAAGCGGCTGCGGAAAGCGCCGAAAGCTTTTTAACAACTTCGCTTTCGTAAGAGGTATCAACATCGCCTATGGCTTTCTTGGCAAGCAGGGTGTCGGCAAGCTCGTGGATATTGTGGCTGACGCAGGGCAGGATGTCCTTTTTCACCATATCGATCATGGTGGCAGCCTCTATGCCGAGAATTTTGCAGTAATTTTCGTTCTTTATTTCGTAGCGCGAACGAATTTCGGTTTCGCTGAGAACTTTATGTGAGGTAAAAAGTTTAATATTCTTTTCATCAAGGTAGCAGGGCAGGCAGTCGGGCGTAGCGGCAAGATTAGAAAGACCGCGTTTTTGTGCCTCTTTGATCCACGCATCGTCGTAACCGTTGCCGTTGAAAATTATGCGCTTATGTTCTTTAATAACGCGGCGTATAATGCCGTGAATCGCACTTTCAAAATCGTTTGCGGCTTCAAGTTCATCGGCAAACTGACTGAGTACCTCTGCAACTGCGGTATTGAGAACGGTATTTGAATCGGCAATAGAAGCAGATGAGCCGAGCATACGGAATTCAAATTTATTGCCGGTGAACGCAAACGGCGAAGTTCTGTTGCGGTCGGTGGTATCCTTCGGGAATCGCGGCAAAACATGAACGCCGACCTTCAAAAGCTCTTTTTCGCGTGCGCCGAATGGCTTATCATTCTCAATGGCTTCGAGAATACCCGTAAGCTCCTCGCCGAGGAACATGGAAACTACGGCAGGCGGTGCTTCGTGTGCGCCTAAGCGGTGGTCATTACTTGCGGATGCAACCGAAATACGCAGCAAATCCTGGTAATCGTCAACAGCCTTTATTACCGCGCACAGGAAAAGTAAAAACTGCGCGTTTTCATACGGTGTGTCCCCGGGCTCAAAAAGGTTTACGCCGGTATCGGTGCTCAAGGACCAGTTATTGTGCTTACCGCTGCCGTTTACGCCCTCAAAGGGCTTTTCGTGCAGCAGGCAGATCATACCGTGCTTTTTGGCGATTTTCTGCATTGTTTCCATAGTGACCTGGTTGTGGTCGGTGGAAATGTTTACGGTGGTGAATATGGGGGCAAGCTCGTGCTGTGCGGGTGCTGCCTCGTTATGCTCGGTCTTGGCAAGCACGCCCAATCTCCACAGTGCAGTATCAAGGTCTGCCATAAATGCGGCAACGCGCGGCTTTATTGCACCGAAATAGTGGTCGTCAAGCTCCTGACCCTTGGGGGGCTTTGCGCCGAACAGAGTTCTGCCCGTGTAAATCAGGTCTTTACGCTTTTCGAATACGGAACGGTCTATAAGGAAATACTCCTGCTCGGGACCGACTGTGATATTGATGCGGTTTACATCCTCATTTCCGAAAAGCTTAACAACTCTTAACGCCTGCTTGCTGACAGCCTCCATAGAGCGCAGCAGGGGAGTCTTTTCATCAAGCGCTTCGCCGCCGAATGAACAGAACGCGGTGGGAATACACAAGGCATTGTCCTTAATAAAAGCAAAAGAGGTCGGATCCCACGCTGTATAGCCGCGAGCCTCAAATGTTGCGCGCAGACCGCCGTTGGGAAAGCTCGAAGCATCCGGCTCGCCCTGTATAAGCTCCTTGCCCGAAAAATCCATAATGACCCCGCCGTTTTGGGTGGGGGAAATGAAGCTGTCATGCTTTTCGGCGGTTATGCCGGTAAGCGGCTGGAACCAGTGCGTGAAATGTGTAGCGCCTTTTTCAATAGCCCAGTCCTTCATGGCGCTTGCAATCACATTAGCTGTGGCAAGGTCAAGACGATGGCCTGCTTTGAGCGTTCTTTCAAACTCGGCGTAAGTTTCCGCCGGCAAACGCTTTTTCATTTCGGGAGCTGAAAAAACATCGCAGCCGAAATATTCCGCAACATTGTTCATAATATCGACCCTTTTCAAGTGGTTTAGTGAATACACAGTAATTATACACCGCGCCGGCTTTTTGCGCAATGTGGTATTTTACCCGAAAATAACGCCGGAAACTATGCCGAGAACGGCAGAAATCACTATAACGAGTATCGGGTGTAATTTGACTTTGAGTGTGAGCACCGCCGCGACTGCAAAAATAACCGCTGAAATCGCAAATGCGGTAAGCTCGAAACCTGCAAAGCCGGCGGGCAGAAATACGGTGGCGCCTATGGTTATGACAGCGGCGGCGATAAGACCGATCACCGTGGGGCGCAACCCCGTCATAAGCCCCGCAACGATTTTGCTGTTTTGGAACTGCTTATATACCCGCGCTATTATGAGAATAATAATGAATGACGGCATCACAACGCCGAGTGTTGCGCATACCGCGCCGAAAAATCCGCCCGTTTCCATACCGACATAGGTGGAAATATTTATGGCAAACGGACCGGGTGTGCTTTCGCTGACTGCTATAAAATCGACTATTGCCTCCTGCGAAAGCCAGCCGTGCGTAAGTACCTCCTGCTGAATGAGAGGGAGCATGGCGTAGCCGCCGCCGAAAGTGAACGCACCGATTTTGAAAAATGTGATGAATAAATCAAAAAGAATGCTCATGCGTTATTCACTCTCCTTTTTGCGAGAAGTGAATAAATGAGCCCTGCCGCCGCGCAGCCGATAAGTATGAACAGAGTGTTGATTTCAAAAAACTGCGAAACGATTGCCGAAAGCACGAATGCCGCGCCCATAACGATGTATGAAAACAGGCTTTTCGGGCATTTTTTATACATGGAAACGAGAGCTTTTATTACAAGCGCGAGCACGCCTGCGCGTATGCCGCGAAATGCGTACTGCACATAGATGTTGCTGCTGAATTTTGCGAGAACTACCGAAATAAGCGAAATTATAACGAATGACGGCAGCACCACGCCGAATGTGCAGAAGAAGGCACCGAAAAAGCCGCCGATTTTGTAACCGACAAAGGTTGCGGAATTTATGGCTATGGGACCGGGTGTGGACTCGGATATTGCTATAATATCGAGAATATCCTCACTTGTGAGCCATTTGTGCTTTTCGACGATTTCCTTTTCGATGAAAGGGATCATGGCGTAGCCGCCGCCGAATGTAAACGCGCCGATTTTAAGGAATGTAACAAACAGTGTGAGCACCGTTTTAAGTCTTGTTTTCATATTATCCTCCGCCGGAAATATAATACAATATTATAGAATAAGTTGTTATATTTGTCAAATTCCGCGATAATCTTAAATTTAATTATCGACAATTATTATTGTTTGTGTTAGAATTAAAATGAAGTAAAGGAGGTCTTTTTATGGCTATGATAGATTGCGAGCTTCAGGGGGATTTTTTTACCGTGAGGAGCGATATCGAAAATACCATTAAGGAATCGAGCATCTCGGCATCTTATGAGGACGGCAGCAACATTACCATGGGCGAGGTATACTGTTCTGTGCGCGTGTATGAGCGTTACAGCTACCTCGGGCAGAACAGAGTCAGTATGAGCGTTACTCTTATGGGCGACCGCAAGGGCAGGCTGCACCTTACCGCAATTACCTCCGGCGGCAGTCAGGCTATGTTTTTCAAGTTCAACACATTCGGCGAAAAATCATTCCTTGACACACTTAAACCCGTTATTGAAAGGTATCAGGTACACTATTGATTGCTTGAAAGGCAGAGAAATATGGAATTTGAACAGGCAAAAAAGAGAGCGGCGGAGCTTACCGCCATACTCAATGACTGTATAGAAAAATACTATGTCGGCAACGAAAGCGATGTTTCCGACTACGAATACGATATGATGATGCGCGAGCTTTCTTCTATTGAGGAGGAGTTTCCGCAGTTGCTTTCACCTGCTTCGCCTACGCACAGAGTCGGCGGCAGAAGTGACAACACCTTTGAGGAAGTCACTCACGATGTCAAAATGGAAAGTTTGCAGGACGCGTTTTCGGTGGAGGAGCTGCGCGAATTCGATGACAGGGTGCGCAAGGTGTTCCCGAATGCAAAATATGTGGTGGAGCCGAAAATCGACGGACTTTCGTGCTCGCTTGAATACCGCAACGGCGAGCTTGTGCGCGCCTCCACACGCGGCGACGGCGTTACCGGCGAGGATGTTACGCCCAATGTGCGCACGATTCGCTCGGTGCCGCTGAAGCTCAAAACGGATATTCCGTTTATTGAAGTGCGCGGCGAGGTGTATATGTCGCACAAAAGCTTTGAGGAGCTTGTGGAAAAGCAGGAAATAAACGGCGAAAAGCCGTTTAAAAATCCGCGCAACGCGGCTTCCGGCTCGTTAAGGCAGAAAAATCCCAAAATTACCGCCGGAAGAAAGCTGGATATTTTTGTTTTCAACATTCAGCAAAAGGAGGGCGGCAGGGAGCTTACCTCGCACAAGCAGTCGCTTGATTATCTTAAAGAACTCGGATTTACCACTATACCCGAATACACGCTCTGTGACACTATTGACGCGGCGGTAGAACGCATAAATGCCATAGGCAGCGGGCGCGGCGAGCTTTCGTTTGATATTGACGGCGCGGTCATTAAGACCGATGATTTTAATATGCGTGACGAGCTCGGCAGTACCGCAAAATATCCCAAATGGGCGGTTGCGTTTAAATATCCGCCGGAGGAGAAGCAGACGAAGCTGCTCGATATTGAAATAGCGGTAGGCAGAACGGGTGTGCTCACGCCAACCGCGGTGTTTGAGCCGATTACGCTTGCAGGTACCACGGTTTCGCGCGCTACGCTCAATAATGCGGAATTTATACGCGAAAAGCATATTGCAATAGGCGACACCATAACCGTAAGGAAAGCCGGCGATATCATACCCGAGGTAGCGAATGTTGCCGCATACACCGGCGAAAATCCCGAATTCACTTACCCCGGGACCTCCCCCGCCTGCGGCGACAGGGTGGTATGCGTTGAGGATGAGGTCGCCATAAGGTGCGTGAATCCCGACTGTCCCGCACAGCTTCTGCGCAGACTCATACACTTCTGCTCGCGAGATGCTATGGATATTGAAGGGCTCGGTGA
>JAZLHL010000019.1:0-8388 GCA_045616765.1 Acutalibacteraceae bacterium
CGGGGGTTGCTATGGAGAACACAACTAAAGAAAAAATACTTGATGCGGCACTTATCAGTTTTGCGGAAAACGGCTACAAGGGCACAAATCTGCGCGATTTTGCCGCAAGTATGGGTTTGAGTAAATCTGCGCTGTATAAGCACTATGAAAGTAAAGAGGATATCTGGAATGCCGTGATCGACGAAGTGGAGGGGTATTACAATTCGCGCTTCGGCTCTGCGGAAAATATGCCCGAAATACCGAGAACCGCCGCGGAATTTAAAGCACTTGTAATGAGAATGGTAAATTTCACCGTTCACGATGAAATAATCATACTCACCCGTAAAATCCTTTTGACAGAGCAGTTTCGCGATGACCGCATACGCGGTATTGCAACCGGGCATTTTAATATCGGACTTGAATTGCTTTTTTCAAATATATTTGAGGGTATGATGCAGAACGGCTCAATTAAAAAAGATGACCCCAATATGCTCGCATTCGCATTCACCGCCCCCATATCCTCGCTTGTGCTGCTTTGCGACCGCGAGCCCGACAAAGAGCCTGAGATTATGCAGAAAATCGAAGCGTTTACAGAGCATTTTATACGGATGTATGAAAGAAGATGACCGGATTATGAAAGAGTATTGCGAAAAGCTGTTCCCGACACTGAAACGGTGGGAGCAATAAAGGCTATGGTTGCCGACAGTATCACAGTCAGCCGAATATTATTTTGCCTGTTATTGCTTGCTTTTAAGCCGAATTCGTATCCTTTTTTTGTGCTTTATCTTTTGTGCGGCATAACCGATGTGCTGGACGGCTTTGTCGCGCGAAAACTGCACACGGAAAGCGAAAATGGCGCAAGGCTCGACAGCATGGCGGATTTGATTTTTGCGGTTATCTATGCCGTAAAAATACTGCCTTTACTGAATATTTCGCTTTGGGTATGGATATGGGCGGCGATAATTGCGGTAATAAAAGTTACGGGTATTGCCGTTGCAAGCATAAAGGCGAAAAAATTGACTGTTGAGCATTCATTCGGCAATAAGCTTACGGGGATCTTGCTGTTTCTTCTGCCGCTGTCGGATTATGTCGCAGATGTGAAATACGGGGCGGCGGTTGTATGTATTGTCGCAACGGCTGCCGCATTCAAAGAAATCATAAGTATAAAAAATTGCAGTAATAAAAAATCGGAAAGAAGAACATAAATTATGAAATTAAGCGGATTTTTGCTCGTTGTGAAAGATATAGAACAAGCAGAGAAGTATTATCACGATCTTTTCGGTCTTGAAACACTCCGGGATAATGACGGCAATATGATTCTGTCCGGCGGTCTTGTTTTGCAGGAGGAAAAATACTGGCGCGGTTTTATCGGCAAAGATATTATTCCGCAAAACAATGCCTGCGAGCTGTATTTTGAGGAAGAAAACCTTGATGCTTTTTATGAGAAGCTGAAAACATTATACCCGGAAACGGAGTTTGTAAATTTGCCGATGACACACAGTTGGGGTCAGCGTGTGGTGCGCTTTTATGATCCGGACGGAAATCTGATTGAAGTCGGAACACCGGTGTGAAAAGAGGGAATATGATAGAAACAAAACGTTTGAAAATATATCCTGCTTCCAAAGAACAGATGGAAGCATTTATTGCCGCACAGTCGGTCGATGTACTGAAAGCGGCTTATTCGGAAATGCTGGAGGGTGCTTTGACACATCCCGAACAGTGGGAATGGTATGCAATATGGATGATTGAGCTTAAAGACGGCACTCATATCGGTGAGCTGTGCTTTAAGGGCATTGACGAATCCGGCTCTACCGAAATAGGCTATGGCATTGCCGAAAATTATCAAGGATACGGATATGCAACCGAAGCAGTATCTTCAATTGCGGACTGGGCATTAAATCAACACGAAGTATCATGTGTCACGGCGGAAACGGAAGAAGCCAACATCGCTTCTCAAAAAGTTTTGAAAAAAGCCGGGTTTATTCCGACAGGGAAAGCGGGCGAAGAGGGTCCGCTTTTTGCCCGCTGCATTACCATTCGCCCGGAAGAACATAAAGATTATAAGGGCATCGTATCTCTTATCTTGCGTTCTTTCAGTGAGGGCACGGACTACTCCGACGGCACGGATATCGTTGCGCTGATTGAGGAAATCCGTGATTCCGAATACTATATTCCCGCGCTTTCGTTTGTTGCGGAGCTTGACGGAAAAATCGTCGGCCATTTTTTGTTTTCGCGCTTTCCGCTGTCAAAGACACCGCAGGGCGAACACGGCGGTGCGAATGATACCGATATCGTTATGCTTGCGCCCGTATCGGTTCACGCGGATTATTTCCGTCAGGGCGTAGGCTCGGCGATGATACGGCTCGGTATTGAAAAAGTCAAAGAAATGGGCTTTAAGGGCATTACCGTTGAGGGCAACTACCGCTTTTACAATACAGTCGGCTTTGTGACTTCGTCCGAATACGGCATTTATCCCGTCAGCGGATACCCCATGACCGAGCCGAGATGTCAGATGTGTATGGAATTATATGACGGCTCGCTGAAGTATAAAGGCGGCTATGTTGTTTACGATATGTATTACAATGCGTGAACTGAGTATTTATGAAAGATATGATTTTAGAAACAGAAAGATTGATTATAACAGAGTTTACACCTGATATGGCGCAAGTCGTTCAAGAAAACTCGGTGGATGATGATAATAAAAGATTCGTACCGGACGAAGTGTGGGAAACCGCAGACGAGGCAGAGGAAACCTTGCGGTTTCTTATTTCACAATACGGTTCTTTTGACGGACCGCTTGTATATCCGGTTATCGTCAAGACTGCAAATGCCAATGTCGGTTATGTTCAGTTGTGCCCCATTGGTGACGGCAAGTGGGAAATCGGGTATCACATTGCAAAGAAATATACCGGCAGCGGCTATGCAACCGAGGCTGTAAGGGCTTTTCTTCCCTTTATGGCGCGCCGGTTGAACATCGGCGAAATTTACGGAATCTGTTTAGCCGAAAATAAAGCCTCCCTTGCCGTTATGAAAAAATGCGGCTTTAAAAATGTGTTCGGCGGAATCGGTTTGTATCAGGGCAAAGAACGCGAAATAGTTAAAACAGTATGGAAGTATAAAGAGCTTTCGGCAGAGCTTGCAAAAAAAGAACGGGAAGCCGCCACGAAATATATTGAAAAAGTATCGAAAAAGCTTGTAATTTATATTCACGGCAAGGGCGGATCTGCTGCCGAAGCCGCGCATTATGTGCCGCTTTTTCCGAATTGCCGCGTAATCGGATTCGACTATAAATCCGAAACGCCGTGGACGGCGAAAACGGAATTCGCCGAATATTTTGATGCCGTTTCGCAAGGCTGTGATGCGGTTTTTCTTATAGCCAACAGTATCGGAGCATATTTTTCACTTTGCTCGCTTGGCGGTAAAGAAATCGAAAAAGCCTTTTTTATTTCGCCCGTTGTAAATATGGAAAAGCTTATTGCCGATATGATGCTTTGGGCGAATGTGAGCGAACAGGAACTTAAAGAAAGGCAAAAAATACCCACATCATTCGGCGAAACGCTTTCGTATGAATATCTCGAATGGGTGCGCAATAACCCTGTTTCGTGGGATACACCTACGGCGATTCTGCACGGCGGCGGTGATAATTTGCAGTCGCTTGAAACGATAAACGCTTTTGCCGAAAAATGCGGTGCGGCCGTCACCGTTATGGAAAACGGCGAGCATTGGTTTCATACAGAGGAGCAGATGCAATTTCTTGATAAGTGGCTGAAAGAGCAACAGGAGATAATATGAGTATCGTTGAAATAAAAAATCTTAATAAAACATACCCCGCGTTTCGCTTGCAGGATGTTTCGTTCGCTGTTCCCGAAGGTGAGATAACCGGCTTTATAGGCAGAAACGGCGCGGGCAAAACCACCACAATAAAATCAATGTTCAACCTCGTTCACCCCGACAGCGGCGAAATTGTTTATTTCGGCAAGCCGCTTGTGGGCAATGAAACAGAGATAAAGCAGCTTATCGGCTATTCCACGGGCTTTGTTTCGTGGTACCCGCGCAAGCGCATAAAGGATGTTGTGGCGGTAGTAAAAAGATGCTATACCACATGGGATGAAGAAGCCTATCGCAAATATCTTACTATGTTCGAACTCGATGAAAATAAAACTGCGCGCGAGCTTTCCGAGGGTATGAAGGTCAAGTGCAATCTTTTAATTGCACTTTCGCACCGCGCAAAGGTGCTTATTCTTGATGAGCCCACAAGCGGACTTGACCCGTTTTCGCGCGATGAGCTGCTCTGCCTTTTTGAAAAGCTCAAAAAAGACGGTATAGCCGTGTTTTTCTCAACGCATATAGTGTCCGACCTTGAAAAATGTGCAGATAATATCGTGTATATTTCAAACGGCAAAATCGTGGCGGCTTTGCCGAAAGCGGAATTTATGACCCGTTATTCCAATGACGGAGAAAGCCTTGAGGATACCGTTTTGCGCCTTGAAAGGGGGGACCGTAATGTGTAATGTAATGCTTAAAGAAATTAAACTGAGTGCATCGCTTCTTTCGTTTCTGTTCATTCTGTTCGGCTTTATGTTCTTTTTGCCGGGTTATCCGGTGCTTTGCGGTGCGTTTTTCATAACGCTCGGCATATTCCAGAGCTTTCAGAATGCAAGGGAAACAAACGATATTCTCTTTTCGGCATTGCTGCCCATTGCAAAACGCGGTGTTGTAAAGGGCAAATACCTGTTTGTTTGCTTTATTGAGCTTTGCGGCGCGCTCGTTATGGGTGTTACAGCTGCAATAAGAATGACGGCGCTTTCCGGTGCGGCGGCATACAGAAATAATGCGCTTATGAACGCAAATCTGTTTGCACTCGGTATGGCGTTGCTGATATTCGGGCTTTTCAATGCTGTGTTTGTAGGCGGATTTTTCAAGACTGCCTATAAATTCGCAAAGCCGTTTGTAACATACATTATACTTGCTTTTCTCACTATCGTCATTGCCGAATCACTTCACCATTTCCCCGGGCTTGAAGTGCTTAATGCTTTCGGCACAGAGAATATCGGCTTGCAGTTGTTTTTACTTATTTGCGGTTTGGCTGCATTTTCGTTGCTCACATTGGTTTCATACAAAAAATCCTGCAGCAGATTTGAAAAAATCGATTTGTAAATTGAAGCATTATTGTAATGTAAAGTGTTGACAAAATATGTACTTAAATGTTAGTATTTATCTATTATAGATTAATGTACGCTGTTTTCGATGGTGAGGGAAGATTCAAATGGGCTTTTTTAACAGGAAGAAAAAAGATGAAAGTGTAATAAACGGCACCGATGCGGCAAAAAACGAGATGCTCGAAACTGCCGTTGCGCCCGAAAAAAGGTATGAATTCGATACCGAGTATTCTTCAAGGCTTGTACAGGTGCTTTCAAGTGAATATTCTTCTGTTTATTATGTTGATCTGATTACGGGTGAAATGAGCATCATTTCGCTCAGCGATACCGTTTTCAACAATATCGGCTCATTTCTGCGCCAGAAAATCAACTTTTCGTTTGCTTTGAAGCTTGTGCTTGCAAAGCAGATACGCAACAGCGACCGTGAGGAACTCAAAAAATTCGCATCAGCCGAGTTCCTGAAAGACCTTATGCGCCACAGAAAAACATACACACGCATTTACCGTGACGGTACCGAAAAAGATTTCACTTATTACGAAATGAAAATCGTAAAGGTAGACCCGCTTGAAAGCGAAGCGACCGCCATTGTTCTCGGTATTGCCGATAAGGATGCCGAGGTGCGCGAAGAGCTTGCCCTGAAAGAGCATCAGAGAAAAGATGAGCAGATTATCAATATTCTTTCATCCGACTACTCATCAATGTTCTATGTTGATGCTGCGAGCGAATACCTTGAAACGCGCTTTGTTGATAAATACGCCGATAACCGCTTCGCAAAAATGCTTGAGGGCGTTTCAAATTACTCCGAAGCGTTGAGGCTTTATGTGAGCAGATGCGTTATTGAAAGCGATTGCGATATGGTTCTTGCCGAAGCGGGAATTGATAATATCCGCACTCAGCTCAGCAGTAAAAAGCGCTATACATTTACATACCTCAGCAATAAGAACGGCGGTCAGCGCTACTGTGAAATGAAATTCGTTAAGGTCGACCCCGACGATGAGCCCGTGACTGCGTTCGTGCTCGGCGTTGTTGACCGCGACGATATTATCCGTCGCGAAAAGCAGAGGGAGGATGAGCTTGCCGCAGCAAAGCGTGATGCCGAGGCTGCAAGCGAAGCCAAGACCTCGTTCCTGTTCAATATGTCGCACGATATCCGCACACCTATGAATGCCATTATCGGCTTTGCCAATATTGCCGAAAAGCATATTGACGATAAGGAAAAGGTGGTTGACAGTCTCGATAAGCTCAAAGTCGCAAGCGACCATTTGCTCGACCTCATCAACGAGGTGCTTGATATGGCGCGTATTGAAAGCGGCAAAACCGTTGTTGAGGAAGAAGAAGTCAATATCGTTGAGCGTGTTGAGAATATTCGCAACATCATCAGCCAGACGGCAAAGGATAAAAAGATTGACTTCACACTCACCGTCAATCAGGTGCACGATGAAAATGTTTTTGCCGATGTGCTTCATCTTAACCAGGTGCTTATAAATATTATCGGCAATGCCATAAAATACACCAAAGAGGGCGGCAGGGTTTCGCTCACCCTCGAACAGGCTCCCTGCGAAAAAGAGGGCTATGGCTCTTATGTTTTCAGCGTGCAGGATAACGGCATCGGTATGAGCAGAGAGTATGTTGAGCATATTTTTGAGGAGTTTACCCGCGAAAAGACATCAACAGTCAGTGGTATTCAGGGTACCGGTCTCGGTATGGCTATCACAAAACGCCTTACCGATATGCTCGGCGGCGAAATCTCCGTTTCGAGCGAGCTCGGCAAGGGCACGCTCGTTGTTACCCGTTTCGATTTCAAAATCAAAGAAAATATCGTTGATAAGCTTCAGCAGAATGTCGGCAAGGAATCGGCGGACCCCTCCATACTCGACGGCAAGAAGATGCTTCTTGTTGAAGATAACGAGATGAACCGCGAAATCGCCAAGGATATTCTCGAAGACTACGGTATGATAGTCGAGGAAGCTTTTGACGGCGTTATGGCGGTTGATGTTCTTAAAGAAAAAGGCCCCGGTTATTACGATATGGTCTTTATGGATGTGCAGATGCCGCGTATGGACGGCTATGAAGCCACAAAGGTCATCCGCAGCCTGCCGGACGAACGCTTTAAGAATCTGCTTATTATTGCAATGACCGCCAATGCCTTTGAGGAGGACAGGCATGCCGCAATAGCTGCCGGTATGAATGCCCACCTTGCAAAACCCATAAATATACGCGATTTACTCAGCACAATAGTAGACTTTCTCGATTAAAAAAGCGCAGAAGCGCCGTTTTCTCCCTCGGCGTATCCATATACGCCGGTCGGTCGAAGAACGGCGCTTCTGCATCTTTTTTGTGTACAGAGGTTTGCGCAGAATCACCGATTCTTAAAGGGGTGTACTTTTTTAAATTAAGTGTTAAAATGTTTACATAAGTTTTATATAAACGGAAGGGGAATATTTATGTCACTTAAAGTAGGTATTATCGGCAACGGCGGTATTTCAAACTGCCACATGAGCGGTTATTCGGCACTCGGCGACAGGGTAGAGGTAGTCGCCTGCTGCGATATTGATGCTGAAAAAGCAAAAAAATATGCTGAAAAATATAATATAAAAAATTATTACGATAACTGCTACGATATGCTTAAAGAAAATCAGCTTGACCTTGTGAGCGTATGCACCTGGAACAGCGCCCACGCGGAATGCACCATTGCCGCACTCAACGCGGGCTGCAATGTAATCTGCGAAAAGCCCATGGCTATGAACACCGCAGAGGCTCTCGCCATGAAAGAAGCCGCCGAAAAGAACGGCAAGCTCCTCATGATCGGCTTTGTCCGCCGTCACGGAAATGACGCGAACGCGGCTCTCAGCTTTGTCAATCAGGGATACCTCGGCGACATTTATTTCGTCAAGGCATCCTATCTGCGCCGCTGCGGCTTCCCCGGCGGCTGGTTCGGTGATAAATCCCGTTCCGGCGGCGGTTCGCTCATCGACCTCGGCGTTCATGTCATCGACCTTTCAAGATACATCATCGGCAACCCGAAACCGGTCACCGTTTTCGGCGCGACCTTCAATAAGATCGGCGCGAGAGACAACATCAAGCTCGGTGCCGGCGCATGGCAGTCCGAGACCGTCGTTGACAAGCCGATCTTCACGGTCGAAGACCTCGCAACGGCAATGATCCGCTTCGACAACGGCGTTGTTCTTTATGTGGAAGCCAGCTTCAACCTCAATATGTCCAACAACACACCGGGCGGACTCGTCTTCTA
>JAZLHL010000020.1:0-69927 GCA_045616765.1 Acutalibacteraceae bacterium
GGCAGTCAATTTATAAACTCTATGAAAAAGACGGCGTGGATTTGTCCGGTGGTGAAGGACAGAAGCTTGCCATTGCAAGAGCGTTGTATAAAGACGGTGCATTTGTTGTGCTTGACGAGCCGACAGCGGCACTTGATCCCATTGCGGAAAGTGAGATATATTCAAAATTCAATGAGATCGTCGGCAGCAAAACCGCTGTCTATATCTCTCACCGCCTGTCTTCCTGCCGATTCTGCTCACGCATAATAGTTTTTGACAAGGGCGAGATTATTCAGCAGGGCACCCATGAAGAACTGCTCGCACAGCCCGACGGCAAATACTACAAATTATGGAACGCGCAGGCACAGTATTATCAAGATAATGCGACGGCGTAACAAACGGCAACAAAAAAGGTTTTGCAGCGGCATAGTGCAACTGCAAAACCTTTGTTTATATGTTTTTAAGTGCCAGGTCTATCAAGCGATTTGTATGATCCGCCATAAACAACGGGATATTCAGCACATCGCCGTCAAGCTTTAAATTGTCAAGCGAAAACCTTACCCTGAGTTTTACCTCATTCGGAAACAGCTCTTTATATTTTTTTAAACTTTTGCTTGCGGTGTTGGCTTCGGATTTTACTTCCACCGGGAATATATCATTCTCTTTTTGAATCAGAAAATCAACTTCGTATGGAGGATTTGTTTGCGACCAATATCGCGGCACGACTTCAAATTGTGTAACCAGAGTTTGCAGTATATAGTTTTCTGTCAGCGCGCCTTTGAACTCGGTAAACAGGCGATTCCCTTCGCCGAAAGCAGTGGGTGCAAGCTGTGCAAGTCTGCGAAGTAAGCCTACATCCACCATATATATTTTAAATGCGGACAAATCATCGTAAGCCGCTATGGGTAAGTGGGGAGCGGTGCTGCGATAGATTTTATGCACTAAATGAGCATCTGTCAGCCATTGCAGAGCATCTTCATATTCGCGTGCGCGAGCACCTTCTTTTACGACCTTATAAATGAATTTTTTGTTTTCGCGAGCCAATTGTGACGGCACGGATTCCCATATCATTGAAATTTTCGGAAATTCGCTGATGTTTGGATGTTTGGCGAAATCGCGTTCATAAGCGCCGAGTATTCCTGACAATGCTTCCTGCATAGCAGCCGAATCACGCGCTTGTGTCCACATCAGAACCGATTCCGGCATACCTCCGGTAACATAGTACATTTTCAGTTTTTCGCAAAGCGGATTAAAGAAAGCATCGGGCAGCGGTTCTATTGCATCCACCTGTTCCATATAACCGACTAAATTATCATCGCCGTTAGCAAGCAGAAATTCGGTAAATGTCATTGGATCTATTTGCATAAAGTTGACTTTGCCTACGGGAAATGAAGATGGCTTGGCGAGTGCTATGCCCAGCAGAGAACCTGCGCAGGCAATGTGATATTGCGGCGCGTTTTCGCAAAAATATTTTAAAGAGTTAATGACCTTGGGGGAGTCCTGTATTTCATCAAAAATAATCAGCGTTTTTTTCGGTTCGATTTTTTGCCCGCTTGCCAGCATAAGATTTTGCAGAATGCGGTCAACATCCTTAGTTGTTTCAAAAAACTGTTTATATTCCTCGTTTTCGTCAAAGTTAAAATAAGCGGTACTGTCATAGTAGCGCTTGCCGAATTCCTTGAGAATCCATGTTTTGCCTACCTGGCGTACACCTTTTAAAATCAACGGTTTGCGGTATGGCGAGTTTTTCCAATCCAACAAGCTGTTTATAATTAATCGTTCCATAATATTTCCTCACAATCAGCAGGATTTGCGATTTCCGTTGTCAATATTATTATACTCAATTTCTGATTAAAATCAATATTTTCACAAGAATATATGTAATTTTGTGAGAGTTATCACATTTTTATGTGTTTCCGCATAAATTGAAAGGTTTTGCAGCGGCATAGTGCAACTGCAAAACCTTTGTTTGATTTAATGTGTTTTTGCCTTTACGAAAAGCGGTTTGATTACTGTTTTGCGCCGTCATCGAACTTTTCAAGAACCTTTACGCTTACTGCATAGCAGTCTGCGAGGCCCTGCTCGTTCATGTTGTCGTAAGTGTCACGGCGGGTGTGGTAGTAGTCCTCAAGCTTGTGGTTAAGACCTGTAATACCGGTTGAACGGAAGCCTGCCTGAGCGAATGCTGCGTTATCGGTAGCGCCGCCGAGCGGGGGAACCATACCCTTGTTGCAGAGGATGCCGAGATCCTGTGCAGCTTCCATAAACAGGTCGGAAACATCCTTGTCTGCTTTAACGGTGGCGTTAAGGTCACGGTAGTTTACAAGCAGATATTTGGGATCGTGAATGGTATCGTAAGAATAAATGAAAGTGGGAACATCTTGGAATTCGCCCTGATGAGCCTCGCACCATGCTTTTGCACCGCGCAGACCTGCTTCTTCGGAGCCGGAAAGGATAACGCCAACTTCGGTATTTTCAAGCTCAATGCCTTCGTCCTTGAGAGCCTTGAGTATTGCAATACCCATATAGCAGCCGGAAAGGTTATCGTTAGCACCGTCAACGATGTGATGTTTGTTCCACATGAAGTAAAGACCGATCCAGAAGGGAAGGAAGATTATGCCGATAAGGGCGGCAGTCTTTATATCGTGACCGGCGAGCTTGAGAAATGAAAGAACTATGTAGTAAACAGCGCCTACTGCGCAGATGATGGCGTGGCTTTCAAAGCCGACACCGCCGAGTGCGTAATTTACGGGCCATTCCCAAGCGGCATCGGGGTGACCGTTGAAGATTATGCGGCGTTTAACTTCGCCTTTGCAGCTCTTGATAGCGGTAACATTTGTACCTGTCTTTTCGGGGAAAAGGAAGTCAACGGCTTTTTTGTAAAAACCGAACTGAAGAAGTGCAAGAGCAAGACCGAACAGTATAAGAACTATGGAAATAACGGGAAGCCACGAAATGTTTGCAAAAATGCTGATAAGCGTAAGCGCAAGAGCAATAATGCAGCAGGTGATGGTGATGTAGATCCAGCCGAAGAATGAGCCGGGATTTTCTTTGAAGGATTCAACGCTGACTTTTTCGCAGCCGCAATCCTTTTTTAGAACCTCCGCCATATATTCGCAGGAAATTCTTTCGCCGTCGGAGCCGGGGCTTCTGGTGGGCATGTCTTTGCAAATGTGCGTGATTTCATCTATCATGTACTTTGCAGCTTCATTTTTTTTGGCAATGATTCTACTAAGATCCATATTTATCTCTCCAATCATTTGATTTACTCCATTTTAGTTACTTTTCAACAATAAGTCAATGTTTTTATGGAATTTTATTAAATATTTTATTGAAAAAAATCGGCTGCTACGGCAAAATGGTCGCTTATCAGTTCGCTGTGCGGAAAAGCAAGGATATAGTACCCGTATACGCCCGCGCCGCCGCTCATAAAAATGTGGTCGCCGTTCGTTGAATCAATGCTTTTTTGTGCGCCCGAAAAAACGGTTTCGGCTATTTTGCGGGCATCGGTAAAATACGATGTCAGTCGCGCATAGATATATGTGGAATCGGTTTTGGTTTTTCGCTCGCGGCAGTTGAAATCACCTGCGGCAATTACCGTGCAGTTATATTGTTTTGAAATATCGTTCGCAAGCAGGCAAAGCTCATTCGTCTGGTTTGCGGCTGAAAGCATATTGCCGCCGTCGCCGTCATTTTTTATAAGGTTAAAGTGGCAGTTTATCACGGCGTATTTTCTGCCGTTCGTTTTCTGCTCAAATACCGCCCACACCGCAAAGCGTGTGCGCGTGTCATTGCCGGCGGTGAATTGTACCGTGCCGCTTTTTATAAGGCGAACGGTACTTTCGTTATACATTATCACATTCATTTTCATAAAAAGCACCGTGCGTATTGGCTGCACCGCGGTAAATGTCATGCCCGGGCGGTGCTGCAGGCTCATAAACCACGCGGGGCTTACTTCCTGCAAGCATAAAATATCGGCATCAAAATCGCATAAAAACGCTTCGGCATACGGTGCGCGTTCGGCGGCATTCGTTCCGCCGAAGCCGGGTAGGTCGGCAAGCAGATTGTACGAAACAAGCCGCATCGCGCCCGTCGGCTTTTTGAGCAGCCTTGCGGTCGCGCCCGATGCGGCGGTACATTCGGCACTTACGGAAATTTTTGTGTTGCCTACTGTTGCGGATGCCGTGTCGGCGAACGGTAAAAGCATCACCGCGGCAATCAGTATAAAAATAAACACGCTTCTTTTTTTCATATTGATAGTGTGTGAAAAAATGAAGCGTTTATTATTAACTTACAAGTTTTGAGGTTTCGCGCTGAGCGCAAACAAGGTTGCGGTAAATGCCGTCTTCCTTCACGAGTTCCTCGTGTGAGCCGCTTTGTACGATTCTGCCTTTTTCTATGACAAAAAGGCGGTCGGCGTTTCTGAGCGTTGAAAGTCTGTGGGCTATTGCGATTGTTGTTCTGCCCTTAGTGAGATTTGCAAGAGCCTCTTGAATTTCTATTTCCGTTTCGGGGTCGAGCGAACTGGTTGCTTCGTCAAGAATAAGTATGCGCGGATTTTTGAGAATGGCGCGTGCAATACTTATGCGTTGCCGCTCGCCGCCGGAAAGAGAGTGACCGTTTTCACCGATGACCGTATTGTAGCCGTCGGGCAGTTTGGAAATAAATGCGTGAGCGTTGGCAGCTTTTGCGGCGGCTATGATTTCCTCGGGCGGCGCATCCGGGCGCGCATAAGCGATATTTTCATACACCGAGCCCGAGAACAGATAGGTTTCCTGAAATACCACGCCTATATTATCCCTGAGCGCTTGCTGTGAAATACTGCGTATATCGGTATCGCCTATTGAAATCGAGCCGAGCGACGGGTCATAAAGCCGCATACAAAGGTTTATTACGGTGGATTTACCTGCGCCGGAGTGGCCGACAAGACCTATCATTTCACCGGGTTCTATTTTGAATGACATATTCTTAAGCACCGGCTCATAGGATTTGTAGCCGAATTCAATATTTTTGAATTCGATTGCACCTGAGGGGTCAAAGGTCGTGGCGGCGTTTTCGTCGTTCATACCGTCTTCTTCGTCAAGCACCTCGTAAAGCTTGACAAGCGCGGTCGAAGCATCGGCAACGCGGCGCGGGAAGGTGGACATCCACCTCAGCGGTGCATACAGGTAGCCGAGGTACAGATTAAAACGCGTAAGCTCGCCGAGTGTGAGTTTGCCTTTAAGCACCATTGTGCCGCCGACGAATATAACCAAAAATTCGCCGATAGTCATAAAGTTGCCCACAAGCGGGAAGGTGACAGCCCAGTATTTTTCGTTCCTCGCGGAAATGTTTGCAAGATTTTTTGAAACCTTTGAGAATTTTTCGATTTCCCGTTCTTCATTACCGAAGGATTTTACAACTCTTATGCCCTTGATTATATCGTGCAGTATCGAAGTTGCTTTTGAATCTGTGCGCCACTGCTTTTCATACATCATGTGCGTTGTGTGCCAGAAGCGCGAAATCATAAACACGCCTATGGGAATGGGTACAAGTACCAAAACGGTAAGCAGGGGGTCTGTAAGGAAAAGTATTGTGAGCACCACAATGAACATAATTATCTGCTCAATAAGGTATTTTCCCTGCTCATTGAAAAAGTCCTTTACGCGTTCTGTATCCTTGGTAACGCGGTGTATGAGGTTGCCTGCGGATTTACTGTGCATTGCGGTGAGGCTCATACTCTGAGTTTTGGCGTACACCAGTTTTCTGAGGTCGCTTGAAAATGATGAGCCCACTTTATTTGATATGCGCGAGCTGAAAATATTGAGCACGCGCGAAAATGCGTACACGCCGGACATTATGAGAGCAATGGCGATTATGCCCGTAATGCGTGACTCGAAAAACGGCTTGGCATCGGCGGTGGGTACAAGGTAATCATCTATAAGTACGCTGTTAAACAGCGGCATTGCCGATGAAAGTACATTTGCAAGCGTGAGCAGAATACCTGCACCTATTACGGATTTGAGGTAGGGCTTGAAATACCCGAACGCCCTTGAAAATACATAGGATTTTTTAACACAGAAAAGGCAAACATTCATTCCGCGCGCAAAGTGACGGTGGCACTTGGGGCATACCGGCAGGCTCTTTTCGCTTATTTCGAGCAGCTCGCCCGAATAAATGTAGTGGTTGAGCACCTTTACAAATTCGCCGATTTGCGCAATGCAGGTCATTGAGTACCGGCAAAGGCGCACATTCTCGCTGCCGTCGGCGGCGGAGCCGTGCATTTTCAGTTCAAGGCAGCCGCAGCCTATATCGGTAAACTGCCGGGCTTCCTCAATATCGCTTATGGCGTAAGAGCGCACCTCATCACCGAGGCGGCAGGTGACCGCTGCCCCGGTAAGTGTGAGCTCGCCCTCGCAGGCTTTGCCGTCGGGCGAAATATCAAAAATAACTTTAATCTCTTTCATATCAATACAGATAAGGCTCTAAAAGCTTTTTGCTTTTTTGCTCTATTGCTTCAAAATCGGGTATTACATAGCGGTTGCCGTCAACATCAAAAATAAGCAGATTGTTTTCGTTGGCAAAGCGCATATTCCTTGTAATGTCGCGTACCGTAAAATTCTTGTCTTTGCCGTCAATTACGGTTTCAAAGTAAAAGTTGCCCATACGCTCTTTAACGGATTTGACTGCCGTAACGGTGGGGCAGTAGTAGCGCGCTTCAAGGTGCTTTACGGCGCAGATGCGCGAACCTTCGTCAAGCTCCTTTAAATCGCGGATTATGCCTATTTCCTTATCCTCAAGGTCGCACACGCATATATATTCGTCAAGCAGCGAAAACGGATAGCTCCTTACAAGCTTCACTCTGCCTTTGTTTTCGCCGTTGAGCGTGAAGATTATAAAGCCGTTTTCGTTGAACGTAAGGCGGCACTGTGCCGCGGGTAAAAATTCTACTGTGAGTTTTTCGGTCGTCATGGCTGTGCGCCTCCTTATTTATCATCTTTGGGGATATCTACATCTTCTATAAACGAGAGAGCTTCCTCCTGCAATTTAAACAGCTTGTAGTATTCGCCCTGCTTTTCCATAAGCTCGGTGTATGTGCCGAATTCCACACATTCGCCGTTGTTGATCACCGCAAGCTTATCTGCATCGCGCAGTGTCGAAAGCCTGTGCGCTATGGCTATGGTCGTTCTGCCGGCTTTGAGCGCGGTCAGTGAATTTTGAATATTGCGTTCGGTTTCGGTATCCATAGCGGCGGTGGCTTCGTCAAGAATAAGTATTTTCGGGTTTTGTATTATGGTGCGTGCTATCGAAACGCGCTGGCGTTCGCCGCCCGAAAGATTCCTGCCGCCGGAGCCTACCCATGTTTCGTAGCCGTCGGGGAGTTTGGTAATGAATTCGTGAGCCGAAGCCGCTTTTGCGGCTGCTATGACCTCGTCACGCGTGGCATCGGGTCTTGCATAGCGGATGTTATCGGCAATAGTGCCCATAAACAAGAAAATATCCTGCGAAACGATGCCTATATTCTGCCGAAGCTGTTTGGAGGAAAGCTGCTTAACATCAACACCGTCGATTTTTACGCAGCCTTCTTTAGGGTCATAAAGACGGGCAATAAGGTTTGAAATCGTTGTTTTGCCCGCACCGGTCTTACCGACCATACCGAGCATTTCACCGGCTTCGACCTTTAGCGAAAGGTTCTTTATAATCGGGCGTGCAGGCTCGTATTCAAATTGCAGCTCGTTAAGTTCAATGCTGCCTTTGAAGTCGTCAAGCACTACGGGATTTTCGCAATCTTTAATGTCAGGCTCGGTGTCCATAATCTCAAATACACGCTGTGCGGAGTCAACGCAGCGTGCCCACCAGTTCGATACCCATGAGAGGAATTCAAGCGGAGATTGGAGCATTTGAAGATATATAACGAATGTGAGCAGTTCGCCGACGGTAAGCTCGTTGTATTTTACGCTTAAAACGCCGCCGTAGCCGAGCACGAGCGCACCGAGTATGTAAACGACTATCGAAAGCACGGGGAACACGGTCGCCTCGGTATTTGCCGCGCGTATTTCCGCGCCGCGGAGATTGTCGCTTATTTTTGTGAAAGCGTCAAGCTCCTCATCCTCTTTGGAAAATGCCTTGATAATTCTGTGGCCGTTGATATTGTCGCTCACCTTTGAGGTCAGACGCGAGTTCTGCACCCAGACCTTGTGGTGAAGCTTTCTGAAAATTTTGTGGAATATGGGGTACAGAATGCCTATTACCGATGCTGCCGCCACAATTACGAGCGTGAGCTTAACACTTGTGCGCAGCATCAGTGCTATAATGCCCGTAACAGTTACCACGCTTGTTATTACATAGGGGAAGCCGTCAACAAAAAACCAGTAGATGTTATTTGAGTCGCGTGTTACGCGCTCCATAAGCGAGCCGGTCTGCTTGTGTGTGTAAAAGCCAACCGAAAGGCGCTGCATCGCTTTGAAGATTTTAAGCTTGATGCTGTAAATGACATGTGGCAGAATGCCTGCAAGAATATACTGATAAAACAGCGTGAAAAGCTGATTGAAAATTTTGAGTGCCGCCATGGTGAGCACCACGCTCACAAGTGCTTTGAAAAGGGCATCGTAGCCGAGAGTGTTGCCGGGGTTGAGCACCTCATCATATAGCTTTTGCGTACTGTACTGCGGAATTATCAGCGAAATTACGGTGCTTACAAGAATTGAGAAAATGATAAAAACCATTTTGCCCTTAACATCACCGAAAAAATTAAAGAGCCTTTTTACAGTTGAGTTTCTGTCGACACAATCATGGCAGAGCCTCACACCCGGCGGTACGGGCGCGCCGCATTTAATGCAGGCGCCGCCCTTCTGTGAGTCGATAACAAGGTTGTAATCCTTGCCCTGCCTGAAAGCCTCATACACTTTGCGGAAAGTATCCGCCTTTTCGAGAAGACCGATTGAAAAGGCACAGAGCGAGTAATAATCATCACCGTGCTTGTAGGTCAGTTCGCCTGTGGCGAGATTGCGCTCTGTGAAAATTTCGTCAACCTTGTCAATGGGGATTGATTCAAGCTTTAAAAGCTCGGGCTTGAATTCAATTTTCTTTTTGCTCTTTTTCTTTTTTGCCGGGCGTACTTCCTCCTTGAATTCAGCAAGGTAAACACCCTTATCATCAAACATAACATAAACATCCGAATATTTACCGGTTTCAAGCATATCGCTTTTGAAAAAGCAGATAATCGCGGATGTGTCAAGTCCGCCGGTCTCCAAAGCTTCCTTAATGGACGGGGGCAGCTCCTTCAGCGGTGGCTGCCCGCGGTGCGGCGGCTTTTTTATATGAAGTTTTACGAGCACTCTGTTTATGATGTTCATAACGGTACCTCATACCTATTCAAAATAATGGAAATATTTTATCACAATATTTGTTTTATTACAAGATAATTGGGTCTTAATATATTTTAATATTAAAAAACAAATATATTTTACCAAAATAGAAAAATACGCATTATCTTTCATTGACATATACATTATAGTTTGATATAATTCGATAAGAGGTGGTATAAATGTCCAATATTCTTGTAAAAGGAATTATGCCCGCAATGATTACGCCGCTTGATTCAAACGGCAATATCATCCGTGAAAGCATTTTTAAAAATATGGACCGTAACTATTCGCAGGGTGCCGCCGGTTTTTATATTTGCGGCTCTACGGGTGAAGGTCCGGTCCTTACCGCCGAAAAGCGCAAGGAAGTTGCCGAAACGGTCATGGAAGCCAACAACGGCAGGGGAATAGTGGTAAACCATGTGGGTGCCGCTTCGCTTGATGAAGCTTTTGACCTTGCGCGCCACGCCAAAAAAATAGGCTGCAGCGGCGTTTCAAGCGTAGTGCCGAATTTTTACTTTAAATATACAGAGGATGAGGTGGTGGATTACTACAAGCGCCTTGCGGATGCGGCTGAAATACCCGTAATAGCATACGCACAGGGTTTGCTTACCGGTGATGTTGTTTCGCTTATGAAGCGCCTTATAGATATTGACGGCGTTGCAGGTGTAAAGTTCACGCTTACCGATTTTTATTCGCTCCACCGAATCAAAGAGCTTAACGGCGGCGATATTAATGTTATTAACGGGCCCGATGAGATGCTTATCTGCGGTCTTTCTATGGGTGCGGATGCAGGCATAGGCTCCACCTACAACCTTATGTGCGGTGAATACTGCAAACTCTTTAAGCAGTTTAATGCAGGGGATATTCGCGCTGCGCAGTCTACGCAGTATAAAATCAACAAGGTCGTTGAAATACTCATAAAATACGGCGTTATCCGTTCCATAAAATATGTGCTTACATACCTCGGCGTAGAGTCGGGCTCCGCGGCATACCCGGCAGCACCGCTTACCGCCGAAGAAGGCAAAGCACTTATTGCCGATCTCAGTGCCGTCGGCTATTTCAACGATTACAATAATTAACGAAGGGATTTATTATGGGAATCAAAGATGTAACGCGTTTCGATATTCAAAGAAAAATAGTTGCCAATATGACGACTGAAAGTTGGCAGAATATCCCGCATGTCAGCTACCTTTTTGAGCCGGATGTTACAAAGTTTATTGCCGCTTACAAAGAATACGACAAAACACATACTCCCGATAAAAGAATAACCCTCAACACCGTAATTCTGAAAGCTATTGCGGTTGCGATTAAGGAAGATCCGAGCATAAATGCGCATCTGCACTTTGAAAGCAAGCTCGTGCGCGGCAAGCTCACCGTGTTCGATAATATAGATATTTCCGTGCCGTGGACTTTGCCGGACGGCAATATGATGACCATAACCATGAAGGATATGGGCAACCGTTCACTGCGTGAAATTGCCGATTATACGGCGGAAATAAACCGCAAGCTTGAGAACACCAATCTTAACGAGGCTTTGTATTCCGTATCGTTCAACGACACCATAGAAAAGCTGAAAAAGGGCCATGTGCTCAGGGCTGTTCAAAGGCTTTACGGCTCAAAAACAAATCCGCGCCATAGAATAACTCTGCTTAAGGGCGAAGCGAAAAAGGTTTATGAAGCTATACCGGACGATGAAAAAATTACATATAAGGATCTTAAGCAGGGGACCATTACTGTTTCTAACATCGGTGCGCTTTCGAGGGATATTCCCGGTTCGCTCGAAATGCTTATGATAATTCCGCCGCAGATTTGCGCAATAGGTCTTGGTGCTATGCAAAAGCGCCCCATAGTGGTGCAGGATGAAAACGGCGAGGATAAAATCGAGGTAAGAACGGTTTTCCCGATGTGTGTGTGCTTTGACCACCGCGCCCTCGATTTCGGTGAGGTCAAGCCATTCCTTGCAAAGCTCAATGAGATTTTCGATAACCCCGAAATGATACTTGATGATGATAAGAAATAAAAAAGCGGCTGATGCCGCTTTTTTTATGAATAGTGAATAATGAATGATTGTGGGGCAGCAAGCGCCGGATTATAGTATAAAATTGATTTTCATAAGAGCTTATATTAAAATAACAACGGTGATTATATGAACGACAATTTATTGATCGATAAATCCATTGATTTTGCAGCACAATATTAAAGCTTTGTAAATGCCTCGAAGGCAAAAATGAATACATCATCTCTAAGCAAATAGCAAGAAGCGGTACTTCGATAGGGGCCAAAATAAATGAAGCATAATACGGTAGCAGTAAAGCCGATTTCATTTCAAAACTACAAATATCGTTAAAAGAAACTGCGGAAACTGAATATTGGATACGCTTGCTTTTTAAGGCCGATTACATCGATGATAAAATGTTTAATTCATTGCTCAGTGATTGTATATCGGTGAAAAAGCTTTTAGTTGCATCAATAAACACTGCAAAGAAAAATGACTGATTATTATCCGTGCCGCAGGCACCCGAAATTATTCATCATTCATTAAAAAGCCGAGCCGTGCGGACACACAGCTCGCTTTTTTAATCAGTTCTGTCCTCTCTGGCTGCCGCCTCTGCGCGGTATCGAAGCACCGCGCTTGGATGCGGAATTCTTTTTGAGGTCACTCATTTTTTCATCGCTTACGGATTTGAATTTAGCCATCATATCCTCAAAGCTCATATTTTCGGATTCGGTTTTCTGCGTGCCGGTCCATACGGCAGGCTGTGCTTTCTTGGGGCGGTCGGGGCGCTTCGGGCGCGGTTCTTCCTCCTCGGGCATTGCCTTTTTAATGGAAAGAGCGATTTTGCCCTTTTCATTGATGTCGATAACCTTAACGGTGACTGTCTGCCCCTCGGTGAGTTTTTCGTGAATATCTTTAATAAAAGATGACGATACTTCGGAAATGTGCACCATACCCGTAGCTTTTTCGGGAAGCTCTATAAATGCACCGAAGTTGGTGATGCCTGTTACCTTACCCTCTAAAATCGCGCCGATTTCTATTGCCATATTTACCCCTGCATAACGGGCATTTGCCCGAATTTTTTACTCCCCCGAACCCGGTGTTATATCAACATAAACGCGTTCGTCCTGTTTGACATAGCCTTTTTCACGGGCATATTGTTCGGCAAGTGCTTCTTCGTCGCCTGCAGCTAAGGCTTTTTGCAAAGCTTCGTTCTCGGCGAGGCGCTGCTCGTACTGAGCCTGTAAAGCATCAAGCTGTGCCTGCTGTGATTTAATATCCGACCTGATTGCGATGAACGAATATGCAAAATACACCAGCATTGCGGCACAAAGAACGATTGCAACGACATTTACCGGTGCCATACGCTTAGCGTTCTTTTTCTTTTTGCTTGCCAAACTCACTACCGCCTTTCTTTGAAAAAGTACTTTTTCCAATCAATATACAAATTAAATTATATACATATATTTGCAGTTTTGGCAAGAGTTTTTTGCTTATTTTTTCAGACTTTTTTAATGTTTTTTTGCGTTTTTGGTCTAATTTTGGCAAAAGTGAAATTACAGAATGTTTTAATGCCCTGAACGGCGCAAGGATACAGGAGTATAAAAAACTTAAAGCGCGTATGAATTTGTCGGTAAGCTTGTGCGAAACCGGCGCAAATGACAAATACCATATAGCCGCACCTCCGAGTTCACCTATGATGATATACCACCGTATAGCGCCCTTATTTGCTGCAAGTGTGAATGTATATGTAGCGAAGCCGAAAACTAAAAAGTATAATACATCGAATATAACGGTGCAAACCTTTTTGCGTGAGAGCGAAAGGCGCACTACTCTGAAAAAATCGTAGACCGCACCTAACAGAAAACCCATGCCGAGCGCTGAAACGAAAATTTTAAGCTGCTCAACCTGAGGTACGGAATACATCAGCGAAACACCTTTGCAAAAAAGCTCTGAGTTTTGGGCGCGGTATCAGTGTATGTTATGGAGTCTACCGTCCCCTCTATGCTCAGTTCACCGACTTCAAGTGAAAGCTTGGTTATGTGCAGCTTCTGACCGCGCACGGTCATTTCACCGTATTCTGTTGTTGCGGTTATGGTTTCTTCATCGAAATTGCCGACATCATTTACGCCCGAGACCGAGAGCCGGCGCCTGTCTTCAAGAATACAGTTGTGCGGTATAAGTGACTTTGTTTTATCATCTGTCATAATAAACACCTCCGAAACATAATATGCGCTTCGGAGGTGTTATATTATTTTATTTTTTTGATTTTGCTTCCGCTGACGAGATAAACATTTTTACTTATATCCATAAGCGGCTTATCGTTCATGGAGTCTGTGTAAAAATTCTCTATCTCTGCATCGCCGTATATTTCGCGGAAAGCTTTTACCTTATTTTCTCTGAAACATAGTCTTGTAATAACACCCGTATGTTCATCGAGTGCGGTGCCGATATATGCTTTTATGCCGAGCCGTCTGCAAATTACGCTCAGCGAAAACTCGGGTGAGCAGGATATAACAAGGTCATCATCACTGCGAAGCTCGCTGTAAAGCGGCTTTATGTTCTTTTGGTGTTCATCCCAAAATATTTCGGCATCGCTGCCTATGCCGCCGTTTTTTACATAATAATCGGTGACTTTGGAGCCGTACTTGTTGAGTGCTTCTTCGATCGAGATTTTGCCGGCTTTGTATTTTATAATAGCGAGCATCAGAGAGGGCGCGTATTTTATGAGCGAGGGGTCGCGCTTTAAATAGAATTTAAAAAAATCTATTGCACTTTCGCCGTCATATATGGTGTTGTCAAAGTCAAAAACATTCATACCTTCGCCGTCTCCTCTTTTTTGTTAAGGCTGTTTTTGTATTTTGTCCAACCGCGTGTCGCTATAAGTGTAACGAGCATAGCCGCCGCATCGAGTGCAATCCACACTATGATGCTGCCTGTCCATCCGATTTTGTCGGAAATAACGCCGAAGCCGTAGGAGGCGAGCGCACAGCCAACATAGGCGGTGGCATTCATAATGCCCGTAACGGTTGCGGTTTTGCCCTGCGATGAAAAGCGCAGGGGAACGAGCGTGATTATCATATAGTTATATGTATGCATTGCGGTGGTGATTATTGCAAGCAGCGCAACGCTCAACACAACGGGGAGTTTTTTAAGGAATATGAGTGCGCACAGGGGAATGAGCGCGAAAAGCAGAATGACCCAGGCGGTCTTTATTTCGTTCTCTTTGAAAGTTTTTTTGTAAATGGGTGTGATTATGTAAACACCCGTAATATTGAATATGGGCAGAACTATTGAAAGGAATACCGAGAATGACGGCTCTGTTTCGTAAACCTCGGTAATCATTGTGGGGACCCATGTCGTGATACCCTCTTTAATTGCGCCGTGAATTACATCGGCGGGCAAAAGCAGGAATATACCTGCTGCCGCAAGCAGAGGCAGAAGCTTTACGGAGCTGCTCGCCTTTACTTCGGGCATAGAGGTTTTTATTTCAACGGTGCGCATTGTTATGTGCGCTTTCGCCTTGCGGTATGTAACCGTAAAGAATACGCACACAACTGCAAGAATTATAGCGGGAATGTAAAATACGAATTTCCAGTCGAAGAATTTTATTGAAAGCGAGGCGAGCAGGTAGGCGAGTATTGTGCCTACGGGGAGCGTTGCACATATATTAAGGCATGCTTTGTCGCGCAAATCATCGTTTATGAGGTTTGCAAGTATTTTGAGAATTGCCGCCCACAGAAACGAGAGCGCAAAGCCGTTGAAGCCCCATACAAAAGCCATTGTTATATTTGATGTGCAGAAGGTCATCAGAATATTTGCGACCGTGGAAACGCCGGTGCCGAAAATAACCATTTTAAACGGTGAAAGCCTGTCGCCGAGGATGCCGTTTATAATCTGAAAAGCGCCGTAAACAAAGAAGAATGCGGAGCCGATAATGCCTGCCTGCGATTTTGTGAATAGCCCGGAGCCGATTATTGCGGGCAAAGCGGCAGAGTAGTTTATTCTGCCCACATACGATGCCGCATAGGCTGCGAAGCACGCCACAAACACAAGGCGTGAGATTGATTTGCTTTCAAGATAAGGCTGAGTATTCATATTTTCCTCCCGTGGGGTTGCTGCCAATCCCGAAAATATACTTTAATAAATCATACAGCAAGATGGATTATTGCCGAGCCGAGTGCCGGAACACATACCGATGTGCTTACTGCCGTTCCCGTAAGCATTTCATATCCGCCGAAAAATTCTTCGGGCAGATTATAGTCGATAGTATGCTCGTTGCGGTTGGCAATAACAAAAATCTTTTCTTTTTCATTTTCGCGTATATATGCCACACACGAAAGCATTGCAGAATACGGTCTGAAATTGCCGTCTGCAAGGCAGGTGAGTGAATGCCGTATCGCGCCGAGCTTTTTGTAATGTGAGGTAAGTGCGGTATCTTCTTTCCCCCATGGGAAAAATCCACGGTTGAACGGGTCGCCGCCGCCCGTCATACCGGCTTCATCGCCGTAGTAAAGTGACGGAAAACCGGGGAGAGTGTACTGAAGCACAGCCGCCGTTTTTAATAATTCACGGGCACGCGGCAAATCTTCGGGTGAGACGGTGTGATTTGCTGCCACTCTGCGCGGTTTGTCCTCGATTTCGTAATCGGATATGCGCGAAAGTATGCGTGCCGTATCGTGTGTGCCTATGTGATTCATAAGGCAGTCAAGCGCGGGCTTCGGGTAATTTTCGCACACCGTAACCACCGATTCCATAAACTTTTCGGCAACACCGTAGCGCACAAATGCAAGTATGGCGCAGGCAAAGGGGTAATTCATAACACTGTCGAGCTGTTCGCCCAAAAGGTAGCGCCGTCTGCCTCCGTGGCTGATTTTGTTGGTGGCATCCTCCCACACTTCACCGACTAAAAACGCCTCATCCGAAAAATTCTTTATACTCTTACGCACATTGTCAAGAAATTCATCGGGCAGTTCGTCGGCAACATCAAGCCTGAAGCCGCTTGCGCCTGCTTTGAGCCATTTTGGTATTATGCCGTTTTTGCCCGTAATGAATTCGGTGAAGCTTTTGTTGTTTTCGTCGGTTTCGGGCAGGGTGTCGATGCCCCACCAGCTTTCGTAAGTGCCGTCTTTATTAAATGTATACCATTGGCGGTACGGCGAGTTTTCATCGTTATATGCGCCGCCGCTGCCGTAACGGTTGTATTTGTTGAAATATACGCTGTCTGCTCCCGTGTGGCTGAAAACGCCGTCAAGAATAATGCCGATATTGCGTTTCTCAGCTTCGCGGCATAGCGCGGTGAAATCCTTTTCGGAGCCGAGCAGGGGATCGATGCGGCTGTAATCGGCGGTGTTGTAGCGGTGGTTTTCATGCGCTTCAAATATGGGATTAAGGTACACCATATTTACACCGAGCGACTGTAAATAATCGAGTTTTTCCCTGATCCCGTTAAGGTTGCCGCCGTAGTAATCGTTGTTTTTGATTTTACCGTTTATATCGGGCTTCCAGACGGGCAGCTCATCGGTGTTTTCGTGAAGTACACGGTCTTGCGGAATATCTTTTATATCGGCTTTGCCTATACAGAAACGGTCAGGAAAAATCTGGTACATTATGCCGCCTTTTACCCATTCGGGCGTTTTATAGCTGCCGTCATAAACGGTAAGCTGCCATTCGCTGCCCTTGGGAGCAAATTCACCGCAGCCGCCCGAACGCAAAAATATATTGCCGCAGCCGAACGGCGTTTGGTATAAAAATCTGTAAAAATACAATCCCGCTTTTTCGGGAGTATAGGTAATATCCCACCATTCCTCACTGTCGCCGTTCATACCGCACCAGTACATATCGCGGTGTTCTTCGGCTTCGCCGTCAGTGTGTATAACGAGCGTAACTCCGCTGCACGAAAAACTGCGCGGCATAAGAACACAAAGCCGCAAGGACGAGCCTGCGGCTATGCTACCGAAAACGGATTTATGTCGTATGTCCCGTGAGTTGAATGGAACGAATTGCAAAACTATCAGTCCTCGTAACCGTTGGGGTTATTGTGCTGCCAGCGGTAAGAATCGGCGCACATTTCATCAATGCCTTTTTCGGCTTTCCAGCCGAGCTCGCGCTCTGCTTTAGAGGGGTCGGAATAGCAGACGGCAAGGTCGCCTGGGCGGCGCGGTGCGATTTTATAATCGACAGTAACGCCCGTAACTTTCTCGAATGCCTTTATAACATCGAGAACACTGTAACCGTTGCCGGTACCGAGATTATAAATCTCAACTCCGTTTGTGCCGCAGATCTTGTCGAGCGCCTTGAGGTGACCTTTTGCAAGGTCAACAACATGAATGTAATCGCGCACTCCCGTGCCGTCGTGGGTATCGTAATCATTGCCGTAAACATTGAGATATTCGCGCTTGCCCTCTGCAACCTGTGTAATATAGGGCATAAGATTGTTGGGAATACCGTTGGGGCTTTCACCGATTCTGCCGCTTTTGTGAGCACCGATGGGGTTGAAGTATCTTAATAGGCAGATACTCCATTCCGGGTCTGATTTTGCGACATCGGTAAGTATCTGTTCAATGAAATATTTAGTAGTACCGTAAGGATTTGTGGTGCCGCCGGTTTTCATAGTTTCGTTTAAAGGCGAAACATTGTTCTCGCCGTAAACTGTGGCAGAGGAACTGAAAACCATGGTTTTGCAGCCGTGCGCCGCCATTGCTTCGCAGAGTGTTACCGTGCCGCCGATATTGTTTTCATAATACAGAAGCGGTTTTTGGCAGGATTCGCCGACGGCTTTAAGACCTGCAAAATGTATTACGGCATCAATACTGTGTTTTTCAAAAACTCTGTCGAGCCCTTCACGGTCACGAATATCACATTTTTCAAATGCGATATCTTTGCCCGATAGCTCTCTTATTCTGTCAAGCACAACAGGAGAACTGTTATAAAAATTATCGACGATAACAACATCTCTGCCGCTTGCAAGAAGTTCAATCACCGTGTGGGAGCCGATATAGCCTGCTCCGCCGGTTACGAGAATTGCCATATTTTTTACCCCTTAGTTACTGAATACTGGATTTACGCATTGTCTGAAGAAGGCTCGTTGTCGGGAATAGGAGCTTCGGTAGGTGTTTCGGTCGGAGCCTCGGTGGGTGTTTCAGTCGGAGCTTCAGCGGGCTCTGTCGGTGCTTCGGTAGGTGCTTCGGTGGGAGCTTCGGTGGGAGCTTCGGTCGGCTGTGTCGTAGGCGGCTGCGTGGTTGGCTTAGTCGTAGGCGGCTGCGTGGGAGCCTCTGTGGGTTTAGTGGGCTTTGTGGTGGGAGTAGTCGTTGCCTGTGTCTGCTGTTGCTGAGGTCTGTCATCGCCGGTATCGTAGCGTACCGAAACGCCGCCGCTGCCTGTTACCGGATTGGTGGGTGCGGTGGGGTTAACATCGAATATGGAGGTCGATGACGGGGCTGAAAGTAAATCCGCGAGGTCTGAGGGCATAACATCCGTAGAGGTTACGGACTGTGTACCGGCCGGAATATAAACGCCGGAAGCCGTCTGCAAAGATTGCGATACTTCCGCATCGTCGGGTTTTACAAAATAGTTGCCGAATTTGAAACCGAGCACTATGCAGGCTGCGACTGCAAAAATAATTGCTATGATTATTGCGATAGTGCCTTTTTTACCGATTGAAGCAACAGGGCGGGTACCTGCTTTGATTTCGGCTTCAATAAGGGATTTTTCGTATTTTTCCCTTTCCTCATCGGTCATATTCATTTTGGAAATTATTTCGTCAAGATATTTATCAATCATGGCGTATAATTCGTTGGTGGCTTCGGTAACGAGGTTTTCAACCTTTTCGTCGGCATCGGCAAAAAGCTTTTTCACCACGATTTTATCTTCAACCGCAACGCTTATGAAAGCGTAGTAGCTTATAACCTTGTCGCCTTTTTTCTCGCGGAAAATGTTAGAGACGGTTGCACCGATATCTGCACTTCTGAGGTCCATGGCACCCTTTGCAAGCTGTGCGGCGTATTCCTTTGCATCACTTACGCCGTCGTCATTAACGAACGGAGTGAAGAAAACATTATTTTCAAAATTTCTGCATTTCTGAATATCGTTTTTAAGAAGCTTTGAGGCAGGGGTGGAGGGGATTGCAAGGCGCAAATCGTTTTTTACGAGCTTTGCAACAATGGTGTTTGCCTTGGGCGAAGCTTTTTCTGTGGAAATAATATCTTCAAATTCATTGAGTGTATTTTCTTCGCTCTTAAAGAACGGCAGCATAGAATCGGTGAGAATACCCGGAACGATTTCATCACTCAGCGGGAACACAACAATATACTGGTCGCCGGAGCGAACGAAAAATCCGCTGTAAAGTCCGTCGGCGGAAATGAGCTCGGTGGATTCATTCGGCACAAGCGTATGAGCCTTGCGTATTTTTTCATCGGTAACGGCACTGCCGATAGCCTCATCGATTTTTTCGCTGTAAGCGGGGGCAAAGCCGAATGCCTTTATAAGTACGGGCTTGAATTTAAGGAGCATGGAAACATCGACGCCTATAAGCAGGGCATCGGCTTCGTTGAGGGCGGTGCTTATATCGGTAAAAAGCGCGCCTGCTTCGGAGTAGCTTTCAAAATATACGCCTGCTTCGATCAGTTCATCGGCAACGGCACGCTTGGTGTCGGCGTTTTTGTAGCTGTTCTGTTCAAATGAAAATGCTTTGATAATCATTGTTACACCTCACAAATATTTAAACAAATCAATACAGATACCACTTGGGATCGTCTTTATATGGGTTTTTACGCTGATTGTCGTAATAAGATGCCGGGTATTTTACAGCCGTCATTTTATACGAGGAATCGGTTTTATTTATCTTTTCGCTTTCGCCGTCTCTGAGCATTCTGCACACCACAACAAGCCGTGCATCGTCAAATTCATAGCTGCAGGTGCAAAGCGTAAGAATCGTGTCGGAACGCTGAATGTCAATACCCGTATCGTAAAGCGAGCGCTTTGACAATTCCTCAATATACTGATCGAAGCAAGTGTCGGAGCAGTTGTCAAAGGTGAAGTCGAAGAAATAACCGTTATCGCTGTCAACACTGCCGTTTGTAACATAAACGGCGGCTATTTTCCACTTGTGCTTCTCATACAGTGTATCAAATTCAATTACGGGGTGCTCGCGGTAATAATCAATGTTTTTATAGTTCATAAGCACCGCAAAGCGTGAGCCGTCATACATATTGTGACCGTAAAGCAGAGTGTTGCGGTCAAGCGGCTGAAAATCATCGACGCACGAAGCGTATATGGAACCATAGCTCGTGGTTTTGCCGTAAAAATCGTGGTTGAGGTAATATTTGTTGTTTTCAGCCTGTACTACGGGGTAATCGATTTGTGTGCCTTCAAGGTGAATATAGCCGATCGTCTGCTGATTTTCGGCATAGTAGAGTGCATAATCGGGAAGTATGCCTGCCGGGAATTTGAAATCCATAAGCTCGGGGTGTGTTTCGTAGATGTACGCCCATTTTTCCGCATCGTCATTGAGTGAACGGATTTTCTGCGGCAGAGCACGCTCTGTGTTCGATTTTGTTTCATTTCTTAAAACGAGGAAACGCTCAATGCCGCGTTTGGCAAGGAATGAGCCCGAAAGCAGTATTGCGAATGCAGAAACAAAATAAACCGCAGTAAGAATTATTTTCTTTTGGCGTGATTTTTTGATTTTCTTTTCGATTTCCTGCTTTAACTCGGTGTTTTCGCGTATAACCGTTTCTTCCGATTTATTGAAATAAACATATTGTGATTCTGCGACTTTATCGCGTTTTTTCATAATAAATCACCAAGTAATTCAAGTGCCGCTTTTACGGCTGAATATCTGTTTTGAGTTCGGACATTGTCTGTAAATGTATTGCGCAGCTCCTTAACGGTGGTTTTGCCGCATATTGTTACTGAAATATATATAAGTCCTACGGGTTTTTCGGTATTGTCGGAAAGGGGACCTGCAATACCCGTAATACCGACTCCTATATCGGTATCCATAGCGCGGCACACACCCTCCGACATCTGCCGTGCGGTCTGCTCGCTGACAGCACCGTATGTTCTGAGTGTTTCTTCCTTAACACCGAGTATTGCGCTTTTGATTTCGTTTGCATAGGTGCAGACGCCGCCTTTGTAAATTGCGGAAACGCCGCTGACTTCGGTTATAATTTTACCCAGCCAGCCGCCCGTGCAGCTTTCTGCGACCGAGAGGGTGAGACCGCGCTGCTTGATTTTTGCGGTCACGCCTTCGGCAAGGACGATAAGCTCGGTCTCATTCATCGGTAACGCCCTCGCTTGTAATAGTCAGAAGCTTTATACCGTCATAAGCGCGTTGGCAGAGTGCCTCAATATCAAGTGCTTTTTCGGCATCTTCGATTTCTTTGAGCTGCGGCTTGGTCTTGGGGTGCCGCGGGGTGAATACCGTACAGCAATCCTCAAAAGGCTGAATTGAAATATCGAATGTTTCGATTTTACGGGAAATAACGATTATTTCGTTTTTGTCCATACCTATGCAGGGACGGAAAACGGGAAAATCGGCGACCGCATCGGTGCAGCCGATGGCAAGCATAGTCTGACTTGCGACCTGCGCTACGCTTTCACCTGTAATCAGCGCGTGGCAATCGGTGTGTCTGCAAAGCATATTTGCAATTCGCACCATAAAGCGGCGCATAATAACGGTGAAAAATTCCTCGGGACAGTTTTCGCGTATCATTTCCTGAATCTCGGTAAAGGGTACTGTATGCAGATAAATTCTGCCGCTGTAACGCGCCACCTTTGCGAGCAAGTCGTGGACTTTATCCTCCGCCATCTGCGAGGTGTAGGGGGGCGAAGCGAAATGTACGCCCACAAGCTCAATGCCGCGCTTTGCCATCATATAGCCTGCAACTGGGCTGTCGATACCGCCGGAAATAAGCAGCAGCCCTCTGCCTGAGGAGCCCGCCGGCATACCGCCTGCACCCTTTTGCTGATTACCTCTTATAAACGCATCATCGCGGATTTCAACTGTAACGGTGATATCCGGCTCGTGCACATCAACTGTAAGGTGCGGGAATGCGTCAAGCAATACCTCGCCGAGCTTCATTGAGATTTCGGGAGAGGTGAGCGGGAACTTTTTGTCTGACCTTTTGGCGTTTACCTTAAAAGTCTTTGCTTCAAGAAGCTGGCTTTTAAGGTATTCGGGAGCGATTTTGCAGATTTCATCCATATCCTTGGGCGCGACTGCCGCACGCGAATAACCGGCAATACCGAACACGCGTGAGATTTCATCCTCGGCAGCATCAAGGTCGGCATCTTCATTGAACGGAATTACATTTATGGTGGATTGTGATTTTTTGAGTTCAAATTCGCCGAACTTTTTTATGCGTCTGCGGATATTTTTAACGAGCATATCCTCAAATGTGCAGCGGTTAAGTCCTTTTAAAGCGATTTCACCGTCTTTTATAAGAATGATCTCTTTCATAATTTATCCTTTACTTTTTGCCGTATTTCGCGGCGATTTCTTTAACACAGTCGGTAAGCGCGGTTACTTCCTCGGGGGTGTTGAAGCGTGAAAAACTGATTCTTACTGCACTGTCTATAATTTCGGGCGAAAGACCCATGGCGGTAAGCACGGGACTGCGGTGCCCGAGCTTGCACGCGGAGCCTGCAGAAATGCAGATGCCTTTTTCGCTCATATAGTTTACGATGGGCTGGCTCGGCAGACCGAGTATTGAAATGTTGGCAATATACGGAATTGCGCTTTCGGGTGAATTTACCGTTACGCAGGGGATGTCGCTTATACCGTCAATAAATTGCTTTTTGAGAGCCGCGACCGCTTCGAAATTGGCTTTTATATTGCGCGCTTCTTCGGCAGCGGCGCCGAATGATGCTATGTTCGGGAGTGCTTCGGTGCCGGAGTATATGTTTTGCTCCTGCCCGCCGCCGAGAACATAGGGCTTAATAAGTCCTTTTTGCTTCAGGATTATTGCGCCCACGCCTTTTAATGCGTGAATTTTATGACCGCTTACGGTGATGATGTCGGCATCAAGCGCTTTTAAGGAAACATCGGTTTTGCCGAATGCCTGCACACAGTCGGTATGTATTACCGCCGGGGCACCCGCGCGTTTGACCGCGGCGCGAATACTCTTTACGGGCAGCACGGAGCCGACCTCGTTATTGACCGCCATACACGATATTAGAATTGTTTTTTCGTTGATGGCATTGAAGAATTGGTTTTCGTCGATTTTGCCGTCTTTGTCGGGATTTATTTTGATGACTTCAACGCCGCGTTCTTCAAGGCGGCGCATAGCTTCGAGTATGCTCGGATGCTCTATCGCGGTGGTAACTACGCGGTTGCCCTGCTTCTTTAATTTTTCATATACTCCGAAAACTGCGGTGTTGTTAGCAGTGGTGCCGGAGGAGGTGAAAAACAACTGTTCATCCGTGCAGCCTGCAAGGGAAGCGACCTGCCTGCGCGCCTTTTTTAATAGATATGCTGCCTCGCTGCCTTTGTAATGGAGCGAAGACGGATTGCCCCAACATTCGGTTATTGCATTTTCTGCTGCTTTTACCGCTGCATCGCAAGGTTTGGTTGTGGCGCTGTTGTCGAAATACGCGTTCAAGATAGTGCCTCCGCAATGTACAAAATTAATCAGTTTATTATACAATATATAAGTGCGATTTGTAAATGCTTTTGTGTTAATTTTTAAAGGAATTTTCTTGAATATTTTATTAACTCATACAAATAATGTTAAAAAACCGAGGGGGACTGTAAAATAATGAAAAAAAGAACAAGAATACGCATAATAAGTTACCTCGCGGCGGGAGCTGCGGCGCTTACTGCGTGGGGCGCGGTCAATGCTTTCGGCATTGCAGAATTAAAGCGGCAGCAGAATGCCGCAAACGAGCGAGCACTGGCACAGCTCGGCACATACCTCGGCGATATTGCGGTAAATCTTGAAAAATGTCGTTATGTTTCCACTGCGCCGATGCTTGCGGATATTTCTTCGCGGGTATGGCGTTCAAGTACCGCCGCCAAAACAAGCCTTGCGCAGCTTACCGGAAGCGGTGGGGATGTTTCGGGGCTATACAAATTTCTGTCGCAGGTGGGTGAATATACGGTTGCGCTTAATAAAAAAGTCAGTTCCGGTGAAACGCTTACCGCTGACGAGAACGCCGCTGTGGAAAGACTCGGCAAAAGTGCAGCCGAAATCAGCGGTGGCGTGAACAGGATTCTGCAAAGCAATGCAGACGGGATGCTCGATTTTGACGAAGTGCGTACCACACTTTCGGATGCGGGCAGCGGCAATTCATATTTGGGTGATGAAATAACCGATGTGAGCCAGACCGTAAAGGACAGCCCCACTTTAATATATGACGGACCTTTTTCGGATCATATAGGCACGGGGGAATCGTATGTGCTTGAACTGCTGCCCGAAATATCGCAGGACGAGGCAAAGAAAAAATGCGCTGAATTTTTGCAGACGAGTGAAAACTCTTTGTTTTTCCTCGGTGAAACAAAAAGCGGAATCGACACTTTTTCATTCTATAATACCGACAAGACTGTCAGCATAACTCAAAAAGGCGGCATAGTCAGTTATATGATTTCATCACGCTTTGTGGGTGAAACCCGCATTAAAGCGGAAAACGCAGTTGAAATAGCCGAAAAATTTTTAAATAACATCGGTTATGAAAAAATCACCGACAGCTACTATGCCGTAAATGACGGTATTTGTACGGTGAACTTTGCATTTTATGAGGACGGTATAACCTACTATACCGATTTGATCAAGGTCGGTGTTGCGCTCGATAACGGCGAAATAGTAACATTTGATGCAACGGGCTACCTTATGAATCACCGCGAACGGGTAATTGAAACAGTGCTCGAATATACACCTGAGCAGGCAGCAAAGCTTATAAAACCGTCGCTTACAGTTACAGGCAGTAAATTGGCATTTATTCCCACAAAATACGAAACGGAGATATTTGTGTATGAATACCGCTGCAAAACTGCTGACGGTACGGAGCTGCTTGTGTATATCGACCCGGTCAGCGGTGCGGAACGCGAAATACTGATACTTTTATACACCGACGGCGGTGTTCTTACGCGCTGATGTATAATTGTGTGTTTCAGCGGCAAAATAATATTAATGACAAATGAAAGGTCGTGAATATATGAAAAAGCGTATAGGTGCGGCTTCTGCCGCGGTGCTTGTTATATGCGCGCTGCTTACCTTCGGTGCCTGCGGCGAAAAAAATAACGGTACGGTTACGGAGAACATGGGTTCCACCAATATGATTTCCGAAAAATCATCGGAGATGATGAGCAATGTTTCCGAGATGATAACAGATGTTTCCGAAAAAATTTCGGAAAAAATATCGGAAATGACACCCGATGTTTCCGATGGCACCATTCCCGATACAACAAACTGATGAATAATGCATAACGAATGATGAATGATTGAGGGGCGCAAGCGCCGGATTGTAATGCCGCCTGCGGCGGCGAAAAAAGAACCGCGTGGATTTTCGATCCATGCGGTTCTTTTGAATTGCAAATCAAAATGAAATCTTCTGCGTGGTCAGTACGGTGCCGTTTTCATCCTCAACCGAGAATTCCACGGTGTAATTTGAATAGCCCGTGCTCGGATATTTAAGGGTGATGTGGTTGTCGCCCTCGGCGAATACGGCATAATGACTTTCTCTGTAACCGAACTGCGTTACATAGGTTATGTAAAGAGTTTTGCCGTAATATTTTGAATCGTTGGCTATTGCGTGGAAATATACAGGCTCGGTATGGTCAAGCTCGGTAAGAACGGTTTCGGTATCGGTTGCCGAGTAGTTTACAAAAGATTTAATATCAACTGCCTTGTCACCCAAAAGCTCGGTGCGCAGGTCTGAACTGTTGCGATACTCAACCGCCGCAAGCTCTTTGAGGTAGGTGAGTGTCTTTTCGTTATCGGCAGTAAGATTTTCTGTGCAATAAAGGAATTTTGCTTCGTTGATGCGTTCCGCACAGTCGGCATAACCGCCAAGCTCGGTGAGCACTTCGATCGCTTTTTCATACTCTTTGTTTTCAGTGTAAGAAAGAGCCTTGCGATATGTACATTCAGTGACCATATCGGCACTGTCACCGTAATCTTCATTCTTGAAAATCTCGGCGGCTTTATCGAATTCACCTGCATCAAGCAGAGCCTTTGCAGAGTTATAATTGCACGCTTTTGCTCTAACGGTGCTGTCCTTATAGCCTGCAATGGATTCATAAATACCCTTTGCCTTATCAAAACTGCCGTCTTTTTCAAGTGCGGATGCTTCGTTGTAAAGACATTCTGATGCTTTGTCGGTACTGTCAAGATAATCACCGAGTGAAGCATAAACCTCCGCCGCTTTGCCGTATTCGGACTTTGCTTCCATGCTTGCGGCTCTTGTGTAGTTAACCTTGTTGAGCACTGCGGGGCCGAATTTGATTGCGGCAAGAGCGAGAATTATAACAAGGATGATTGCGAAAATGAGCTTGCCCTTGCTCTTTTTCTTGGGCTTGCGCATGGTTTTCGGTTCATCTTCTTCGGCGGTGTCGGCTTTCTGACCGACGGAGTCGTTTTCGGCAGGTGTTTTGGTTTCTTTCTCGTCTGCCTCATTTTCGGCAGTTTTAGGAGCATCATCGGGGATTACTTCAACCGAATCAAAAACGAGGCTGCTTTTTTCGGATTGTTCTTTAACAATATCTTCGGGAACACAGAAGCCCGTAACAACGATTTCTTCCTTGATTTCTGCGGTTTCTTCGGATTCGGCGGTTTCTTCGACCTCTGCGACTTCTTCGACCTCTGCGACTTCCTCTGCCTCTGCGGCTTCCTCTGCCTCTGCGGCTTCCTCGACCTCTGCGGCTTCCTCGACCTCTGAAGTTTCTCCGACCTCTGAAGTTTCTTCGACCTCTGCGGTTTCCTTGACTTCGTCAGTTTCTTCGGGATTGATTTCGATGACTTCAGGTTCAATAACAACTACGGGCTCGGTCTGGTCGTTAAGGTCGCCGTACTCTTTGAGGCTTTCCTCAAAGAAATCGTATGCGGCTTTTTTGAGTTTATCGGCAGTAACGCCAACACCTGTAACTGTGGTGTAATTGAAGCTTTCGAGCAAAGCGGCAAGCTCTGTGAAAACTTCAGAATATTTCATAAGGAAATCGTATTTAGCCTTGCTCTTTTCAAAAAACATAACTATGCAGCGATAGTATATTTCAAGGTTTTTGATGTCGTTGGTAAGAATACCGGTAAATACTGTATGACTTTCTATACTCTCTTTAATTCGGGCGTATTTTTTGTCGCCTATATCGGCAGCCTCTTCGGGCTCAATCAGGAAGCATCTGGAAAATTTAACGGAAAGCTGCTTTTCGTTGCGCTCGTTAAAGCGCGAAGCAAGCTCGGTGAGTGCGTGCCTGAATTCGCGCGCCTCATTCTGAAGACCGATAATTGCGGAAACCTCGGCTTTGATTTTTTCCGCATCGGCTTCTTCAAGTGACGCAAGATGAAGAAGTGCAACATTTTTTTCAAGCCTTGCACATTCGGTGTCGGCAAGGGCAAGGTAACGGGCATATTCATCATCGGGCATATCGCGGAAAGAGTTTAAAATCTTTGAATATGACTCCGAAAGCGACTTTGAATCCTCATCAAGCGCCGAGGCATCGCAGAGTCCCTTGTAGAAAAGGGCACGGTAATCGGCACCGTCTGCGACGATGGCTTTCATAAGGTAATTGTCTGCCTCGGCAATGTTCTGCTCGTTGTAATACTGAACGCCGAGCAGGGTATTTTCGCTGCCGCTTTCAAAGGTGGCATGGCAGGACGGGCACACAAAGCCCTCCGCCGTTTTTTCAAGGAAAGCGTTTTTGCAGTTGTCACAAATTATTCTTATCATAATATCCCCCAAACAACAAAACTCTTGCTGAATAAGTACATATAAATACATAGTATATAATAGCACAAACGGTATATGTTTTTCAATACATTTTTTAATTTTGCGAAATATTTTGCGGAATGTATATGTAAAAACAAAAGGAGCGCCTGCGCGGGATTCGCAGACGCTCTTGCTTATAATGATTTATATATCCACAGCTCGCATATCTCGAAGCCGGCAAGCGGCTCGCTTATTTCAAGCTCCATTGTGCCGTTTATAAGGAATGCGGCGGGAATATCGTATGTGGCGGATTCAAATCCGGGCGCGAGCATAAGCTCATCGAACTTTTCATCTTTTTCGCCGCCGTACTGCACGCCGTCATAAATAGTGTTGCCGTTTACCGCGATTTTGTGGTGCTTTATAACATCAAGCTTTGAGGATTTGTAAGCAATGCGCATTTTGTAATCGCGGCCCTGCTCAAGCGTGCCGAAATTCGCCTTAAAGCTGAAATTGTCGAACACCTTTGTCATACACATCGGCAAAGAATTTTGCCCGGCGTTTGGTCTGTCGCCTTGAAAATCCATATAAAACTCGCCGTTCTGGTGCACACCGAGCGTGTCAAGCCCGTGCAGCGCGACCGAGTAATATATTCCGTTTTCGCCTGCATTACTGCGGTCAAGTATCATATCGGCAAATGCCTTTTGCTCGGCTTCGGGCATCGTTTCGAGCCTTGCAAGCTGCTTTTTGTAATATGCGCGGTCGCTAACATTGTTGTCTATTGTGTCAAGCGTTGCGCCGCGTTCCCAGCTGTTGGTGTGGTAGTGCTCAACATCAAGCTGTATGCCTATAAGCTCAAACAGCTTTGCGGCAAGCTTTTCAATTTCGCCGCGCAGAGCGGTGTATTCGTTTGAAAACGGCGCTTCAAGCACATCTGCCGCTTTTTTGTATTCGCCGAAGCGCATATATTCGCGGCATTCGGCGCAAAGGCTCTCCTCAAATCTGCGGCGCGTGTAAACAAGCATATCGCAGCACGCCCTGAAATACAGCAGCAGAAAATGCCAGTTTTCCGAAAGCCCGGGATTTTCATTTAATATTTCGCAGAACAGTGCGTATGTGTTCTTTGCCGACGGACTTTCAAGAGGGTCTGTCTGCCAGTTATCTTCAAGTCCGAAAATTCCGTCGCAGATTTTCTGTGCATCGGCACCGGGCATAAAGAATCTTGCGTAATCGCGCACGATTTCATCGAGCGGCTCATCGGGATCGAATTCAAGGGCTGACCAAACCGCCTTGTTCAAATCATCGTGCACGCCCTCGGAATAGCTCACGCTGCCGATGGTGTATGGCGAAAAAATGCGGTGGAGCTTTTTGAATTCACGCGGGCGGGGATTTACGCTTTCACGCGAAAGTGCCGAAGCGTATGAAAAATGCCAGTCATCGTCAAGGAAATTCACAGGGTATTCGCAGCGCACATTATGTGTGATATCGGGGTAAAAACGCAGGGGGTATTTGCCCGGGATGCGCTTGCGCAGCTCGTGCATGGGGAATGCATGGTTCGGGCCCATAATGAAAATATCGATTCCGTCAGGCTCGTCTTTCAGTTCGTCGCAGAGCGCTTCGCCCCAATCGGGGTATATGTGCGGCGCCTGCGCCGAGGGTGTCATTTTTGCATTCGGATGATGCTTTTTGAGCACTTTCGAAATCTTTTTGCATCTGTCAATGAATTCATCGGCATACAGCTCGCCGGGGTCGCCTCCGGGCGGGAATACATAATCAACTCGTTTGAGCGAGGCGTAGAGCTTATCACGGCGTGCCACGGCTTCCTCTGCGGTTTCTTCGTCATTATTGGGATGCCAGAGTGAAACATCCATATCCACTGTATCGGCAAGGCGACTTGCTTCGCGCAGCAGGTCCTCCTCGTCGTATTTCATAAGCACATTGCGGTTTGAATGACCGTCCTCATACGGAATATGCTCGCAGGTGTTCGCGCCGAACGCCATAAGGTCAAGGTAACAGCGGAAATATTGGTCGTAATCCCACGCGTCATAAGTATTCGGCGTGGTGCGGTAGCCTATCTGGTGACCGCGTATCTGCTTGCGCGGCTTGTAATGACCGCTTATGTTTTTTAACAGAACGAGTGTGCCGCTGCGTATTTCGGATTTTCTTAAAAGAAGCGAATAACCGAAAATAAGACCGCGCACTGTAAGAGCTTTAACGGTGAGTGTGTCAGCGGTAAGTTCTATCTCATATTCATCATTTGATTTGAAGCTTTCATCACAGCAGAGCGTTACCGCAAGGGCGTTTTCGCCCGAAATTGCAATGCTGCGAAGTGCAAGTTCATTTTTAAAAAGCTGTGCCGCATAATCGGCGCCGGCGCCGCACGGTTTAACTGTTACGGCTGAGTATTCGGCATACATAAAAACACCTCCGCAAACACTATAACATACCGAAAGCCGTTCTTCAATAAAAAAGATTTACAAATCCGCTTGAAATTCGGCGTAATTATGGTAGAATATGTTTACATCATTATGAGGTGAAAAATATGTTTGATTTAAAAGATAAATTTACAAGAAAATGGCTTACCGAGTTTATAGTATCGCTCGTTAAAAAGAATTCCGAACTGAAAAAGGCGAAGGAGCTTAAAGCAACGGGCGATTGGGGTGCCTATAAGCCCTATGTTGACAAGTGCGTTATTGACTGGCTCGAACCGCTTATGGTTATGGGCGGCGTTAAATATGAGGTTAAGGGGCGGGAGAATATTCCGCAGAACGAGCCGATTATTTTCACACCCAACCATGCGGGGCTTTTCGATATTCCGGCAATGATACTCAACACCCCCAAGCCCACCATATTCCTTTCCAAAGTGGAGGCGCAGAGTTTTCCCGTAATAGGCAAATGGATGGATGTTATGGATTGCGTTTTCGTTGACCGCAAAAATAAAACGCAGGCTCATTCCTCGCTGCAGGCGGCTATTGATATGGTCAAAGCAGGCAGAAGCATTACTATTTATCCGGAGGGTACTCGCTCCAAAAACGGCATAATCGGCAAATTCAAGGGCGGCGCTATGAAAATAGCGATGGAAACGGGCGCCAAGGTAGTGCCCGTGGTGCTTGACGGCACACGCGAAAGACTCGATGAAACCGGCAGAATGACCCCCGGTACGATTTATGTAACATTTTTGCCCGCCATTGAAACAAAGGGACTTACCAAGGACGATTTCTTTGCCATGCCCGACAAAATCCGCGATATGATAGATGCCGAGCGTGAAAAACAGCGTGCAGAAAGAATAGCGTGAAATAACGAATAGTGAATAATTCATTAAAAAATCAGCGGGAAATATCTCGCTGATTTTTTACTTTTCCCACTTAAACAGCACTATTCCGCCTATTGCAACGGCAACACCTGCGAGTTTGCGCCATTCAAAGCCGACCTTTTCCACGCCGAAAAGTCCGAAAAGCTCAATCAGGTACGCCGCAAGAAGCTGTGCGGTTACAATTATCATTACCGCCTGCGCCGGACCGAGCGATGACATACTGCGTATTACCGTGTATGTGATAAGCGCACCGAGTATGCCGCCGAGAAGCATATATTTATCGTCTATTCTGAAAAGTGATGAAACAGCCGCCTCGCGCCCGGTGATGAACCACGCCGCAAGGCAGAACAGAAATGCCGTAAGCTGTACGAATGACGACGAAAGCCATATTGAAGTCTGCTTTGTTACACCCTCGTTGAAAACGCCCTGCACGCTCATAAACACGCCCGAAATTATTGCAGTAAGAATACCCGCCATATTAAACTCCCCGTAAAGATTTTGTTATAGTTTTTATCATTGTGGCGGAATTATGCAATTATTGTTAATTTTTATCTGTGAGGTTGACTGTAATCGGCGTAAGTGGTATTATTTCCATATTATAATTATATGTGCGGGTGTTCAAATGAAAAAACCGGTTAAAAAAATCATAAGTTTTGCGCTCTGTTTTATGCTTGTTCTGTCGGGGCTGCCCATAATATATGCGGGCGCCGCTTCCGTAGTGGAGGTGTATGAGGGCGACACGCCCGTAACGGATATTATTCAGCTGCAGGAATACCGTTCCGTGCAGCTTAAAGCGATTGTTGCCGAAAGCGCAGGCGAGGGCTATACGGTAGAGTGGTCGAGCGATTTGCCGCTGCTTGCCGATGTTGACGGAAACGGCAAGGTCACCGCATACGACTACTCAAAGCGCGCCATTATTCAGCTTTGGGTGGATGAAAACATAGCGGGGCTCCCGATAGTCGGCAAGAGCCTTGCCGCTACTGTGTGGAAAACCATTGACGACAGCGGCATAGATATTGACAATACCGATACCGATACGCTTGTGTGGATAGTAAGCTCCATAGTGGGCGAATCAATCGGTGAATCGTTGCGAACTTACCTCGATAATATGAATGTCAAAATCACCGCAACGGTTTATAATACAGACGGAAAAAAGCTCGGCAGTGATACTGTTGAGGTTGTGGTCGAAAAAAGTCTTATTGCCTCTGTTGCGCCTACGGGCGTTCACATTACGAATAAAAAGACGGTACCCACAACCGTTGCGGTCGGCTCGACCGTGCAGCTATTCGGCGCCTGCACACCCGTAAGGCTCGGGCAGGGTATTAAGTGGAGTGTCGGCTCAAGCATTCTCGACACATCCGCAAAAAACTACGCTTCCGTTGCGGATGACGGACTTGTAACTTTTATTAAAGCGGGAACCGTTACCGTAAGAGTCAATCCCGAAAGCACAATTTACGCCGCTTTTTCGGATACGATAACATTTACCGTTAAGGAGCAGGCGGATCTGCCTGTTGAAGATTTCACCGTAACGGGTGCTTCAAGCGTTACCGAGGGCGAAAGCATACAGCTCGCAATAGCCGATGTTACCCCCGCAGGCGCGTATAAGGGCGATTTGTCGTGGTCAAGCTCGGACGAGTCTGTTGCTGTGGTGGATGCCACGGGACTTGTAACGGGTCTTGACGGCGGCAGCGGTCTTACATATTCAAAATCAGTTGTAATCACCGCCACGCTCGGCGGCGTTTCAAAGGAATTTACCGTTAAAGTTATGCGCCCGCTTATTTCGACCTCTCTGTCTGCGGTCGAAATTTCCGGCGACGGTGTTATAGGCATAGGCGCTTCGGCGAATTACACCGCGACCGTTACTCCCGCAAGGTACAATACAAGCTCAAGCGTTAAGCGCGAATGGGGCGTTAAAAGTCAGGACGGTGCTATCGTTTATGCAACCTCGTCATCTCCCGTTACCGACGGCGTGATAAGCGTTGCGGCAGACGGTACCGTTACGGGCATAGGCTCGGGCGTAACAGCAGTTTATGTCAGGGCAACCTACGGCGACAGCGTAGTTACATCCTCAAAGCAGATAGTAAGCGGCAAAGCCATTACAGATTTTCAGATAAGCGGCATTTCCGGCGATATTACCGAGGGCACGGCAATTCAGCTCGGAATAAGTGCCATAGCGCCCGAGGATTATGAAACCGATCTGCTCGGCCATATCGTCTGGAGCGTTGAGGACGAAAGCGTTGCCTGCATTTCGGAAAGCGGCGTGCTGCTTGCAAGGGATGCCGGCGGCAGAGCAACTACCGCAAAGCGTACCACCACGGTAAGCGCCACTGTTTCGGGCGTTACGCGCACCGTGCAGGTTACTGTTAAGGGGCAGGGTACGCTTGCCGTAAATAAATTCAGTGATGCAGATATAATCGGTCACGACAATGTCATACTCGATTTTCCGACCTCATACACGCTTGAAAGCTACCCTGAACGCATTAACCGTACCGTGCTTTACTGGGGTGCGGTAAAGGATACGGGCGAGGCTCCTTGGAAAGCCTCGAATACCTATGGCGGTGACGGCAGAAACAGCCAAAACGCCTATATCAGTATTGATGACAACGGTACCGTTACGCCGCTCAAAGCAGGCAAAACGCGCATTTACGCATTTACACGCTACCTCATAAATACTAATATCGATACATATAAGGATATAAATATAATAGAGGTCGCGCCTGAAAGCATTACGCTTAAAGCGCCTGATGTTTCGGAATATACCGAGGGCAGCGTGAATCTTGATCTTACGGGTATGAAAGTGTACCTCAATTACAGTAAACAGAGCCTTATTGAGTATTACCCCGAGGCTGCCGATTTCACCGATGAACAGCTTACTGTTGAAATAGGCGATTACACCGTAAGTGCGGTTAACGAAACGCAGCTTGATACCGAGCAATACATTATAGTATCCGTAAGCCGCGCAGGTAAGAATTATAATGCGGTGTTCCCCGTACTCATTCATTCAAAGGCGGTCGAATCCATTGATATTACGCCGCCGACCAAATACGAATATTTTGAGGGCGATACCGTTCTTTCGCTTGACGGCATGAGCGTTATGGCGAATTATTCCAATGCACCGTCTGAAACCGTTGAAGATTATTCGGTGGATTACAGTGCGTTTGATCCTCAGCTTTTCGATATAGAGCAGATAATTCCCGTTTCATACACCCACGCAGGCAGGACTGCTTATTCATCATTTAGTGTAATAGTTTACGGCAAGCCCGTGCTTACCGTTGATGTGAACGGTAAAATAGGCGAGTGGACAAATGAGAAGGTCGTTTTTGATTTCAGCAGCACTCACGAGCTTAACGGAATTGATTTTTACTATAAAACCAATTTCAACAATGTGTGGATTAGGCTGCCGGGCAAAAGCTTTACGGTTAATTCAAATACCGACACCACATATTATTTTAAAGCGGTAAACAGCAAGGGCTTTGAAAGCGAGCCGAGTGATGGATTGCGCGTAATGATTGATAAGGTAACGCCGTCATTCAGCTTTGTGCAGGAAATTTTCGATTATACAAACAAGGATTATACAATAAGTGTTTTTAATATCATAACCGGAAAATCGGGTGTGCGTTCAGTTATGCTCGGGGAAACGGATATTACCGATACTCGCGAATTTACGGTCAGCGAAAACGGCGTTTATACCGTAACCGTTACAGCGGGCAACGGCGTAAGCTTCGCAAAGAACTTTACAGTCGAAAACATAGATAAAATTGCACCGGTAATCAGCAGCGTTGCGCTTTCCCAGATTCCGGAAAATGCGCCGCACAGTGAAGACGGCATTTATTACAGCGGCGATGTAAAAGCTGTTGCCGAATACTCGGATTCGGGCACATCGGGCATTGAATCAGTAAAATACAGATTGGTCGATGCGGAGTTTGCCCCCGTAAGCGAGTGGCAGGAGTATTCACCCGAAAATCCCGCTTTGTGCAGCGAGGATTTCAGCGGCTATTTTGAATTTTCTGCGGTGGATAAAGCGGGTAATATAAGCGAGCCGTATTATTCCGCAGTCTTTGTGCGCGATTCCGATAAACCCATACTTGATAATGTGGCTGCAATGTGCGGCGGGGTGCCGTATGTGAATGACAGCTGGGCGGACGATGTTGTGACCTTTATGCCTGAGGCAACCGCGTTTTCGGGTATAAAAGAATACTATTACAGTGTTGACGGCGGCGATTTTGTGCGCTTTACTCAGCAGTACCTTGAAGCAAAGGATGACGGCATTCATACATTTATTTTCAAGGCGGTTTCAAACTCCGGACTTGAAAGTGAGCCATATACATTTAAGGCTAAAATTGACCGTACAGTTCCGCTTGTGCGTGTTGGTTTTGAGGGAACCTTCGGCAGATGGACGAGCGAAAATGTGACCTTTAACCTCGGCACATTGAACGCCTGCCCGTCGGGGGTCACATACTACTATGATTGCGGCAACGGCTGGCAGAAGCTCGACTCCGCCAAGGCAATTTTTACCGAAAATACAAATGGCAGTTACTGCTTCAAAGCAGTCAACGGCGCCGGGCTTGAAAGTGCACCGTCTGACAGCTACAAGGTTATGATAGATACCGCGGAGCCGTCGGTTTATGTGGTGCAGAGCGTTACAGAAAAAACCTCAGCGCCCTACGACCTTGCGATAGTTCCCGTTACGGGTGAATCGGGCGTAAGAAAAATCTACTTTAACGGCGAGGATGTTACCGATACACTCAAGGCGACCGTTTCCAAAAACGGCAAATACATTCTCACCATTATAGGCAATAACCTCATGTCATCAACAACGGTGGTCAATATCACGAATTTCGGCATAGTACCCGAGATGCTGTTCAGCTATTCGCTGCTTGATGAAACTACCGCAAATATCACCTCTTATAACGGCAGGGATAATAAAGTCACCGTTCCGTTTGAAATCGAAAATCACGATGTGGTCGAGCTTACCGAAGGCGCATTTGGCGGCAAAGCCTGCGTTGAGGAAGTGATTTTGCAGAACGGCATTGAAAAAATCGGCGATGTCTGTTTCCTGAATTGCGAGAATCTCGAAAAGCTTACAATACCCGCAACCGTTACCGAGATCGGCGGACACGCCTTTGACGGCTGCACAAAACTAACGGTTTACGGCTATAACGGTTCGTTTGCACAGAGCTATGCCGCAGAGCATGGCATACCGTTTATTGCGCTTGATTTGATGCCTGTCGGCAAAACCGCTGTTGAATCTGAAAGCAAACTGATTTTCACCTACAATCAGCTTAAATCCTCACCCGAGGATTTTGTAACCGGCGAAAACGGTTATTCATTTGTGGGTGTTCCGTCATTTATCAGCGGCGAAAACCGCAGCTACGGTACCGGCTCTCAGATTTTTGTGTTTAAGGACGGCGTGTTGAATGAAACCTACAAGCTCATTGTTATGGGCGACCTTGACGGCGATGCCACTGTTGATGTGCTTGATGCCGTACTTGCGGAAAGAGCTGCCAACGGTAACACGATGCTATATGAAGATTATCTGCTTGCCGCCGATTTCGATTCGAGCGATGAGGTGGAAATAAGCGATTTCCAGCAGGTGCTTAATATATCGTTAAGATAAAAATAAATAAAAACAAGGTTGTGTCGGAAAACATAATTCGCCACAACCTTGTTCTTTATAATGCTGCCTCTATAAGCCTTGCTGACTCTGTCGATATGAAATCATCGCGTTTGATGTGCAGAGTTTCGTGGTCGAGGCTCTTCCTTTTCGCTTCTTCGGAAAGACATTCGTTGATATATATGTTGAAATTTCCGTCTTCGTCGGGGACTGTAAATGCCCTGACGGTGGCGGGCATTTTTATTTCGCGGATAAATATTGTGTAATTCAATTTACTCTCCTTCATTTTTATCAATGATCGCTTTGAACATCACAAGGAATGTATCAAGCTGGTCGTTGGTGGCGCGCTTCGACATATCGAAAAGCAGCTTTCGCTTTTCAAACAGTTCATCTTTGATATCGTCTGCCGTGCTTTCGTCAAAAAAGTCGAGCGATACCGCAAAATAGTTTGCGATCTTGCTTAAATTCTGAGTGGAAAGTGTTTTGGTGCGCCCCGTCTTTAATTCCGAAAGAGCACTTTTGGAGATACCTGCATCTTTGCAGAGCTTAGCAGGCTTTATGTTCCGTTCATTACAAAGGTACTCTATTTTTTCATACATAGTCATAACAACACCTCGATATAATTTTTTTGAAAAAACGAACAAATGTTCGCAAAAGGGGTTGAAAAGTTCGGAAATCTGTACTATACTGACATTGCAGTTCGGAACACCGAACGAATTACGGCTATACTATAAAATATTATTTCGGCTTTGTCAATGCCGAAAATGGTACTTTTGAAAAAAATTTAAGAATAATTCGGAGGATTTTACAGATGTCAAAGCTTATTGAAGGCAGAATCGAATGCCCCTTTTACATTAAAGAGGGCGATTGCTTTATAACCTGCGAGGGATGCATAAGCGGTACAGAGTGTGTGCACCGCTTCGGCGATAACAAAGCCAAGGCGCGTTACGAAAATGACGTGTGCAGCGTGTTCGGCGGCAAAAGATGTGAGCATCACCGCAATGTCGCAGTGCAATACGACAGGGGGCTGCGCTCGTGAGCGATGGCGCATCAACCTCCGCGAAGCTAAAAAAAATCAGCTCGGCTGCCGATAATATGAGCGCGCTTATTGATGAAATAGTCAAAAAAGCGCGCCGCGAATTCAGGGCAAGCGGCGACACCGAGCTTGATGCAAAATTCCTTAAAGAAAGCGTAAGTGCGTTAAAGGAGCTTTACGAGCTGTTAAGTGAATACGGCGATGTGCAAAGCAGCGGCGTGGTGGTAAGGCTCGAAAAAGAGATTGAGGAGTGGGCACAATGAAAGCCCTTACCATATCAAATCCCAATCCTAAGCAGGCACTGTTTTTTGAGAGCCGCAAGCGGTTTATAGGTTACGGCGGCGCCCGCGGCGGCGGCAAATCCTGGGCGCTGCGCACAAAATTCATATTGCTTGCGTTCGAGTACCCGAATTTAAAGCTGCTGCTTTTGAGAAAAACTCTGCCGGAGCTTCGCGAAAATCATCTTTTGCCTATGCTTGAACAGCTAAACGGAATTGCAAAATACAAAAAGGATGAGCGCGCCTTTATTTTTCCTAACGGCTCGCGCATACGCCTCGGCTACTGCGATTCCGAAGCCGATATATATCAGTATCAGGGGCAGGAATACGATGTGGTGGGCGTGGAGGAATGTACGCATTTTACATTTGCGCAGGTGCAGTTTTTAATGACCTGCAACAGAACAACGCGCACCGATTTTAAGCCGCGTATGTACTTTACGGGGAACCCCGGCGGCGTGGGGCACAACTGGTTCAAGCGCCTTTTCGTAAAAGGGCGGTACGAAGCCAACGAGGACCCGGACGATTTCGATTACATACCTGCAACCGTCGATGACAATACAGTGCTTATGCGCACAAATCCCGAATATGTCAAGGTACTTGATGCACTCCCCGAAAAGCTCCGTCAGGCTCACCGCTTCGGTAACTGGGATATTTTTGACGGTCAGTTTTTTGAGGAGTTCCGCGATGTCAGGGACAATTACCGCGATGGAAAATTCACACATGTTATAGAGCCTTTCGATATACCGCCGGAATGGACTCTTTACCGTTCATTCGACTTTGGCTATGCAAAGCCGTTTTCGTGTGCGTGGTGGGCGGTGGATTTTGACGGCAGACTTTACAGAATACTTGAACTCTACGGCTGTACTAAAACGCCGAATGAGGGCGTGAAATGGCCGCCGGATAAGATTTTTGCCGAGATTTCACGCATCGAAAAGGAGCATCGCTGGCTTCGCGGCAAAAGAATACTCGGCGTTGCGGACCCATCTATATGGGATGCTTCGCGAGGCGAGGCGATTATAGAGTCTGCGGACCGCCACGGCATATTCTTCACAAAGGGCGACAATAAGCGCATACCCGGCTGGATGCAGGTGCATTACCGTATGAGCTTTGATGAAAACGGTGTGCCGATGATGTATGTTTTTTCAAACTGCAAGGGGTTTATACGCACCGTACCCGAGCTTCGTTTCAGCACCACCGACCCCGAGGACCTTGACACCACCGGTGAAGATCATATTGCCGACGAGGTGCGCTATATGTGTATGGCGCGCCCGATAGCACCGGTTTATAAACACACAAGAACTACACTCTCCGACGATCCGTTGGAGCTTTCAGGAGGTTTATTTTGAAAATAAAGAAGATTTTAAAAAACACCGACGAGATACCCGAAGCAGAAACGGTCAACATCATTGATGAGCAGGATATCGCCAAAGCGACCGATATCCTTAATAAATACCGTGCGGGTAAAACAAATCTCGATAAGAGGATAATCGACAACGAGCAGTGGTTTAAATTGCGCTATCGCAAAAACGAAAAGGGCGAAAATGAGCCTGCGTCTGCATGGCTGTTTAATTCCATTGCCAATAAGCACGCCGATGCCATGGATAATTTTCCGACGGTGTGCTGTCTGCCGCGCGAGCAGAGCGACAAACCCGCGGCGGATATACTTACACAGATACTTCCCGTAATATTTGAGCGCAACGGCTTCGAAAAGCTGTATAACGATGCCTGGTGGTATAAGCTCAAAGCGGGTACTGCGGTCTACGGCGCATTCTGGAATCCTTTAAGGGCAAACGGTATGGGCGATATCGAACTTAAACAGATAGATATTCTCAATCTTTTCTGGGAGCCGGGCGTAAAGGATATTCAGAAAAGCAAGAATGTTTTCCACATTGAGCTCACCGATAACGAAACGCTTGTTTCACTTTACCCGCAGCTTAACGGAAAACTCGGCAGCGGTGTGAGCGATGTTGCCAAATATATTTATGATGATACCGTCGATACCTCCGACAAAACGCCGGTCGTGGATTGGTACTACAAGCAGTACCGCAACGGTGCAGAGGTGCTTCAGTACTGTAAATTCTGTAACGGTGTGCTTTTGTACGCTTCCGAAAACGATGCCGAATACTGCGAGCGCGGCTTCTATGACCACGGCAGATATCCGTTCGTTTTCGACGCTCTCTTTGTTGAGGAGGGCACGCCCTGCGGTTTCGGCTATATAGATATTATGAAAGATGCCCAGCAGCAGATCGATGTACTCGGTAACGCAGTTGTCAGGAACGCTTCTATGGCGGCAAATCCGCGTTTCTTTATAAATACCTCGGGTGCCGTCAACGAGCAGGAATTTGCTGATTGGACCAATAACTTCGTTCATGTTGCAGGCTCAAATCTCGGTGAGGACAGTATACGCGAAATCCGATTTTCATCCTTACCGGAGGGGATGCTCGGCATACTCAACAGTAAAATCGATGAGCTTAAAGAAACCAGCGGCAACCGCGATTTTTCGCAGGGCGGCGTTTCAAGCGGCGTTACGGCGGCATCGGCTATTGCGGCTTTGCAGGAAGCAGGCAGCAAGCTCACGCGCGATATGGTGCGCGGCGGCTACCGTGCTTTTTCGGAGCTGAATATGCTTGTGATAGAGCTTATAAGGCAGTTCTACGATGAGCCGCGTTTTTTCAGGGTAGTAAGCCGCAACGGCGACGAAAGCTTTATTTCCTACGATAATTCCGCTCTTTTAAGCGAGTCGCAGCAGAGCGTTTTCGGTATGGATCTCGGTATGCGCAAGCCGATTTTTGATATAAAGGTGAGTGCTGAAAAGGCAAGCCCGTTTTCAAAGATCAGTCAGAATGAGCTTGCGCTTCAGCTTTACAGTGCCGGGCTTTTCTCGCCCGAACTTCGTGAGCAGGCACTGCTCACAATAAGTATGATGGATTTTGAGGGCAAGGCGGCGCTTGAAGCAAAACTCAGCGGGGGAGTCGGTGCAATGTGACTACCGTATGCTACCGCAGGTATTATGACGGACATCTGCTGATTATAGACGGGCACGCCGGCAGCGGCGCCAAGGGTGAAGATATTGTGTGCGCTGCGGTTTCGGTGCTTGCATATACTCTTTACAACTGCTTAAAGGATGAAGAAGCGCAGGGTAATGTTAAGCTCAAACGCGAAATCGTGCGTGACGGATATTTCTGCGTGGAAGCTCACGCCCTCGACGGGAATGAAGAAAAAACGGAGATGATTTTTGATACCGTGCTTACGGGACTTTACGCCGTAGCGGATGGATATCCGGAATATGTAAAAAATGAATAAGTGTATTCCCCGTGTCGGCCGCACGGGTTAATATATGACACTTCGCAAAGACGATGAAGAAAGGATTTTTTATGAAAAACACAAAACGGTACTTACTCGCGCTGCAGCTTTTTGCTTCGGAGGGGGCAGAGGGCGAAAGCGCACAAACGGGCGCTGAATTACCGGTTGACGCCGAATCGGAAACGGGTGCCGAGGTAGACTGCGAAAATGAATTTGATGAACTTATAAAAACCAGATACAAGGAGCAGTTTGCCAAAAGAACGCAGGCGATAATCGACAAACGCTTTAAGGAATTTAAAACCCTTGAAGCATACAGGGATACTGTTTCACCCATAGTGGAGGAGCTTTTGAGTGAAAACGGTCTTGAAAGCGGCGATGAAGCGAAACTTCGTGAGCTGCTTCTTGAAAAAACGCAGGAAATTCCCGCGGTCAAGGAAACACCCGGGCAGAATATTCCGGAAAGCTTTCGCCGTGATATTGCAGGCTGGGCTGAGCAATCCGAAAAACTCAAAGAGTTGTACCCGGATTTCGATTTGCGAAAAGAGCTTGCATCCGAAAATGCTTTTTCAAGACTTCTGCTCGGCGGCGTGAGCGTGCGCGATGCCTACGAAACCGTACACCGCGATGAAATTCTCGGCGGCGCCATGGCATACACCGCAGGCGTTGTGCGCGAGCAGATGGTGCGCAATATCGAAGCAAAGGGCAGGCGCCCGCTTGAAAATTCGGTGATTTCCGAAAATGCGGTCGTTACCTCAAAAAGTGTCGATTCGCTGTCCTCCGCAGATATCCTCAAAATACTCAAACAGGTTGAGAACGGAGCCAGCATCTCGTTCTGACTCTGTTCGGAAAGGAATTTATGGCAATCAATAATAAGAAACTTGACCTTCAGCTTTTCGCCGAGGTCGTAAATACCACCGGTTCAAATTCAAACGGCAATAACCTCTCTGCCGAAATGAAGACCTTTTATGATAAGACTCTTATCACACTCGCTTCGCCCTACCTCGTTCACGATCAGTTCGGTCAGAAGCGCGACATCCCCAAAAACGGCGGCAGAATTATCGAGTTCAGAAAATTCTCCGCACTTCCCAAAATCAGCAAGCCGCTTGTTGAGGGCGTTACCCCGGCAGGCAACAAGCTTGATGTAAGTGCCGTAAGCGCAAATGTTGAGCAGTACGGCGACTATATCGAGCAGAGTGATGTGCTTGAACTTACCGCCGTTGACAACACCATTGTTGAAGCCACCAGGCAGCTTGCTGCGCAGGCGGGCGCAACTATGGATACCATAGTCAGAAACGAGCTTGTGGGCGGCACAAATGTTATGTATTGCCCCACCGTTTCCGGCGGCACCGAAACTCCCGTTACATCAAGAGCTGCCCTTGATTCCTCTGCGCTTCTGCGAGTTAAGGATGTTTTCAAAGCGGCAGCCGAGCTCAAGGCTATGAACGCTCCGAAAATCGACGGCTACTATGTGGGCATTATTCACCCCTATGTTGCCTATGATCTTATGCAGGAGGCGGGCAATCAGTGGCTTGATGTGCAGAAGTACACCACTCCCGAAAATATCCTCAACGGTGAAATCGGCTGCCTCGGCGGTGTTCGCTTTGTAGAAAGCACCGAGGCTAAAATTTTCAAGGGCGAGCCTTTTGCCGAGGGCGTTTCAAAGCTTACAATAGCCGAAACACTCGAAGCATCGGGCAAGACTGTAAAGGTCAGCGAAACCCTTACTTCCGACGATGCCGCCGCACTCGCCGGCAGAGAGGTTTACCTCTGCGGTAAAAAGTACACTGTTAAGAGTGCAACAGCAGGTACGGGCGGCGCAGCTACCGTAACCGTCGGCGATGATGACGAAAGCATCTCCACCACCGACGGCGCAGCCAACAATGTTATTTACCCTGCAGGCGGCGGGGCAAACGATTGTGCGGTATTCGCAACTCTTATTCTCGGCGGCGATGCATACGGCGTTACCGGCATCGCAGGCGGTGGTATTGAGCATATCGTCAAACAGCGCGGCTTCGGCGATGATCCCCTCAATCAGCGCAGCTCTGTCGGCTGGAAGGGCTTTAAGGCGGCAAAGCGTCTTGTTGAGGAATATATGGTGAGAGTTGAAAGCGGCTCCACCTTCAGCAGTACGGCAAAAGCCAACTGAAATCAATAACACAAAAGCCGCCGCGTTGATTCGCGGCGGCGGAAAGGAACATATATGGCAGTAAAAAAGAAAACAGTTAAAGAAAAAACAGTGAGCGTTTTCATACCCAAGCAAAACAGAACGGATACGCAGCGATTTGTCGCCGTAAACGGTGAAAGGCTGCTTGTGCAGACGGGCAAAACAGTCGAAATTCCCGAACGCTTTGCCGAGGTGCTTGCCAACAGCGAAAAAATGGCAAGTATATCCGCATCGTTTATTGATGAAAATGTATCCGTCTGAGGAGGGATACCGTGACTACTGCAAAGGTAATTTCAGCATTTGATGCGCTGCGGCACAACGATATCCCCGACAGCACCAAAACACAGTGGATAACCGAACTCGATAAAAGGGTGTATTCGGAGCTTATTAACGATTTCGCGCCGCCCGAAAAAAGAACATATGCCGAATATGCCGACGGCGCCGAGCTTCTTGCGCCCGAGGGTTACTGCGACATTTATGTTCTTTACCTCATTATGAAATATGATGAGCTTAACGGTGAATCGGCGCGGTTCAACAATTCGGCATCACTTTTCAACAAGGCGTGGTATGAAATGGCGAATTTCGTCAGCCGCACCTCTCTCAAACCCGATTCGGCAAGAATAAAGGCAGGCGATATATATGTATAAACCTTACCTTAATAATCTGCCGAGAGAGCAGGGTGCCATGACCTCGTTCGGCGGTGTCGACAAAAGAACAGTCATACCGGAAAGCTCTTTTGAAGATATGAAGAATATGAGCTCGGATTACTTTCCGCTGCTTTCGCCGCGAAATCACCGCAGTGTTTTCAATGTTTCAGGCACCGATCTGCACGGTCTTTTTTCAAAGTCGAAAATCGGATATATAAAATCCGGTAAGCTTTATTACGGCGGCAGCGTAGTGGAAGGCATTAACCTGCCGCCCGTTTTAAAACCGCGCAGGCTCGTTTCAATGGGTGCGTACCTCGTTATTTTCCCCGACAAGCTCTATGTAAACACAAATGATTTGACTGATTACGGCAGCCTTGAGGCTTCATTCACTACAACGGGCACAGTCACGGTTTCGCTTTGTGCCGCAGACGGATCGCTGTATTCCGGCTATACGGTTTCAGCCGTTCAGCCCGTGAACGCCGCAGACGGCGCATTGTGGGTGGATACCTCCGTAACGCCGGCGGTTCTTCGCTGCTTCAGCGAAATTCTCGGCTTGTGGGAGGAAATTGCGGCAACAAGCGTGCGTATTTCAGCTACCGGTATAGGCGGCAATTTTGCGGCGTATGACGGTGTAAGGATCAGTGGACTTACCTGCTGCGGCCTCAACGGCAGTCATGTTATTGTTGATCGCGGTAATGATTATATAACATTCAGCGGTATTGTGAACGGTTCGGTTACACAGAACACCGCCGTTACCGTTGAAAGAACGGTACCGGATATGGATTTTGTGTGCGAAAGCGGCAACAGACTTTGGGGCTGCTCATCCTCAAACAATGAGATATATGCAAGTAAACTCGGTGATGCAAAGAATTGGAACTGCTTTATGGGTATTTCCACCGACAGTTATGCGGTGTCGGTCGGTTCCGACGGAGAGTTTACCGGAGCCATACCGTACAGAGGATATGTACTGTTTTTCAAAGAAAACTGCGTGCATAAAATCTACGGCTCAACGCTGCCGTTTACGGTACTTTGCTCGTATCTTCGCGGTGTGCAGAAGGGGAGCGAGCGCTCGCTTGTTTGCGTAAACGAGAGCCTTTATTACAAATCACCGAACGGTGTGTGTTCTTACGAGGGCGGTATTCCCGTAAATGTTTCAAAAGAACTCGGAAATGAGTATTACACCAATGCCGTAAGCGGCGCTCTGCGCGATAAGCTTTATATCTGTATGTCTGACAAAAACGGCGTTCGCCACCTTTTTGTTTACGATACCGAAAAACGCCTTTGGAACAAGGAGGACAATACCGATGTTGAGGAATTTGCAACTCATAACTGCAATCTGTATTTTATTGCCGACAACGGTACCACGAAACGCCTATACCTTGCCGACGGCGAAAATATGTACGGGAACTTTACCGCAGGGCTTGCAGGGTATAACACCGAGCAGGATTTTGAGTGGTCGGCTCAGACGGGTGCGTGGGGACTTTCATTTCCACAGAGCAAATATTACACCGGCTTTACATTTAGATTCACGGGTGAAGCCGGAGCGACTGTCAACATCTTTTTTGAATACGACAGCAGCGGAGAGTGGCTGAAAAAGTACACACACAAATTCACAAAAACCGGTTCTGTCCATGTTCCCGTAAGCGCACATCGGTGCGACCATATACGCCTTAAATTCAGCGGTACGGGCAAGGTGAGGCTTATGAGCGTGGGCGCAAAGCTTGAAACGGGCGGTGAACTGAATGTATGACTTGAATGTCAATGTGCCGGATATAACATCCGACGGCAGCTCGCTCGATGAGAAATTTGCGCAGCTTAAAAACTATCTGTTCCAGCTAAACGAAGCGCTTGCAGTGGCACTTTCGCACGAGGATGTGCGCGAGCTTGTCGTGAGAGTTGAAAAAAGTGAGGAAGAAAGCGAATCACAGGCGGATTTTGTAAAAAAACTCAAGGAAAAGAGTTTTGCAAGATTTATTGAGCTGAAAAATGATATTATTCGCACGGCAACCGATATTGAACGCGAATACACATCCGCGATCACCGAGACCGAGACCGAAATCCTTTCGACTGTTGCATCACATTATACGGCGTTGTCTGAGTACGGTGAATTTAAAAGTAATGCCGAAACCCGTCTTGCACTGCATGACGATTCAATACTCCTGAATGCCGAAAATACCGAGGCTGTTGAAACTGAGCTTGAAGCCTTTCGACAGGATATGAATTCCGAGCTTGCAGTGCAGGCAGATTCGATCACCTCGCGTATTGAAAGGTCTTTTTCATCCAAAAACGATGTGCTGGAGCTTGAGGAACGCCTGTCGTCTGTTGTAACACAAACCGTCAGCGGTGTTACCGAGAATTACAATTCATCGCTTGCATTGGTAGCTGATGATTTGTCAACTTTGGGCGGTAGAGTTAATGAATATGTTTCGGACTTGAATGTATATATCAGGCACGGAGAGCTTGAAAACGGTGTTTACGGTATAGAGATCGGCAGAAGCGACAGCAATATAAAGGCGCGTTTTACAAATGAGCGTCTTTCATTCAGACAAGGCAATGTTGAGGTCGCGTATATATCCGGCACCAATCTTTATATAACCCGTGCCGAAGTGCTCGATTACCTTAGACTCGGCAACAGTACGGACGGATATTTTATGTTTGATGTGACCGGAAACGGACTTGAGGTGAGGTGGAACAGTGGCAACTAAGTATTACGGTAGCTGTACGGGAACGACCGGCAGTAAATACGACCTTTGGCTTGAGGTTACACAGAATTCACAAAATGTTGCCGATAACACATCCAATATAACGGTCAGCATGAAGCTTAAACGCAATGACGGCTACTCGGCTTCGGCATATAACCTTTATCAAAATGAAAATACCGTTTCACTTTCTGTCGGCGGCGTCAGCCGTGTAAGCGGCAATACTACGATAGATACCCGTAACGGTGCAACTGCAACGCTCGCATCATGGACGGGGAATGTTCAACACAGTTCAGATGGTACGCTTACGGTTGCCGCTTCGGGCAGCTTTACAATCAGCGGCGCCGATTTGAGAGGCGGCTCAGTAAGTGCTTCGTATAAATGTACCGATATTCCGCGTGCATCAAGCTTTACCCTTTCTGCTTCAAAAGTTTACCCGGGTCAGAGTATTACGGCATCAATAAGCGCAAAGACTACTGCGTTTTCGCACATTATCAAATACAACGCCGGCTCAAATTCCGCCTATGTCAGTGTTGCGGCAGGGGTAAACTCTGCGAGCTTCAGTATACCGGCTTCATGGTTTTCTTCTTTTACAAATACTGTGTCTTTTACCGTCACGGTAACGCTTGAAACATATAAAAGCGGAACACTCGTCGGAAAATACGGCGGCTCTTTCAGAGTATTGGTGCCGGATACAAATGATTTTATACCTGATTTTTCACTCAAAATTTCCGATATAGGCGGACTGCCGTCGGGGATAAGCGGTTATGTAAAAGGTAAAAGTATATTGAAGGTGGAAACACAAAATCTGTCGCTTAAATACGGTGCAACTGTAAAATCTGTGAGTGTTACATTCAACGGCATTACCAAAAATGCGGTGCCGGCAACATTTTCGCTTAATACTTACGGCGTGCTTGAGGTCCTTGTAAGGCTTACAGACAGCCGAAATATGGTTAAGGCCCGCATACAAAACATAGTCATTTACGATTATGTCCCTCCGAGTGTAAGCATCACATCCGCTGTAAGGTGTAATGCCGACGGTACGGAAAACAGCACCGGTACATACGCAAAACTTAATATAGCAACAAATGTCAGTTCTGTGAATTCACAGAACACCGCAGCATTGAAAGTGAAACGCAGAAAATCCGGCGAAAGCGCGGGTACCGAAACCGTATACGCAGTTGCAGCAACGCTTATTGTCGGCGGTTTAAGCGAAATTACGGCTATGTATATAATTGATGTTTCCATTACGGATACATTTACATCGCAGCCGTTTACGGTAAGCAGATCGATTGCAGGTGCATATGTTCCGTTTAATATCCGGCGCGGCGGAAAGGGAGCTTCGTTTGGCGGTTATTCCGATCGTGATAATGAGTTGAAGGTTTGCTACGACCTGAATGTGCTCGGCAATCTTGTGACCGATATACCGCCGACATTTGTGCCTGCCGCCGGCATATCGGAATCCGATGTCGAACTTAAATATTTCAGATGTCTCGGGTTGGTGTTTGTAAGCGGCAGGCTTGTTGTGACCAACGGTATGGAGTCCAATAATATAATACAGCTCGGAACATTCGGTGCACCGCATCCTGCAACTCTTACCGTTATTAATGCGGCGGCAAATAATACATTAACGGCAAAGGTCGTAGGGCATGTGGCATCAAACGGCGCGCTTACCGTGTTTTCCGACAGAAATCTCGCCGAGGGCGTGGCGATCTATATTAACGGCTTCTGGATGAACGGAGGAATGTAATGGCAGGAAATTTATCTTACGGCTCCAAGGGAGCGGATGTAAAAAAATTACAGAAAACCCTTAATAACAAGGGTTACGATATTTCAGTTGACGGCACATACGGAGCTTCAACCCGGGCGGCGGTCAAGGAGTATCAGCGCAGAACCGGACTTTCGGTAAACGGCGTTGCCGATTCGGCTACACTGTCGAGTCTCGGTGTGAGTTTAACCGAACGCCCGCAGTACACAAAAAGCGCGGCACTTCAATCGGCTGAAAACAAGCTGACAGAGTGGGAAAATTCCAAGCCGGCCGAGTATAAAGGGAAATATTCGGAAAAAATCAACGAGCTGCTCGGCAATGTGGTGAACCGTGAAAAATTCACATACAATATGAACGCCGATCCGCTTTACAGGCAGTATCGCGACCAATATGTGCAAAACGGAAAAAAGGCTATGATGGATACCGTGGGGCAGGCAAGTGCGCTTACGGGAGGCTATGCAAATTCCTACGCCCAGACGGCAGGCAGCGAGGCTTACGATGAGTATTTGAGCGGACTTAATGATGTTGCGCTCAAGCTTTATGACCGTGCTTTTCAGGCGTATAAGGACGAAGGCGAGGGCTTTATTGAGGATATTGAGCTTTTGCGCGAGCTTGACGGCGATGATTATAAAAAATACCTTGAAAGCCTTAAATCTTATTACAACGAGGGTGATTATCTTTTTAAGAAAATCTCATCTATGAGTGATGATGAGTATAAGATGTTCGTCAATGAACTTAATTCATGGGAAGATGATCGCGATTACAACCTGAAAGTCGATACCGACAGGCTTGATCGTGAGCAGGATGAACGGGATTACAACTACAAGGTGGAAAGCGACAGACTTGACCGCGAGCAGAAGCAGCGCGAATTGGAATTTCAGAAAGCCAAAGCCGAAAGGGAAGCGGCTTTTAAACAGAGCGAAGCTCTGCGCGAGCAGCAGAACAAGGACAGGGAGTATTCTCTCGCACTCGCAAAGCTCGATGCTTCGTCTTCTTCGGGCGGCTCGTCATCTTCCAAATCGAGCTCGTCAAAATCAAGTAAAAGCAGCAGTACCGAACAGTCGCCGCCGACTTCGTATTCGGAATTCTGCCTGCGTACCGGTTACAGCGGAATAATGACCGAAAATGAATTCAGCCGCAACAAAACCGCAAGGACTAAATACGGTGTGTATTCAAAGTACCTTACAGAGATGTATAAAAAATATGCAAAGTGAGGCGCGGTATGAGTAACGAAATAATTTGTGCGCTGATTTCACTTGCGGGCAGCGGCATAGGCGCAGTGGTGGGTATTGCAGTGAACACCAAGCTTTCAAATTACCGCATCTCGCAGCTTGAAGCTAAGGTCGACAGGCACAATAATCTTATTGAAAGAATGTATAAGGCTGAAAGCAATATTAAGGTGCTTGATGAAAAAATCAAATCAGTCGGCGAGCGTGTTTCAGATATGGAATTTTCCGCTCGCGACTGATGGCAGAATTATTCTGCAAGCATAGTATATAGGAGTGGATAATGTGAAAATAAATATAAAAGCAAGACTTAAAAACAAAACATTCATCACGGGCGTATGCGCTCTTGCGGTGGGGTTTATATACCATGTGCTTGCGCTGTTTGATGTGGTACCGCGTATATCACAAAGCGAAGTGATCGGCGTGTTCGGGTTGCTTATAGATATACTTGCATTTATAGGCGTGCTTGCCGACCCCACTACCGAGGGCTTCAGCGACAGCGACAGAGCAATGACCTACTGTACGGATTGTGATGTGCGTTTAAATGAAAAGGAGAGTTACGGTAATGGCTAAAAAAATATATGTTTCACCGAGTAACCAGTATGCAAATTCCTACGCTACGGGCGGCACTAACGAAAAGGAACAGTGCCACCTTATTGCAAAGGCGTGTGTTGCATACCTTAAAAATAACGGCTTTGATGTGAAATGCACATATAACGACGATATGTATGAACGCGTTGCGGAAAGTAACGCCTTCGGCGCGGATGTTCATGTGGCGATTCACACAAACGCCACCGCCGCGCACAATGTTACGGGCGGCACACAGATTCTGCTTTACGATATTTCGGGCGAGCAGAAAAAAATCGGTCAGGCAGTGCTTGACCGTCTCGGACCGCTTACACCCGGCAGCTCTGCCGAAAGGCTTATTGCCATGCCGGAGTTTTACGAGTGCAATTCCGCAAAGGGTATGACCGTTTACTGCGAGTGCGAATTCCACGATACCGTAAAAGGCTCGGATTTTATAAGGAATAACACAAAGCAGATAGGCGAAGCCATAGCACAGGGTATATGTGATTACTACGGCGTAAAGCCCGCGGTAAAAGCTTCTGCCGAGGCTAAGCCGGACACTAAAACCGCTGCCAAAAAGCCGCTTTATGTGGTGCAGGCAGGTGCGTTCAGCATAAAGTCAAACGCCGAAGCCTATGTTGAAAAACTCAAAAAAGCAGGCTTCGATGCGTTTATAGTAACGAAGTAAGTATAAAAAATATGCCGCATCAAAACGCGTTTTGATGCGGCATGAATAATTCCGTTCTGCACTTTTTTATACGAGAACTTTGCTCAAAAATCCCTGCAGTCTCTCGCTCTTGGGCGAGCCGAACACTTCGCGCGGGGAACCTTCTTCCTCTATAATGCCGTTATCAAAGAACAGCACGCGCGAGCCGACTTCCTTAGCGAAGCCCATTTCGTGTGTAACCACGACCATTGTCATACCCTCGTCGGCAAGCTCTTTCATAAGGTCAAGCACCTCGCCTACCATTTCGGGGTCAAGTGCGGAGGTGGGCTCGTCAAACAGAATGACATCGGGATTCATCGCGAGGCTTCTGACTATTGCCACACGCTGCTTCTGACCGCCCGAAAGTGTGGAGGGGTAAACATCGGCTTTATCCTGAAGACCGATTCTTTCAAGCAGCTTTATCGCGGTTTCACGCGCTTCTTTTTTTATCTGCTCGGTGCTTTTTATGGGCTCATTTGGCTCAATGTGCTTAAACAACTTTTGCCTTTTGAGCTGTTTCATTTTCTTTTTCTGCATTTCAACGGGGGCGAGCATCAGGTTTTCAATAACCGTTTTGTTGTTGAAAAGGTTGAAATGCTGGAACACCATTCCAATTTTCTGACGGTGAACATTTATATCCACCGTAACATCGGCAATGTTGACACCGTCAAAATAAATATTGCCGCCCGTAGGGTCTTCAAGGCAGTTGAGGCATCTTAAAAAGGTTGATTTACCGGAGCCGGAAGCGCCGATAACAACAACTACCTCGCCGCGCTTGATTTCGGTTGTAATACCTTTGAGAACGTGATGATCACCAAAGGACTTGTGAAGGTCTTCGACCTTGATTACGGTGTTGTTATCAGTGGTCACTCTTTCTCAACCTCTTTTCAAATATACTAAGCAGTTTTTCAAGGGCGAGAACAAGCACCAGGTAAATAACCGCAAGGCTTATGTAGGGTACAAGCGCATTGTAGGTTATAGCCTGAATGTTCTGCGCCTGCTTTGTAACATCGCGCAGCGCAATTACGGATACAAGCGAGGTATCTTTTAACAGGGTGATCATTTCATTGCCGAGTGCGGGAAGAATGTTTTTAATTGCCTGCGGAATAATTATGTGCCACATTGTTTTCAAGTAGCTCAGGCCGAGGCTTCTGCCGGCTTCGGTCTGTCCTCTGTCGATAGACATAAGACCCGACCTTACGATTTCGGCAACATAGGCACCGGAGTTTATTCCGAGGGTAATAATACCGCAAAATACGCATTGTGTATCGGTTTTCGGTACAAGAATAACAAAGCCCATAATAAGAAGCTGCACCATCATGGGCGTACCGCGTATAACGGTGAGGTAAAGCTTTGCGAGCTTGTTGGCAATTCTTATCGGGATAGGGGGCTTGGTGGCAGTGTAGCTGTCGTTCGCAACGCGAATAACCGCCAAAATCATACCGATGATAACGCCGAGCACAAGTGCACCCACCGTTACTATCAGCGTAATTTTCAAACCGTTTACAAAAAATTTCCAACGGTCTGCAAATATAAAAGTCTGGTAAAGCTGAAACAGCAGCTTTTGCAAGCCTTCGGGGAGTGAAAGAATCCACGCGGGAGCCGTATCAATCCATTTGGCAAAGGTCAGAAATGACATAACACACCGTCTTTCATAGCAAAGACAAGGGGCGGTTTTCGCCGCTCCTTGTCAAAAATGATTTTAAGGGATTAAATTATTCAGCGTCAGTTTTGATATATTTGCCGATGATAGCATCAACAGTGCCGTCCTCGGTGAGCTCTGCAAGAGCAGCGTTGAAGCTTTCAAGAAGTTCGGTGTTGCCTTTGGCGATAGCTGCTGCATAATCTTCGTTTGCATACTCGGTATCAAGGATATTAAGACCGTCGTTAGCCGCTACGAATGCCTTGGCGGGCTCGTTGTCTATTACAACGCAGTCAACCTGGTCATTAAGAAGCGCCTGAACTGCAAGGCTGCCGTTTGCGAACTGCTTAACATTCTCCTGACCGAAATCGTCTGTGCAATAGATGTCACCGGTGGTGCCTGCCTGAACGCCGATAACTTTGCCTTCGAGGCCGTCAACATCAGCGATTTCGCTGCCGTCTTTAACTATGATAACCTGAACGCCCTTGGCGTAAGAGGTTGAGAAGTTGACTTTTTCAAGACGCTCTTCGTTAACGGTAAGACCCGCAAGAACAATGTCTACAACGCCGTTTTCAACTGCGCTGATGAGTGAGTCGAATTCCATATCCTTAACAACGAGCTTTTTGCCGAGCTTTTCGGCGATGGCGGTAGCGATTTCAACATCGATACCGGTGTAACTGCCGTCGTCTGCCATCATCTCGTAGGGGGGGAATGCTGCGTTGGTGCCCATTATGAGCTCGCCTTCATTCTTTTCCGCTGTGGGAGCAGTGGTCTCGGTGTCAGATGCTGAGGGGGCGTTGTTTGGGGTTTCATTGCCGCCGCAGGCTGCGAAAATACCTACAAGAGCAATAACGAGAACGATTGCCGTTACTTTAAGAAACTTTTTCATAAAAAAATACCTCTTTTTGAAAAATTTGTTTGGAAGCGAATGTTGATTTTCGCTTTCGATGTTGCCCATTATATACCGTGGTTTCAAAAAATGCAATAGTATAATGAAAAAACATTCACAAAATATGCAATTTGTTTTGAGTGTGTTTTGATATATCTTGATAAAATGCAAAAAATATACATTTTCTGCGAATATATACATTTTTTTGCGGCAATACGCATGACTTGAATTTACCGTGAGTTTATGCTATACTGAATTTTAATTAAAATAACGAGGTTTATAAATGCTTTATCTTATTTTATTGGGCTTGACCTTCATAGTTCAGCTTTTTACCGTTTCCTGGTATATTATGAGCGAGGGCATTAAGGGCAGGCAAAAGGCTCTGCCGTATAAATTGCTGTGTTCACTTCTTTTTGTGGCAGATGTTGTGCTTGCCGCGGCAATAAAAGACTGTTATACATCGCAGTATTTTATTTTTATATGTGCAGAAATGGTACTCTGCCTGCTCGGCGATATTTTACTTAATATTGAAAAGGCCTTTGCTCTGCCTGCCGGTATGGTATTTTTTGCCGCCGCTAAATGTTGTGGATGTGTTGCGTTTTCACAAAAACTGCTCAATGATTTCGGCATTGCTTATTTTGATAAATCGGATATTATTGCCGAAGCTGTGCCGGTCGTTTTGCTTGCCGTATATGTTTTTTCGGGCAAGCTCAAAGAAATCGGAAAAATGAAAATTCCGGTAATTATTTACGGCGCGTTGATTTTTGCGGGCGTTGTAAAAGCCGGGCATCTCGGCATACTCGCACAGCAGGCGGGCGGCAGTATGCAGTCACTCAGCTTTTTGCTGATTTTGGGCGCGCTCGGTTTTGCGGCGAGCGATGCAATTATACTTCTGATGTTTTTCGGCGGTAAAAACACACGCAAAAATTCACTAATAAATGCTTATCTGTATTATTTCGGGCAGATGTTCATAGCCTGCTCGGTACTGTTTTCGTGAGGTGCTGTGTAATGAAAAAAATATGTATCGCATTAGTTTCTGTGCTGCTTGCGGCGGCACTTCTGGTATCGGCATCGGCTGCGACCGATACGGCTACCGGGCTTACATATACCGATAACGGCAACGGTACGGCTACTGTGACCGGCACCGTCAAATATAACGATGTCACTCTGTCTATTCCCGAAACACTCGGGGGTCTTACCGTTACCAAAATCGGCTCGGGCGCGTTCCGCTCCAAAAATGCGCTGCAAACATTGAGAATACCTGCGACCGTTACCGAGATCGAGAGCTACGCTTTCTACAACTGCCAGCATATTACAACCGTGGTGCTCGGTGAAAATGTAAAAACAATAGGCGACTACGCATTTAATACCTGCGTAGCTCTTACGGCGATTAATCTGAAAAATGTCGAAAGTGTGGGCGAGTATTCATTTTACGGGTGCAAACGCATTACCACGCTTAACTGCGGCAACAGGCTCAAAGTTATCGGTGCCAGAGCATTTTCAAAATGCAATTACCTTGAACGAATCACATTTTCGCAAACTCTCGAAGAAATAGGGGATTATGCTTTTTCGGATTGCATAGCGCTTACGGCAGTATCATTCCCCGCATCGTTAAAGAAAATCGCCAACAGTGCCTTCAAGGGCTGTAATGTGCTCGAAACAGTTACATTCCCTTTAAGCGGAGATGTTCACATAGGCCCGTATGCGTTTGAAGATTGCCTCGCGCTTAAACAGGTGACTCTTACCCCCGCTGTTACCGAAATCGGCAGATACGCTTTTGCTTTGCGCGAGTCTGACAGTACCGAATTTTCGCACGATATTGAGATTATCAGTACCGGCAGCCCCGCAGCTGAACAATACGGTGTGCTTTACGGTGTTGCGATTAAAGTAAACGGTAATAATGTAGTGAAGGGCTACGGAGATGCCGACGGTAACGGCAGAATCACCACTGCGGATGCAAGAGATGTGCTTATGACTGTTGCTAAAATTAAGGCAGGTTATTCCGCTGAAAAAACCAAGCAGCTTGACCTTAATAAAAACGGTGTTCTTGATCTGGAAGATGCTGCAATAATTCTCAGAGTGGCAACGGGTGTTATTTGATTTCGGAGGGTAATATGGGCAAAAACGGCTATATCGCCACTGCGGCGAAATATCTTACTGTAACCGCCGTACTGTTACTTGTAAACAATTTGCTTACAAATATCGGTGCGTGGGTGCCTTTTGCCGCCCTGATTTCCAAAAAAACATATATAGTAACGCTTGTAATTGCCGCCCTTATAATGTATGTTGCCTTCAATGGCGAAGGAATCGGTCATAAGCGCTGCCTTCAACGTTCGGGCAAGCGTGCCGAACGCGTGCTGAAGCTTTTGGTCGCGGTTTCGTTTGTGTATTTTTACAGTAAAAACATTATTGTGGGTGCGGTCATCGCAAACGGTGCAGCATGGCTCAAAATAATGCTCAGCGCTTTGGATGTTGTTGCTTCATACAGCTTTGTGCTGTGTGCCGTTTCGCTTTGGTACCTCATTCGTGACCGCAAAAACCGTTTGCTCACCATTGTAAATGCCACAGCATTTGCGTTTTCCGCAATCTACGAGATTTATAAATTCTTTTATTTTGCCACTGTTACATACAAAATAATAACACCCGGTGAAAATGCGCTGCGTGTGCTCGGTTCCAATACCGTGCTGCAGCTTATGTGCGTTATGCAATATATTATTGATATATTTATGTTTGTATGTGTTTTTCGTGAATATGCGAAAACTCCGACTGATGCCGAAAGCATTCGCGATTCATCAAAGCCGAAAAAGCAGTTCCCGGTCCGTGCGGCTTATAACGATGAATTTTTCGGTACCGATACACTTGAAGATGACTGGCTCATAAATACTGTCGAAACCGACCCCGCAAATGAATAATTCACCGGCTGTTTCCGTACTATTTAGTACGGAATTTTTATTGAGGTGAATTATATGAGTGAGGGTGCAAAGCTTATTTTTCTTTTTCTTGCGGTAGTGCTTGCGGCGGTGAGTGTGTTTGCCGTGTTTTCGGATGAGCGTTTGCCGAAGGTTCTTTCGGAAGCCGTACACCGAGAAGAAACGGTTGACCCGGATTCAGACTTGTGCGATAAAGACGAAAACGAGGAGACCCGTGCGGTTTGGGTCACTTATAAGGAAATAGGCGATATGGTGCGCGGCAAAAGCAGGGCGGAGTATGAAGCGGCACTTGACAGTATGCTTGCAGCACTCAAAATAATCGGAATAAATACGCTTTTCTGGCACGCAAGAGCATTTTGCGATGCATTGTATCTTAAAACCGAATTCCCGGTTTCGGAATATATATGCGATTTATACGGAGCCAAACCGGAATACGATCCGCTGGAAATGGTGATCAATAAATGCAAAGCCGCAGGTATCGGCGTTCATGCGTGGGTCAATCCGTTTCGCGTGTGCACTGATGCGGCAAATATTCCGAAATCGGGAAAAGTCGCAGAATTGTTGAATGTTTCCGGTACATACTTTGTTTGCGAAAGCGGCGTATGGCTCGACCCTGCAGTTATGCCGTCTCAGAGTCTGGTGCTTGAGTGTATATCCGAGCTTTGCGATAACTATGAGATTGCGGGTATACATTTTGATGATTATTTTTACCCTGTGGATACTGCGGAGACGGTTTGTGATTTATATACAGAATACTCAGCCGCGGGCGGTTCGCTTGCCATACGGCAGTGGCGCACTGAAAGCTTGTCGGCATTTATGTCGTCGGTCTATACATTTATTAAAAGTAAAGACAAAAACCTTATTTTCAGTATAAGTCCCGGCGGCATACCGGAAAAGGATTATAATGAAAGCCTTGCCGATGTTTCGCAGTGGTGCAGCGGCGGCTATGCGGACATGATTATTCCGCAGATATACTACGGGCTCGAAAATGAAAATGCTCCGTTTGAAAGTATTGCGGCAAAATGGGCGGATATTTGCCGCACCGGCAAGGTGAAGCTTGTGTGTGGGCTTGCCGCTTATAAATGCGGCAAAGCGGATGAATTTGCAGGCAGCGGCAAAAATGAATGGATGGAAAATAATGACATTTTAAAGGAAGAATATTCCATAATCTCAAAAAATGATGAGTTCAGCGGTTTTTCTTTGTTTTCTTTAAGCAGTTTAATGTCGGAAAATGGAAAATTATTTTCTTGATTGGAAATAATTTTGTATAAAAGTGTGCTATAATGCAAAATATATTTCTTGAATATCCGAGGTGAGTCTTGTGAAAGGGAAGTTTAAAGCGGTACTGTCGTCAGCGTTGGCTCTGGTATTTCTCTGCCTGAGTGTTACAAATTGTTTCAGCGGGGTTTTGTATAGAGATATCAATGGTGACGGTTACTTTACTATGGAAGATGTAAAGCTTGTTTTAAATATCGTATCCCGAGTAACAAAAGCTACACCCGAACAGCTTGCCGCAAGCGATATAAACGGTGACGGCAGCGTAGATCTTATTGATGTCAATATTCTTTACAGCTATGCGGATGCAAACGATATGGAGCTTTTTGTTGAAGAAATGAAGGCGCAGGGGTTCCCGTCATCGTATATTCAATATCTTCAGGTGCTGCATCTTAAATACCCCACATGGACTTTCAATGCATTTAATACCGGCCTTGATTGGAACGAGGCGGTCGCAGGCGAAAGATCACCTCACAGCAAGCAGCTTATTGAAAATAATGTGCAATCTTCATTTATGTGTTCATGCAGCAGGTGCAGCGGTGTTATTCAGGAATATCCGTGTTGGGTGAGTGCTTCGCAGGAAGCTGTGGAGTATTATATGGATCCGCGAAATTTCCTCGATGAAAAGCATATCTTTTCGTTTGAAAGCACACTTTTCTCCGAATACCAGACCATTGAAGGCGTGGAAGCGATTCTCGACGGCACATGGATGCACAACGCCGCTATTACATATTTTGATGCCGACGGCAATATGAAATATTACACCGAAAACGGCGTTAATATTAAGTATTCCGAAGCAATTTTCCGAGCGGCGCGCGATAGCGGTCAGAGCGCATATTATCTTGCATCGCGTATTTACCAGGAGGTTGGCGGCAAAACCGCAACAGCGGGCGGAGCATCAGGAAAGAACTCGCCGTTTAACGGTATATATAATTATTATAACATCGGTGCATATACCGGCGCGCGTGACGGGCTTGAATGGGCAAACGGATATATGGAAAGCCGTACAAATGCCCCTCTTTACGCGAGCGCATCAACGACTGCGCAGCTCAAGGTTACGGTGCCTGCCGGCTACGAGCTTTATTTTGAGGGAATATCCGGCAATTTTTATAAGGTGAGCGTTATTGTAAACGGCAATACTTACAAGGGCTTCGTCCCTAAATCGTATGTTTCTGTTTCAACTACATACGGCAGACCGTGGACCGACCCTTATAAGAGCATTTATTACGGTGCGATATATATCAATGAAGGATTTTCGGAGTATCAGTACACCAATTATCTGCAAAAATTCAATGTTAATGAGGCAAGCGGTAATTTGTATTATCACGAATATATGGGCAATATCAGAGCAGTGGAGTCTGAATCCGTAAATACTTACAGTGCGTATGTTGATGCGAAGCTTATGGAAATTCCCAAGATTTTTTCCATACCGGTATTTAATAATATGCCGGGCGGTAATCTCGATGAAACATTCCCCAAAACCTCGCCTAAACTCAGCTGCACCGCAAGCGATGAAAAAAGTGTAACGCTTTCGTGGAATAGCGTGTATGGAGCGCAGGGGTATTACCTTTATAAGTACAATACTTCATCCGCCACTTATGAGATGATCGAAAAAACCTCAAAAACGACCTTCAAAGCATCAATGGGGTCGGAAGCCTCCGCAAAATTCAAATTATATGCGTATTATTTTGATGCACTCGGTGAACGGCATATTTCAGCCGCAAGCAATATTGTTGAAGCTGCTGTAAGCACGAAGCCTGTTCAGCCTCCGGTCGTTACCGTGCGCAAGGGTGTTGCATATAACCTTGACGGCGATTATCTGAATATCCGCAAAGGTCCCGGCAGCACATATGATATTATTACACATATATGGGAGGGTGACGAGGTCATTATTCTTGATAAGCCTGCTGCGTGGTATCATATAAAATTTACCGTCGGCGGTGTTCAGTATGAGGGCTACGCCAGCGCGGACTACATAAAAGAAATATAATAATGCGCTCTGATTTGTTTATTGTTTAATCTGAATTCGAGGAAGGTGCGGACAATGAAAAAAGTTGAATTTGTAAGGGTTAAATCAGAATTAAGCGGTTATGGATTGGGAAAAGGCATAAAATCCTCATTCGGATCAGTGGAAGGTATTATTAAAAAGCGTATTGAAAACGGCTGGTCTTTTGAAGGGTATGTGCCTATTGAGACCAGAGGTACAGGAGATATAGAAACAATGTCTCTTGTTTTTCAGAAGGATGAATAAAAATTACTGTTAGAGAAACATATAAAATCAAAAACCAATAAAATATAACGGCTTTACGGTTTATTAAACGCTTGATTCACCGTAAAGCCGTTGTCTTTTATTATTCTGTTTTTTGCTCTGCACTAAATGTGACAGCCCCATTTTCAAACTTCATTACCTTTTGAAATAACCTTTTTAATATTCACGTCACCGTCAAACAAAACAAGGTCGGCATCATACCCCTTTTCGATTTTGCCGATTTTTTTGCCGAAGCCGAGCACCTCGGCAGGTGTCTGCGAAGCCATACGCACCGCATCGTAAAGCGGAGCGCCGACGGCTTTATACATATTGCGAACGCAGTCGCCGAGAGTTGCCACGCTGCCTGCAAGGGCGCTTCTGTCTGCGAGCTTCATAACGCCGTCTTCATATATTACGCCGACGCCGTTTTCCTGCGGGTAAACCTCGTTTTCTCTCAAATCGCTTGCCGAAAATTCCAGACCGTCGGTTATCACATACATTTTTTCGGCACCCTTGGATTTGTAAATCAGTTTCAGAACACCTATGGGCAGATGCCTGAGGTCAGCTATCGCCTGGGTGGAAAAATCGTCGCGCACAAGTCCTGCTTCCACAACTCCCGCAACTCTGAAAATACCGACCTTAAAGCAAGCGGTGCAGGCGGAATAGATATGTGTAACATCGCTGTAACCGTGCTTGGCTGCTTCCTCTACCTGTTCAAAGCTTGCCGCGGAATGTGCCACCGAAGCGATAATGCCGCGTTTTTTGAGCTTGTCGCCGAGCTCAAGGCAGCCGTCACATTCGGGCGCAGCGCCCATTATAAGAATTTTATCCCACAAGTCAAGTACCTCATCGGGCGGCTGCTCGTTTGGGTTAAGTATATTTTCCGCACTCTGCGCACCTTTGTATTTCAATGAAATGTACGGACCCTCAAGATGTGCGCCGAGTATTGTTTCACCGCCGTCGGATTCGGCGGCTTTTTTTATGCTCAGAACCGCATCCGCAAGGCGTGAAAGCGGTGCGGCAAGCGTGGTGGGTACAATTGAAGTAGTACCGTGCGCAAGGTGCGCCTTTGCCATTTTAATTATATCCGCGGGGTTTGTGCTCATTGCGCTGTAACCGCCGCCGCCGTGAACATGGGCATCCACAAAGCCGGGCGCGAGGTACAAGCCGCCGCAGTCCACCGCTTCGGCGGTACTGTCAAATCTTTCGCATATATCAATTATCTTTTCGCCATCGGTAACAACGCAGCAATCTCTGATTTTATCGCTGAAAACCACCTTGGCATTTTTATAAACTGTCATAGAAATCCCTCCGAATGATCACTGAACACATTTTAAATTTACTTGCGGCATATGTCAATCAAAAATTATTTTTGCCGACCTCTTGCGACAAAAGTTTTACTTGCCTTTAAGTATAATAATTAATGCTGAAAGGCGGTGGGATCGTGCCCGAAACAGTTATATACGCCGATGTGCTGACGGTGCTCAATATTATAGTAACATACATACTCATTTGTGCCGCGCGCACACTTTCGCATTTGCCGTCACGCAGGGCGGGAACGGTGATCGCTTCGTTTATCGGCGGTTTTTCGGCGCTCATTATTTTTGTGCCGCCTATGAATATTCTGTTGTCGGTGCTTTATAAAATACTGACCGCTGCCGCAATAGTATTCGCGGCATTCGTGCCGAAAAGCGTTAAAGCGTTTTTTAAAGGCTTTGCGTATTTTCTCGCAGTTTCATTTTTGTTTGCGGGAGTTATGCTCGGCATAGAACTGATTTTTTCACCGCCTAATATGCGCTTTATAAACGGCGCGGTCTATTTTGATATGAGCATAACATTCCTTGTGGGCAGCGTGCTTGCAGTTTACGGGGTGCTCGTTATATGCGAAAAACTGCTTGCCGTAAAATTCTGCAAGAATACACTATGCACCGTAACAGTTGAATACCGTGGCGCAAGTGCCGAACTGAATGCACTGTACGATACGGGCAACACCGCGCGTGACGTTTTGAACGGCAAACCTTTGAATATTGTTTACATTGATGATGTTGCTGCATTTTTTTCATCAGCGGAGCTTGAATACCTTAAATCTGACGAGTGGAATGTTTCCGTTCCGTCGGAACTTAAAACGCGTGTTCATTTAGTACCTTGTTCGAGTGTCGGCGGCAAATCGGTGTTGAAGGCGTTTAATCCGGATAGGGTAGAGGTGAGAATAAAAGGAAAAATAAGATTCGCCGTGCCCTGTACATTTGCGGTAACAACCGAAAGGCTTTCTGACGGGGAGTATGGCATAATACTGAATGCTGATATTTTTGAGGTGTAGTAAGATGAAGAAAATTCGCGATATTATAGAACTGATAAAACTGAAAATCTTGCTTCGCGCAGGCGGATATGCACATTATGTAAACAGTCCGCAAATGCTGCCGCCGCCATTGAAAAAGGAAGAAGAAATACGCCTTTGTATGCTTCTTGCCGATGGCGATAAAAAAGCCGCAGACAGACTTATAGAGCACAATCTGCGGCTTGTGGTGTATATTGCCAAAAAGTTTGAAAACAGCGGAATAAATATTGAAGACCTTGTTTCCATAGGCACGATAGGACTTATAAAAGCCGTTAATTCATTCTGCCTTGATAAAAACATCAAGCTTGCCACCTACGCATCACGCTGTATTGAAAATGAAATACTGATGTATCTTCGTAAAATCAATCAGCAAAAAAATGATATAAGCATAGACGAACCGCTCAATGTGGATTGCGACGGAAACGAGCTTTTACTCTGTGATGTTTTGGGCAGTGACGGGCTTGAGGTGAACGACAATGTGGAGGATGAAGACGAAAAGCGCGTACTTCACAACTGCATTGATTCACTCGGCGAGCGTGAAAAACTTATAATGTGTATGCGCTTCGGTATGGAAGGAATGCAGGAGCATACGCAAAAGGAGGTCGCCGATATCCTCGGAATATCGCAAAGCTATATTTCACGCCTTGAAAAGCGAATACTGCTTAAACTCAAACGCGATATTGAGAAAATAACGCTGGAATAATGAATAATTCATCATTCATTATTAGTTATTCATTAAAAAACTATATCCTTTTCAGCACTTCTTTGACCGTTTCGTAGACCGCGACAGTGGATTTTATTGAAAGTCTTTCCTGCGGGGTGTGTATATCGTACATATCGGGACCGACCGAAATGCAGTCGAGATTTTTGATTTTATCGTAGAATATGCCGCATTCAAGTCCTGCGTGAATGGCTTCTATACCGCATTTTTTGCCGTTAAGTTCTTCGTAAACATCTGCGTACAAATCCCTTATCGGCGAAACCTCATTATATTCCCACGCCGGATATTCGCCGTGAGTGGAGTATTGCGCACCGCATTTTCCCGCAAATGCTTTCAGCCTTTCGGAGAGTGCGGTTTTTTCTGCGTTTACACTGCTTCTTAATGAAAACGAAGCGTGAAAGCTTTCTGCCTGTGTTTTTGTTATGCCGAGATTCAGCGAGGTCTGCACAAGTCCATCAATATCGCGGCTCATAGTGATTATACCGTTTGGACAGTCAGCAAGGAAACCGAGTATTCTGCTGCGGCATTCATCGGTAAAAACGGCTTCGGTTACCGTGCCGAGATTTTCGCATATCAGTTCTGCGCCTTTGTCGGCTTGTGTCGCGCCTGCCGTAAGCTCGTTAACAAAGCTTTCGGCAAAACTTTTGAACGCTTCAAAATCTTTTACGGCAACTCTCGCGCAGGCTTCGCGCGGTATGGCGTTATTCATAAACCCGCCGTCGAATGCGGCAAGCTCAAGCCCGTAAAGCTCGTTATATTTTTTCAAAAAACCGGCGAGCGATTTCACGGCGTTTATTCTGCCCTTGTCTATTTCCGTGCCGGAATGACCGCCCGCAAGCCCCGTGAGCTTCACCGCCACGGCATTCGGTGCGGTGAATATAGTGCGTTTAAGGGGAAATACCGCTTCGGCTCTCATACCGCCTGCGCAGGCGACCCATACAGTCGATTCACTTTCGGAGTCGAGGTTAATAAGTGTTTTGCTTTTAAGAAGCGAGCAGTCAAAGCCGGCTGCGCCGTTCATACCCGTTTCTTCATCTGTGGTGAACACCACATCCAGCGCAGGACGGTCTGCATTTTTGTCGCTTATAAGCGCAAGTATCATCGCCACGGCAATGCCGTCATCACCGCCGAGAGTTGTGCCGTCAGCCGTAAGAAAATCACCGTCTACCAAAAGCTTTAAGCCGTCTTTTAAAAAGTCGGTGGTGTTGCCCGATTCCTTTTCGCATACCATATCAAGGTGCCCCTGCAGCATAACGGGGGCATCATTTTCGCGCCCTGCGGATGCGGGAACTCTTATAAGTATATTGCCGCAATCATCGCAAATGCTTTCGTAACCGAGGCTTTCGGCAAAATTCCTGCAATATGCGCGCACGGCTTCGGTATTACCGGAGCCGTGAGGAATAGCACATATATCGGAGAAAACGCTGAAAACCGTCTGCGGCTCAAGACCGCTTACAACAGTTTTATTGTTCATTATTCTCACCTGAAATTGTTATTTGATGAAGTGGATTTAAGCATTACATCGTGGTAGCCGCCCTCAACGATACTTGTTGCGGAAACAAGTGTGAGCTTTGCATCGCGCTGTAAATCGGGGATAGTCACCACGCCGCAGTTGCACATTGTGGATTTGACTTTGTAAAGACTCTTTGTAACATTGTCGTGCAGTGAGCCTGCGTATGTAACATAGGAGTCAACGCCTTCCTCGAACGAGAGCTTAGTCTGACCGCCGAGATCGTAACGCTGCCAGTTGCGGGCACGGTTGGAGCCTTCGCCCCAATACTCTTTTACATAAGTGCCGTTGATGTTGAGCTTAGGTGTGGGGCTTTCGTCAAATCTTGCGAAATATCTGCCGAGCATAATGAAATCTGCGCCCATGGCAAGTGCAAGAGTCATGTGGTAGTCGTGAACGATGCCGCCGTCGGAGCAAATCGGAACATAAATGCCGGTTTCTTTGTAATACTCGTCGCGTGCCGCGGCAACCTCAATAAGAGCCGTTGCCTGACCTCTGCCTATGTCCTTTGTTTCGCGCGTAATGCAGATTGAACCGCCGCCGATGCCGACCTTGATGAAATCGGCGCCTGCTTCTGCAAGGAAACGGAAACCGTCACGGTCAACAACATTGCCTGCGCCGACCTTTACGGTGTTGCCGTATTTTTCACGAATGAAAGCGATGGTGCGCTTCTGCCATTCGGTGTAGCCCTCGGAGGAATCTATGCAAAGCACATCTGCGCCTGCCTCAATAAGCGCGGGTACGCGTGTGGCATAGTCGCGTGTGTTTATGCCCGCGCCGACCATATAGCGTTTTTCATTGTCAAGGATTTCCTGCGGATTTTCCTTGTGCTGTGCGTAGTCTTTTCTGAAAACGAAGTAAAGGAGCTTGCCGTTTTCGTCAATTATCGGCAGGGAGTTGAGTTTGTGTTCCCAGATAATATCGTTTGCTTCTTTAAGCGAGGTGCTTGCGGGTGCTGTCACGAGCTTTTCAAACGGGGTCATAAACTCGCTGACTTTCATCTCAAGCCCCATGCGGCTTACTCTGTAATCTCTGGATGTAACAACGCCGAGGAGCTTTCCGGTAGCGGAGCCGTCATCGGTAACTGCCATGGTGGAGTGACCCATTCTGTCGAAAAGGTCGATAACATCCGAGAGAGTGTTGTCGGGGCGCAGGTTGGAGTCGCTTATAACAAAGCCTGCCTTGTAGCTTTTTACCTTTGCAACCATAGCCGCTTCGCTTTCAATGCTCTGTGAGCCGTAAATGAACGAGATTCCGCCCTCTTTTGCGAGTGCGATTGCAAGAGTATCGTTTGAAACGGACTGCATTATGGCGGAAACGAGCGGAATATTAAGTGTTATGGGCGATTCTTCCTGCCCTTTTTTGTATTTGCACAGCGGCGTTTTAAGGCTTACATTATCGGGGATGCAGTCGGGGCCGGTATAGCCGGGGATAAGAAGATACTCGCTGAAGGTTCTTGAAGGTTCGTTGTAATAATGTGCCATAATGCAATTCCTTTCCTATTAAAATATAATATTAAGCGACTTTAATATATTGTTACTATTTTAGTGTTAATTACCAATAAAGTCAATTATGATTTTTATATAATTTACAATGGTTAAGGACAATTAAATTATTGTAAATTACCATATATTGTGATAATATTAATGTATTAAATAGATAGGGGTGTGCTTATGAGCCATTTCGATGTAAAATTTCTTGACAAAAACGGCGAACGCTATATGCTTTCCAACAGAGTCCGCCAGATTCTCGAAGCACTCAGAGGTAAATTTTTTATTGCCGAAAGTGTTGAAACCGGCGACTTTATGTTCCGCGACGGTCAGTATTCGTTTGATGACCGTGACAAGGGCGAGTGGGTTCCCTTTAAGGCAAAAACCGATTATTGGGGCTATCCGGAGTGCTACTGCTGGTTTAAGCAGACCGTAACCGTTCCAAAATCATTCAAGGGCAAGCATGTTATTTACAGTGTTGTGCCCTATACTCACGAAGGCTGGCTCGATACCACCAATCCGCAGCTCATTTTTTTCGTAAACGGCAAATGTGTTCAGGGCGGCGACAGAAATCACCGTTACTTTACCGTTTCAAAATGCGCCAAGGGCGGCGAAAAGCTTGAAATATACATAAACGCTCACGCCGATGCACGCGAGTTCAGGCGCGAAATCAATATGGGTGCATTGCTTCAGGTCTACGACGATATTGCAGCAGATATTTACTACGATATCGCCACACCGCTTGAGGTCGCAGGCTTTTACGATTGCGATGATACACGCCGCGTAAACCTTGTGAATACACTTAACGAGGCCTGCAATCTTCTCGATATCGACTCCGGCGATGTTGAAAGCTTCCACAAGAGCGCAAAGAAAGCCAAAGCCTACCTCAATAAAAACCTTTACGGCAAATTCGGTGAGGAGACCGCATGGTGCGTAGGTCACACCCATATAGATGTTGCATGGCTTTGGCGTCTTCGCCAGACCCGTGAAAAAGCGGCGCGTTCATTTGCCACCGTTCTTAAATATATGGACGAGTACCCCGAGTACCGCTTTATGTCCCCGCAGGCGCAGCTTTACGATTTTGTTAAGCAGGATTACCCCGAAGTGTATGAGGGCATCAAAAAGCGTATTAAAGAGGGCAAGTGGGAAGCCGAAGGCTCCATGTGGGTAGAGGCTGATACGAATGTCGCCTCCGGTGAAGCGCTCATAAGACAGTTCCTTGTCGGCAAACGCTTCTTCAGAAATGAATTCGGCGTTGACAATAAAATTATGTGGCTCCCTGATGTTTTCGGTTATTCGGCAGCACTTCCGCAGATAATCAAAAAGAGTGATATGGACTACTTCATGACCACCAAAATCAGCTGGAACGAATATAACCGCTTCCCGTTCGATACATTCAAGTGGAAGGGCATAGACGGTACCGAGGTGCTCGCACACTTCTCCACCGGCAGAAGACCTACCGACAATCCGCTTGAAAACTACCAGACCACATACAATACCTACCTTTCACCCGAGGAAATCATCGGCGGCTACCGCAGATATGCACAGAAAGAGCTCGGTAAGGATTACCTTATTTCCTACGGCTACGGCGACGGCGGCGGAGGAGTTTCGGCAGAGGAGCTTGAATACTCCAAGCGTATGTCACGCGGCATAGAGGGCTGCCCCGTTGTTAAGCAGACGAAATCTCTCGATTTCTTCAAACACCTTGACAAGCAGGTAAGCAACAACCGCAAGCTGCCCACATGGTGCGGCGAGCTTTACCTTGAATTCCACCGCGGCACTCTTACAAGCCAGGCACGCAACAAAAAGTACAACCGCAAGAGCGAATGTCTGTACCACGATGTTGAAACATTCGCGGCAATAGCAAATAAAAAATCGGGCTTTGAGTACCCGAAGGATGAGCTTCTCGCAAACTGGAAGCTTATACTTCTCAATCAGTTCCACGATATTCTTCCCGGCTCATCCATAAAAGAGGTTTACGAGGACAGTAAGGTACAGTATGAGCAGGTGCTCGCAAACGGCTGCAAAATGGCGGGCGACGCGCAGGCGGCTCTTGTTGCGAATATCGACCTCAAAAAGAATTCTCTTGTAATATTCAACTCCACCGGCTTTGCGAGAAAGGATGCCGTAGTTGCCGAAGCACCCGTCAAGGGTAACTTTGCAATATTCAATGCAAACGGCGACGAAATTGCATACCAGAAAACTTACGACGGCAAAATCACCTTTATTGCAGAAGTACCCGCAAAGGGCTACGCGAGCTATGAAATCAAAAAGCAAAAGCCGTCCGAATTTAAGGCAGTAAATGCCGCCGCCAAGAAAGCCGAGACCGATTTCTTTAAGGTTTCGTTCGATAAGAACGGCAATATCGGCAAGCTCATTCACAAGGCGACCGGCAGGAGCGTAACGGTTGCGGGCAAGCCCGTCGGCAAGGTGCGCGCATTCCAGGACAGACCGCATAACCACGAGGCGTGGGATATCAAATGCTACTTTGAGGAGCTCAGCTGGGAGCTTGACTTTGTTAAGGCGGAGCTTATAGAGCTCGGCGCGGTAAGAGCCGTTTACAAGGTCGACCGCAAGTTCCGCAACTCCGCGTTTACAGAGTATTACATCATCTACAAAGACCTTGACAGAATAGATGTCGATTACGAGGCTGACTGGCACGAGGACCATGTCGTTCTCAAAGCCGAATACCCCGTGGATGTAAATGCCGTTAAAGCTACATTCGATATTCAGTTCGGTAATCTCGAACGCTCTACATCAAGGAACACAAGCTGGGATTTCGCACAGTTCGAGGAATCAATGCACAAGTGGATCGACCTTTCCGATAACTCATTCGGTCTGTCGCTCATCAACGACTGCAAATACGGCTGCGATATCAAAGAGGGCGTTATGAGACCCACTCTGTTCCGCTGCGCCACAAGCCCCAACACCGTTCAGGACAGAGAGCACCATTCATTCACATTCTCGATTTATCCGCACGCAGGCAAGCCCGACAGCACCGACCTCATAAATCAGGCATATAACATCAACTTCCCGCTTTACGCCGTTTATTCGGCGGCTCACGGCGGCAGCCTTGCAGACGAATATTCATTTATCAGCTGCGATAAGAAGAATATCGTTATCGAAACCGTAAAAATTGCAGAGGACAGCGACGATGTTATAGTTCGTGTTTACGAAACCTGGAACAGTAAGACCGCTGCTGAATTCACTCTCGGTGAAGAAATCGCCGCTTTGAGTGAGTGCAATATGATGGAAGAAAAGGATGTTCCGCTTGCATTCAGCGGCAATACCTTTACCGCCGAGTTCAAGCCCTTTGAAATAAAAACATTTAAGGTTAAGTTAAAATAATGAACTACGGATTTTTTGCGATGATATCGCGTATGA
>JAZLHL010000021.1:0-118500 GCA_045616765.1 Acutalibacteraceae bacterium
GAGCTTTTTATTTATATAGGTTTTATCGGGATCGAACCATCAACTCTCCGCGAAGCGGAACATAATTGCTGCGCCGAAGGCGTACCGCGCGCAGCGCGGTTCGATTCCGTTCACCAGCTCCATCAATAAAAAGTTCACCCGTGGGGTGGGCTTTTTATTTATATAACTTGAAAAGGAATCGAACCATCAACAACTCCGCGAAGCGGAAAAAATGCTCATGACATCGTATTAATATACGACTTTCAGTATCTTTTTATTTTCAATATGTTGATTGTTACAAAAATGTGAACAAAGTGTAAAATTGGTAAAATTTCTCTTGCCAATTCAGAAAAAAAGTAGTAAATTAATTTAGTATTTTAATATACGAAAATTGGAGGTCAATTTATGAAAAAAGTTCTGTCAGTTGTTCTTGCAGTGCTTATGATGTTGTCTATGACGTCAGCCGCATTTGCAGCAACGGAAAACAAACCCGTTGCAAATATTAACCTTATCAAAGGTACGGCATTTGCAGATACCGAGGGCTTCAAGGATTTCCCCTTTGAGGACAAAGACCTTGACTACCTGGTAGGTGCGGTTTTCTCTGTAGACGAGCTCGGCGATAAGTCTTTTGAAGACTTCCTCGTTGATTTCAAGCTTTCTGTCGGCGCTGATATGGAAGCTGAATTCTACGGCAAATACGGCACAGGTACCGAGTATAATAAATGGATGCAGCCCGGCGAGTATGATGGCGAAGCCGACGGCTTCCAAAAAGTTCTCGCAGGCGACCATCATCTTTTTGATGAATACGGCGTGAAGAATCTTCTCACTATCGAAAAGGTTCTCAATATAGAAACCTTCTATTGTGCTCTCTATGTTAAGCCCACAAGCGTCGACGGTCCCGTTGATGTTTCTCTCGGTCTTGATATGTTTGAAAAACCCGAAACAGATCAGAAGCCCGATTATGTAGAAGTCGAGGCATCACCCGAATCCGTTCAGGAAATCAAAGTTGCCATGGAAAGGCCTACCGCTATCATCAAAATGGTAGAGGGCAGAGATTTTGCAACAACTCCCGGTTTTGAGGATTTTGCGTCAAAATGCGGTATTGATAACATAGATATGAACTATGTTATCGGCGCTTATATCGATGTTGAAGAAATGGGCACCGGCTACGATGATTATTTCGTAGATTTCATTCTTAACTTCAGCGATAACGCAAAGGGACGTTACTTCGGCAAATATACCGGAAATTTCAGCACCGGCACCGTTACTTACGACTGGAGCTATGATTCCGTTCCTGCCGATATTACCGCAGGCGCAACGAGCATACTTTCCGCTCTCAATTATGCCGGCAGCAAAATGACCGTTAAAGATGCCTGCAATTGCGTAAGCGGCGGCTTCTATTCGGCACTGTATATCGATCCTTCATCTGTTTCGGCTCCCATCACCGTTTCTATGGATGCCGCGGTATACCAGGAACCCGAACAGGGCAAGCCTGTTGTGACCGAGGTGGTTAAGGCAAGCGCAGATTCCGTTAAGGAAGCTGAGGTTGCTTTCACAAAACCCGTTGCCAATATCACAATGGTAGCAGGTAAAGATTTCGCGACTACCGAAGGCTTCACAAACTTCCCGCTTGAAGGTATAAATACCGATTACCTTGTAGGTGCAGTCGTTAAGGTTGCCGACAAGGGCGAAGGCTTTGACAATTTCCTTGTTGATTTCAATATTGATCTCTCGGCAGCTGTTAAAGCAAAATTTTACGGAGCTTATACATATAATAAAACCACCACGACCTACCCCTGGCAGGCTGCAAGCAATGATTATGCAGATATTCCCGCAGGCGGCTACAATCTTCTTGATTCAAGCAATCCTCTCGGCATCAAGATCAATGTTGCCGAGGCTGCCGATGAAATAGGCACTTTCTATTGCGCACTTCTCATTGACCCCGATTCAGTAAATAATGTAGTTACCGCAACACTCAATACAGTTGTATTTGAAGCTCCCGCAGAGGGCAAAGAACCCGAGTTCATCACCATTGCAACCGATATTGCTTCAAAGAACACGATCGAAACCTGCTCTGTAAATCCCGTTGCCAATATCACCATGGTAGACGGCAAGGATTTCGCAGACACCGAAGGCTTTAAGGATTTCGCAGCAGCTTATGCTGAAAACAATAACGGCGAACAGCTCAATATGGGTAATGTTATCGGTGCCGTTCTTAAAGTAAACAATGGCGGTCAGGGCTTCGAGGACTTTATGGTCGATTTCAAGCTCAACCTTTCCGAAGCAGTTGAAGCAAAATTCTACGGCAAATACAATTACAGAGGTGAAAGCACCGGTTGGCAGGGCACGACTGATTATCAGCCCGTTCCCGCAGGTGACAGTTATCTCCTTGATTCCACAGGCGACAGCTTCAGCAAAGCAAAGCTCAGCGTTGCAGAGGTCGTTAAGGATGTTGACACCTTCTATTGCGCTTTCGTTATTGACCCCGATACAGCAGATGATGTTGTTAAGGCAAAGCTCGATGTAGTTATCTGCGAAGAAGGCAAGGATGTTAAGACCGAAGCTATCGTAGTTGAAAATGATAATAAATCCGACAACGAAGCCGAAGCTTGCAGAGTTACTCCCACTGCTGTAATCAAAATGGTAAAGGGCGTTGATTTCTCAACTACCGACGGCTTTGAGAAATTCGCTGAAAAATGCGGCGTTGAAAATATTAATATGGATTATGTTGTAGGCGCTTATATTGATATAGCTGCTCTCGGCACCGGATATGAAGATAACTTCGTTGACTTCATACTCAATCTTGACGCTCCTGTTGAAGCAATGTTCTTCGGTAAATACACCGCTGAATTCGGCGGCGAGACCAAAGTTTACGATTGGACCTCTACCGGTACATTCGGAAAAATCGAAGCAGGCAGCACCAATATCCTTTCCGGTATCAATTATCCCGGCAGTCAGATGACTCTGCAGGAAGCTTATGATTGCGTTGAGGGTGGTTTCTACTGCGCATTCTATGTTAACCCGGATTCCGAAATCGCACCTGTAAGCGCACCCGTAACCGTTTCGCTTACTCCCGCTGTTTATAAAGAAGCAGCCGGTGAACGCGTTATGGCAGAGCCTACCAAGGAAAGCGTTCTTACCGCCGAGGTTGCTCTTGTAAAACCCGTCGCCGATGTTACCATGGTAGCCGGCAAGGATTTCGCAAACACACCCGGCTTTACCGATTTTGATACTACCGGCATCAATACCGATTACCTTGTAGGTGCAGTTCTTAAAGTTACCGATGCCGGCAAAGGCTTTGATAATTATATCGTTGATTTCAAACTCAATGTTTCATCCGCAGTTAAGGCAAGATTCCTCGGAAAGTACGATTACGATTCCAATACAAATTATTGGCAGGGCACAAGCGATTATTTCGATGTTCCCGCAGGCGGCGTTTATCTTCTTAATGCCGGCAGTGTTTCCGGTATCACCAGAACAGTTGCACAGGTCGCTAATGAAGTTAAGACTTTCTACTGCGCTCTTGTCATCGACCCCGATTCAGTCGATGAAATAGTTAATACAACACTCGATGTTGTTATGTATGAAACTCCCGCAGAAGGCGAAAAACCCGAATTTATCGTAGTTACCGATGATGCTTGCGACAATACTGTTGAAGCTTGCTTTAAGGCTCCCGTTGCCAATATCACTATGATAGACGGTAAAGATTTTGCCGCTAATGCAGAATTTGCAGACTTTGCCGAAGCATACGGCTCGGAACTTGATATGAATAATGTTGTAGGCGCTATTCTCAATGTTTCTGAAGAAGGCCGCGGCTACGAAGATGCTATGGTTGATTTCAAGCTCAACCTTTCAGAAGAAGTTAATGCCAAATTCTACGGTAAATATTACTTTAAGGAAGGAAGCACCGGCTGGCAGGGCACAAGTGATTTCACTCCCGTTCCCGCAGGCGACAGTTACCTTCTTAATGCTCCCGGTGTCAGCTTTGAAAAAGCAAACCTTACCGTAGCCGAAGTAGTAAAGGATGTTAAAACATTCTATTGCGTACTCGTTATTGATCCCGACAGTGCTTCCGGTATCGTTACGGCAAAGCTTGATGTTGCCGCATACGAAAAAGGCACCGATATCACTGAGACTGCTGTTGTTCTTCCGACAGACGAAAACAGCAACAACTCCGCAGAGGTTTGCAAGGTCAATCCCGTAGCAAATATCACCATGATTAAGGGTGCCGATTTTGAAAATACTGATGTATTCTCTGATTTCGACATCGGTGAAGCCAATACCGATTACCTTGTAGGTGCGGTTATTGAACTTACCGAAGACGGTCTCGGTTTTGACGATTATCTTGTTGATTTCAAGCTTACTCCTACATCTGCTGTAAAGGCTATGCTTTTCGGGGCATACACATACGGTAATGATGAATATGACTGGCGTGAATTACACAGCAATTATGCGGATATTTCCGAAGACGGTATATTTGTTCTTAATGCGGCAGACAAATCATCAGGTTATCGCATGAACATTGCCGAGATCGATGAAAAAGTAAACAAATTATACTGCGCACTCTATATTGATCCCGACACCGCTTTTGATGCTGTTAATGTTGAACTTGATGTTGTAATGTTCGCAGATCCCGCAGAAGCAGAGGCTCCCGATTATATCGTTGTTACCGATGAAGATGCGGATAATACTATTGATGTTTCCCCGAGAGATCCTTTTGTTGTTGATACAATCGTTCCCGGCGTAAATATCACAATGGTAGAAGGCAAGGATTTCTGCAATAACCCCGAATTTGCCGACTTTGCCACCGCTTACGGCAACGACGTTGATATGAACAATGTTGTAGGTGCCGTTCTCAAGGTTAAGGATGCTGGCAAAGGCTACGATGATTATATGGTTGACTTCAAACTCAACCTTTCAGAAGATGTTAAAGCAAAATTCTACGGAAAGTATTACTTCAAAGGAGAAAGCACCGGCTGGCAGGGCACGAGTGATTTCACTGATGTTCCCGCAGGTGAAAGTTATCTCCTTAATGCTCCCGGCAACGGCTTTGATGAAGCTAACCTCACCGTAGCTCAGGTTGTAAGGGATGTCGATACATTCTACTGTGTACTCGTTGTTGACCCCGATAGCGCCAAAGATGTAGTTACAGCCGCTATTGATGTAGTAATGTATGAAAAAGAAACCGATGTTGCGGAGACCGCTGTTGTTCTTGAAAAAGACGACGCTTCCGATAACACCGCCGATGTCTGCAACACCAATCCTGTTGTTGATATCAAATTGATCCCCGGCAGAGAATTCAAAAACAATTTTGAATTCAAGAACTTTGCTCAGAAATCACGCATCGCAAATCTTAATATGGATTGCGTCGTGGGTGCTGAAATCACTCTTGTAAGCAAGGGCACCGGCTTTGACGATACCTTCGTTGATTTCGTTCTTGATCTTTCCGAAAAAGTTGATGCAAAGCTTTACGGTAAATATTATTACGATAGTTATTTATACAACTGGCAGAGCTTGACCGATGATTATGCACCCGTCGGCGGCGAGTCACTCTATGTTCTTAATTCTGCCGATGACGATCTCTTCATGCTCAAGTTATCCGAAGTTGATGAAATGGTCGGCACATTCTACTGCGTGCTCGTTGTTGATCCCGATTCCGCTTCAGATGCAGTTGATGTCACTCTTAATGCAGTTGTTTTCGACAAGCCTGCAGCCGGCGAAGCTCCTGATTATAATGTTGTTGATACCACTGATGCCAGTGTTAATTCAGCAGAGGTTTGCAGAATCAGACCCGTTGTTGATATAAAAATGATCGACGGCGCTGATTTTGAAAAGAACGATGTTTTTGATGAATTTGATTTAGCGGGTATCGCTCTTGATACCGTAGTCGGTGCCAAGATGACAATTACCGATATGGGCAAGTTCTTCGATGACTCTCTCGTTGATTTCCGTCTTAACCTTTCCGATGATGTTGAAGCCAAGGTTTACGGTAGTTATGTTTTCAATGAGGGTAAGGCTAACGAGAAAGCATATGCGTGGACTTCACTCACCGGTGATGAATATGCTCAGTTTAAAGCCGGCGACAATTATGTTCTTGATTTCGACACAGAGCTGAATATCGAAGATCTCACTCTTACCGAAGTTAAAGAAAATGTCGGCACCTTCTATTGCGTATTCGTAATCAATCCTTCTCCCATGAGTACCGATTATGAAGCAATCAACACAACTCTTGATCTCGTTGTTTACGATGAACCTGCTGACGGCGCAGAAGTTGAATATTTCGCAGCAGATTGCCATACCGATAATAAGGCCATGTTACTCGGCGGTTGGGATGTAGTTGTTGACGGTGATGTTGATGTAATCGACTACCAGGCAGTAGTTAATATTGCTCTCGGCAACACTGAAACATACACAAATAAGGAAATCTCTTCTGCTGACATCGACTCCGACGGCTATGTAGATGTTCTTGATGCCGTTCTTGTTGAAAGAGTTTATAAAAGAGATTAAAATAAACACGGCTTTGTTTTCACCGCAGACTTCGGTCTGCGGTGTTTTCGTTTCTTGACAAAGTAAATTATAAGTGATATATTTTGTTTATCGCGTAGTAAGGGAAGTTCGGTGAAAATCCGTCGCAACCGCCATTACCGTAATTGAGTTTTTCATAAGTCGGAATACTTACCGCGAACAATAATGTGCCGATGCGTTCTTGGGTATGAAGGGTGCTGTGCGAAATGAATGAGTGAAAGCTCGTTCTTATTGTCGTGCAAGCTCCCGCTTTTGAACGGGGGCTTTTTTGGTGGTGATTTTATGGGCGCCGATAACGCCGAAAACTGCATAAGGCTGCTTACCGATATGGCAGAAAAGCTTCTTGCCTCGGGGGTTGAACGGTATCCGAAGCGCAGCGATTTTACCGACGAGCAGGTTGTGGCAATTAAGGCTTTCCTCGGCCCGTGGCCCAGAGCGCTCGAAAAGGCGGGGCTTAAACCCGTCAGCGACAGTTATCTGCAAAAAACCGAAAAGCGCCGCCAAAAGCATAAAAATGGTACCGTCGGCAGACCGTGACGCGCGGTCAGAAAGGATTATTATGAAAAAAACAGTAAGTCTCATCATTTGTACGGTAATGTTACTGTCGATGATGCTTGTCTTTGCTGCGGCAGAGGCAAATCCCACGGTGTATGTCAACATTTCGGACGGCAGCAGTGAAATTGCACTTGCTTACAAGTCTGTCAGCGTTACGGATACCGACGGCGACGGAGCTTTCACAATAAGCGATGCGCTTTACTGTGCGCACGAAGCTTATTTTGAAGGTGGTGCCGCAGCAGGCTATGTCGTTGAGAATACTCAATACGGCATCTCGCTTGTTAAACTTTGGGGCGTTGAAAGCGGCGGCAGCTTCGGCTATTGCCTTAACAACGCATCCGCAATGAGTCTTGCCGATGAAGTAAAAGACGGCGATGTGGTTAGCGCTTATGCCTATGCCGATACCGCGGGTTTTTCCGATGTGTTTGCATATTTCAGCGAAAATGAATGCGGCATTGACGAAAACGCCGATGTATCGTTAAAACTCTTTTATATCAGCTACGATGAGAATTTCTCTCCCGTTACATCACCCGTGGCAGATGCCGAAATATACTATAACGGCGAATCAACCGGCGTTAAGACTGCCGAAGACGGCTCGTTTACTGTAAATGTCGGCGCTATGGACGGTATAGTTACCGCAAGATCGTCATCGCTTACGCTTGTGCCGCCCGTTTGCAAGGTTCACGCCGATACCGAAAACATTGATGAATTCTTTGACGATCTTGAAAAACAAAACAGCGGCGAGACAAAAGGGGGCGGCTCCACTGCCGCAACCGTTGCCATTGTTGCCGTAATCGTTATTGCCGTTGCGGCGACCGTGGCGGTGATATATAAAAAGAAAAAAGGTCAGGAGTAAACTATGAAAAAAGCTGCGGCACTTTCACTTTGCCTTATAATTTTGCTTTCAAATTTAATATTCAGCGTAAGTGCCGCGTCGTTCCGCGATGAAGCATCAGCTTCGGCTGAAAAGCTTATCAATGCGGAATCAGCGCTTAACGGTGTCGGCTCCGTGCAGGAATTTTCTGATTTCTGCGCATCCGTTCCGGAGTCGGCATACGGTCAGTTCTTATTTCCGCTTGCATTAAAAGGCTATACCAACGGGCAGAATGTCGGTGAGATATGCAATCTCATTGTCAATAATACCGGCGCCGCCGCTTCCACAAAGCAGAAATATGCCCTGATGCTTTTAGCCTGCGGCTGTGAAAACGAATATTGCGATACGGTAATTGATGAAACCGCAGGCAGGCAGGGGATAATGAGCTGCGTGTTTGCTCTGCACCTGCTCAACAACGGCAGAAAAAGCGGTGCATATACCGCTTTGCAGCTCGCCGAGTATATATCGTCGCTTGCACTTGAAAACGGCGGCTGGGCGCTTATGGGCGAAAATGCCGATACCGATGTTACTGCCATGGTCATTCAGGCAGTTTCCGGCTATTGTGATAATGAAAATGTGAAAAACTGTATCGACAAAGCACTGAATATTCTTTCGCGCAGGCAGGGCGAAAGCGGTGCCTTTACGGGTTTCGGCGGCGAAAATGCCGAAACCACCGCGCAGGTGATAATTGCGCTCAATTCTCTCGGCGCGGATTTTATTACCGACAGCCGCTTTGTCAAAAACGGCAATACCGCTTTAGATGGCTTAAAGCACTTTATGCTTGCAGACGGTACATTTTCTCATTCCGAGGGAGGAGCTTATGATATCAATGCTTCAGCGCAGGCGTATTCCGCATTTGTTTCGTTTGAGTGCGGCAATATTTATGGATTTGATAACACCGCATTAAAATACATCGGACTTTCGGAAAATTCGGCAGAGCCGACCGCCGAAAGTACCAAAATTCCCGTTAAATACATTCTGGCATCAGCGGCGGTAATTATCGCCGTAATAGTGAGCATCATTCTGCTTGCCGTTAAAAAGCGCAATATAAAGAATTTAATATTTGTGTGGCTCATCGCCGCGGCGGCGGTTGCCTGCATATTCGTTTTTAATGTTCAGTCTGCCGATGAGTTTTACAATTCGCCCGTTACGCAAAAAGGGGATATATCAGGCACCATAACTCTTGAAATTCGCTGCGATACCGTTGCAGCCGAAATCGGCAGAGAGGTGCTGCTGCCTGAAACGGAATTTTCAATATGTAAAAGCGATACCGTTTACACTGTGCTCTGCGAAGCAGCGCAGAAATACGGCTTAAAGCTTATTGTCGGCGGCTATGGCACAAGTGTGTATGTAAAAGGTATAGAAAATTTGTGTGAATTTGATTACGGCGACCTTTCGGGCTGGCTTTATACTGTAAACGGCGAGGGGCGCTCCGAGGGCTGTGGCTCCTGCGAACTGAAAGACGGCGACAGCACGGTATTCTTGTATTCGCTCGATTTGGGAGAAGATGTGGGGGTGAACGGTCCGTGACGGCTTTTGAAAGAATCAACCCCGTGTCGATATTCGTGTGGTTTTTAAGTATTGCAGTATCTGCCGCAGTAAGCGGCGGTGCAGTCGCAGTAGGAGTTTCACTCATATTTGCCGCCGTAACATATTCACTTGTTGTCGGCAAAAATAAAACACATCTGTATTTTCTTGTGTTGTTTATATTGCTTGCGATTATTACACCCGTTTTCAATCACCGCGGCAATACAGTGCTGCTTATAGTAAATAATGTGCCCGTAACGATTGAAGCACTTTTCTGCGGCATATATAATTCCGCAATGGTTGTCGGCGTTATTTATTGGTTCAGAGTTTTCAGCGAGCTTATGACCGATGACAGAGTGCTTTATGTCTTCGGCAGGTTTTCAAAAAAACTCGCGCTTGTAATATCTGTGGCGTTTCGCTATATTCCGCTGCTCGGTGAGCGTACCGTTAAGGTGCGCGAAGCGTGTAAAGCACAGGGGCTTTACGAAGACGGAAATATAATCGCAAGACTCAAAAGTGAAGTGAAGGTGTTTTCGGCGGTTACTACTTTCGCACTCGAAAAGGGTATGATAACTGCCGACAGTATGGAGGCGCGCGGCTACGGCACCGCACGCCGAACACAGTACACATCGTACCGTTTTAAAGCAGTCGATGCGGTTTTGACTGCGCTTTCGCTTCTGCTTTGTGCTTCGGGCATTTTCTGCGCGGCAAAAGGTTATGTCGGTATTACATTTTTCCCCTGTATAGTTCTGCCTCGGTTTAATTGCTTTTCGGTTTCGTTTGATATACTGTTTTCAGCTGCTGCGGCGCTGCCGTGCTTGATTTTCGCAAAGGAGGAAATAAAATGGAAGCATCTGCTCTCAAAATTGAAAACCTGATTTTCCGTTATCCTCTTGCTGCCGGCAACACATTAAACGGTATTTCATTTATAGTTAACAAAGGCGAGTTTACAGTGCTTTGCGGAGTAACGGGCAGCGGCAAATCCACACTTCTGCGGCTTTTAAAAAAGGAACTTTCGCCCGAGGGTGAAAGAAGCGGCGGTATATATATAAACGGCAAAAACATAAATTCCTTTGCCGAGGGCGAAAGCACAGGCATTGTCGGCTATGTAGGGCAGCAGCCGGAGCATCAGTCAGTCACCGATACAGTCAGCCGTGAGCTTGCATTCGGGCTTGAAAACATCGGTATGCCTCAGGGTGCTATGCACCGCCGCATTGCCGAGGTCGTTTCTTTTTTCGGACTTGAAAGCGTGTATAATAAGAAAATATCCGAAATATCGGGCGGTCAAAAGCAGCTTGTGAACCTTGCTGCAGTTACCGCAATGTCGCCCGAAATCCTTTTGCTGGATGAGCCTGCCGCTCAGCTTGACCCAATAGCCGCGCAGGAATTTATTGCGGCGGTTTCAAAGCTGAACCGTGAAACGAGAATAACAGTAATAATGGCAGATCATCTGCTTGAAGATTCTGTTTCGCTTTGCGATAAATTGCTTGTACTGCGTGGCGGTAAGGTGCTTGCGTTCGATACACCCAAAGCGGTAGCCGCTTCACTCGCAAATGAACCCGAAAGTGTGATGATGCCTGCCGCTGCGCGTGTGTATTATGCCGCAAACGGCGAGGTCGAATGTCCTTTGAGCGTGCGCGAGGGCAGGGCATACCTTGAAAATATACTTGCCGTAAACGCCGAAACAGTACCTTGTGAAGAATATAAGCATACCGAAAACGCCGCGCTTGAATTTAAAAATGTGTGTTTCAGGTATTCTAAAAAATCACCCGATGTTCTGCGGGATGTTTCATTCACAGTTTACGGCGGCGAAGCGTTCTTTATTCTCGGCGGCAACGGCTCCGGCAAAACCACCGCGCTCGGAATTGCTTCCGGACTGCGCGAACAGTATAGCGGTGATGTGCGTGTATTCGGTAAAAGAATAAAGGAATATAAAAACGGCTCGCTTTATAATAACTGTCTTGCGTATCTTCCGCAGGATGTTGAAAGTACATTCCTTTGCGATACGCTCGGTGAGGAGCTCGGCGCGGCAAAGGATATTTTCCTCTCATTTGGTATGAGTGAGCGGCTGCTTACTGTTCATCCGTACGATTTAAGCGGCGGCGAAAAGCAGCTCGCAGCACTCGCAAAGCTAATATATAATAGGCCGCGTCTGGTGCTGCTTGATGAGCCCACAAAGGGAATTGACTGCTGCGCGGCGGAACTCGTTGCAAAGGTAATAGATAAACTTAAAGCAGGCGGTGTTGCCGTTGTGTGCGTCACGCACGATTCGGAATTTGCCGCAAGGTGCGCGGACCGCTGCACAATGTTCTTTAACGGCGGCGCAGAGGGTACAGCACCTATGCGTGAATTCTTCTGCGAAAATTCGTTTTATACCACCGCAGTGCGCCGTATGAGTAAGGGAATTACAGAAAACGCCGTAACTGTAAACGATATAGCCGTTCTTTTAAAAAAGGGGGCGCGTGAATGATTATAATAAAAAACGCAAAGCTGCGCCACGCACTTAAATTAGTCCTTGTGTTTGCGGCAATTCCCGCGGCGGTGCTTGCGGGTGTGTTCCTTTTAAAAGCAAAGCAGTATGCTGCGGTGTGTGCATTTATTGCGGTGGCATCGGTTTTCGTATTTTTCTGCGGTTTTGACAAACGCAAAACGGGTACGCGCCGCCTTGTGCTGATTGCCGTATTTACAGCTCTTGCAGTGGCAGGGCGGTTTATACCGCTTTTTAAGCCGTCAACCGCCATAATAATACTTGCGGGTATATATCTCGGCAGTGAGGCAGGCTTTTTTACGGGCGTGCTGTTCGCGCTGATATCCGATATGTATTTCGGTATCGGTCCGTGGACTCCGTTTCAAATGCTTGCGTGGGGGCTTGTGGGCTTTTTTGCGGGTGTGCTTTCAAAAAAACTTGACAGCAGTAAAATACTGCTTGCGGTGTACGCAGCTGTCAGCGGTGTTGCGTATTCGTTTATAATGGATATTTGGACTGTTATGTGGTACAGCGGTGCTTTTGAGCCGGTACTCTATAAAACCGCAATTGTAACCGCAATACCGTTTACGGTGCTTTACGCAGTGACCAATGCGGTGTTTTTGCTGCTTCTGAAAAATTCATTCGGCAGAAAAATGAAACGGATAAAACTTAATTACGGTATTTGACGGAACTGTAAAAATTCGTTTTTTTACAGTTCTGTTATTTTTGTTGCAATAGGTAGGATTTTGTAATATAATCCAATGGGGTGACTCAATGGAAAATTCTGCGGTATTTACAGCTAAACTTGAATTTATAATATCTATGGTCATTTTCGGCACCATCGGTATTTTTATAAGATATATCCCTCTGCCGTCATCGCTTATTGCGTGCGTGCGCGGCATAGTGGGTGTGTTGTTCCTGCTCTGCGTACTCGCGTTTAAAAAACGCCGCTTTTCATTTAAACGCATAAAGAAGTATGCCGTGATTCTTTTGTTGTCCGGTGCATTCATAGGTGTAAATTGGATTTTACTGTTTGAAGCATACCGTTTTACCACAGTAGCTACCGCCACGCTTTGCTACTATATGGCACCGGTGTTTGTGCTTATGCTTTCACCGCTCGTGTTAAAAGAGAAGCTCTCCGTAAAAAATGCGGTTTGCGTTGCGGTGGCGCTTATCGGTATGGTGCTCGTTTCGGGTGTACTGCAAACGGGCGTGGGCGTTTCGGCGGAGTTTAAAGGTATTCTGCTTGGTCTCGGTGCGGCAGCCTGCTACGCCTGCGTAATGCTTCTAAACCAAAAACTCAAAACTCTTGATGCTTTCGATAAAACTGTTGCCCAACTTGCCTGTGCCGCAATAGCCGTGTTGCCCTATGTGCTTATTACTGTGGATTTTCCCGCACTCAAGGCAGAGCCGTGGCAAATGGCATTGCTTGCCGCAGTATGTATAATTCATACGGGCATAGCATACACAATGTATTTCGGTTCTATGAAAAACATAAAAGCGCAGACCGTTGCCGTTTTAAGCTATATCGACCCTATTGTTGCGGTGATTCTGTCGGCGCTTGTGCTTAATGAGTCTATGGATATTTTCGGCATTGTGGGTGCTGTTTTGATACTTGGTGCCGCAATAGTAAATGAAATGCCCGTTCTTGACAAAAAACGCGTTGCCGAATAAAATAAAGGAAAAAGTCGGTCGGATTATGAAACTGATATTGGTAAAGGCTTTTGTAGCTGTGCTCAGAATTCTGTATGCGCCGCTTAAAAAGCGAAAAACGCAAAATAAAATACTGTGGCTTTCCCGTCAGTCAGATGAGCCGTCGCTCGATATGCGCCTATTGAGCGCCGAGCTTACTGCATTAATGCCCGAAGTTGAGCAGCAGTTCAGGCTCAAAAAACTGCGCGATGAAAGCTCGCTTACTCCGGGCTACATATTTTCCGTAATAGGCGATACTTTCGCAATTTCCACCGCAAAGTCAGTTATTACCGACACATACTCGATACCCGTTTCGTGCCTTAAACACAAAAAAGATACCGAAATTATTCAGCTCTGGCACGCTCCGGGCGCAATAAAAAAATTCAGTTTGCAATCTGTCGGTTTGGGGCAGGGGCGTGATGCCGCGATTTCCGAAGCTATGTGTATGCACAAGAATTACACCTGCGTTATCGCTCCGTCACAAAGCACCGCAAAATTCTATGCCGAAGCATTCGGCTGCAGTGAGAGCGTTATTAAGATTTGCGGTTTGCCGCGGCTCGACATTCTGCTTGACGGCAAAAACCGCCGTGCGGAGTTCATTGGAAAAAATCCGCGTTTTGCAGGTAAGGGGATTGCCGTTTACCTTCCCACATTCCGTGACGGTGACGGCGAATATAGCGATACTTTACACAAAGCATTTAAAGAACAAAATACCTTCGAGCTTGCCGTCAGAATGCATCCGCTGAGTAAAACCGCATATTCCGATGCTTTGCACGGCGACTTCGGCACAACCGATTTAATTAAACTTGCGGATATTGTAATAACGGACTATTCCGCCTGTGCGTTTGAGGCGGCTCTGCTGAATAAAAGACTGTATTTCTATTTACCCGATTACGAAAAATACAAAACCGAGCGCGGTCTTAATGTTGACCTGTTTGCAGAATTGCCGTCAGCTTCGTTTACCGATGCCGCAGAGCTGTGCGGAGCACTCGGCAAAGAGTACGACAGTAATGCGGTTGAAAATTTCAGTAATAAATACATCGCAAGTCGGGCGGCAGACAATACCGCACGCCTTGCCGAAATCGTGAAAGAGGTTTTTGAAAGATGAAAAGAGTTCTTACATACGGCACATTTGACCTTTTGCATTACGGGCACATAAACATTTTAAAACGCGCAAAGGAGTTGGGCGACTACCTTATAGTTGCCCTTTCCACTGATGAATTTAATGCAGTTAAAGGTAAAAAAGCCTACCATACCTACGAGACGCGCAAAAAAATGCTTGAAGCGATTCGCTATGTCGATCTTGTAATTCCGGAGAATAATTGGGAGCAAAAGCTTGACGATGTTAAGGATTATCATGTTGATGTAGTGGTTATGGGCTCCGATTGGGCGGGCAGCGATAAATTTGATTATCTTAAAGAATACTGCGATGTCGTGTATCTTGACAGAACACCCGGTGTTTCCACCACACAGATAAAGCACGATCTGCAGCTTCAGGAAGCCGAAGACGGAGTTGACCAGGTCCCCAATACCTGAGCCGGAGGGTTAGTGTGAAAATCAAAAGATACATAAATACCTTGAAAAAGGCGGCAAACAGCAATAAGCCCGAATATATAGATTATTGCGAACTGCCGATTGATGAGAAGCTTGTGCTTATTGAGGGCGGGCAGGGCTCAAATATAAACGGCAATATGTTCGCAATGCTGCGCGAGTTGTGCATTAATCCGCGCTGGGCGGAATACAAGCCCGTTTATGTGGTTACACCCAAGACACACGATTCGGCCGCAGAGCGAATGGCGTTTTACGGCTTTAAGAATGTTGTCCTCTGCAACCGCGATACCAATGAATATTGCAAGTATCTCGCTACCGCAAAATACCTTATGACCGATAACTCCTTTTCGCCGTATTTTATGAAACGCGAGGAGCAGGTCTTTCTGAATACCTGGCACGGTACGCCGCTTAAAACGCTCGGCAAGTCCGACAAATCGAACCTTGCGTCACTTGCAAATATCCAGAAAAATTATCTTATGAGTGATTACGCGCTTTTCCCCAATGAGTTTACAAAAGATGTTTTTATGAACGATTACGATTTGCGCGATATTTATAAGGGTAATTACATAATTGCAAACTATCCGCGCAACTATGTGTTTTACGATAAGGCGCAGGGTGTGAATATGAAAACGCGCCTCGGCTATGACGGCAAGCGCGTGTTTGCCTATATGCCCACATGGCGCGGCACCGGCAGAAAAGCCGATACCGCAAAGCAGATTGCAAAGACCAAAGCCATACTTGATGAACTCGATGAAAAGCTCGGCGATGATGAAATCGTGCTCGTGAACCTGCACTTTCTGCTTGCTACGGGTATTGACTGTACAGAGTATAAGCATATCGAATACTTTAACCGCGATTACGATACCTACGAGGTGCTCAATGCCTGCGACGGACTTATTACAGACTATTCAAGCGTGTTTTTTGATTATGCCGTTACCGGTAAAAAGGTAATACTTTACGCATACGATAAAGAGGAATATTTAAGCACCCGCGGTACATATATGCCGTTTGAGGAGCTGCCGTTCCCGATACTCGAAACCGTTGATGAAGTCGTTGCCGAAATGAAGCAGCCCGCAGCTGTTGATGCTGCGTTTCTTGAAAAGTTTTGCCCAAACGGCTCCGAAAGATCCTGCGAAAAACTTTTTGAACTTATGGTTACCGGCAATACGGATTTGTGCGAGGTCGAAAAAGTAAACGGAGCAGGGGAAAATATCTGCCTTATTTACGCGGGGCAGATAGCCACAAGGTACTTTGAAAATATTACCGACTACATAAACGATAACCCGGGCTATAAGTATGTTATAGCTTACCGCCGCAACCTTTCACAGAAGCGCAAGGACTTTATAGTTTCACTCGATTCTTCGATTTCAACCTTCGGCACCGTTACTGCCTATCTGTTCAAATGGCGCGAGCTTCTGCCCGTTGTGCTTTATTGGCTCCTCGGCAAATTCTGCGAAACCGAGGCAATGGCGCGCTTCTTTAAGCGCGAGGCGGCAAGGCTCTTTTATTCCTTTACGCCTGCAAAGGTCGTTGATTTTTCAAGCGGCAACTTTATTATGGCGAGTATCCTTTCAAAACTCAGCGGCATAAAAGCGTATGTTACCCACGGCGATTATACCTGCTCGCGCAAACGCGAAATCAAACGCCGCGAGTATGTTACCGCCCTTGAAACCGAAAAGGGCTTCAAGGAGGAGAATTATGCCGAAATCGAAACGAAGCGCTATCTTGAACGCTATGCCGACGAGGAATCGGCCCATTACAGCTACGGTAAGTGTACTTCGTTTAAAAACCTTTCACCGTTCTACTTTAAAAGCGGCAGAAGCCTTGTTTGCATAAACCGCTTTAAGCTTAAAACGGGGGAGCCTATCCGCCTTTGTGATGCCTTTATTACGGTTGCGGATAAGATGTATGTGCCAAAAGCGTTTAAAAAGGTAAAACGCAGTTCAACGCGTTTCAGCGGAATATATAAACTCGTAATTCCTTTTGAAGATGTTATTGATTTGCCTGCCACCAATCCCGTTTGTTTCTGTTACCGTACAAAATACGGCAAGCTCGTCAAGAAGCATATCGTCTATTCCTCACCGCTTCGCAATCACTGCCTGGGGCTTCGCAGTCCCATGGTCAAGGATGCGGCTACCGAAACCGTGGCAATATTCCGTCAGTCGCGTTCAAACAGATTAAGCGTTTATGTGCGTTCTCTGAATGTTACCGACTCATTTCAGGAAAGTGTTAAGATGTTTTTTGCATTTTGCCTTTCTTTACTGTGGCATCCGTCAAAAAAGAAAGCGCCGGTTTTGCTGTACGAAAAAAATTCCTCCAAATATGAGGAAAGTGCTTCCGTTGTGTTTGAAGAGCTTGTGGAAAAAGGGTACCGGAACGCCCGTTTCATAGTCACGCGCGATTACGAATTCCTTGACCGCGTGCCCGAAAAATACAGAAAAAATCTTGTGTGGAAATACTCGTTTGAGCATTATCTGCTGTTCTTTAAGTGCCGTACCTTTATAGGCACCGAGGCACTCGTTCACGCCATAGATTTAAAGACCTTCAATCCGTTTGCTCTCAAAAAGATTTCGAACAAAAACCTTAACTATGTCTTTTTGCAGCACGGCGTTATGTATATGGTTTCGCTCGATTCCGAATCACGCAAAATGTTTAAGCGCAAGGCTCTGAAAGGTAAATACCGCGTTGTTGTTTCTTCGCAGGCGGAGGCTGACCATTTCACAACACTCGGCAGGCACCGTGAGGAGGATTTATATATCTGCGGTCTTCCTAAATTTGACCGCAACACCCATAACCCCGATGCCGATAAAATCGTTATTATGCCCACCTGGCGCCCGTGGGAGATAAACGAAGCACGCACCGATTTCCTCGAAACGCCTTATTTCAAAATGATAATGCGCATCTATAATGCGGTGCCGCAGGAGCTTAAAAGCAAGGTGATAATTCTGCCGCATCCGCTTATTGTAAACGAGCTTTCAAAGCTTGCATCCAATCTGAGTGACAAAATCGTGCTTGATGCGCGGTATGATGATATTTTAAAGGATACCGCAGTGCTCATAACCGACTATTCCTCCATAGCATACGATGCTTTCTACCGCGGTGTGAATGTAATGTTCTGGTGGGAGGAAAAGGATTACTGTATGCAGAGCTACGGCGAAACCACGAAGCTTATGCTCAATAACGAAAATGTATTCGGTGATACATTTATGTCGGCAGAGGGTTTCGCACAAGCGCTCGAACGCAATTACAAACAAAAGCAAAATGACCTTTATCGCGAAAGATATTCGCATCTTGTGGAGTTCCGCGACGGTAAAAATACACAACGGCTCATTTCATTCCTTGAAGCCGATGAAATAATATGAGAAAGAATGTGACGAAATGGCAAATGCTCGCGATGCGTGGCTCGACAATATCAAAGCCGTTCTCGTCACATTTGTTGTTACCGGGCATTTCATAGCAAGCGGCGTGTCGCGTATACCCGAATTTGCGATTCTCTCAAATTTCATTTATTCATTTCATATGCCTGCATTTCTTTTTGTTTCGGGCTACCTTATGAAACGCCGTATACAAGAACGCGCATACGCGAAAATTGCCAAAACCGTAATTTTGCCGTACTGCGTTTCGCAGATTTTTATTTTTGTTTTTGCCGCGCTTTTCCCTGACGGTGCTCGCGCACTCTCTGCCGAAAAAATGACCGACGGCGGTTTTTTCTCTTTATTGTACCCGATATATCATCTGTGGTATTTTGTCGCCGTTGCGCTCGGCTTCCTGTTCTGTGTTCTCATAAATACCGAAAAGCACCCGCTTGCGGCACTTGTGGTTTCCGCAGTGGTGAGTATCGCAGCCGGATTTTACGGCAATGCCGAGCTTCTGCGCCTGACAAAATGCCTCGGGTATCTGCCGTTTTTAGTGCTCGGTGCGATAATGCCGAAAAAGGCACTTGAATTCATTAAAACCAAACGCATTTTAAAACTTCCCGCAATTATCTGTACAGCCGTAACTGCGGTGTTCCTTTGGCTTATACGGGGAAAAGGAGGTATTACCACCATACTTGCCATGACGGGGCGATTCGGCGATTATTTCGGTATGAGCGCAGCCGAGGCGGCTCTTGCAAGGCTCGGTTTTCTTGCGTGGGGAAGCGTGCTTTCGTTTTCGGTTATGGCGCTTTGTCCTCGCCGCAAAAATTTCTTTACCTATATCGGCGAAAACAGCATTTATGTTTTCGTGCTTCACGCAATCATAATTGCGGTAATACGCCACTTGAATTACGGCAGTAAATTTATATACGGCTTAACCGAACCACTCACGCAGATATTGTTTATTCTTTTGTCATTCGCGGTTTCGGCATTGCTTGCCGTGAAGCCGGTTCGTGCCGCATTCAAATGGCTTGCAGACCCTTACGGAATATTCTGCCGTTTAAAAACAAAAATCATAAAAACAAATGATGAATAATTCAAGCATTTCAGGTGTCGACTTTGTTCGACACTCTTTTTTTATGCCTTGTTGTAATATGAATCAAAAAGGAGGAATAAAAATGCCGGTTGTATTAAAGAAAAACAGAAAAACTCTCGTGGCGGCAATAAAGGGGGATATAGATCACCACAGTGCCGCCGAACTGCGTGAGGCTATTGACGAAGCGCTTGCCGACAATGCCGATGCAGATATGCTTGTGCTCGATTTCGGTGAGGTGACTTTTATGGACAGCTCGGGTGTCGGGCTTGTAATGGGACGCTACCGCCTTGCCGAAACTCTTAAAAAGAAGGTGCGTGTCGAAAATTTGGATGAGCGCGATTACCGAATTATGAAGATGTCGGGAATAGAAAAAATAGCGGAAATTAATATGAAATGACGGGTGAAAAGTATGAAGAAAATAAATGAATTGAAAATGGTTTTTGAAAGCCGCTCTGTGAACGAGAGCTTTTCGCGCGTGGCTGTTGCCGCGTTCGCTTCGAATCTTGATATGACAGTCGAGGAGCTCGGCGATATAAAAACCGTTGTAAGCGAGGCGGTTACGAACTGCATAGTCCACGCTTACCGCGAAAAAATCGGCAAAATCTACATAACCTGCACGGTCTTTGCGGAGGGTGTAGTGCGCGTAAGCGTGCGCGACAGAGGCTGCGGAATTGCCGATATAAAGCAGGCGATGACGCCGCTTTACACAAGTCTCGGCGGCGAACGCTCAGGGCTCGGCTTTTCGGTTATGGAAAGCTTTTCGGACAAGCTCAAAGTGCGCTCAAAAGCGGGCGTGGGAACAACCGTAACTTTTGAAAAGAAGATTCGGGGCAAGACCTTATGACAAACCGCGAGATCCTTATAGAAAACAATATGGGGCTCGTTCATGCCTGCGCACGCCGTTTTATCGGCAAGGGCATTGAATACGACGATTTGTTTCAGGCGGGGTGTGTCGGGCTCGTTAAAGCCGCAGACGGCTATGATGAAACCCTCGGCTTTGCGTTTTCGACTTACGCCGTACCCGCCGTGCTCGGTGAAATCAAAAGGCTTTTCCGCGACGGCGGCGCGGTCAAGGTCAGCCGCGCATTAAAAGAAAAATCGCGTGAGATTATGAAGCTTTCCGCCGAATTGAGCACAGAGCTTGACCGCGAGCCCACAGTCAGTGAAATTGCCGAAAGGTCGGGTCTGACCGCGTGTGAAGTCAGCGAGCTTCTGCTCGTTTCACAGCCGCCCGTGTCTCTTACCGACAGCGGCGAGGACGGCGAACGGCAATTCGATTTACCCGTTGACGGACACGAGGAAAACATAACCGAGCAGTTGTCTCTCGGCCAGTGCCTCGGGGAGCTCGGCGAGCTTGAACGACGCATTATTGAAATGCGCTATTTTCAAGGTCTTACACAGAGCGTCTGTGCCGAAAAGCTCGGAATGTCGCAGGTGCAGGTGTCGCGCCGCGAGAAGTCGATACTGCTGAAAATACGCGAAAAAATGGTCATTTGAAAATATGACCGAAAATATGCTGTGTAGCACCGCAAAGAATGTGAAAATTGTTGTGCGCAAAAAGCGTTAATTCTCTTGCAAAAAACGAAAGTATAGTATAAAATATATTCGGTAAAAAATTAACAAATAAAAGGAGTTAACACCATGGCACTTTTAAACAAAAAAACTGTTGACGACATCAACGCCAAGGGCAAAAAAGTTCTTGTGCGCTGCGATTTCAATGTTCCGCTTAAAGACGGCGTTATTACCGATGAAAACCGTATAACCGCCGCTCTCCCCACCATCAAGAAACTTATCGGTGACGGCGCTCAGGTCATCCTCTGCTCGCACCTCGGCAAGGTTAAAAACGGACCGAACGAGAAAGAATCTCTCGCTCCCGTTGCCAAAAGACTTTCCGAGCTCCTCGGCAAAGAGGTCGTTTTCGCTGCTGACGATGTTGTTGTCGGCGAAAATGCAAAGAAGGCTGTTGCCGCTATGAACGACGGCGATGTAGTTCTTCTTCAGAACACCCGTTTCCGTCCCGAAGAAACAAAGAACGGCGAAGAATTCTCCAAGGAACTCGCTTCTCTTTGCGACATCTATGTAAACGATGCTTTCGGCGCAGCACACAGAGCACACTGCTCCACAGTCGGTGTAGCTTCTTTCGTTGATGAAGCAGCCGTAGGCTACCTTATGGGCAAAGAGCTTAAATATCTCGGCAACGCAGTTGAAAATCCCGAAAGACCCTTCGTTACCATCCTCGGCGGTGCCAAGGTTGCGGACAAGCTCAATGTTATCGAAAACCTCCTCAATAAAGCAGATACCCTCATCATCGGCGGCGGTATGGCTTATACCTTCCTTGCGGCAAAGGGCTACGGCGTAGGCAACTCTCTGCTTGATGAAACCAAAATCGACTATTGCAAGGATATGCTCAAAAAGGCAGACGAAAAGGGCGTTAAGATCCTTCTTCCCGTTGACTGCACAATAGCAAAGGATTTCCCCGATCCCATTGACGCAGCTATCGATGTTGAAATCTGCGATGCCGACAAGATCCCCGCAGATATGATGAGCCTTGATATCGGTCCCAAGACCGCAGAGCTCTTCGCAGAAGCTGCAAAGACCGCCAAGACCGTTGTATGGAACGGCCCCATGGGCGTTTTCGAGAATCCCGTGCTTGCAAAAGGAACCATCGCTGTTGCTGAGGCTCTTGCAGAAACAGAAGCAACCACCATCATCGGCGGCGGCGATTCCGCAGCGGCAGTCAATACTCTCGGCTTCGGCGACAAGATGACCCACATCTCCACGGGCGGCGGTGCATCTCTCGAATTCCTTGAGGGTAAGGCACTTCCCGGTATCGAAGCAGTCAACGACAAATAATTCTTTTTTGTGAAAGGATAAAGATTATGGATAAATCACTTCGTAAAGCAGTTATCGCAGGTAACTGGAAAATGAACAAAACTCCCGCAGAAGCAAAAGAGATAATCACTGCCATGAAGCCCCTCGTTGCCGATGCCGATTGCGATGTAGTTCTCTGCGTGCCGTATATCGATATTTTTGCAGCGCAGGAAGCAGCCGCAGGCTCCAACATCAAAATCGGTGCCGAAAACTGCCATTGGGCTGAAAGCGGCGCTTTCACCGGCGAAGTTTCCGCCCCGATGCTCAAAGCCATCGGCGTTGAGTATGTTATAATCGGCCACTCCGAAAGAAGACAGTATTTCGGCGAAACCGATGAGACCGTTAATAAGAGAGTACGCGCTGCTCTCGACAATGGCCTTACCGTTATCCTCTGCGTAGGCGAGCTTCTCGACCAGCGCAAAAAGGGCGTTACCATGGAGGTAGTTCGCTCTCAGGTCAAAATCGCTCTTCAGGGCGTTTCCAACGAAGAACTCAGCAAAATCATCATCGCTTACGAGCCCGTATGGGCTATCGGTACCGGCGAAACCGCTACCGCAGAGCAGGCTGATGAAGTTAACCACGCTATCCGCGAAGTGCTCGGTGAGCTCTATTGCCCCAAGTGCGCTTCACGCGTTACGATTCAGTACGGCGGCTCAATGAATGCCAAGAATGCCGCAGAGCTTCTTGCAAAGGTCGATGTCGACGGCGGTCTTATCGGCGGCGCATCACTCAAAGCCGAAGATTTCTCAATAATCGTAAAGGCTGCAAGCAACTGATAAACCAAAGGACTGCCGTATATATGCGGCAGCCCTTTATACTGATAAAAGGTAGGAATTATAATGTCTGAAAAAGTTCTTCTTGTTGTTATGGACGGCGTGGGCTACTCCAAAACAGGCATAGGCGATGCCGTTACACTTGCAAATACACCCGTTCTTGACAAACTTCTTAAACAGTGCCCCAACACACGCCTTAAAGCACACGGCGGCGCGGTAGGTCTGCCGTCGGATGACGATATGGGCAACAGCGAGGTCGGTCACAACGCACTCGGCTGCGGTCAGATTTATTCACAGGGCGCAAAGCTCGTCAACGAATCCATTGAAAGCGGCAAAATCTATGATTCATCTGCGTGGAAAGAGGTTGCAGGCAACTGCAAAGCGAAAAACGGCACGCTCCATTTCATAGGTCTGCTTTCAAACGGTAATGTACATTCCAATATTTCGCACCTCATCGCCATGCTCAAACAGGCAAAGGCGGAGGGCGTAAACAATGTTCGCGTTCATATCCTGCTTGACGGCAGAGATGTTCCCGCAACTTCGGCTCTCACCTTTGTGGATGAGCTTGAAAATGCTCTTGCTGCACTCAACGACGGCACATTCTGCGGTAAAATCGCTTCGGGCGGCGGCAGAATGGTGATCACAATGGACCGTTACCAGGCTAACTGGAATATGGTCAAGCTCGGCTGGGATACTCATGTTAAAGGTATCGGCAGGCAGTTTGCTAATGCCAACGAAGCTATCGAAACATACAGAAACGAAAATCCCGGCGTGATCGACCAGGATCTTCCTCCGTTCGTTATTGCCGAAAACGGCGCACCAGTCGGCAAAATAGTTGACGGCGACAGCGTGGTGCTCTTTAACTTCCGCGGCGACCGCGCTATCGAACTCAGTATGGCTTTCGATAACGATGAATTTACATATTTCGACAGAGGCGCAAAGCCCGATGTAGTTTACGCGGGTATGCTCCAGTATGACGGCGACTTAAAGCTCCCGGCGCGTTACCTCGTAAATCCCCCCGAAATCAAGGATACGCTTTCCGAGCTGCTCGTTTCAAAGGGGCTTAATCAGTTCGCCGTTTCCGAAACACAGAAATACGGCCATGTTACATATTTCTGGAACGGCAACAAGAGCGACAAGTTCAGCGAAACTCTTGAAACCTATATGGAAATTCCCTCCGATAAGGTCAGCTTTGACGAGCGCCCGTGGATGAAATCAGCCGAGGTTACCGATGCCGTTATTGAGGCAATGGCTTCCGGCAAATACGATTTTATCCGCTGCAATTACCCCAACGGCGATATGGTAGGCCACACCGGCAGCCTTGAAGCAACAATAGTTGCGGTCGAAGCCGTTGACCTCGGTCTTGCGAGGGTGCTTAAAGCAGCCGATAAATACGGCGTAACGGTGCTTATCACCGCCGACCACGGCAACGCCGATGAAATGCTTGAAAAGAATAAGAAGGGCGAGCTTCAGGTAAGAACCGCCCATTCTCTCAATGAAGTTCCCTTCATAGTTTACAGCAAGAATGCCTACGAGCTTAAAGAGGGCAATTTCGGTCTTGCAAATGTTGCTCCCACAGTTGCTTCCGTATTCGGCATTAAGCCGTATGACAGCTGGGAAGAAAGCATGATAAAATAAAAAACAATATATAACAATATCGGCTGCCGCATTTGCGACAGCCGATATTGTTATATTATTTTAAATTTTCCGCTTTTCAGTATTCTTACTAAATCCTCGCTTGTGCGAATGGGCTCATTCGTTATAATTCCGCTTGTAGCGAACGAGGCATCCGAGTGGCAGTCGCTGCCGCCCGTCTGTATATTCGGCGCGAATGTGTCCGCCCATTCCTTTGCTTTTCTGTTCAGTTCACCGTCCGTTTTGCCGTTTAGCACCTCAACACCGTCAAGGTATTTGTAGTTTGCCCTTGTTATGAATTTTCGGAACGGATGCGCCTGAATGATTACACAGCCGCTCTTGTGCAGTAATTTTGCTGCACGCCTGAGATATTTGCCGAGTAAAAAGGGGAGAGAGTAAAGCATATCCTCGGTAACGCCGTAAACGAGGTAATCGTTTACCGTGGCGTAAAATCTCAATTCCAAGCCGAGAATTACGCTGAAGCTTTCATCCTCAACTGTCTTTGCACTTCGGTAGCCGCGCAGGTAGTGGTCTATTGCCTGCTTTTTATTGAAAAACTCCTTCGGGTCAAACGACATCGGCGCGTAGTGGTCTGTAATTACAATACCGGCATAGCCCGCTTCCTTGTATTTCCGGGCAATTTCGGCGCCGTCAAGCTTGCCGCAGCGGCTCGAATTTTTAGTGTGCGCGTGTATTTCATATCTGTATTCCATAGTCCACCTCCGAAAACACCCCTGAATTATAATACAAATCAAATCTCACTTCAACGCTTTTGCATAATTTTGGAAAATTTCTTGAAAAAAAGCGGCAGATGTGCAATAATCAATATGTAAATTATAAAGGGGGACTATGTATGTTTTCGGGTATAAACTTTGCAAAATTTCCGCTTCAGATAATTGCGTGGCTTGCCGCATTCTGTGCGCTTTTCACAAGCATTATGGATATAGGTACCGCCACCGCCACACCCGAGGTCGAGCTTGTTAAAGAAGATAAGCTCGTTTTTAACGATGCCATGTTCGCAGGGCAGGGCATAACCACCGACGGCAAATATTATTATACATCAGGTTCGCTTACCGCACTCGGCATAGCAGGTCTTGCTATATGGGATGCCGAAACAATGGAGCGCGTGCGCGTAAACCGCGATGCAATTCCCTCCGAATACCGCGATAAATACGAAAGCGACCATATCGGCGGTATCAGTTATTTCGACGGCAAAATCTACGCCGCGGTTGAAAATGCAGCCGAAGATTATCCGCTTATCATCACATACGATTGCAGGTCATTAAAGCCGATAGATACCTATGTTCTTCCTGCCGCGATGCTTCCCGACGGCGTGCCGTGGTGCGCGGTCGACGGCGAAAACGGATATCTCTATTGCTCACCGTTCCATAATATTACCGAAATTCTTGCTTTTGACCTTGATACAATGGAATACAGCCATTCAATCAAGCTTTCCGAGCAGATTACGCGTATTCAGGGCTGTGAGGTGTATAACGGCAAATTGTATGCATCCTACGATGCAAGCAACAGCAACGACGACTCAGTACTTACCGTCGATGTTAAAACCGGCAAGGTCGAAACTCTCTGCGAGCGCAGTCTGCCCTCTGCCGCCGGCAACGAAGCCGAGGGTCTTACGGTCTTCCCCATGGCAGACGGCTCTCTTATCCACATTCTTGATTACGATAAAACCGTAGGCGTTTACGTTCGCCACTACAAAATCGCAGAATAAATCTTTACACCCCGATTGTTATAATTTGGAGGAATTTCTATGAAAAAACGCATACTCTGCGTGCTGCTTGCAATCTGCCTTATGCTGCCGCTCGCAACGGTCGGCTTTGCGGCTGTAAGGTATTTTGATTCGGTCAGTATCAATGTGAATATTATGGAGGAAACAGGCATAGACCGAGCCAACAGTCAGTTGTTTGTATATGCCTATACGGGCTCGACCTCTTATTCCGATTCCATTATATCCGACAGGCACTGGTATATTGCATTGACCGAAATCGAAGCCGGCAAAACGGCAGACGATTACATATACGATGCCGCCAATTCACTTTATCTGAAAGAAATGACGGCGGATGACATATTTGAAAAAGGCAATACATACGCGGTGCGTTTTTCGGCGCGTGCATACAGCAGCGAAACTCAGTTTGCCCCCGAGAGTGCCGAAAGCGTTAAAATCAACGGTAACGCCATAAATTCCGAGGGCTATAACGGCACTTATACTTTGCAGGATTTTGATGTCGGCAGCAGCATTCTGGCGAATAATATTATAACCGTATATACACTTCTGCCCGCTTCAAGTGTAAAAGACCGCGTGTATGATGTAACGGTAGCAGGTACCGCCATAACCAAGGATAATAAAAATGATGTTCTCGGCAACGGTACTGTCAGATATGTACCGGCATCCGGCGGCGAGCGCGCAAAGCTGTATCTGCAGGGTGCGTATAAGTCGGCACAATACTCAACTTCACAGATTACCGCAAGCGAAGATCTTGATATATATGTTTCCGGCACAAACAGATTTGAAAGCACGAATAACAGTGCCTTCACCGTCGCCACAAGCGGCATTTCCGTTAACGGCAGCCTCGGCATTTACGGTGACGGCAGCCTTTGGGTGAATGCAAGAGCGTCTACAAAGACCTGCGACGGCATCATTTGCACCGGCGATCTCTGCATCGGCGGTAATGTTTCCGTCACCTCTACCGCCATTCAGGGCAGCACTCACACCTACGGCATAAGCGCAGGCGGCGATATCACCGTAGCCGAAAATGCCGTGGTCAAGGTCAATACGGCCCGTGAGCCCGGCAACGCATATAATGCATATGGCATCAGGGGTAATAATGTCAACATTCTCGATAATGCCGATGTTTATGCCGAAAACGGTTTGGCTTGCAAAAATGCAAACTACGGCATTTATGCCGCAAATACATTAACATTTTCAGGTAAAATACTTCGTGCAAATCGCTACGGTACAAGCGGTTACGCTCTTTATTCCGCAAAGCAAAGCTTTGTTAATGTTGTCTGCTACGGCACGAACAGCGGCACGACCGCTTCGAGCATTAATACCGAAATCAGCATAAATTCGCTTTCAGGTTATAATGCGGTGCGTATTGAAAAGGCTTTCCCCATAAGTGTAAACGACAAAACAATAACCGCATCCGGTAAAGATGATGTCCTCGGCGACGGTACCGTTCAATACATTCCCGCAGAGGCAAACAAACCCGCGCAGCTCATTTTAGACGGCGCAGCGCTTAACAGAATCTCTGCGAATGAGGATATCGTTATTGATGTAATATCCGACAGTGCCATTGATTCCTCGGCTTCAACTTCGGAAACATCGCTTTTTGTCAAAGGCAAATGCCACCTCAAAGGCAGCTGCCTAAGGGTTAAAGGCGGTTCCGCGGCTATCGGCATCAGAGTTACCGACTTTTTCAATCTCGGTCTTGATGAATTGACGGTCGATGCAAAAACCGCTCTTTCCGCACCGTTCATACCCAAGTCGAACGATGAGGTTTATGTAGACAGCACCTACTGCAGCGAAGATCCTTCCGTGTGGGACGGAACTACACCCATTTCTTCATATTCCCATATCTATATAGTGTCGTACACACCTTCCTTGCGTGTCAACGGCATTACCGTTACCGAAGAAAATCAGAATGATTATTACGAAGCAGAGCATTGGTATGCCGAAATGCCCGGTATTGACTCTGTCGATATGGTACTGCACCTTGAGGGTGTGAATTTCACCGCGGGCGGCGAAGATGCCTACGGCACTTACGGCACGGTTGCAGCCAACGGTGATTTAACTCTTGAACTCAGCGGCGAAAATATCGTGACCTGCCCCGGAAGCACCGCAAACAGCGTGAATGCGGCGGTATTCTGCTCGGGTAATCTTACCGTAAACGGCGAGAATCAGGATGAAGATATTTTACATATAAGCAGTACGCTGAGCAATACTTCGACCCGTATGGAAAACTACGCGCTTTTTGTTCAGGGCGACCTGACCTTAAATAACTGCAAGGTTTTCGCCTATGCTCCGAACTGCTATTCAAGTTACAGCTACGGTGTCAGCGCATTCGGTGCTTTGAATGTAAATCATGCTTATATTGAAGCGCAGTCAAGAAACGGTGCCGATGATTCGGAATTTTCAAGCATTGGCATTGAGGCTTACTTACTGAATATTGACGGTCACGATTCCTTTGTTTCGGGTATATCCTATGCCGATTCCGGCTACGGCGTGAGGCTGTCGGGCTGCCGCGAAGATGTTTCTTTGACCGAAGGTACTTTCATTGCGGGCGGTATGACCGCAGCGTATCGTTTCGGCAGCAAGAAGCTTGTCATTGATGATTATATCGAACCGCTCGTTTACACAAGTACGGAAAGACTGTATTCATCTACCGAATGGGATGGCACCACTCCGTTTTCCGATTGCAAGTATGTAAAGGTTATACAAGGTGCTTATGATATAGGTGTCGGCGGGGTGGAGGTTACACCGGTCAATGCCTCCGATATTCTCGGTGACGGCACAGCCGTATTGACATTCGATGAGAATGCTTGCCCCGTTCTGACACTCACCGATGCAAATATCGCGGCATTTTCAAAAGCAAATTCACCGCTTTACAACGCCTGTATCTGGAGCGTAAAGCCGCTGACCGTTATTTTCAACGGTAACTGCACCGTGGATTGCGGCTCCGGCGTAATAAATTCCGTCGCCGAAAACAGAAGATATGCGGTTTTCAACAAAGATAACAATATTACGGTAATCGTGAATGACGGCTCAACCGTAAACCTCGGCGGTTACCGGTCGCTCTATTCCGGTGGCGATATTAATATTAAGCTTAACGGCAATGCGGTGCTTAACTGCGACGGTTTGGAAAGCACCTCCGCCAATATCGGCTGTTATAATTTCTCGCTTACGGGCGACGGTGGCTACACATTCAATGTTGTGAATCCGGGTGCAGGCTCGTGCATTGCACTTAATACAAAAGGCTGCGCTTCATTTGTTTCGGACAGTACCGAGGTTTTCTCGCAGGTCAACCTCAGGCACTATTGCCCCGATTTCCCCGAAACCGCCTCGGCTGTGCTTGCCACAATGAAGCCGCTTCTCGTAAATAATGTATTCCTTACGATTCGCGGCTTTTTGCCCACGACCACGGTGATCCCCACCATCATTTCAGATGCCATAAGCGATTCTTCGGAAAATATCCTTATTACCGCGGCAAAGGATGCCGGTGCCGCATTTTCGTGCAAATGGTACGGAACGGAGCCGTTTGTGAACAGAGAAACGGGAGAGTGTTACGATTTTTTGAAAGTTGAGCCGTATTACGACACTTACGACTACGCGGATGTTAACGGCGATGAAGTTATTGACGGAAACGACTATGCCGAAATCGTCAACAAAGCACTTTCGACCGAAAGCGATTTTCCGCACAAGACGGCGTATGACCTCAACAGAGATACATACATTGATGTGCTTGACTGCGTTCTGTCCGAAAGGTTGTCAAACGGTCATTCTGTCCTTTAAAAATCGCGAAAAATAAAAAACATGGACTTTACGGCGGGTAACAATTCACCGTAAAGTCCTTATTTTTGTTGTGTGTCTGGGCCGAAACGGCAGATTATACATTAAATCTGAAAAGAACTATATCTCCGTCCTGCATAACATACTCCTTGCCCTCGGAGCGAATAAGTCCCTTTTCCTTTGCGGTCTGCATCGAGCCGCATTCCATAAGTACATCAAATGAAATCGTTTCCGCCCTTATAAAGCCGCGCTCAATATCCGAATGAATCTTGCCGGCAGCCTGCGGAGCTTTGGTACCTTTTTTGATTGTCCACGCTCTGACCTCGGGTTTACCTGCCGTAAGGAAAGACATAAGCCCGAGTAAATCGTAACTGCGCTCTATAAGTAAATCAAGACCGCCCTCGGCAATGCCAAGCTCGGAAAGGAACATTTCCTTTTCGTCCTTGTCAAGCTCCGCAATCTGCGCTTCAAGCTCGGCGCATATCGGCAAAACCTCGCTGCCTTCCTCTGCGGCGATTTTTTTCACCGCATTGTATCTTGCATTGTCCTCAATATTTGCCGCAAAATCATCTTCACTCATATTGCAGGCATATATAACAGGCTTTGATGTGAGCAGGTCAACCGTGTCAAGCACCGCTTTTTCATCGTCCGTAAGCTCTACCGTGCGTGCGCACAGACCGTTTTCAAGCGCATCCTTTACCTTTTCGAGTATAGCAAGCTCTGCGGCAAGTGTTTTGTCGCCCTTCATAGCTTTCTGAGTTCTGTCGATTCTTCTCTGCAGAATCTCGGCATCCGAAAGTATCAGCTCAAGGTTTATCGTTTCAATATCGCGCTGCGGGTCAATGGAACCGTCAACGTGCATAATATCGTCATTGTCAAAGCATCTCACAACGTGAATTATAGCATCGACCTCGCGGATGTGCGAAAGGAATTTGTTGCCGAGACCCTCGCCCTTTGAAGCGCCCTTTACAAGACCTGCAATATCAACAAATTCAATCGTAGCGGGAGTGATTTTTTCGGGCTCATACATCTCTGCAAGCGCATCAAGGCGCTTGTCGGGCACCGAAACAACGCCGATATTCGGCTCTATTGTGCAAAAAGCGTAGTTTGCCGCCTGCGCGCCCGCATTTGTAAGCGCATTGAAAAGCGTGCTTTTGCCGACATTCGGCAGACCTACTATACCTAATTTCATAAAATGACTTCCTTTTTGTTTAATGCAGTAATTTTAACACAATACTATCGTTTTTTCAATACATACTTTACCGTGCCTTGCAGATAATATCCGTGAGGCGATTTTTATGCAATACACCACAGACCTTGCGCTTGAACGGTGCGCCTTGCACCAAACTCTGCCGCAGGGAATTGAAACCGAAATAAGCGAAAACGGCGAAGTTAAGTTTACGCGCATAAGCGTTCTTACAGACGGCGCTGCCGAAAAACTCGGCAAGGCGAAAGGTGAGTACTACACACTTGAAATGCCGTGTTTTTCCGATATGGCACCGCTTTCCGAAGACCGAATCGAAGCGGTTGCCGATGTGCTAAAAAAGCTTATAAAATCAAAAGGTACGGTGCTTGTGGCAGGCATCGGCAATTCCGAAATGACCTCCGATTCTCTCGGACCTATGACTGCTTCGGGCATTTTCGCTACGCGCCACATATCCGCAAACCTGCGCCGTCAGCTCGGCTTCGGCGGCGAGCTTCGCAGCGTTGCCGCAGTTTCAACCGGCGTGCTCGGCAAAACTGGCATTGAAACAGGCGAATATATAAAATGTGTGTGTGAAGCCGTTAAGCCGTCGGTCGTGATAACGGTGGATGCCCTTGCCGCTGCCGACTTTTCTCGGTTAGGTACCACTGTGCAGATTTGCAATACCGGCATATCGCCGGGCTCGGGTGTCGGCAACAGCCGCAAGCGTATAGACCAAGCCCTGCTCGGTGTGCCCGTAATAGCCGTGGGCGTTCCCACCGTTGCAAGCCTCGGGGGGATAGTTGAGAATGTGAACGGCGATTATGTGGTAACTCCCAAGGATGTCGATTCGCTTGTGAAAAACGCCGCATCACTTCTCGCGTTTTCAATAAACAGCGCACTGCAGCCGTCACTTACGGCGGAAGATATCTATTCTTTGTCATAAACGGACTTACCCCCGCGTAGATTAATCATAGGGGGTGTCTTTTTGCGTAGGAAACACTTTGATTTTCAAGGCGCGTTATGCGTTGCGGTGAGTTGCCTGCTCGTGTCTGTGGTTGCTATAAATACCGATTTCACGGGGGAAATAGGTGCAAAGGCGTTGTCATTTTGCTTCGGTAACAGGGAAACGGCGGCAGTGGTAAACGGAGTAAAAAATGTGTATTATGCGGACGGTGATATAGAATTCAATTCCGAAATTTTTTCTGCCGTAAATGCAAAATCGACTGAATATACAACACCGTCCGATATTCTCGGAATAATGCGCGCTGCCGAAAGCAGCTATGCAAAATATACACCCACAGGCAAAATAAGCGAGGAAACTCTCGGGGCGAATGCAGCTGCGGTTTATATCGGCAATGCCTCATTCAGCAATAAAGCCGACGAGGAGCTTGATTATAAGTCGATAGCGGCGCAAAAGCCGGATTTCGGCACAATCACAAAGGATAAGCCGTATGTGATTATTTACCATACCCATACCACGGAAGGATACGAATTGCTTGACAAAGGCTGGTATTCGGATGATTACAATTCGCGCACCGAGGATACTACGCGTACCGTAGTGCGCGTTGGCGATGAGATAGCCGCAAGGCTGCGCGAAGCCGGCTACGGCGTTATTCACGATACCAATATCTATGACAGAAGCTACGACGGCGCATACGACAGAAGCGAGGTGACACTGCGCCGATTGCTTAAAGAAAATCCGTCGGTCGTGGTAACACTTGATGTCCACCGCGATGCAATACATTACGATGACGGAACAAAATGCAAGCCCACCACCGTCGTGAACGGCAAAAAAGCGGCACAGGTTATGATAATAACCGGCTGCGAGGGCAGCGGTGTTACGGACTTTCCGAACTGGCGCAAAAACCTTTATTTTGCCGTTGCTCTGCAAAATGAAATGTACGGCATCAGCGACACTCTTATGCGCCCGATTTTCTTTTGCCACCGCCGCTACAATATGGATGTTACGCCGTGCTCGCTGCTGCTTGAATTCGGTACCGACGCCAATACACTTGATGAAGCGGTATATTCAGGTTCGCTTGTGGGCGAGGGACTTGCGGCGCTTTTTGATAAAAATATGGAGTGATATTACGGAAACACAAAGACTTTTACGCATATTTACCGTAATAGCCGTAACGGTCATGCTTGCGGCAACGGTCATAAGCGGCTTTATTACCGCCGCGAAGCAGTCTGAAAAGAATCTTTTCGATTTGCAGATTGTGAACACAATATAAAATTTTCGCAAAATTACAAAATACTATTGAAAAACATAAGTCTGTATTGTAAAATATTATCAAGAATACAGCGGTTGAGTGCTTGTAATTCTTTAAGTGCTCAATTCTTCGGAGATGAATATTTTGTCAGTTAAACTCAGTACCGAACACCTTAAAGGTTTCGTTGACGATGCAGATGTTAAAAAGATAGCAGGCGAGGTCGATTCCGCAGTTGCACTTCTCAATTCGCGCAGCGGCGAAGGCAGTGATTTTCTCGGCTGGTTAGATCTGCCCGTTGATTACGATAAAGAAGAATTCACAAGAATCAAAAAGGCTGCCGAAAAAATCAGAAACGACAGCGATGTTCTCATAGTTATAGGCATAGGCGGTTCCTACCTCGGCGCGAGGGCTGCCATAGAGTTCTGCAAATCGCAGAATCACAACAAATTCTCTAAGCCCGAAATTTATTTTGCGGGCAACACTCTTTCATCTTCGGCACTTGCCGAGGCGGTCAAGCTTTGCGATGGCAGGGATTTCTCCGTAAATGTTATTTCCAAATCCGGCACCACCACCGAGCCGACCATTGCTTTCAGAGTGTTCAAGGATTTACTTGAAAAGAAATACGGCAAAGTCGAAGCCGCAAAGCGTATATACGCTACCACCGATAAGGCACGCGGTACTCTTAAAGAGCTTTCCGACCGCGAGGGCTACGAAACTTTCGTTATTCCCGATGATGTCGGCGGCAGGTATTCGGTGCTTACGGCTGTCGGTCTTCTGCCAATAGCCGTTGCAGGCATCAATGTTGATGCTATGATGAACGGCGCCGCCGATGCAAGAAAAGACCTTGCAGACGGCGATGTTTATACAAACGATTGCTACAAATATGCCGCTATGCGTAATATTCTCTACCGCGGCGGCAAATCCGTAGAAATGATGATTTCCTACGAGCCCGATTACACTCTTATGAACGAATGGTTCAAGCAGCTCTTCGGCGAGAGCGAGGGTAAAGAGGGCAAGGGACTTTATCCGTCATCGGCGGTATTCTCGACCGACCTTCATTCACTCGGTCAGTTCGTTCAGCAGGGCGAGCGCGTAATGTTTGAAACAGTTGTTATGTTCGACGAACCCAAGGAAGAACTCGTTATCGGTCTTGATCCCGAAAACGGCGACGGCTTCAATTTCGTGGCAGGCAAAACTCTCGATTTCGTAAATAAGAAAGCCTTCCTCGGCACCGTGCTTGCACATACCGACGGCGGCGTTCCCAATATGGTTCTCAATGTCGGCAAAATGGATGAATATAACTTCGGTTACCTTGTGTATTTCCTTGAAAAAGCGTGTGCGGTTTCCGGTTACATTCTCGGCATAAATCCCTTTGACCAGCCCGGCGTTGAAAGCTACAAGAAAAATATGTTTGCACTTCTCGGCAAGCCCGGTTACGAAGCGCACAAGGCAGAGCTTGAAGCAAGGCTCGGCAATTAACAGCATTTTACACCGTAAGGTGTGAAAAAATAACGGAGGTAAAAATCTATGGTATCACTCATTCTCGGCAACAAAGGTTCCGGCAAAACAAAAAAACTCATCGCACTCATCAACGAAGCAGTCGCAAAGAGCGACGGAACGGTTGTTTGTATCGAAAAATCCCCGTTACTTACATATGAGGTAACCCACAGAGCAAGGCTTATCGAAACCGAGCGTTACGGCGTTGAGGGCGGCGATGCCTTCTACGGTATGCTTTGCGGCATAATTGCACAGGATCACGATATTACCGAGGTTTTTGTAGATGCAACACTTAAAATCATCGGCAAAAACAACGAAGCACTTGCAGCTCTTCTTAAAAAGGTCAGCAAGCTTTCCGAAGTCAGCGGCGCCGATTTCGTATTCACGGTTTCCGAAGACGAGGCGGATATTCCCGCAGAAGTTTTTGATTTCACTCAGAAAATCTGAATTTAATTTTTGATTTTTGCCGCACTCTTCTCAAATCGGGGGAGTGCGGTATGTTTTGCGGAATATAAATCAGAATTTTGAAATTTTTTATTGACAAAACCGCGTTTCGATTATATAATACTTGGGTATGTTGAGAGGTAGTATGTATGGTTATTGAACTTGAATCCGTCTTTAATACAGAGGGGCTGAAGGTTCCGTTTGACTACGAGCTTTCTCTTTCACATGTTGAGGTGTCGGGCGTTTGCCCCATACAAAAGCCGGTTCGTGTGAACGGCAGTGTCGGCAACAAAGCGGGCATTGTTTCACTCAACGGTCAGGCAAGCTTTCTTTACGAAGCTCCGTGTGACCGCTGCGCCGAGGATGTCAGCCGCGAATTCACCGTGGAGCTTGACCATATCCTTGTGCGCGAACTCAATAACGGCGATAACGATGAATTCGTTGTCGTGCCGAATTTAAGGCTTGAACTCGACGAGCTTGTTGAAGAAGATGTTAATCTCGCGCTTCCCACCAAGTTTTTGTGCAAAGAGGATTGCAAAGGTCTTTGCCATATCTGCGGTAAAAATCTTAACAACGGACAATGTAACTGTAATGAGCCCACGGATCCGAGGTGGGCGGCACTGGCACAGTTGCTCGATGAATAATTTCGCGTAAGCATTAAATAAGGAGGTCAAATACTCATGGCAGTACCGAAAAGACACGTTTCCAAAACCAGAAAGAATAAAAGAAGATCCAACGTTTGGAAAATGGATGCAGCAGCACTTGTAAAGTGCCCCAAATGCGGCGAATATAAGAGACCGCACAGACTTTGCGCTTCCTGCGGTTATTACAACGGCAAACAGATCGTTACCGTAGAAGAATAAGTTTTTTCCTGATTTCAAAGGGCGGTGAGAGAATTCTCCCCGCCCTATTGGACTGTTAAATGAAAGGAGTATCGGGTATGTCGGTATGCGTTTCTTCCGTGTGCGGCGGCTCATACGGCGCCAATGCCGGTATCGCCGCAGGCGATGTGCTTAACAGAATAAACGGTAACGAGATATTCGATGTCCTTGATTACCGTTTTTTCATACAGTCTAAAAAATTAAAAATCGAGCTTACACGCGGGCTTGAAGATTTCACGGTCAATATCCGCAAAAGCAGTGAGTTTTCCGATATAGGTCTTGAATTTGAAACATACCTTATGGACAAGCAGCATTCCTGCAAAAACAAGTGTATTTTCTGCTTTATCGACCAGCTGCCGCAAGGTATGCGCGAAACACTCTACTTTAAGGATGACGATTCGCGAATGTCGTTTCTGTTCGGCAATTATATTACGCTCACCGCATTGAGCGAGCGCGAAATACAGCGTATAACCGATATGCACATTTCGCCCGTCAATATCTCGGTGCATACTATGAATCCCGCATTGCGCGTTGAAATGATGAAGAACCCGCACGCAGGCGAATCGCTTGAAGTTCTTGACCGTTTTTTTGACGGCGGCATAGATATGAATGTTCAGCTTGTGCTTTGCCCCGGTATAAATGACGGCGATGAGCTGCGCTATTCGCTTGAGGAGCTTTCAAAATATTCACCGCACATAATAAGCATAGCCGCGGTGCCCGTGGGGCTTACAAAATACCGCGAGGGCTTACCGCAGCTTAAATGCTATAATTCGCAAGAGGCGGCAGCGGTGCTCGATATTATTGATGAGTTCAACGCCCATTACGCCTACTATAACGGCGGCAAAACGCTTGCGTATGCCTCCGATGAGTTTTACCTTATCAGCGGCAGAAAGATGCCCGATGCCGATTATTACGGCGATTTCGCTCAGCTCGACAACGGCGTGGGTATGTGCGCGCTTCTTGAAAGTGAGTTTAATGCCGCACTCGGCGCCGCCGCGCCGCGCAATATAAACCGCAGCGTGAGTATCGCAACGGGTGAGGCGGCATATCCGCTGTTAAAAAAACTGTGTGATACCGCCTGCGGTAAATTCAGCGGACTTGATGTGAATGTCATAAAGGTCAAAAACGACTTTTTCGGTCCCACCGTAACGGTCGCAGGGCTTCTTACGGGCAAAGATCTTTTTATTCATCTGAAAAATCAAACACTCGGCGATGAGCTTTTGATACCGCGCGTTTCACTGCGCAGCGAGGGCGACAGATTTCTTGACGATGTTACGCTCGATGAGCTTTCGCAAAATCTCAATGTGAAAATTACGCCCGTTAAAAATGACGGCGCGATTCTTTTGAACTGTTTAACGGGAGGTGCACAGTAATGGCAAGACCGGTAGTTGCAATAGTCGGCAGACCGAATGTCGGCAAATCAACGCTTTTTAATAAGCTTACGGGCAAGCGCCTTGCAATAGTCGATAATACTCCGGGCGTTACGCGCGACCGTATTTTCGGTGAATGCGAATGGCTCGGTCATAAACTGCTGCTTGTTGATACGGGCGGTATCGAGCCGTATTCAACCGATATTATTCTTTCGCAGATGCGCCGTCAGGCACAGCTTGCCATAGACAGCGCAAATGTCATAATTCTTGTAACCGATGTGCGCGACGGCGTTGTTGCCACCGATTCTGAGGTAGCCGCAATGCTTCAGAAGAGCGGTAAACCCATTGTGCTTGCCGTCAATAAATGCGACTCTGTCGGCGCGCCGCCCGCCGAGCTTTACGAGTTTTACAATCTCGGTTTAGGCGACCCCATACCCGTTTCATCGGTGCACGGTCACGGCACGGGCGATCTGCTTGACGAGGTGCTTGCAAATCTGCCCGGCGAATATCTCGCCGAGGATAATAACGATGATGATTACATAAAGGTTGCCGTTATCGGTAAACCCAATGTCGGCAAATCTTCGCTTGTTAATAAGATAATAGGCGAGGAGCGTATGATAGTTTCCGATATCGCCGGCACCACACGCGATGCGACCGACAGTTTTATCGAGAATGATTACGGCAAGTTTATGTTTATAGATACCGCAGGTCTTCGCCGCAAATCAAGAGTTGAAGATGCCGTTGAAAAATACAGCGTTCTGCGCACCGAAATGGCGGTGGAAAGAGCCGATGTGTGCGTCATTATGATCGATGCCGTTGAGGGCTTCACCGAGCAGGACAGTAAGGTCGCGGGTATTGCTCTCGATCAGGGCAAGGGATGCATAATTGCCGTAAATAAATGGGATGCCTATGAAAAAGACGGCAAAACAATGGATTCTTACCGCAAAAAACTGATGAACGATTTTTCGTTTATGAGCTATGCGCCCATAATCTTTATATCGGCAAAAACCGGTCAGCGTATCGACAGACTTTATGAGCTTATTAAATTTGTTGACACACAGAACGCCATGCGCATCAAAACCGGTCAGCTCAATGAGATACTCGCTGCCGCGACTCTGCGCGTTCAGCCGCCCACGGATAAGGGCAAACGCCTTAAAATATTCTATATGACTCAGGCTTCCACAAGACCGCCCACGTTCGTCTGCTTTGTCAATAACGCCGAGCTTTTCCATTACAGCTACCAGCGTTATATTGAGAATCAGATACGCGAGGTCTACGGGCTTGAAGGCACGCCCGTGAGATTTGTTATACGCGAGCGCGACGAAAACAGCAAACACTGACAATGATGACTGTAAAAATACAATTTTTACAGTCATCATTGCTTTTAATAAAATATTGTCCAAAATATACTTATATTTTCCGAATACCTTGTGTATTATTCCGAGGTTTACTTTTGTTTTTATAATGGTATAATGGGGTTGAATATGGGGGTGCTATTATGGAAGGAACAATAACGAATAAACCCGTTCCCCGATGTTTTGAAGAAAAACTCAAGACGGAGCTGCGCGGTGAAACCGCACTTTTCATCGTCGTGGGTGACCTTAACCTCAACGGCAAATATGCCGAATCCATGCTCGCTTTTACGGCAACGCGCGTTATTTCATTCGATGAATGTCGCCTTACCGTTGCAAGCGTGGATTATTGCGATATAAAAGAAGCCAAGGTCAAAAGGCTTTACGGTAACGCAATGTTCAAGGTGTTTTTCAATGCGGGCGGCAGGGATACACTGCTTCGCTTTACCTACGCCTCTGCCGAAGTTGCCGATGCTGCGGCATCATTCATAAACAATCTGAATGACGGCGGTGATTTGGAGGATGAAGCCGAAACCGTAAAAGCCGTTTACCATAAGCAGCGCTGCTTCTGCCCCAAATGCGGCAGAAAGCTCGCTAATCCCGATGCCGAGTGTATAAACTGTGCATCTAAGGATAAACTTGTCAGCAAATTCAAAAAGTATGTTATTCCCGAGAAAAAACAGCTTATCGTCTGTATGTTTCTTTCCGTGGTTTGCACGGCTCTTTCGCTTGTACCGCCGTACATTACCAAAATAATGGTCGATGATGTTATTCCCAACAGAAATCCGTCTAAACTCGTTTCCGTTCTTATGATGCTTATGACCGTTTACATAGTAAACTATGTAATCAACGGCTTCCGTTCATATAAGCTGCGCCTTACGGGCGACAGAATGGTTTTGAGCCTTAAAAAAGATATTTACGCCAAAGCGCAGTATCTTCCTTTGAGTTTTTACGACAAAATCTCGACCGGCTCCGTAATAAACCGCGTCAACTCCGATGCCGCCGTTATTCAGCAGTTTATTATGAAAATCTCGCAGGAAGCAGTCGTGCAGGCGTTCACTCTTGTGGGGCTTGTGGTCATTATGTTCGGCATGAGCTGGAAGCTTGCGCTTTTCTCACTCATACCCGTTCCCGTAGTCGTTTTTGCGGGCAGAATGTTCGGCAAAATCGTGGGGCCCAAGTATATGCGCCTCTGGCGCCGCAGCTCGTCGATTTCCACGGTGCTTGCAAACTCAATTCCCGGTGTGCGCGTAATAAAGGCTTTCACCGATGAAAAGCGCACTATTTCAAAATTTGCGGCGTTCTGCGATGATTGGTACAGCGAGGATAAAAAAGTCGCTGTTCCTGCTGCAATTTTTCCTTCACTTATCACATTCCTTGTTACCTGCGGCTCCATAGTTATATGGTTCCTCGGCGGCAATATGGTTATCGAAGGCGATGGCGAAATCTCACTCGGTCTGCTCGTGTCGTTCATATCCTATGCAAGTATGTTCTACAATCCCGTAAACTTCTTTGCGAATATGAGCGATACATACCAGAATACCCTTGCTTCCGCTGAAAAGATACTTGATATTATCGATGCCGAGCCGGAGCATAACTTCGGCGAAGGCAATAAGCTTGACCGTATTGAAGGCAAAATCGAATTCAAAAATGTAAACTTCTCATTCGACCGTTCCAAAAAGGTGCTCACTGATATCAACCTTACCATTGAGCCGGGCGATATCGTCGGCATAGTCGGTACCACAGGCTCAGGCAAATCAACGCTTATAAATCTTCTTATGCGCTACTATGACGAATACGATGGCGAAATCCTCGTAGACGGTAAGGATATACGCAATATTGACCTTAAATATTACCGCGACTCAATAGGATATGTTCAGCAGGAGCCTATGATGTTCCGCGATACCGTTTTCAACAATATTGCATTCGGCAGCAACAATGCCCATGTTGAGCAGGTCATACACGCCGCCGAGGTTGCAAACTGCCATACATTTATCGCAAAGCTGCCCGATGCTTACGATACAATGCTCGGTGAGCGCGGCGTAGGTCTTTCCGGCGGCGAACGCCAGCGCGTTTCAATAGCGCGTGCGGTGCTTAAAAATCCGAGCATCCTCATTTTCGATGAGGCTACCGCCGCAGTTGACTCCGAAACCGAGCATCTCATTCAGGGTGCTATCGAAAGACTTATAAGCGGCAGAACAACGCTTATGATAGCGCACCGTCTTTCCACCTTGCGCAAGGCGAATAAAATCGTCGTTGTCGATAAGGGTGAAATCATCGAGTGCGGCACTCCCGAGGAACTGCTTGCAATGAAGGGTAAGTATTACAGACTTGTTGAAATTCAGTCCATGGGCGAACAGCTTCAGAAGCGCAAGGCTGAAGAAAACTTTGAGTAAGGAGGGGAGAATATGCCGAAATATATTGAAGGACCCGAGGTGCGTTTTACACCGAACGATGTGGTTTTTGTCGATGCCGAGTTTTACTCCGGCGAAAAATTCACCGAGCTTGAAGCACGGCGTATGTTCCCCATAACGGGCTTAAGAAAGTATATTACGCTTATTGATACCGAGGGTAATGAAATAGCCATTATCAGAAATATCGACGATTTATTGCCCGAATCAAAGGCAGTAATCGAAAAATGTCTTGATGAGTATTATATGATTCCGCGCATAACAAAGTTCATAAAAATGAGCGAAAAGTTCAAAATATGGATGTGGACGGCCGAAACCGACAAGGGCATTTTCACCTTTGAAATACGCAATCATATAACGGCGATCAAGCCGCTTTACGATAACCGTATACTTATTAAGGATGCCAATGATAACCGTTACGAAATACCCGATTACACCAAGCTCGACAAGAAAAGTCAAAAGATGATTATGCCGAAGATTTAAGGAGGATGCAAGTATGAAATTAGTTATAGCCATAGTCAATAACGATGATAGTGCCGTGGTATCCTCGGCGCTTACCAAAGAGGGATTTACCGTTACCAAGCTTTCCACCACGGGCGGTTTTTTGATGGTCGGCAACACCACATTCCTTATTGGTGCCGATGATGAAAAAGTTCCGCAGGTCAAGTCCATAATCAAAGAGCATTCTCAAAAACGCTCCCATATTGCTCCGTCTACCGCCGCATTCGGCAGGGGGCTGCGTGAGGATGACCTCGCCACCGAGGTTGCCGTGGGCGGCGCGATAGTGTTTGTGCTGGATGTCGAAAGCGTGGACAAATATTAAATCACCGAAAAACAAGGGGTCTGTTAAAGTTTGGCTTTTACAGACCCCTTGTTTTTTGCTTATTTAATTGTTATCTCACTTATCTGTGGCTCGCTCACAAGCCCCCAGGCATCCTCCGCAACGAGCTTCACAGTGTATTTACCGGCTTCCTGAACCTCCGCTGAAAGTTCAATATCGCCGCAAATCGGTGTTTTGTAATAATCACCGAGCTTCTTTGCCGTTGCAGCTGTTTCGCCATTTTCGTTTATGATTTCCACGCGGTAAATGAACACCACATCCTCTGCCGACGGAGTTGCGGGTGAGGTCTTTACCGTAACCGTTTTACCTTCGCAGCTTACCTCGGGCTCTTTGGCAAAAACGGGCGCACTTGCCGCTGCTTTGCGCGTTTCAAATGCATATTTGGTCTTGTTTGGCTCATTTACATTATCAATAAGGTACTCTGCAAGTACCGCCTCGGCGTTCATATCGCAAACTCGCACTTTTACGCGGTTAGCGGCATCGACCTCTACAAGCAGCATATGTGCCATATTGTCACTGCTTTCGGGGTGTTGACTTTTTGCGCCGTCTATTGTGAATTCATAATAATTAAGTCCGCCGTCGTTGATAGCCGTGAATGAACCCTGCCATATGGCTCGAGGGTCATTTGCAGGGTAATGCGAGTGACCTGAAATATCTATGACCTGAGGATATTTATTGAGTATATCGGTAAAGTATTCAACTCCCCAGGTATCCTCGGGGAAACTGCCGTAAACGGTGTTGTAAATATGCTCGTGCTGAAAAACAAATACCGGCTTTTCCGGGTCGGCGGCAACTGCCTTGCTCAACTGCTCATCGAGCCATTCAAGCTGATGCTTTGTATAGTGCTTAAAGCTTGTGGGGGAGGCGGAAAGCCCGATAAAGTGGTAACCGTTAATCACTTTGTGAAAATCGGCTTTGTCCTCGCTTATGCCCGAAATATATAATCTGCTTATTCTGCTGAGGTAACTGTCGTGGTTTTTCGCGGCAACTGCGAGAAAATCCGTATCGCCTGTAAGCACCTTTTTTACTGCCGCCTTTATGCTGATAAATGTGGAGGGCAGACCCGTGTCCGTTGTGTCGCCAATAAGCAGGGCGGCGTCAAGTCTTTGGTAGTTCGGGTCTGCTTCGGCTGCGGCATATCCGGTGTTTATCATTTTCATTATTCGCTGCGTTTTTTCATCGCCGTATTTTTTTACATGAGAGTCGCTTGATACCACAAAACGCAGAACCGGAACAAAATTCAGGTCGGGCTCAACCTGCATCGGGGCTACATCCGGCATTGCAGAAAACACCGTAAATATAGCGGCAAGCGCCGAGAGGATTCCTGCACATATTTTTATAAGCATAAAATCACACTTTCGTAAATTAGTATCTTTACAGTATCACGAAAAGCATAAACTGTCAATTCACAATAAAAAAATCGGGACTCACTTTCGTGAATCCCGGCTTTTTTATAAGTTTGATCAGTTGTTTGCGCCTTCGTCTTTCTTCTTCATAAAGAATGCGCCGATTACCATAAATACGGCAAATACTATAAGGTAGAAAAGTACGGGGCAGCTGAATGTGCCGTTTGCCTTTGCGGTCATATAGGGTGAATAGCCGTGTGAATACAGAGCGGCGAATACCATAAATGCGCAGCTGATGATGGCGAGAATGGGAAGAAGAACGTGTCTGAGGAAGCCTTCCTTGTGATTCTTTTTGATGTAGAGAATGAACATCGGAATGTAGAAAGCATAAATCGTGATGATCGGAAGCTCTGAAGAGTCAAAGCTGAATACGCCGAGGAAGTTCTTTGAATAAAGGTTTGCGATGAAGAAGTAGAGAAGCCATGCAGCGCAAATAAGCAGACCGATTATAGAGGAGTTGGAGGGCATATTTGTGGAGGGGCTTACTTCTGCAAACATCTTCGGCTTGGGGCCTCTGCCGTTAGCGGCAACGCTGTACATACCGCGGGTCTGTGAAAGCATAAGGCCGTTGAGAGTGCCGAGGCAGGAGATTGCGATGCAAACGCCTACGAGAGTACCGCCGACATTGCCGAATACGGAAACGAAAGCAGCGTTAGCGCCCTGCTCGCGAAGTACATCTATCGGAACTGCACCGGAAATGCCTATGTAGTAGATGATGTAAATAACGATGATAACGATTGAACCGAGTGTAAGTGCAAGGGGAAGATTTCTCTTGGAATTCTTAAGCTCGGAGTTGATGGAGGTTGCAAGAATCCAGCCTTCGTAAGCGAATGCAACAGCAACAACGCTGGCAAGCAGAGCCTGAGTTGAACCGCCGTCAACGGCAGCGGAAGCACCGGAGGTTGCGAAAGCGGCGGAAACATTGCCGTTCTGAAGACCTACGATAATGCCTGCAAAAGCCATAAGGATAAGAGGAATGAGCTTGATAACAGTCATGCTGACCTGGAGCTTACCTGCAAGCTTGGGAGCAAGAGCATTGATGCAGTAGCTTGCAATAAGGTAGAAGCCTGCGAGAGCAAGGCAGATATCACTTGCGATCGTGTCGTTGATGTCGAGTATTCCGCTGGGAACGAAAATTGCAAGAGTGTAACGGGCGGAAACCCAAGCAAGAGCACTTGTCATGCCGGGAACATAAACGGTTTCCATAAACCAGCCGAGCATATAAGCATATTTGGAGCCTACGGTAGCTTCGGCATAGTCAACAAGTCCGTTGACCTTTTCGTACTTTGTTGCAAGTGTGGCAAAGTTAATGCCGCAGATGATCATAACGACACCGCCGATGATCCATGCGAGAATACCCATGGGCATATCGCCGTTGGTGCTGTTAAGTACGTTCTGTGCTTTGAAGAATACGCCGGAACCGATAACGATACCGATAACCATGCCCATAGCGGTAAACAGACCGTACTTCTTTTCGAGTTTGTTTTCCATATTATCACCTTTCGTGAAAATTTTGTTTGTTTCTGTCGAAAACAGATATTAACAAACATTTAATACATTATATAATTATACTTGCAAATTGTAAATTTACAGTTTATAATAGTGTCATAACAGTTTGTTATGAATGATGTGAGGTATTATAATGGATTCTCAAAAAATCAAAACACTTGTTGAAGCGGTGCGTATGGGCAGCCTCACCAAAGCAGCCGAGGAGCTCGGCTACACTCAGGCGGGGCTTACGCAGATGATGAACCGTCTTGAAGCGGAAATGGGTATATCGCTTCTCAAACGCGACAAAAACGGCGTAACCCTTACCGCCGAGGGCGAAAGGCTTATGCCGCAGATAAATGAATATATCATCGCTTCCGAAAATCTTGAAAAGAAAATCGAGGAAGTCAAAAGCGGTGCCGATGCCTACCTTCGCATAGGCACCTACACAAGCATACTCAAAACATGGCTGCCGGAAATCATAAACGGCTTCCGTGAGCTTTACCCGAATGTCAGGCTCGAAATACGCGATTGCGACCTCGGTAAAATCTACGGTCTCGTTGCCACGGCGGAGCTCGATATCGGCTTTGCGAGCCGCCACACATTTACCGGCTGCCGTTTCATAAAAGCGGGGGATGACCGCTTTTTTGCCGTTCTGCCGAAAGAGGAAGGCACACTGTTCAAAAATGAGGTACCCATTTCATACTTCAACGGCAAGAATTTCATAATGCCGACATTCGGCTTCGACCCCGATGTGCTCTCGGCACTCAATGCGAACGGTGTTAAGCCTGTCATTACCGCAACATCGGTCGCAGACTCTGCCGTAACGGAGCTTGTGGAAATGGGTATGGGTGTAAGCATTCTTCCCGAGCTTGTGTTAAAGAGCATAGATTGCTCCGGCGTTGTTACCAAGCCCATATCGCCGCTGTGCGGCCGCGAGCTCGGACTTGTTGTTACCGATGAAAAAATAAAAAGCCCGCTTGTAAAAAAATTCATTTCTTACAGCGAGCAAAAAGTTCGTGAATATTTTTAATTTTTGAAAAAGTGTTCATCGAGTATTTCGGCGGCGCACACAATACATTTAAGGCAGGGGCGTGTTTTGTAAAAGTCCGGTGAGCGTTCAGCGGAAACCGGCGGCTCCGGACCGTCTTTTTTCAGAATATCGCGGCACACATACGAGCCGAAACGCTCCTTGAATTCAAAGGCAAGCTGCTGAATAAGTGCATAATGCTTGTCCTTTAAGGATTTATCCGAGGTGTCGCTGTAACCGGCGGCAATCCCCGCAACCATAAACATTGCGCTCACTGCACCGCAGACCTCGCGCAGTCTGCCCATTCCTCCGCCGAATGAGGCGGAAATCATCAGCGCGGTCTTTTCATCCATGCCGAATTCATCCGCGAATGCGGCGAACACCGCCTGACTGCAGTTGCAGCCCTGCATAAAAAGTGCGGCGGCCTTTTCTCTGTGGTCTTTCATACAAACACCTCGACGGTATTGTAGCACAAAAATCGTACGCAGTCAAAAGAATGAACAAAATTTTAATTTTTCGCCGCTTATTGAATAATCTGCGGCAATATGGTAAACTTTAACAGAAATAATACGGAGGTTCAGCTTATGGAGCTTTCATTGGTAGTGCCCTGTTATAATGAGGAGAATAATGTTCGCCTGTTTTATGATGAGGTGCGCAGAGTTTTTGAAAATAAAGTGACCGATTATGAAATCGTTTTTATAAACGACGGCAGCACCGACGGTACTCTTGAAAATCTTAAAGCTATATATGAAGAAAACTGCTGTTCTGCAAATGTGCAGGTGGTGTCATTCAGCCGCAATTTCGGCAAGGATGCCGCAATTTATGCAGGTCTTTCATACGCTTCGGGCGACACCGTCTGCCTTATAGATGCCGACTTGCAGCAGCGCCCCGAAGTAGTGCTCGAAATGCTTGAAATACTTCGCAATAATCCCGATACCGACTGTGTAGCCGCTTATCAGGATGAGCGTTGCGAGGGTAAGGCGGTTACTGCACTGAAATCCGGTTTTTATAAAATAATCAATAAAATCGCCGAGGTCGATTTTGTAAACGGCGCTTCGGATTTTCGCCTTATGCGCCGCAATATGGTGGATGCCGTGCTTGAAATGACGGAATACCACCGCTTTTCAAAGGGGATTTTAAGCTGGGTCGGCTTTAATACCGAGTATATTCCCTATAAGGTTGAGGAACGCGCAAGCGGCGAATCGAAGTGGAGCTTCGGTAAACTCATAAAATATGCGTTTGAAGGCATAGTTTCTTTCTCAACATTTCCGCTCAAACTTTCAACCTTTGTCGGACTTTTCTCGTTTGTAGTATCAATTCTTTACCTTATCGTAGTAGTTTGCGAAAAGATTTTTAAGGGCATAGATGTTCCGGGTTATGCCACAATCGTGGTGCTCGTGCTTCTGCTTGGCGGCTTGCAGCTTTTCTGTCTCGGTATTCTCGGTGAATACCTTTCCAAAGTGTATATTCAGTCCAAAAAGCGCCCGATATATATTGTTAAAGAATATCTCGGCAAAAAATAAAAACATTTGCAAAAGTTCACATATTGTGTTAATATATTGTAAATATTGAAAAACGCGGAAAAGGAGCAGAACAATGACAGTTGTAAAAGCTATTTTTTCAAATTTCATTCCGTTCTTAATGGCTATCATTCTTACACTCACTCCGAATACACAGTCAAATGTGTTCGGCACTATCGACAATGTCAAAAAAGGCTGCAATGCCACAATCGAGCTTATTTCCGATACACACATTGAAGCAAAAGGTCTTTTGCGTACCACAATGCTCGAGGTGGGGCTCACAAACCTCGGCAGGTCAAAGGTAAACATCGACGGTGTCGTTGTTTGCGGCGACCTCACAAACTATGCCGATGAGCCGAGCCTTGCACGCTATTTTGAGATTATCGAAAAGAACAGCCCCGCACCTGTCATAAGCGTTGCCGGCAACCACGATATCGGCCACGCGGGCGATAGGGATGTTACAGACATCAGCAGGGAAGAAGCAAAAGCCAATTTCATTAAGTATTACAACGAATACAGCGGCAGCAATATTACCAACGCCTATTACAGCACCGAAATCAACGGTTATAAGTTCATCGTTCTCGGCGACGATGTTATAGACGGCGGCCATTTCGATGCGGTTGACCTCTCACCCGAGCAGCTCGCTTTCCTTGACCGCGAGCTCGCATCCGGCACCGCAGGCGGCAAGCCCGTTTTCGTATGCTGCCATTGGCCGGTTGACGGCATCAACGGTCAGGAGACTATCTGGCCCGGCAGCGGCATTGACCTTGAAAAAAACGATGTTAAGTCGATTATGGAAAAGTACAAAAATGTTTACTACATAAGCGGTCATATGCACGCCGGCATCAAGAGCCGTGAGTTTGAAGAACAGTACGGTTTCTCAAATGCCGAGGTAGTCAACGGTGTTACTTACCTTAATCTTCCCACATACGGCATTGTAAACTCGTTCGGTCTGCCTCAGTCCGGCACGGGTGCTCAGCTTGAAATTTACGATGATGAGGTCGTTTTCAGACCGCGCAACTTCGTACTTAACAAGTGGTACGAAAATGCCGAGTATCATTTTGAAATAGCAAAATAATTACCGCAAAAAAAGCATCGGTGTTTCAAACGAAATACCGATGCTTTTTATTATTGCGGTGATTCAACGGGGGTTTCAATTTCAAGCGACCTGCGGCGCTCCGCAAGCAGGCGCTCTACCTCCGTTCGGCGCTCGGGGTCTTCTTTTACAAAGAATATGAAAATCATATAAAGTGCTTCGCCTATGACCGGACCGAGCATAAATATCGGGTACTGCCATTTGTAGAAATGTGCGCTCTGGTGGAAAATGTAATCGGGGTCGCCGGGCAGGGGCTTGTAGCCGAGGAAATTGTAAAGCGTGATGTTCTTTATAAGCGACTGCAGGCTGTTGTTGAGCTTCTGAGAAAAACTCAATGCCGAGAAAGTAATGCCTTCTGTTCTTAAACCGGTTTTAAGCTCAACCTCGTCAATGGAGTCGTTTATAAGCGAACGGTGTGCAATATCCATAAAGCTTGTGAATGCGCTCGAAATGCCGATAATAATGCACATTATAATGAAGCCGTGGGCGGTGTTGTATTTGCAGCCGGGGATGATGCCCACGAAGTAGGCGATGATTCTTGCGGCGATGATAGCTATCTGCGAAATCAGCAGAGCGCGTTTCATACCGCCGAATTTTTTGATGAGCTTGTTTGCAAAAAATACGGAAAGCGCACCGGGTATGCTTGAAACGGTATCGTAAAGCGTCTCTGCGGTACCGCCTCCGAAATGCTTGTTGTTGCGGAATTCCGACTGATAGAAATAAGTCCTGTCGATTCTCGGGTAAAGCTCGTGAATTATCTTCGCCGCGCCTATGAGCAGCAGAGTGGGATTGTGGCGCAGCACGGTTATCGCCTTAAAGAAATTCTCGTCTTTTTTTACGGGAACATTGATTCTTTCTTTGTATTTTGAAGCGTTAATGGCAATAAGCTCGCCGCCCAATCCGAAAACAAAGGCGAACATAATGAAAATGAGTTTTTCGTCAACTCCCTTGCCTTCAAGCAAATCCCACAGGGTCGGAAACAGCTTCGGAATATATCCGCCGAGGCTTGCGCCGATAGATACCCATTGTGTGATTTTGGCTCGCTCTTCGGAATGACTTGATGAAAGCGATAGCTTGCCCCAGATGCCTATATCCTGAAATGAGTAAAGCAGGTCCCAGAAAAAGTAGCAGAATATGAGGTATAGCAGCTTCAAAAGCGGCGACCTTGCGGGGTTCAAAAACATAAAAGAAGCAAGTCCGCCAATGAACGGCGGGAAATAAAGCAGAAACGGGCGCATCTTACGGTACGGCTTGTGTTGACGGCGGTCAACATATCCGCCTACAAGCACATCGTTAACGGCATCCCAGATTATGGAACCCGTCATGATTTTACCTACATAGTGCGCATTTTCACCGGGTACAACGTGGTTTTCATAGAAATACGTTACTCTGCCGGAAACGAAACCGTAGGATATCGAGGAACCGACTGCACCTAATGAATAACGCAGAATCTCGCGGTTGGAAATGCCTTCGTCATTCATTTGCTTTGAAAAAAGAAAACCGAGGGGATTTTTCACGGGGAAAACCTCCTTATTTCATCTTTACTTTATCCCATAGTAATTTATTTCGGTTAAAAATACAAGTCTTTTCGGGAATTTATGTTGAATATGCGGTTGAAAGTTGATATTATAATAAAAAGGTCGGTGGTAATATGAATAATGAATTCAAAACAGCATCAATAAATCAAAAATCAAAAACAAATCTTTCCGATGTTAAACTCTACGGCACTGAAGCGGCGAAAAAAGTCAGGGCTTTTCATAAAACCTTTCCCGAATACAGCGTTACACCGCTTTGCGAGTTGAAAAATCTTGCTGAAAACCTCGGCTTGAAGAATCTTTATGTCAAGGATGAAAGCTCCCGTTTCGGGCTTAATGCTTTCAAGGTGCTCGGCGGCAGCTTTGCCATAGGCAGCATTATCGCAAGAAAACTCGGGTGCGATATCTCGGAGCTTTCGTGCGAAAAGCTTCTGTCTGCCCCCGTTAAAGAAAAGCTCGGCGAAATAACGTTTGTTACCGCTACCGACGGCAATCACGGCAGGGGCGTTGCGTGGACTGCAAACCGCCTCGGTCAGAAAAGCGTTGTGTTTATGCCGCGCGGCACGGCAAAGGAAAGGCTCGACAATATACTTGCACTCGGCTCCGATGCAAGCATAACCGATATGCTTTACGATGATGCCGTGCGCCACTCAAAAGAGTGTGCCGATAAATACGGCTGGATAGTTGTGCAGGATACCGCGTGGGACGGTTACCGCGAAATACCGCAGAACATTATGCAGGGCTACACCACCATGGCGCTTGAAGCCTTTGAACAGCTCGGCGGCGTTAAGCCAACACATATTTTTCTGCAGGCGGGTGTCGGCTCAATGGCGGGTGCCGTGTGCGCGTTTTTTGCCGATGCCTGCGGCGATGCTGACAGACCGGTCATAACCGTTTTTGAGCCGAACGGTGCTAATTGCAATTATGTTACCGCGCTGCATAACGACGGCTCGCTTTACGCCACTGACGGCGATATGCAGACGATTATGGCGGGGCTTTGCTGCGGTGAAGTTTGCCCGCTTGCGTGGGATGTGTTGAAAGACCACGCCGATTTCTTTGTTACCGCACCCGACTATGTTGCCGAAAACGGAATGAGAATGCTCGGCAAACCGCTTGGCGACGATGTGAAAGTGGTGTCGGGTGAAAGCGGCGCATCTACCGCCGGCTATGTTGCCGAAATAATGAAAAACCCCGAGCTTGCCGAAATAAAAGCAAAACTCGGGCTTGATGAAAATTCCGTCGTGCTCTGCTTCTCCACCGAGGGCGATACCGATAAGGAAAATTACAAAAAGGTGCTTTCGGAATAATAACCGACACAAAAATACCGCAAGAGGATAACTCTTGCGGCGTTTTTTATAACTCTCCGTTAAAAATCTTGTGCGCGTTTTCGCTGAAATCAAAGCAAGTAAGGTCGCGTTCGCGTTCAAGTGTTTTCGGCGCTTTGAACCCGAGTTCATAAAGCCACACACCGTCATAACCCGTTTCGCAAAGTGCCTTGTAAAGCTCCTGCCAGTCGATTTTCCCTTCACCCGGCAGCCAGTGTTTTTCGTCAACAAAATCGTAATCGGAAATGTGTGTTGTGATTATTCTGTCGCCTACGCGCTTAATGAAATCGGTTATTTTTTCACTTAATAAATGGTTTGTGTCAAAGCATACGCCGAGCCTGTCATCTGCGCTTAAAAGCTCAAGTATTTCGTCTGAATTTTTTCCGAGACAAGTGCGCGGCAGGTCTTCGACCGCAATTACCGCACCGCGTTCGTCGGCGTACTGCGCAAGTGTTTTCAGGCTCTGTTTGGAAGTCTGCATACGAATTTCGCGCTTTTCGGCAGAAATTATCGGCTCGCCGCTCGGGTGAACGATAAAGCGCTTTATGCCGACGGCTGCTCCTTTGTCAATAAGCATTTTCAGGCAGTCAAGCGTCTTTTCGCATATTTTCGGTGATGAAATGTCAATATCCGAAAACGGCATAAACGGCAGGTGAAACGACCACAGCTCGATTCCGTGCTTTTTCGCGAGCGCGGCAGTATTCTCAAAATCGAATTGCAGACATTCTTCAAGACCTACCGAGATTTCCATAGCCTCAATACCTGCGGCGGCATACTCCATAAAAAGGCCGTCGCAAATTTTCTTGCCGCACGAGGAAAGACCGATTTTCATATTATTTCAACCTTTCATATTTCAAATTCAAGCGTCAGAAGCTTGTGCGCGCCGAGTGTTATTTCAGCACATCCGCCGTCGCATATCTTTCTTGTGCGCTTTTCTTCAAGCGTGTTTTCGTAAATTGCTTTTACATTTATATTCGGCACGGTCAGTGCCGCAGTTGCAGCCGTTTCGGTGTCGGTATTGTTTAAGAGCCTTACAATAAGCGTGTTGCGGTCATCCGCACGCTTTATTGCTGTAACGGTCGCGCCTTTCACATCAATAAACGAGCCGCTTGCCGCAAGCATTTTTTCGGGGCGCACATATTCGGGCAGTACACTGTCCTCGGCGGCGCGGTTGAAAATGACTTCGAGCGGCTTGCAGAACTGTGCGACCGCTTTGAACAGAGCTTCATTTGTGCCGTCATAGGGGATGAGCGCAAGCTCATAGTCAACAGCCGTTAAATTCTGCGCCTCGCGGCATTTGTATTCGGGTGTAACGGCGAATGTAGCGGTGTCAATATCCTCAACACAGCGTAAAAGTGTCAGCGCAAGTGCTCGTGCATTGTCGTCTGTGCATTCATATTCGTAAATACCCTTTGCGGCAACGCCGAGCCCCGCACCGTCTTCGGCAACACAGCAGTAGTCTATGCACGGCTTTGTCGGGTAATCCTGCTCGCGCGGAAGCTCCTTATCAAAGGGTACACTTATTATGCGTTCGGCGTGGTCGAACGGCTGACCTGCCGCGGAATACTCGGCATTACGGAGGCAGGAGGGGAACAGTACGCGCAGACGGTGGTAGCGGCTGCGGTTTTCAATGTGAATGTTTATATGTATTTTTTCGTCGCCTTTGTAAAGGGCGATCACGCATTTTATGTTGAGAGGCTTGCATTGCTCTGCGCGGTGCTTTCTGTCCGCGGTAAGTCCGTCGGGAATATTAAGTACGGTGCTTATTTCATAAGCTGCACCGCGCGGGGTATCATAAAGGCAGTTTATTTCCGCTTTATCGGCAGAATATATCCTCCGTCTGTCATACTGCGGCTCGCAGTGCACATAAACACTGTCGGCTTCGCCCGTATCCTCAAACAAAAGCTGCGACGGGTAAACGCATCCGCTTCGTTTGTCGGTCAGGTCGAATGTGCCGTTTTGGTTGAATCTAATACTAAAATACTCGTTTTCAAGCACTCCCGGCACTTTTTCAAGATTATAATATCTGCGGTTGTCAACGCGCTTTTCATCGTCGGTTTTATTGAAGTCAAGCCTTACCCAGCCGTACGGTTTGACTTCGGGTAAATCAATTATCGCATCGACCTTGTACCGCTTGCCCCAGGTGGGGTGACCGCGGCGCGGATTGTAGCGCACATCGCCGCAAAGCTCCTGACTGATAACCTCAATATCCACAGCCTTGCCGTCGGGGGCGGTAAGCTCGAAAAATCCGTCGCAGAAGCCGGCGGGAATGTCAAAGCTCACTCTGCGCGCACCGTTTGCATTGTATGGCGAAAGGTTGAAAACATACACGGCGGGGGAGCTGTCGGCACAACTCATAATATAGCGCAACGCCTTGTCCTCCGCCTGCTCGCAAAGCGATATGCACGCGCCGTAACGCGCCATTACCTGCTCAAAAACCTCATCCACCGAGCAGCAGCCCAGACTGTCGTGCGCGTGGTTTTCAAGCACATATTTCCACGCCCTTTCAAGAGACCAATCGGGGTACTTTTCACCGAGCAGCCATGCAAATGCCGCAAGCGGTTCAAATCGGTCAACAAGGTGCTTTTCAGCATCGTAATGGCGTTTTTTCTGCCGCGGATGCAGAGCGTTCGTGCTTTCTAAAATATCCTCAAATGTGTATAAAAGCTCACCCTTGACACATTCGGGCTTTTTGCCGGCGGCTTCGTAATCTTTAAGCACCGCCTCGGCAAATTCCGTCGGTGTGGATTGCTTTACTTCAATGTCGGGGAACAGTGCGCGGATTTTCTCAATTACTTCAAGCAAATCTGCCTGCGCCCACGAGTGGTCAATGCCGTTGAGCCAGAACATATTGCTGCTTTCGGAGTTAAAAAGCGAGTATTCACGCAAAGCGTTCACGCGGTTTTTAAGTCCGCGGCGGCGGAATGTTACGCCGTCAATGGTTTCGTCAAAATCATCCTCATTTGCGGGCAGGGTGGTGGCAAAGCCGTAGCCGGAGCGCGAATAAAACATATTTACCGCCGAGCCGTCGGGAGCCTGCCATTCGTAAACGCTCTTTGAATTTTTCGGGTTGCCGCGCCACGCCATTGCACCGTGAATATCAAAGCCGTTATATATCTGCGGCATCTGCGAAGCGTGACCGAATTCGTCAATTTCATACGAAAAGCGCATTGCACCGCCGAGCTCCTCGCTCTTTTTTATGCCGTATTTCAGGTTTCTTATAAGTGCTTCGCCGCCCACGATATTTTCAAGCGGCTGCGTGTACCACGGACCTGCAAGCAGCTGTCCTTTTTTGATCAGTGCCTTAACGCGTTCGCGCATTTCGGGGCGCGCCGCAAGGTAATCGTCAATAAGCGCAAACTGCCCGTCCGTTATGAAACGGTAATCGGGCTTTTCCTCGAGTATCGCAACAAGTCTGTCAAAAAGCTCCACGAGCCGCACAAGATATTTTTCGTGCGACTGGTACCATTCGCGGTCCCAGTGCGTGTTGCTTAAAATGTGGTATATTTCTTTTTCGGGCATAAAAAGCACCTCCGTATGTGTATAATACAATTATATCTGCTGTGTGCGTTCAAATCAAGTATAATATCGTTTTGTTTTTGTTGATTATCTGGAATTCGCGTGTTATACTCAATTTATAAAATAAAGAAAGCGGTGCTGTTATGGAAGAAAAATACCTCGGTCAGAATGTAAAAAAACTCGGCTTCGGGCTTATGCGCCTGCCGCGCAAGGGGCCTGCAATAGATGTAAAGCAGTCCTGCGAAATGGTCGATATTTTTATGAAAAACGGTTTCACATATTTTGATACCGCATTCGTCTATGTCGGCAGTGAGGCGGCGACCCGCAAGGCACTTGTGGAAAGGTATCCGCGCGAGTCATACACACTTGCAAGCAAGCTTTTTGCGGCAAAAATACCGTCGGAGAAAATCGCCAAATCGGAGCTTGATACAAGTCTTAAACGCACCGGCGCAAAGTATCTCGACTTTTATCTTCTCCATTCGCTTATGGAGAGCAACTATGAAAAATACGATAAATTCGGTCTGTGGGATTTCGTTAAGCAGGAAAAGGCGAAGGGCAGAATAAAACATTACGGCTTTTCGTTCCACGGCGGACCGGAGCTTCTCGATAAACTGCTCACCGAGCACCCCGATGTTGAATTTGTGCAGCTGCAGATAAATTACGCCGATTGGGAAGACCCCAAGGTACGCGCTCGCGAAAATTATGAGGTCGCGCGCAAGCACGGCAAGCCCATAGTCGTTATGGAGCCCGTCAAGGGCGGCAAGCTCGCAGATCCGCCCGAGGAGGTCAAAAACATTTTCAAGGCAGTAAATCCCGATGCCTCTTATGCTTCGTGGGCAATACGCTTTGTTGCCTCGCTTGACGGTATTCTCACCGTTCTTTCGGGTATGTCGAATGTTGAGCAGGTCAACAATAACGTTTCTTATATGGCAGATTTCAAGCCGCTTAACGAAGCCGAGCGCGAAGCGATAAAAAAGGCGCAGGATGTTTTCAATAAGGTCAAGGATATTCCCTGCACCGGCTGCCGCTACTGTGCCGAGGGCTGCCCCAAGGGCGTGAAAATTCCCGAGATATTCGCCGCACGCAACAAGCAGCTTGCATTCGGTCAGCTTGACGAGGCAAAAGAAGCCTACCTTGCCGCTACCGCAGACGGCGGCAAAGCAGGTGAGTGCATAGGCTGCGGTCAGTGCGAAAAGGTCTGCCCGCAGAAAATAAATATCACAGAGCAGCTTAAAGCCTGCAAAGAAGCTTACGAAACAACAGAATAAAATAAAAAAGCCGCGCAGATTTTTAATGAATCCGCGCGGCTTTAATAATTTGACTTATCCGTGATTTTTAAGGTAATACTTGTAGAATTTTACGCCGTCCGCAACAGCATCGGTGTTTATGTTCTCGTTTGCGGCGTGCATGGCGGCTTCCTGCTGATTGTCCATTCTTATCGGGCAGAAGCGCAGGCAGTTGTCGCTTACTATCTGGTAGTTTCTGCAATCGGTGCCGCCCGTGATGTAGTAAGGCGTAAAGCAGACCTCGGGGTAAAATTCGTGAACGCATTTTTCAAGGTATGCAAATTCACTGCTGTTGTGGTCCGTTATTGCGGAAACCTTGACATTTCTCATAACCTCGCAGTCAAGGTCATACTTGGCGGCGATTTTTTTAAGCACCTCAATGCTTTCGTCGCTGTCCTGCCCTATGGTGGGGCGCAGGTTTGCTATTACGTAAGCTTCATCCGGTATAACATTCGGCGTTCTTGAGCCGCCGCACATCGTAAAAACGCAGGTGGTTGAAATAAACGCCTCCGCCATGGGTGAAACCTTTGGCAGCAGTGTGGTAAGCAGGGGCTTGAAAACGCCCAAATTGCACAGAACGAATCTGAATGGAAAACCGAGATAGGGTGCAACGTATTTGAACATTGTTTCAACCGGCTCGCTCATAATTTTTTTGAACGGGCGCTTTGTTTCGACCTCGTTAACGAATGCCGAAAGCCTTGCAAGCGGGTTGTTTCTCGGGGGTGTGGATGAATGACCGCCGTTGCACTTTGCGGTGAATTTTATATCCACAAAGCCCTTTTCAACTGTGCCAACCGCGGCGCAGTCGACTTTCATCGTGGGTACGATTCCGTTTACTATCGCGCCGCCTTCGTCCATTACCGCGGCAAGGTGAACGCCGTGGTCTTTAAGGTACTGTGCGGTCATCGGTGCGCCCGTGCCGCCTATTTCTTCATTTATCGAGCAGGCGAGGTATATGTCGCGTTCGGGCTCAAAACCCTCTGCGAGCAGCTCTTCCACAGCCGCCCATTCAGCCATAACGGTGCATTTGCAGTCCATGGCGCCTCTGCCGTGAACTCTGCCGTCGGCAATATCGCCCGAAAAAGGCTCGTGCTCCCAGTTGACCTCGTCGGCGGTAACAACATCCTGGTGCCCCATAAGCAGTATGCCTTCAAGGTCGGGGTTCTTACCTTTCCAGCGGTAGAGCAGGTTGCCTTCAAGGTCTGTCTTTTCAAGATTTTTATCTATGAGAGGGAAAAGCTCTTTCATGACCGCCTGCAGCTTGCGGAACTCCGTTAAATCGTTGTTGCCGGCAAGTGAAACGGTGGGTACCTTGACCATTTCCGAAAGCATATGGGCGTATTTTGCTTCATCTTCGGGAGTATAAGCCTTTTCGGCTTTCGGCTTTGCTTCGGGTGCTTTGGCTTTGCAGGCGCGAATCGCCATAACAATAACGGCTATGACGATTACTGCAAGAACAGCCGAAAGAATATATTTGATCATAGTTATTAAAATACTCCTTTCTTATAAAGGAAGAAGGATGCGACTATTGAAATTGCCGCAATAACGAATACCATGATCGCAACGCTTGAGGTGAGCTGCGGCGCAATAAGGAAAATTGCAATACCGAGCACCATAGGCAGAATTGCTACCTTGGGGTTGTCGCTTGAATACTTAAAGCCGAGTGCGCCGAACATGGCGGGTATGACCGTCTTGAATGCGGGCAGCAATACGGGGTTTTCGAGTATGGGTGTAAGGGGAGTTATAAGCATAACGCCTATTGCGAGAACTACCGTTGTGGTAATGGCACTCGAAGCGATTGAGATGGTGGAAATAATTTCGCTTTCGGGTGTGCCGACCTCCGCGCCGACCATTTTCCTTGCGGTCATAACGCAGGGGATTTTAAGGTTTGAAAGGTTGCCTGTGATAAATGCAAGGTAAGTGCCTCCCGTGCCGAGCATGGGGGCGTATGCAACTATTTCACCGATGCTTGCGGGTAAATCGCAAAGCAGAACAGGGATGAATGCCGACCAGAAGGTGGCGGTTAAAATCGGTTTTGTCTTGAATATTACGCAAATGCCTATGGGTAATGCGAGCATTACGAAAATCATTATGAGTGTCCAGAATCTGCCGACTCTGTGCATTGATTCTTCATAAGTCATATCTGTTTTTTTCATTTTTTCCGCCTCCTTAATCTACGAAAGTCGAGAGTGTCGGGAATATGAACTGACCGACTACCGCGGCAGCCATACCCAGCAGCATACTGAAAGCAAGCGAGTAGTTTTCAAGCCACATAACTTTCTTTTTCTTGATTACCCGGGTCAGCAAAGCCATGCAGACTGCCGAAACCGCAAATGCAATAACAAAAAGAATATTGCTCGGTCTGACCACACCGCTGTCAAGCGTTATGGTGCGCAGCTTGCCGAATGCATCGCCCGCGTATGCCGCACACATACCCATAAAGCCCGCGCAGAATATTACATCGGTGAGCTTTGTATCCTTGGTGGCGGCTTTTGTGACCTTTTTCTGATATGATTTGTAAAGGAAAAGTATAATGAATGACGAGGACATAACGCCAAGCGTCATCGCAAGAGCTATCGAAGCGAATGCCGCGGGGCTCATCAGCTCACTCGGCAGTTCGCCGAGCCCGAGTGCTTTGGCGATGTTGTTTGCCGTGGGACCCTCATACTGAAGCGAGCCGACTATTGAAAGTCTCGTCCACGGCAGCGGAACGCCGAGAGCGGGGGCGAGTGCAAGCACGCTTATGAGTATGCCCACCGAGGGGAGCACCGTGAAGGTAACGCTCGAAATAACAACTTTTTTCATTTTTTCAACATCCATACCTATGCGCTTACCCTCGCGCCATGCGCGCACAAGGAAAAGCACCGCCTGGAATACGACAAGCAAAATTATGCTTCCCGCAAGCAGATACATGGGTAAAGAGTTTGCAAGCTTCAGAAAGTCTGCCAAAATATATACACTCCTTTAATGAATTACAGTAATTTCATAACGGTGAGAATGTTCTTGCCGTCTTCGTATTTATACTTCATCTCGTCCATAGTCTTTTTCACTATGAATATGCCGAGACCGCCGATTTTTCTGTCCTCAGCCGAAAGGGTGATATCGGGGTCTTCTTTCGTCAGCGGGTTGTAGGGGATACCCTCATCACAGAAACGTATGTAAACTCTGTGCGGGTCTTCGCGCACCACAAGCGTTACGGTAACGGGACCTTTTTCGTTCGGATAGCCGTAACGCACGATGTTGCTGTAAAGCTCATCAATGGCAATATTGAGCTGAACTATCGTCTTCATCGGGCAGTCGACCTTTTCAAGCTCTGCTTCAATGAATTCGGTAACAGCATTTATATCGCTGATTTCTGCGGCATCAAAATGAATGAACGGTGCCGGTGGAGTGCCGATATATTTAAGTGCGACCATTGTAATATCATCGAACTGCGGCGCATCTCCGACGAATTTATCAACTTCATTCTTAATAAATTTGCAAAGTTCCTGCATATCCTCATATTCGCGCGAGTTGATGGCTTCAAGCAGTCTTTCTTCGCCGAACAGTTCGTTGTTTGCATTCGTGGCTTCGGTAACGCCGTCTGTGTATAGGTAGATTATATCGCCGCGTTCAAGCTGCAGCTCCTGCTCTTTGTAAGGGAAACCTTCCATACCCGCAAGCACGAGCCCGGCGCGTGAACGCAGGTATTCGAATTTGCCGTCCTTACGGCGAACGAGCGGGGGGTTGTGACCGGCATTGGCGAACAGTACCTTGCCGGTCGTAAGGTCAATGCTTCCCTGCCATGCAGTTACGAACATACCGGCATCGTTGCCTTCGCAAAGCGCATCGTTGCCGTGTGTGAATACGGTGCTCAGCGACATATCGGCTTCGGTAAGGCTCTTTAATTCAGTCTTGGCGCGCATCATAAACATAGCCGCCGGGATGCCTTTGCCCGAAACATCGGCAATAAGGAAATTAAGCGTGTCGGTGTGTGTGATGTAAAAATCATAGAAGTCTCCGCCGACCGATTTTGCCGGATCCATAGATGCGTAGATATCTAAATCATGGCGTTTCGGGAAAGCGGGGAAATTACTCGGAAGTGCAGAGGTCTGAATGTTTTTTGCAAATTCAAGCTCCTGGTCTATTCTTGCGGAAGCCTCGCTGATGTAGTGCTTAAGGGTATCAACCGTTGTGTTTATATCGTCGGACAGCGAAGAGAATTCCGCACTTGACCGCACATTTATATTTTCATCCAAATCGCCGCTTGCGATTTTGCCGAGTGATTTGTTTACGGATTTAAGATTAAGTACTATAACGCGCTTTATAAGTATATAGATAATGGCGAAAAGTATGGCGAACACGAGTATTTCCATAAATGTGTTTATGTAAAGCGCGATGTTGCGCATCTGCAATGCTTCTTCAAGCGGCAGTACCGAAAAGATGTAGTAGCCTTCTGCCTTGGTATAGCGGCATAAGCATTCAACGCCGTTAATGACCATATTGAAGTTTGTATCGGTGCCGGGTAAAGAAACCTTGTCTGCCGCCTGCGCAAGATTTTTCTGCGAAAGTGCAGGGGGAGCACTCTTGATATTGAGCTGGCTGTCAAGTATCATAACATAACCCGTCTGTCCTACATGGCGGTTTTTGGTTATGCCCACGACCTGCGTGTCGACCTCGTGCTGCAGTGCCGCTTCATCGTATCCGACTTCCATAAAACCGGGTTCGGCTTTAATTGCGGCATATTTTCTGAAAGTGTTGGAGTCGCGTGCGGTGGGACCGTAATCCTGCACGAATTCTTTCGTATCGCCCAGAAGGCACATAAATTCAGCGGATTGCTCACCAAGCTTCATATCAAAGCCTACATAGAGCGGATTGTTGCTGTCAACTATGATTCCGTTTTCGTCAACAAGGCTTATTTCGACTACATTGTACCTTTTTGCAAGATTTTCAAGCGTATCGGTGCCGAGAGCTTTCTGTATGGCGTATGTTGTACTCAAAAGGCTTGCATCGGAAGCGTCGCTTATATCGTCCGAAACCTCATCGAGTGAAAGCGAAAGCAGCTTGTCGGACTGTGCGTTTGCAAGCTCATCCTGCAGTCTGTAAATGAATGCGGATGTTACCAAAAATGCTACAACGACCGTAAGCAGCAGCCAGCGCTGAATTATCTGCGATATATGTTTCTTTTTGTTTTTGCCGCGCTTTCTCGAAACAAACATAAGCGCGAATGCCGCGAGCCACACCGAAAGAGCGTTTGCCGGTATCATCACAACCGAGCAAATCTTAACAATAGCCATAGCCTCTATAGGCGCATCCATATGCGTGATAAACACCATCGTCATATGGAAAACTTCCATAACAACGCCTATTGCCAATGAAATGAACGCACCGGCACGGCGGTTTTCAAACATAAACTTTCTGAGTGCGGCAGCATAGAAACCTGCGATTATAGTTGAAACGCTGCACGCCAGGCGGGTGTACGCGCTTATGCCCCAATATACCGAAAACCAGCGCTCAACGCCGCCTATTATACCTGCAATAATGCCTGCGGGCGCACCGAAGAAAAGACCGGCGCAAAGCACGGAGGCATCGCGGCAGTTCATCTGCGCATTGTTTATGGGTACACCGAAATCGGTGCCCATTATCGCAAGCACGCCGAATACAACGCCGAATGCAAGCTGTTTGTATACGGTTTTGCTTTTGCCGAAAGCCGTGTGCTCGTCAAGTAAATACAACGCTACGGTGGCAATGGTCGGCAGAAGTCCCGCGAGTCCTAATTTAATGTAAGAATCCAACATACAAACCCCTCATTATAATAAGTTTATATAATGCTCACAGTATAACATAGCAATTTTTTAAAATCAATATTTGAATTGATTTTTATATAAAGTATATGCTATACTCTATTCGGAATTTTACGGGGGTGAATATATGGGCAACGAGCACGGCGAATGGATTATGTACGGTGTAAGCGAAAGTGACCCATCCTGCCTTAAAAATGATGCAGAACTTATAGATTATGTGAATAAGATAGGTTTTCTGCCGCTTTTTAAAAACAGCGTACCCGGATTTTCGGTAGAGGAACATACCGTTTCGGATTATTGGTGGAGCGGCGATACCGTTCGTGATCCGTGGGAATGGCGGCGTACCGTTTCGCAAAGCGGCAAGGTGGCTTACGGCAAATTTTTCGGCAATAAGGCGGGATTTATTTCGCTTGAGTACCTGCCGTATTTTGCGAACTGGCGGCGCGACGGTTACGATTTTGATGCCCTCTGGGATGACGGCAAGGCTCGCACCCGCTGGAAAAAGATAATGGACTTGTTCACCGACGGCGGCGAATTTTATTCCTATGAGCTTAAACGCCTTGCGGGCTTCGGCAAGGAGGGCGAAAAGAACTTTGACGGAGTGCTCACCGAGCTGCAGATGAAAACCTACCTTGTTGTAAAGGATTTCAGACAGCGCGTGAACAGAGCAGGCGAGGGCTACGGCTGGCACGTTGCCGTTTATGCCACACCCGAAAGTATGTGGGGGTACGATTTGCTTTCGCGCGAATACGAGCACGAGCCCTCGGACTCACGCGAGGTGATATATGACAGACTGCGCAAAATCTGCCCGTCTGCCACCGAAAAACAGATAAAACAACTTTTAAAATAACGGAGGTACTGCTATGAATATTCCCGAACTTACTAAACTCAATAACGGCAAATATGTTGAAAATATCACCGACCTTGAACTGCGCCGCAAGGAGCTTCTCACTGTGCTCGCACGCGAGGAGTACGGCATTATGCCCGAAGCTCCCGCGTATGTAAAAGGTGAAGTGGTTAAGAGCGTAAGCACATTTTGCGGCTTCGCAAATCTTGAATTTATCGACCTTACATTTCCCACACCGAAAGGCGAATTTACTTTGCCCGTAAAGCTTTTTGCCCCCGCAAACGGCGAGAAAATGCCGGTTATGATACATATTAACTTTAACGATAATCCTTACGATAAATACCATCCCGCCGAGGAGATTTTCAGTAACGGCTATGCCCTCGGCATAGTTTACTACGGCGATGTTACATCCGATGACGGCGATTTTACCAACGGTCTTGCCGCACAGTATCCGCGCTGCGGCGACGGTACCGACTGGGGCAAAATCTCAATGTGGGCGTTTGCCGCGAGCAGATTTATTGATTACCTCTGCGCACGCCCCGATATTGATTCCGAAAATATTGCAGTTGCAGGTCATTCGCGTCTCGGCAAAACGGCTCTGTGGTGCGGCGCAAACGACACCCGCGTTAAGCTTGCCTGCTCAAACGATTCGGGCTGCTCGGGCGCTTCGCTTGAACGCTATAAGCTCGGCAACTGCGAGCATTACAACCAGATTTACGACAGGTTCCCTTACTGGTTCTGCGAAAACTTCAAAAAATACGGCGATGCACCCGAAACCGCCCCGTTTGACCAGCATTTCCTTATAGGCGCGTGCGCACCGCGTTATGTTGCGGTCGGCAGCGGCGAGCTTGATGAGTGGGCTTGCCCGCCGAGCGAAAAGCTCTGCTCTCGCGAGGCGGCAAAGATATGGGAAGCCGCAGGGCTTTCCGGTTATTCCGAAAATCCCTCGGATGATGCACATATCGTTTACCACATTCGCAAGGGCGGTCATTTCTTCAGCCGCACGGACTGGATTGAGTATATGAAATTCTTTAAGAATATACTGTAAAAAATAAACGGAGCGGGCGGGAAATTTTAGGTTTCCCGCCCGCTCTGTTTGTCGGTTATTTATCTGTCAGCGGTAAGCATATCGTCACCTTAAACATATCTCCGTCAATCGAGATGTCGAATATGCCGTTCTGCAGCTCCGTAAAGCTCCGCGCTATCGAAAGTCCGAGCCCGCTGCCGTCCGTGGTGCGCGAATTGTCGCCGCGCACAAAGCGTTCGGTGAGTTCATCGGGTGAAATGTTCAGCTTTTCGCGGCTCACATTCTTAATGGAAAAGCAGCCGTAACCCTGTGCTTTGTAAACATCCACATAAACCCTCGTTCCCGTAAGGGAATATTTTTTTGCGTTGGAAAAGAGGTTGTCGATTATTCTGAATGTGTGCTGTGAATCCGCAAGCACCGCAATATCGTTTTCGTGCTGAGTGAGAACAAGCTCCAAGCCCTCGTTTTCAAGCACATCACTGTTTTCGCCGACCGCCTGCAGTGCAAGCTCCGAAAGGTTTACGCTTGTAACATTCATTTTTATGTTGCCGGAGGTCGCCTTGCTTGCCTCGGTCAGGTCCTCAATAAGTCTTTTCAGCTTCGTGGATTTTTCATCGAGTATGTCAAGATATTTCGCTCTGTCCTCGTCTGTGCAGTTGTCGAGCTTCAAAAGCGAAACATAGTTTATTATCGAGGTGAGCGGCGTTTTCAAATCGTGCGAAACATTCGTAATAAGCTCGGTTTTCAGCCTTTCGCCCTTAATTGCCTCGTTCACCGCATTTTCGTTTATGCTCCTGCAATCGTCAAGGTCTGCGGCAAACGGGCGCAGCTCCGTTACAAACTTATCGCGGTCAATCACTGCATTGTAGTTGCCGCTTCTGAGTGCCGCCGCAAAGTCACCGAGCTTGCCCACACCGTCAAAAAATCTTATGGCGAATATAAGGCATACGAAATTGAAAATAAAGCCGATTAAAATGCAGGGGATGATAAACTCATAAAATGACGATCCCGGCAACAGAATCATAATAATAATGAGAATTACATTTACTGCGGCAAAAATCAGAATCTTTATCGCTATGGATTTAGGCATCTTTTTGCGCTCGCGCAAAGCGGAGCGATTGGCTTTTATGCTCTTATAAATTCCCGTAACAATAAAACTCAGCAGGAAACGGCGCGAGAATGTGCCGCAGTCGCCGTTGCGCTTAACATACATGGCAAAATCGCATACAGAGAGCGAAATCACCGCCACCGACACAGCCGCAAGCACAAGCATGGTTTTGTCGGTAATTATCTCAATAATATTGCCGCCGAAAGACTCACCGGGGAACAGGTCGCAGCTTACTACCATAACAAACCACGCACCGGCGAGCACGATTACCGCCGCATTAAACAGTGCTCTTATAATGAACGGTATTCTATCGCACCAAATAAGCCTTGATGTGCCGTCCTCGCGCTTGCCGCAAAGGCAGACAAGCAGTATCAGTAAAGCGGTACTTACAAGCGCAAACGCCGCCGTCAAGCCAACGCCGTTTGTTTTAGCTGTGCGCACGGTGTTGTACTCGCGCAGTATATTTGCGTATTCGTCGCCTTTTTCGGGTACGGCATCAATTTTAAGGTAAACGATTTTGTCCTCAAAGCTTTCGGTCAGGTTGTTTATTTCAAACACATCGTTGCTGCCTGCGTTTATAAAATCCGAAAACCACATCGGCTTGGGTGTTTCAAGTTCGGGTGTGAACCGCTTTTGACCGTCAAATACAAGTGAGTAGCAGGCATTTTTGCTTATCTCTTTTTTGAATCGCTCAATATCCGTGCCTGCGGGAAGATTGGTCTGCACAAACTTTCCGTCAAGGCTGCTCACATAAAAATGCAGATTTTTGTAGTGGTTATTAACGGTGTTGTTCAGGTAAACGAATTTTGCACCCTCATAAGCCATACGGATCGTGTTTTCGCAATTTTCGGCAAGGTCCGCCTTTATCGTTTCGCGGCTTGTCGCATCGGAAACATATTTAAAAAGCTCTATTCTCAAAGCCGCATAATCCGCTTCCCATTCGTAGTATGAGTCGTACTTTTCATCGATATTGAAAATATCGTCGGTATTGTAGGGGAGTGTTGTTGCAGGTACGGTGAATTCGTCATATTCGTAGGTTTCTTCGATTACTTCTTCATCGTACTCATCGAATTCATCGTCCTCGTTTACCTGCTGCGGCTTCAAAGCCTTCAGCTTAACAATGGTATCGTAAATCTTCAGACAGTACTCTGTGTCTTTCTCGAATGTTGCGGTTATCTCTGCAACCGCGGGGCAGTTCTTTTTGTAGTCGCCGTATGAAAAATTCTGCGAGTAGTCCATATCAAGCGGCATACTGTCAATGCGTATAATGTCACTTCTGAGCTGTGTCGCAAACGGTATGCTTTGCGTAAGCGTATATTCATCCGGGTAAAAAATCTCCGCTCTTAAAGCGTAAAGAGTGCCCGCGCCGCTTAAACCAGCGAAAATTACGGTAAGCACCAATACCGCCGCTTTAAGAAAAGGGTTATATTCAGATTTTATCGATTTTGTAGCCAATTCCCCACACCACCTTCAAATATTTCGGTTCTTTAGGATTTATTTCTATTTTTTCGCGTATTCTTCTTATGTGTACGGTAACGGTTTTGTCGCCCGCAACACACGGCTCGCCCCATACCGCCTCATAAATTCTTGCGGCGGAAAGAATACAGCCGAGATTCTGCATAAGGTATTCTACAATGCCGTATTCGGTTGCCGTAAGCTTTACGGGTTCGCCGTCAACGGTAACCTCGTGCGCGACTGTATCAACGCACAGACCGCCGTTAACAATAACGCCCTGCTTCTTTTCGAGGCTGCCGAGCGAGGTGTAGCGGCGTATCTGACTTTTTACACGCGCCGTCAGCTCAAGCGGGTTGAAGGGCTTTGTTACGTAGTCATCCGCACCGAAGCCGAGACCGGTTATTTTGTCGGTATCCTCGCTTTTTGCAGAAAGCAGAATTATCGGAATATTTTTGCTCTGCCTTATTTTCAGCGTGGTTTCAAGTCCGTCAAGCTCCGGCATCATAATGTCAAGCACCACGCAGTGCACCTCGTTTTTTTCGAGCAGTTCAAGTGCTTTTCTGCCGTTTTCGGCAAGTAAAACGGTGTATCCTTCCATTTTTAAGTAAATTTCTATTGAACGCAGGATTTCTCTGTCGTCGTCACAAACAAGCACAGTGTTCATAATTTACCTCCTTCGGTTACATCTTAAAGCGCCATAATTAAGAAAAAATACGGAAAATTATTAAGAAAATCTTACAAAATACTGCTTTTCGTCATTATGTGATTATTTCTTTTTTATTATAGCAGAATTTAACCCGATTTTACAACCTGCTTGCGACAGATTTTTTGAGTGCCCGTCCTGTATAATAACGGTAAAAAACGGGGGAGCTTGCCTATGACCGAAACGAAAATTCTGCATCGTACCGATGAAAAAAATAAAAAATCTTTTCTTAAAACCGCCGTAATGTTTGCGTTGTGTACGGTTGGCGGCTTTCTTGCGAGCCTTGCCGGAATAAACGAGCGTTTTTCGCCGTTCGGCGTTGCATTTGCCGCAAGTGTACCCGAAAAATATATGCTTTTCGCCACCGCAGGCAGCGTGGTCGGCTGGTTTTTTACCTGTGGCTCCGTTGCTGCGCTCAGGTACAGTGCCTCGGTGCTCGCTCTGTGCGTGATAATGTTTGCCCTCAAAGCCTTTAAAAATATCCGCTCACACCCGGCTGCACCCGTTATAACCGCTTTCGTTTGTATGCTTGCCACCGGGCTTGCGGTGGTATTCGCCTCAGAGCCGGATACCGCAAATATGCTTATCTGTTTTTCGGAAGCGTGCGTAAGCGGTGCGAGCGCGTACCTTTTTACAAAAAGCCGCGAAGCACTTGCATTTAAGGGCAGCTTAAGCACTATGACCTCAAAGGAGGCTACTGCCGTGATCCTTTCGGTTACGGTGCTGCTGATGTCGCTGAAATCATTTGCAATCGGTAATTTTTTGCCGGTGCGCGTGGTGGCTTGCGTGCTTATACTTTTGTGCGCGTATTACAGCCGCGAAGCAGGCGGCGCGGTTGTCGGCGTATGCAGCGGCGCGGCAATGAGTCTCGGCAGCGGCAGTGTTCTTCTGCTTGCGTTCTATTCCGTTGGCGGACTTCTTGCAGGTGCTTTTTCTTCAATGGGCAAATATGTTTCGGTGCTTGCGTTTATGCTTTCCGGTGTTGCGGTCGGCGCGATAGTCGGCATAAATGAACAAACCGCGGCGGTGCTTTTTGAAGCTGCAATATCATCGGTTCTGTTTCTGTTGATCAGCCTTAAATTTAATTCAAAGCTCGAAAATATACTTGCGCCGAGCGTGATTTCACCTGCGATCGAAAGTGTAAGAACCGATATAATTCACCGCCTTAAGAGCGCATCCGAGGCATCTGCCGAGATTTGTAAATCGCTGAACAGCGTAAACGATGCAATGCGTCGTGCCGATAAACGCGGCATTGATGATATTTGCCGCAAAACCCGTGAGCGCGTATGCGGCTCCTGCGGACTTTACGATGCCTGCTGGAATGAAGCGTTTGAGATTTCGCAGGATTGTTTCAATACTCTTTTAATGCTCAAAAAAGAGAATGTTTACCTTGAATATAAGACGGTTCCGCAGCATTTTGCATCCAGATGTATCCGTACCGAATCAATATGCGACAGTTTCAATAAAATGTTTTTGGAATATAAAGCGCGCGAACGGGTAGAGGCGCGTGTGCGAGAGATATATTCGCTTGCATCCGACCAATTCGTGAATGTTTCTGCACTTTTGGATTCACTTTGCGGCAGAGTGGGCGAGCAGGTGTGCTTTGATATGGACACCGCCGCGAAGGCTAAAGCTGCAGCACTTTCCTGCGGCTATGAGGTGCTCGATGCCTGTTGTGTTATAGATTCCTGCGACAGAGTGCGCATTGAATTACGCGTAAAGGTCGGTACGGCAGATGAAAACGGCGCACAGCGCAGTATTCATACGCGACTTGAAACGCTTTGCGGCAAAAAACTTGAATTTCCGGTAATTACCGACTGCGGTAATGAGAAACTGCTCATATTCTGCGAGCGCCCGCGTTTTCGCATAATATCCGCCTCATGCCGTTCCTGTTCAAACGGCGAAAAACATTCCGGAGATTCGTTTACTTCATTCCGTGACGGTGACGGCTATTATTATGCTGCGATCTGTGACGGTATGGGTACGGGGGCGCGCGCCGCGGTGTCTTCCGGTCTTGCCGTCACTTTGCTCGAAAAACTCATAAAAGCCGGCTTTGGTATGAAAGCGGCTATCGATACCGTGAATTCCTCGCTCATTTCACATTCCGGCGAGGAATGTTCGGTAACACTCGATTTGGTATGCATTGATTTGTTCACGGGCGGCGTGGAGTTCTATAAATGCGGAGCCGCAGAAAGCTTCGTTAAGAAAAATAACCGCGTAATCACTGTGGGCGAGCCGTCAATGCCCATGGGGATACTTTCGGTTGCCGACAGTGCGTGGTGTTCCGGCACGGTGAGCGGCGGCGATATGCTGCTTATGTGTTCCGATGGCGTTCGTGAGGATGACAGAGCCTTTGTGCGTTCCGAATTAAAAAGCTTCAGCGGCGGCAGCGTTCGTGAGTTTACGAATCAACTCAGCGAGCTTATACGGCGCTATCAGCCCGAAAAGAATGACGATATGACACTGTTGACACTTGCCGTGCTTGAAAATGAATAAAGGTGATAAATTATGTACAGATTTACGGGCTTTACCGAAAGCGCGAATAATGCGCTGAATTATGCAGTCGAGGCGGCTGAGAATCTCGGTCACACCTATGTGGGCAGCGAGCATATACTGCTCGGCCTGCTTTCCGACCCGCGCACCGTTTCGGCTTCGGTGCTTATGAGCAAAAAGGTCACGCTCAAAAAAGCCGAAGAGCAGATAAAAAATACTGTCGGCGTAGGCATCCCCACAAGCCTTACACCCGAGGATGTAACACCGCGCTGCCGCAAGATAATAGAAAACGCGCTGACGATGTGCGGTGCACAAAGCGGCGGTGAAGCAGGCACCGAGCAGCTCCTTATAGCACTCACGCGCGAATCGCAGAGTGCCGCCTGTAATATTCTTTCGAGCCTCGGTGTAAGAGTGTATGAGTTGAATGGTGATATTGCGGGTGAACCCGAAAGCGATTACGCCAAATCGAAAAGTAAGTCACAAAAGAGCGCAAATGTGCAAAAATACGGCAAGGATATTACCGAACAAGCGGAAAATTGCGAAATCGACCCCGTGATAGGCAGAGAAAAGGAAATCGAGCGTGTTATCGAAATCCTCTGCCGCCGCACAAAGAACAATCGCTGCCTTATAGGCGAGCCGGGGGTAGGCAAAACCGCGGTCGTTGAGGGACTTGCTTTGCAGATAGCGCACGGCGAAGTGCCGGAATTGCTCAAAAACAAGCGTATAATTTCGCTTGATTTGACCTGTATGGTGGCAGGCACAAAATACCGCGGCGATTTTGAGGAACGCATAAAAGGTATTATTGACGAGGTGGCATCCGATACATCGGTGATTTTGTTTATAGATGAGCTTCACAACATAGTCGGCGCAGGCTCTGCCGAGGGTGCTGTGGATGCCGCAAATATTTTAAAGCCGTCACTTGCCCGCGGCGAAATACGAATTATTGGCGCAACTACTGTTGACGAATACCGTAAATATATCGAAAAAGACCCTGCGCTTGAACGCAGGTTTCAAACAGTGAGTGTGGAAGAACCTTCTGCCGAGGCTACACTCGAAATGCTGCGCGGCTCGCGGCATTTGTACGAAGCGCATCACGGTGTGCTTATAACCGATGAAGCGCTTGAAGCCGCGGTAACTCTCGGCTCGCGTTATATAAGTGACCGCTGGTTTCCCGATAAAGCCGTTGACCTTATAGATGAAGCATCCTCGCGCGTACGGCTTGGCAGTATGGCTTTACCCGAGGAGCTGAAAAAACTTGAAGCCGAGGTCAAAGAAGTGAATGAAAAGAAAAATCATGCAGTTGACGGGCAGGATTTTGAGGGTGCAGCAAGTTTCAGAGATAGGGAAAAAGAACTCGTGAGCCTTGTAAGAATAAAGCGCCGCGAGTGGTATGATAACGCAAAAAATCAAACGCAAACAGTAACCGCCGCCGATGTTGCGGCAGTTGTTTCGGTGTGGAGCGGTGTGCCCGTAACGCGCATTACGGAAAGTGAGAGCGAACGCCTTATGCGGCTCGAGGATGAACTGCACCTGCGCGTAATAGGGCAGAGTGCTGCCGTAAATGCCGTTGCCCGCGCTGTGCGGCGTGGGCGCTCGGGTTTTAAAGACCCCAAAAGACCGATAGGCTCATTTCTTTTTCTCGGTCCTACGGGTGTCGGCAAAACCGAGCTTACCAAAGCACTCGCCGAGTGCCTTTTCGGCTCCGAAAACCGCATAATCAAAACCGATATGTCAGAGTATATGGAAAAACATTCGGTTTCCAAGCTTGTCGGCTCGCCGCCCGGTTATGTCGGCTTTGACGAGGGCGGTCAGCTTACGGGCAGGGTGCGAAGGCATCCCTATTCCGTGGTGCTTTTCGATGAACTCGAAAAAGCTGACGGCGAAATTTTCAACATTTTACTGCAAATACTTGAGGAGGGCACACTCACCGATTCCTCGGGCAGAAAAGCCGATTTCAGAAACACCGTTATAATAATGACCTCGAATATCGGCGCTTCTCTTATTTGTGCAAAGCGTGATACACTCGGCTTTGCCGGCGCAGAAGGCGGCAGAAGCGCAAGGGTAAAGGAGCTTGTGACGAATGAGGTTAAAAAATTCTTTAAACCCGAATTTCTTAACCGAATTGATGAGATTATAGTTTTTGAAAGCCTGACGGAAAGTGAAATGCTTGAAATTGCGCGAAAAATGCTCAATGAACTTGCCGCAAGAATAAAAGAACTCGGCATAGTTATTACATTCGATGAGAGTACCGTAAAGCATATTGCCGCTTCGGGCGAAAGCGCGGTTTACGGTGCAAGACCTCTGCGCCGCGCCGTTACTTCGGAAATCGAGGACAGACTTTCCGAAATGTTTCTTAAAGGTGAGCTGAAAGCGGGCGGCGAATACCTTGTGCGTTTCGAGAACGGCGATATAGCCGTTGACATTCCCTGAAATTGACAGTATAATATAGAAAACTGATTCAATGAGGGGAAACTATGTTCGGTAAAAAGAAAGAGCAAAAGCCGGCGGGTTACACATACAAGCCGCGCGAATTTGACCGCGAGGAGCGCATAGCACTTCAAAAAATCGTGTCTAATGTCCCCGTAACGCGTAAGCTGCTTACTCAGGATATGCTCGTAAATGCCTTGACTAATTATGTGGGCAAAAACATAAAAACCGGTTCTATGGCTGCAAAAAATGTGAACACCACCAAGGACCCGTATCTGTTTTTCAAGTCATATAAAGAACTTGTGGAAAGCACCGAGGAGCTTATAAAAATCGAGCCGTACTGGCGCTTTGAGGGAATGGGCCCCACCGAACAGCTTGCCGATATCAACGAAAAGAAAGACCGGTTGATCAAAGGCTTTCTCTGTGACGCTTTCGGTGACCTTGTTGCGAAAATCAACGCAAAGCACACATCCTCCGGCAAGCAGAAGCTGTTTGACGATTTTCAGAATGCTCTGCTTGTGAATGCCGATATTATGGGCGAGGAAAATTTTGCTTATTTCAAAGAACTTTGCGCCGAAAAGCTGAGTATAAAAGATGAAACCAAGCCGAAAGCCCCATCGGAAGACGCTCCCGGGCAAAACTCCGAAGAAGCCGCAGATGAAGCCACGCCCGAAAATAATGCTTGACAAAACAATAACATAGGTGTAATATTCAAATATACTTTAAACCAATGAGCAAGAATAGTAGCCCGAATCTTTGCTTCAAAGAGAGCCGCGTACGGTGCAATGCGGTGTTGCAAATTCGTGTGAATGGGCTTGCGAGGGCGGTGCGAAAGCGTGAGTGAGTAGCTTCCGACGGGTACCGCACCCGTTATCGGCGCGGCGCGTATGAAGTACGCGGCAGAGCGGCAGTATTACTGCAATTTGGGTGGTACCGCAGGATTTTACGATCTTGTCCCTTACAACAGGGGCAAGGTCTTTTTTATTTGTAATTTTTATGAGCGAGGTAATATATATGGAAAACACAGCTCCCGAAAAAAAGAAAATAGTTTTAAGCTGCATCCAGCCTACGGGTACGCCTACCCTCGGCAACTATCTCGGCGCGCTTAAAAACTGGGCAAAGATGTGCGACGGTTACGATTGCCTTTACGGCGTGGCGGATCTGCACTCCATAACCGTGCCGACCTTCCGTGACAATCCCGCACAACTCAAAAAGAATACCTACGAGCTTTATGCGCTGCTGCTTGCTCTCGGCATCGACCCGCAGAAAAATGTCGTGTTCGTGCAGAGCCATGTTCCCACACACGCGCAGCTCGGCTGGATATTAAACTGCTACACACAGTTCGGTGAAGCCGCAAGAATGACTCAGTTTAAGGATAAAAGCCAGCGTTATGACGGCAATGTTACCGTCGGTCTTTTCGATTACCCCGTGCTTATGGCGGCAGATATTCTCATCTATAATGCCGACTATGTTCCGATAGGCGCCGACCAGAAGCAGCATCTTGAAATCGCAAGAAACATCTGCGACCGTTTCAATATGATATACGGCGATGTGCTTAAAATGCCGGAGCCGTTCATCGGCAAGGCGGGCGCGAAGATAACATCACTGCAGGACCCTGCAAAGAAGATGAGTAAGTCGGATGATAACCCGAAATCCTACATTTCGATGCTCGATGAGCCGAATGTGATTATGAAAAAAATCCGCAGCGCCGTTACCGACAGTGATGCCGAGGTCGCTTACCGTGAGGGCAAGGACGGCATAAATAACCTTATGACCATTTATTCCTGCTGCACCGGCAAAACCTATGAGGAAATCGAAGCCGAGTTCAAGGGTAAAGGCTACGGTGATTTCAAAACCGCGGTAGGCGAGGCGGTGGTAGCCGAGCTCGCTCCAATTCAGGCTCGCTACAAGGAGCTTATAAACGATAAAAAATATCTTGAAGAATGTATGCGCAGCGGCGCAGAGCTCGCAACAAAAATTTCGCAGCGCACACTTGACAAGGTTATGAAAAAAGTCGGTTTTTATCCGGCTGTAAAATAAATTGTTTTTAATTTTTCAGAGGTGAAATATATGTCTAAAATCCCTTACAAAACTTATCTTGAAGAAAGCGAAATGCCTAAGCAGTGGTACAATCTGCGTGCGGATATGGTAAATAAACCCGCACCGCTGCTTGATGCTTCCACAGGCAAACCCATTACTCACGAAGCACTCAGCAAGGTCTTTTGTGATGAGCTTGCCGCACAGGAGCTTAACGATACCGATGCTTTTATAGATATCCCCGAAGAAATCCTCGATTTCTATAAAATGTACCGTCCTTCACCGCTTACAAGGGCATACTGCCTTGAAAAATACCTTGATACCCCCGCAAAGATTTATTATAAATTCGAGGGCAACAACACCTCCGGCAGCCATAAGCTCAACAGTGCAATAGCACAAGCTTACTATGCCAAGGAGCAGGGCTTAAAGGGCGTTACAACCGAGACCGGCGCAGGTCAGTGGGGCACCGCGCTCGCCATGGCTTGCTCATATTTCGGTCTTGAGTGTGATGTATTTATGGTCAAATGCTCTTATGAGCAGAAGCCTTTCAGACGCGAGGTTATGAGAACCTACGGCGCATCCGTAACTCCCTCACCGTCATTTGAAACCGAAATCGGCAAAAAAATAAATGCAGAGCATCCCGGTACCTCGGGCAGCCTCGGCTGCGCAATTTCCGAAGCGGTGGAGTCCGCCACGACCCGCGAGGGTTACAGATATGTTCTCGGCTCAGTGCTCAATCAGGTGCTTGTTCACCAGACCATTATCGGTCTCGAAGCGGCTGCCGCATTTGAAAAAATCGGCGAAAAGCCCGATATCATCATCGGCTGCGCAGGCGGCGGCTCAAACCTCGGCGGACTTATCTCTCCCTTTATGGGGCAGAAAATCCGCGGTGAAGCCGACTATGACTTTATAGCCGTTGAGCCCGCATCATGCCCGAGCCTCACACGCGGCAAATTCATTTACGATTACTGCGATACCGGCAGAGTTTGCCCGCTTCAGAAGATGTATACCCTCGGCAGCGATTTCATACCCTCCGCAAGCCACGCGGGCGGACTTCGCTACCACGGTATGAGCGGCGTGCTTTCACAGCTTTACGATGACGGACTTATGGGCGCACGCGCCGTTGAGCAGACCTCTGTTTTCGATGCTGCGGTTAAGTTCGCAAGGGTGGAGGGCATTCTCCCCGCACCCGAGAGCAGCCACGCAATAAAGGTCGCTATGGACGAAGCCATCAAATGCAAAGAAACCGGCGAGGAAAAGACCATTCTGTTCGGTCTTACCGGTACGGGCTATTTCGATATGATGAGTTATGAAAAATTCAATAACGGCATTATGACTGATTATATCCCCACCGACGAGGAAATCGCCGCAAGCCTTGCGAAAACACCGAAGTTTTAATACATAAGAAAACACCGCAGCATAAATGCTGCGGTGTTTTTCTTCAAATCAAAATTATGATTTGTTGAGCTTGTTTACAAGCTGTGATTTCTTGTGAGCTGCATTGTTCTTATGGATAAGACCTTTAGCGGCAGCCTGGTCAAGCTTCTTAACAGCAACCTTAACGACCTCTGCTTTGTCGGCATCGTTAGCTTCGATAGCGGCGTTAGCCTTCTTAACAGCAGTCTTAAGAGCGGAGTTAGCGGCTTTGTTGTTGGCAGCTTTTGTAGCGTTTACAAGAACTCTTTTCTTTGCGGATTTAATGTTAGGCAATTCAGTGGCACCTCCTTTGGTGTTCATACATTGGTATATATTATCACGGAATTTGCAGGATTGCAAGTAAATTTTTAATATTTTATCATTTTTTTGCATCGCGATATAATTATAGCTTATAATACTGATATTTTCAACATCTGAAATCGCAAATCCGCGTGAAATCTTGTAATATATTACACAAAAAATTTGTTGCAAATTGTTGACAAAGATATAATTAAATGGTAAATTATTTACAATGCAATGACGAAAACAAGTACCCACGCGTGAACGCCCTTCAGAGAACTGCCGTTTGGTGCAAGGCAGCAGGGTAGCGCGGCGGCGAATACCTTTCCGAGCAGCTCCCCGAACATATTCCATCAGTAGGCGGAGATGGGTGCGCCCAATACAGCGTAAGGGCATGTTGGTGCTCAGAGGCCGTTTTTAACGGTAAATAGAGGTGGTACCACGGGATATATCTCGTCCTCTGCGCAATATTTTCGCGCCGAGGGCGTTTTGTTTTATCGGCGCAATAACGGAGGTAACAAAATGGTAATTACGGATTTCCTTGAAAAGAACGCAAGACTGTACGGCAGCGAAACCGCGCTTGTCGAAATCAACCCGAGTGAAGAACGCGACAAAGCGGTAACATGGCGCGAGATGAGCCTTATCGAGAGCGCAAGCCCCGATATGCCTTACCGCCGCGAAATCACCTGGGGTGATTTTGACAAAAAGGCGAATAAGTTCGCAAACCTTCTTTTAAGCCGCAGTGTAAAACGCGGCACCAAGGTCGGCATACTTATGATGAACTGCATAGAGTGGCTGCCCATATATTTCGGCGTGCTCAAATCGGGCTGCGTAGCCGTTCCGCTCAACTACCGCTATTCTGCCGATGAAATAAAATACTGTGTTGACCTTGCCGATATTGAGATTCTTTTCTTCGGCAGGGAGTTCATTGAACGCCTTGACCGCGTTTACGATAAAATGGAAAACCTCAAAACCCTTTTCTTTGTGGGTAAAAATGAGCCTGCTTATGCAGAGAATGTGCTCAATATAGTAGATTTCTGCTCAACCGGCACACCGCCCATCGGTCTCGATGAAAACGACATAGCCGCTATATATTTTTCATCCGGTACAACCGGTTTCCCCAAAGCGATACTTCATCGCCACAAGGCACTGTATTGCTCCTGCCTTACCGAGCAGAATCACCATTCACAGAGCCACGATGATGTGTTCCTCTGCATACCGCCGCTTTACCATACGGGTGCAAAAATGCACTGGTTCGGCAGTCTTATGTCCGGCTCCAAGGCGGTTATTTTAAGGGGCATTAAGCCCGAATGGATTTTGCGCACCGTCACCGAGGAAAAGTGCTCAATAGTATGGCTTCTCGTTCCGTGGGCGCAGGATATTCTCGATGCCATTGAATCAGGCAGAATAAATCTCAACGATTACTACCTCGATAAATGGCGCTTAATGCACATAGGTGCACAGCCCGTTCCGCCGAGCCTTATACGCCGCTGGTTAAAGCATTTCCCGAATCATCAGTACGATACCAACTACGGCTTGAGCGAATCAATAGGCCCCGGCTGCGTCCATCTCGGCGTTGAAAATGTCCATAAGGTCGGCGCCATCGGCAAAGCGGGCTACCTTTGGGAAACAAAGGTCGTTGATGAAAACGGCAACGAGGTTCCCGCAGGCGAGGTCGGCGAGCTTGCCGTCAAAGGCCCCGGCGTAATGATGGGCTACTATAAGAATAAAGAAGCCACCGATGAAATACTCAAGGGCGAGTGGCTCTACACCGGCGATATGGCAAAAATCGACGAGGACGGCTTTATTTACCTTGTTGACCGTAAGAAAGATGTTGTCATATCCGGCGGTGAAAATATCTACCCCGTGCAGATAGAAGATTATCTGCGTGCATTTGATAAAATCAAGGATGTTGCGGTTATCGGCGTTCCCGAGCCGCGTCTCGGTGAAATCACCGCCGCGATCATCGAACTTAAAGACGGCGTTGAATGTACCGAGGAGGAAATCAACGAATTCTGTAAGGAGCTTCCGCGCTACAAGCGTCCGCGCAAGGTTATTTTCGATAAGGTGCCGCGTAACCCCACCGGCAAAATCGAAAAGCCCGTTTTAAGGCAGAAATATTGCCACGGCAGACTTGTTGAAGCGCAGATAATGTCATAATCAAGGAAGTGTGTAATATGAAAAAGCTTATGCTCGGTAACGAAGCCGTTGCCCGCGGACTTTATGAGGCGGGCTGCGAATTCGTTTCAAGCTATCCCGGCACACCGAGTACCGAAATTACCGAGTGCGCCGCCAAGTATAATGAGATTTACGCCGAGTGGGCGCCCAACGAAAAGGTCGCTATGGAAGCGGCTTTCGGCGCATCGCTCGCAGGCAAGCGCAGCTTCTGCGGTATGAAGCATGTCGGGCTCAATGTGGCTGCCGACCCGCTTTTCACCATATCATATACGGGCGTGAACGGCGGTATGCTCATAGGTGTAGCCGATGACCCGTCCATGCACTCATCGCAGAATGAGCAGGATTCGCGCCATTACGCCATAGCCGCAAAGCTCCCCATGCTTGAGCCGTCGGATGCGGCGGAATCGCTCGCGTTCGCAAAGCTCGGCTATGAGCTGTCGGAAAAATTCGATACTCCCGTAATGATAAAAATGTGCACACGCGTCGCACATTCGCAGAGCGTGGTCGAAACTGCCGACAGGGTAGTGCCCGAAGCCAAAAAATACGAAAAGAACGGTGCTAAATATATTATGATGCCCGGCTTTGCAAAGCTCAGGCACCCAATAGTCGAAAAGCGCACCGCACAACTTACCGAATTCGCCGAAACGAGCGAAATCAATCGCGCGGAAAACGGCAAGTCGAACGAAAAGGGCTTTATCACTTCAAGCACAAGCTACCAGTATGTTAAAGAAGTTTTCGGCGATGAGTACCCTGTATTGAAGCTCGGTATGGTAAATCCGCTGCCCGTCAAAAAAATAAAAGATTTTGCCGCCGCGGTGAAAGAGGTAATAGTCGTTGAAGAGCTTGACGGCATTATCGAAACCCACTGCAAAAATATCGGCGTAAATGTTAAGGGCAAAGAGATTTTCGGCTGCATAGGCGAATTCAGTCAGAATATTATGTCAAACGCTCTCGGCGTAAATACCTGCGCAGGCAAGGTCGTGGAGGATTCGCTCCCCGCAAGGCCGCCCGTTATGTGCGCAGGCTGCCCGCACAGAGGTCTGTTCTACACACTCAAAAAGAATAAGCTTACCGTTATGGGCGATATAGGCTGCTATACGCTCGGCGCGGCAGCACCGCTTTCGGCAATAGATTCCACAATCTGTATGGGTGCGTCCGTTTCGGGTCTTCACGGCTTTAACAAGGCTATGAACGGCTCTTACGAGGGCAAGACCGTTGCCGTTATCGGCGATTCCACATTCATACATTCCGGCATAACCGGACTTGTTAATATCGCATATAATAATTCGGCGTCAACCGTTATCATTCTCGATAACTCCATTACGGGTATGACGGGGCATCAGCAGAACCCCACAACGGGCTTCAACCTCAAAGGCGACCCGGCGTCGAAAATCGACCTTGAAACACTCTGCAAAGCGGTCGGCATAAACCGCGTGCGCGTGGTTGACCCCTATGACCTCAAGGCTTGCGATACCGCAATCAAAGAGGAGACAGCAGTCAATGAGCCGTCCGTGATTATTTCAAGAAGACCTTGCGCGCTTCTTAAATATGTCAAACATAACGGGCCTCTTACCGTAAATGCCGACAAATGCAGAGGCTGCAAGGCTTGTATGCAGGTCGGCTGCCCGGCAATAAGCGTTGTCGGCGGCAAGGCGGTTATTGATAATACGCTTTGCACCGGCTGCGGCGTGTGCTCACAGCTTTGCGCGTTCGGCGCACTCGGCGGAGGTGAAAGGTAATGACAAAAAATATTATGATAGTCGGCGTAGGCGGGCAGGGTACTCTGCTTGCAAGCAAGCTGCTCGGCAGAATGCTGCTTGAAAAAGGTTATGATGTTAAAGTCAGCGAGGTTCACGGAATGAGCCAGCGCGGCGGCAGTGTCGTTACTTATGTCCGTTACGGAGAAAAGGTGTATTCACCCATAATCGACAAGGGTGAAGCGGATATTATACTTTCATTTGAGCTTCTCGAAGCTGCAAGGTGGCTGGAATATCTCAAACCCGACGGAGTTGTTATTACCAATACCCAAAAGGTAAACCCCATGCCAGTTATCACCGGCGCCGCGGAATATCCGCAGGAGCTTGAAGAAAAAATAAAAGCACTCGGCGTCAGGGGCGTGTTCACCGATGCACTTTCGCTTGCCGAGCAGGCGGGTACCGCAAAGGCGGTCAATATGGTGCTTATGGGCGTTATGTCAAAATTCTTTGATTTTACCGAGGAAGAATGGCTGAATGCCGTTGCGGTAAGTGTTCCGGAAAAATTCCTTGAAATGAACAAAAAAGCATTTCTTTCTGGCAGGAGCATCTGAATAATATGGAAAACTATTATCAAAAAGATATCGAATGTGCCTCGCGTGAGAAAATAAAAGCCATGCAGGACGAACGCCTTGTGAAGCAGGTGCGGCGCGTTTACGAAAATGTTGAATATTACCGCAAAAAAATGGATGAAGCAGGCGTTGCGCCGGATGATATTCACGGCACAGAGGATTTGCATAAGCTTCCGTTTTTGTGTAAAGACGATCTGCGCGATGCCTACCCCTACGGCTTGCTTGCCGTGCCGAAAAAGGACTGTGTGAGAATACACTCCACCTCAGGCACCACGGGCAAAAGGGTAGTTGCTTTTTACACTCAGCACGATGTTGATTTGTGGGAGGATTGTGTTGCGCGCGCCATAACCGCGGCAGGCGGTAATTCCGATGATATTCTGCAGGTCTGCTACGGCTACGGTCTGTTTACCGGCGGCGCGGGCTTCCACGGCGGCAGCCATAAGGTCGGCTGTATGACTTTACCTATGTCTTCGGGCAATACCGACCGTCAGCTTCAGTTTATGGAAGATCTCGGCACAACATTCCTTTGCTGCACACCGTCTTATGCGGCGTATCTCGGCGAAACCGTCTGCGAGCGCGGCATTAAGGATAATATTAAGTTAAAAGCCGGCATATTCGGCGCAGAAGCCTGGAGTGAGGAAATGCGCCGAGATATTGAAAGCAAGCTCGGCATAAAAGCATACGATATCTACGGCCTTACCGAAATCAGCGGCCCCGGCGTAGCATACGAATGCAGTGAGCAGAACGGTATGCACATAAACGAGGACCACTTTATAGCCGAGATAATAGACCCCGTAACGGGCGAGGTACTGCCGGAGGGCAGTAAGGGCGAGCTTGTGTTCACCTCCATAACCAAGGAGGCGTTCCCGCTTATCCGTTACCGCACAAGGGATATTTGCATATTGAACCGTGAAAAATGCTCCTGCGGCAGAACATTCATAAAAATGTGCAAGCCCATGGGCAGAAGTGACGATATGCTCATTGTCAAGGGTGTGAATGTGTTCCCGTCGCAGATAGAGACGGTGCTTCTTGAACAGGGATACACCGCAAATTATCAAATCGTTGTTGACCGCGTGAATAACAGCGATACTCTTGAGGTGCTTGTTGAAATGAGTGCCGAAAACTTCTCGGACTCACTCGGCAAAATCACCGAAATGGAAAAGAATCTTGTTGCCGCGCTCAAAACAATGCTCGGCATATTCGCAAAGGTGCGCCTTGTTGCGCCCAAGTCAATAGAACGCAGCGAGGGCAAAGCCGTGCGCGTTATTGATAAACGCAAAATATAAGGGGGAGTAATCGTGTCGGTAAAACAGTTATCGGTCTTTCTTGAAAACAGAGCAGGTCAGCTTGCGGAAATCACATCGCTCCTTTCTGAAAACGGCGTTGATCTGCGCGCCATAAATATTGCCGAAACCGCCGATTACGGCGTAATGCGCATCATAGCCGACAATGCAAGGCTCGCGGCAACGGTGCTCTCCGAAAACGGCTTTATTCTTGCAGTAAACGATGTTGCCGCCGTTACCGTGCCGGATGAAAAGGGCGCGTTGAGCAGGGTACTCAACCTGATGGCTGAAAACGGTGTCGATATTGAATATATGTATTCGGTCTTCAGCCGCAAAAACGGCAATGCTTCAATGATTTTTCGCGTAAACGACAATGAAAAGCTTACCGCGATATTAAACGAAAACGGTATAAAAACCGCTGATGAAAACGATTTTGAAATAAACTGACAGGTGGTGCTTTCCATGCAGGAAATGAGCAGAAAAAACAAATTATTCACCGATTCCGTCATAAGAAGAATGACGCGTATCGCTATCGCAAGCGGCGCCATAAATCTTGCGCAGGGCTTTCCGGATTTTGACCCGCCCAAAGCGATAACCGACAGACTTGCCGAGGTAAGCGCATTGGGGCCTCATCAGTACCCCATAACAATGGGTGCGCCCAATTTCAGAGAAGCACTTGCCCGCAAATGCGGCAGATTTATGGGCAGAACGCTTGACCCCGCAACCGAAATGGTAGTTACCATAGGCTCTACCGAGGCTATGGTCGATACCATTTTCGCGCTCACGAATCCCGGTGATAAAATCATTATGTTCTCTCCTTATTTTGAGAACTATCGCGCTCAGGCGATAATGGCAGATTGCGAGCCGATTTTCGTTCCGCTCGTACCGCCGGAATTTAATTTTGATAAAAACGTGCTCGAAGCTGCCTTCAAACAGGGTGCAAAGGCAATTCTTGTGTGCAACCCCTCAAACCCCAGCGGCAAGGTCTTCACGCGCGACGAGCTTCAGTTCATTGCCGACCTCTGCATCAAGTACGATGCGTTTGCAATAATGGATGAGGTTTACGAGCATATTGTTTATGACGGTAATGTTCACACCTATATGAACAGCATCCCCGGTATGTGGGAGCGCACCGTAAGCTGCTCAAGCCTTTCAAAAACATATTCCATCACGGGCTGGCGCCTCGGTTATGCCATCGCCCCCAAGGAGCTTATGGACAGAATCAAGCAGTACCACGATTTCAATACCGTCGGTGCCGCATCGCCGCTTATGGAAGCCGCCGTTGTGGGTCTTGATATGCCCGACAGCTATTATAGGGAATTCGGCGACCATTACGCGCATATGAAACAGCTCTTTACCGACGGTCTTCGTGAAATCGGCATTCCGTTCACCGATCCGCAGGGTGCGTATTTCGTGCTTGCCGACATAAGCCCCTACCTCAAAAAAGGTCAGAGCGATGTCGATTTCTGCGTCGATATGGCGGAAAAAGTCGGTGTAGCCTGCGTGCCCGGCTCGTCATTCTTTAATGAGGATATAAATAATATAGTCCGCGTTCACTTCGCAAAAAAAGACGATACTCTTTACGAAGCGCTCGACAGACTATCGCATATTAAAGATAAATTGTGCTAAATGCTTGACAAAAGCAACGGTGGCATTTATAATAACAGCGTAACGAATTTTGAAAACACGACTCCTTTCGGTGCTGACGGAATGTGAATTGACACAGTGCGCCGAACGGAAATATTCTACCGACCGTCTGGGTAACTCTGTTTTTACGGGGTTACCCTTTTATTTTTGAAGGGGAGTGCCGATTGTGAATTTTGAACAGTGGAACGGATTTGACTGTGGCGAATGGCAGGAAAGCATCAATGTACGCGATTTTATTGATAAAAACTATACTCCTTATACGGGCGACGGCTCGTTCCTTCAGGGACCTACCGAGCGCACCGAAAAGGCGCTTGCCGAGCTTGAAAGACTCAAAAAGCTTGAGCAGGAGCGCGGCGGCGTGCTTTCTATTGATACTACTACCGTGTCTTCCCTTTGCAACTATAAGCCGGGCTATCTTACCGACAGTGATATCATAGTCGGCTTGCAGACCGATGAGCCGCTTAAACGCGGCGTAAATCCGTTCGGCGGTATCCGTATGGCGCGTTCCGCGTGCGAAGCATACGGTTACAGGCTTTCCGATGAAATCGAGCAGTATTTTACCTACCGTACCACACACAACGACGGCGTTTTCCGTGTTTATACCGATGAAATGAAACCCGCTCGCCATTGTGCGCTGCTTACGGGTCTTCCAGATGCTTACGGCAGGGGCAGAATTATCGGCGATTACCGCCGTGTTGCGCTTTACGGCGTTGATGTGCTTATTGCCGAAAAGCAAAAGGATAAAGAAAAGGTCGGCAATAATTTTATGAGCGCGGACAATGTCCATCTGCTTGAAGAACTCTTTGAACAGATTGCATTTCTCGGCAAGCTCAAGGAAATGGCAGCTATGTACGGCTGCGATATTTCAAAGCCCGCCGCCAATGCAAAAGAGGCTGTTCAGTGGACTTATTTTGCTTACCTTGCCGCCAATAAGGAGCAGAACGGCGCAGCTATGTCGTTCGGCAGAAATTCTACATTTTTCGATATTTATATTGAGCGCGATATGAAAAACGGCGTTCTTGATGAAACGGGTGCACAGGAACTTATTGACGACCTTGTTTTAAAGCTTCGCTGCGCGCGCCATCTGCGCACACCCGAATACAACGAGCTTTTCGGCGGCGACCCGATGTGGATAACCGAAAGCATCGGCGGTATGAACATCAACCACAAAACCCTCGTTACCAAATCCTCATTCAGAATGTTGAACACACTTTATAATCTCGGTCCGGCTCCCGAGCCGAATTTGACCGTTCTCTGGAGCCACGCTCTGCCTGAGGGCTTTAAAAAATTCTGCGCCAAGGTTTCGTGCGATACCGATTCCATTCAGTATGAAAATGATGATTTGATGCGTACCCGCTACGGCGACGATTACGCTATTGCCTGCTGTGTTTCGGCTATGAAGGTCGGCAAGCAAATGCAGTATTTCGGCGCACGCACCAACCTCGCAAAGCTTCTGCTGCTCTCAATAAACGGCGGTGTCGATAATGTTTTCGGCACACATATCGGTCCGCAGATGGAGCCCATTAAGAGCGATGTACTTGACTATACCGAGGTTATGGAGCGTTTCGAGATTTATCTCGCATGGCTCTGCAAGCTCTATGTGAATACTATGAACTGCATACACTATATGCACGATAAATACGCTTACGAAAAAACGCAGATGGCACTTCACGATACCGATGTTCAGCGCCTTATGGCATTCGGGGTTGCGGGGCTTTCCGTTATCGCGGATTCGCTTTCGGCAATAAAATACGCCACCGTCAAACCGATTCGCGATGAAAACGGCATCATAGTCGATTTTGAAACAACAGGGGATTTCCCGAAATTCGGTAACGATGATGACCGCGTTGACGAAATTGCCGAAAATATGCTCGTGCGCGTTCACGAGGAGCTGAAAAAAACGCCCGCTTACCGCGGTGCGCAGCATACTCTTTCCGCACTTACAATTACTTCCAATGTCATGTACGGCAAAAAGACGGGTGCCACTCCCGACGGCAGAAAGAAAGGCGAGCCCTTTGCACCGGGCGCAAACCCCATGCACAACCGCGAGCATAACGGCGCGCTCGCTTCGCTCAATTCCGTTTCCAAGCTGCCGTATTCCTCGGCATCCGACGGCATTTCAAATACATTCTCGATCATTCCCGAAGCACTCGGCAAAACGGATACCGAGCGTGTTGACAACCTCGTAACCATCCTTGACGGCTATTTTCTAAATGACGCCCACCACATAAATGTAAATGTTATGAACCGCGAAACACTGCTCGATGCTTACGACCACCCCGAAAAATACCCGAATCTCACCATTCGCGTTTCGGGCTATGCCGTCAATTTCTGCAAGCTTTCAAGGGAACAGCAGCGCGAAGTAATTATGCGCACATTCCACACGGCAGTGTAATATGAAAGGTCGCATTCATTCTTTTCAAAGTCTCGGCACGGTGGACGGGCCCGGTGTGCGGTGTGTTGTCTTTATGCAGGGCTGCCCGCTTCGCTGTGTCTGCTGCCATAATCCAGATACATGGGATTTTTCTGCGGGGCAGGAGGTCGAAACCGATCACCTCGTTGCAAAAATTATGAGGCTTCGCAGTTATTTCGGTGAAAAGGGCGGCGTGACCGTCTCCGGCGGCGAGCCGCTTATGCAGGCGGAGTTTGTTGCCGAACTTTTCACAAAACTGAAAATCGCCGGTATTCACACGGCTCTCGATACTTCCGGCTGCGTTTATAATTCAGAAGTCGAAAAACTGCTTGCGGTTACCGACCTTGTGCTGCTTGACCATAAGTATTCCGACGAAACAGACTACCTTGAAAATGTCGGGTGCAGTATGAAAACCGCAGAGGATTTTCTCGCGGAACTCAGCAAACGCAGTATTCCGACTTGGCTGCGCCGCGTTATAATTCCCGGCAAAAACGATGCTCCCGACTCGGTGCGATACTTAAAAGCACTTGCGCAAAACCATAAGTGTGTTGAAAAAATCGAGCTTCTGCCGTTTCGCAACCTCTGTGCCGAAAAGTACGCGGCTATGGGCATACCTTTCCCGCTTGCCGATACACCGTCGCCATCGCCGGAAACTATGGCGTATTTAACATCTTTGCTCAATAATTGAATTTCGGAGTTTGTACCTGTACGGTACGAACTCTTTTTTGTTAAATCAGCAAATTTTGCGTGTTTTTGCACGAAAACAATTGACATATTTTTCTTGTTTGTGATATAATTAACCGTATTTTTTCCATTTTATTACGATTGTTTTTGTAAGGAGTACAAATGACTCAGTTAACCCCTCTTTATACGGCTACCTTAGCTGAACTTGACCTTTTCTGTATGCTCACCATCACCGTTATGTACCTTATTGCGCGCGGCGCCTATAAAAGAGTCGGGCGCAAATTAAGTTACCTGCTCGGTGCTATCGTGTTTCTTTACAGTCTTTACCTTGTAGGCGATGCAATATGGGCAATCGGAGAATACACCGGCACGCTTACGCCTTTCTGGCAGTATGTCATTAACGGCGGTTACTTCCTGTCGCTTTCCGTCGCGCCGATGCTGTGGTTGTACTACGTTTTGGGCGAACTCAACTGCAAAATCAAAAATAACCGTATAGCGCTTTCGGTTTTATTTGTACCTGCGGCGGCTATGGTGGTGCTTGCGGTTACGGCAAAGTACAATCATCTGCTGTTTTATATAAACGACCTCGGCAAATATGTTCGCGGTGACTGGTTCGCGGCGTTTTCCGTAATAAATCTTGCGTACATAGTAGTTTCAGGGATTATTGCCGCAGTTAAAGTTTCGCACCTTGCGGGCGAAGATAAAGCCCAAGCCTCCATTATGGTAATTTACACACTCTTTGTTACTGCGGGCGGCGTAATTCAGCTTTTCGTTTCGTTCAATGTTGCGCTTATCGGCTTCACAATAGCCATGCTTTACTATTTCGCTTTCATTACGAGCCGTGCGGTCGTTATTCAGCACAATGCGCTTGTTGAGCAGGAGAATATCGCCAAACAGGCTAACCGTGCCAAAACCGAATTTCTCTTTAATATGTCGCACGATATCCGCACACCTATGAACGCAATTCTCGGCTTTACCGATATCGCCGCGCGCCATATTGATGACACCGCCAGGGTGGAGGACAGCCTTGTCAAAATCAAATCATCGGGCGGTCACCTGCTTGACCTTATAAACGATGTGCTTGAAATGAGCCGTATCGAAAGCGGCAGGCTCGATGTTATGGAAGCCCCCACCGATATTCTCGATTGCTGCGAAAAAATGAATCCCATGCTCAATGCCCTTGCCATTGATAAGAGCATTGATTACGAAATGAATATAAATATTACCGACCGATATGTTTATGCCGACTCGGTGCACCTGAACCGCGTGCTTGTAAACCTGCTTACAAATGCCTTTAAATATACAAAGGACGGCGGCAGCGTTCGCTTCTGTGTTGAACAGCTCAGCAGCAATTTGGATGGCAAGACGGAGTTTCAATTCACCGTAAGCGATACGGGTATAGGTATGAGCCCCGAATTTATTGAACATATTTTTGAGCAGTTTGCGCGTGAGCAGACTTCCACCATAAATAAAATTCAGGGTACGGGTCTCGGGCTTGCCATAGCGAAGCGTATAACCGATGCACTCAGCGGTACTATTGAGGTCGAAAGTGAAGTCGGCAAAGGCTCAAAGTTCACGCTGACGGTTCCGTTTATAAGGCTTACCGAAGCCGAAATTGCCGAAAATTTCCAAACAGAAGAGGAATTGGCTGTAAAAGAAACGGAAAATGCGGTCGCCTTTGAAGGAAAGTGTGTGCTGCTTGTGGAGGATAACGAGCTTAACCGCGAAATCGCGGTTGAAATACTTGAGGATGAAGGCTTTAAAGTTGAAAGCGCCGAGGATGGCGAAATCGCAGTGCAAAAGGTCGGTAACAACGAAAAAGGCTATTACGATTTCATTCTTATGGATATTCAGATGCCGGTTATGGACGGCTACGAAGCCACAAAGAATATAAGGGCAATGAACGGCAAGGGTGAGGATATACCTATTATCGCGCTCTCCGCAAATGCTTTCGATTCCGATAAGGAAAAGTCCGTCAAAGCCGGTATGAACGCTCATATCGCAAAGCCCATAAACATAAAAGAATTATTTGAAACAATTAAGCAGTTTTGCTGAAAGTAATATATTTTAAGGAGATATACTTATGGAAAACAAGTCATTTCTCAAACGGCTTAAAGAAGTCGGACCCGGCGCGGTAGTTGCCGCGGCATTCATAGGACCCGGTACGGTTACATCCTGTTCGCTTTCCGGTGCAAATTACGGTTATGCGCTTCTGTGGGCGATTCTGTTCTCCACCATTTCCGTTATAATAATGCAGAGTATGGCTTCCCGTCTCGGCATCGTTACGGGCAAGGGCCTCGGCGATGCTCTGCGTGACAAATTCACAGGCAAGGCAAGCCGCATAGTTCTTGCGGTGCTTGTAATCGCCGCAGTATTTGTCGGCAATGTAGCCTATGAAACGGGCAATATTTCCGGCTCGGTGCTCGGTGTTCAGTCAATAAACCCGGCACTCAATACACCTACACTTAAAATAGTTTTCGCACTTGTTATCGGCGTTGTTTCATTCGTGCTTCTGTTCAGCGGCAGCAACAAATACATCGAAAAATTCCTTACCGGTCTTGTTGTGGTAATGGGCGTTCTGTTCCTTGTATGCGCTATTGCAGTCAAGCCCGATTGGCTCGCAGTTCTCAAGGGTATGTTCATTCCGTCGGCTCCTGAGTCCGAGGGTACTCCCGCGTGGATGACGATTGCAGCCCTTATGGGTACTACCGTTGTTCCCTATAACATTTATCTTCACGCTTCTTCATCGGCAAAAAAGTGGAACAATCCCGAAGCCGATATAAAGACCTCCAACCTCGACTCCATTCTCGCAATCGGTCTCGGCGGTGTTATTTCAATGGCTATCATCGTGTGTGCTTCCGCGTGCAAGTCTTCGTTCGCTGCACAGGGTATGGAGTTCGCAATCGCCAACGGCGGCGATATGGCAAAGTCGCTTGAGCCTCTTCTCGGCTCATGGGCAACCATCATTTTCGGCATCGGTCTTTTTGCTGCAGGCTTCTCATCAGCCATCACTGCACCTCTTGCGGCGGCTTACGCTTCTTCCGGCATACTCGGCTGGGGCGAGGATATGAAGAAAATGCGCTTCAAGGTCATCTGGATAATCGTTCTCCTGTTCGGTCTTGTTGCAACTTGCACCATCGGCGCTTCTCCGCAGGAAATCATCCTCTTCGCGCAGGCGGCAAATGCCATTCTTCTTCCCATAACGGCAGTGCTTCTTCTTATTGCCTGCAACGATAAGGACATTATGGGCAAGTATAAAAACAATGTTGTAATCAACATTCTCGCAATTATCGTTATCGGCGTGTTCCTTTTCATCGCGGCTCGCAATATGACCGCATTCGTTTCAAGCGCAAAGGCTCTTTTCGCCGCTTGATTTTATAAAAGTATATTTTCTTCACCGCAAGTCGAATTTACGGCTTGCGGTAAGTTTCCGAAAGGATGTTTTTCCTATGTATAAAGTAGACCTTAATGCCGATCTCGGTGAAAGCTTCGGCGCTTATACCATCGGTATGGACAGTGAAGTGCTTCGCTATATCACCTCGGCAAATGTAGCCTGCGGCTATCACGCGGGCGATCCTCTCGTTATGCAGAAAACCGTCGCCCTTGCCGCCGAGCGCAATACCGCAGTCGGCGCACATCCGGGTTTTCCCGATTTAATGGGCTTCGGCAGACGCAATATGAATGTTACGCCCGATGAAGCACGCGCCTATATTAAATATCAGGTCGGTGCGCTTATGGCGTTCACTAAATCCTGCGGTATTAAAATGCAGCATGTAAAGCCGCACGGCGCATTCTATAATATGGCTGCCGTTAATGACAAACTCGCTGAGGCTATCTGCCGCGGCATTTACGAGGTCGACCCCGAGCTTATTATGCTCGGTCTTGCAGGCAGCGCACATATCAGAGCAGCCGAAGCCGTCGGTCTTCGCACCGCAAGCGAGGTCTTTGCCGACCGCGGGTATATGGAAGACGGCACTCTCGTTCCGCGCAGTATGCCCGGTGCAATCATTCACGACAGAAACGAAGCTATTGCCCGTACCGTGCGTATGGTAAAAGAGGGCGTTGTGGAAACCGTGACCGGTAAAATAATCCCCATTAAAGCGGATTCTATCTGCGTTCACGGCGACAATCCGGATGCAGTGAATTTTGTAAAGGATATTCGCGAAAAGCTCACGCAGGAGGGCGTTACCGTTACCTGCATAGCAGATGTAGTCGGCTGAAAAAGGAATTGATTTTATGGAATATCCGCAGATTAAAATAACGGGCGATACCTCGGTTGCTGTGGTTTTCGGCAACGAGATAAGCGAAGCCGTAAATACCGAAATCCGCGCTTTTGATGAGGCACTTGCCGAAAAGCAGATAGACGGCGTTTATGAAACCGTCCCCACATACTGTGCGCTCACCGTGCATTACGCGCCCGAAAAAATACGCTACGGCGAACTCAAAAAGCAGCTTGAAGAATTGCTTTCGCAGTCGCACAAGGCTAAAAAAATCAGTGTTCAGGTCATAGAGATTCCCGTGCTTTACGGCGGCGAATACGGACCGGATATCGAATATGTTGCAGAGCATAACGGTATGAGCGTTGATGATGTCATACGCATACACAGCGGCGCCGAATACCTCATATATATGCTCGGCTTTACACCCGGCTTTTCATATATGGGCGGTATGGATGAATCCATTGCCACCCCGCGCCTTAAAACTCCGCGCGTGGTCATTCCGGCAGGCTCCGTAGGCATTGCCGGCAAGCAGACGGGTATTTACCCCATAGACTCTCCCGGCGGCTGGCAGCTTATAGGCAGAACTCCCGTTCGCCTTTACGATGCAAACCGCGATGTGCCGATTTTGCTTGATGCGGGTCTCCGCGTGAAATTCATACCCGTTGACGAGGCGGAGTATAACCGCATAGCTTCGCTTGTGGAGCAGGGGCGTTACACCTGCCGCAAGTATGTTAAGGAGGACGACTGATATGGGAATTATTTTTCATGACGGCGGACTTCTTACCACCGTGCAGGATGCCGGCAGACGCGGCTATCAGCGTTACGGTCTCGGCGTTTCCGGCGCAGTCGATGTGCAGTCCTATGTTTACGCGAATGTTCTTGTGGGTAATGTGAATAACGAAGCCGTGCTTGAGGTTACCTTGCTCGGCCCGAAAATCGAGTTCACATCGGCAGCCGTAATCGCAATTACGGGCGGCAATCTTTCACCCATGCTTAACGGCGAGCCTTGCCCCATGTACCGTGCATTGCAGATAAAGCAGGGCGATATGCTTACATTCGGCACCCCCAAAAGCGGCTGCCGCGCATATATTGCCTTTGCGGGCGGTCTCGAAATCACGCCTATTATGGGCAGTCGTTCCACTTATATCAAAGCAAATCTCGGCGGCTACGAGGGCAGAAAGCTTATGCAGGGTGATGAAATCGCTTTCAGAAAACCCGGCGCCTGCCCCGAAAATATTGACAACCGTGCTATGAAAGCGCCGAAATTCAAAGGCACTTATGAGGTGCGCGTGCTTATGGGCCCGCAGGAAGAAAGCTTTACCGACGAGGGAATACATACATTTCTTAATTCCGATTACAAGGTTACGAATGAATATGACCGTATGGGTTACCGCCTTACAGGTCCCAAAATTCAGCACGTCAAGGACGGCAACATTATTACCGACGGCATCACCTTCGGCGCAATTCAGGTGCCCGACGGCGGCGAGCCTATTATAATGCTTTCCGACCGTCAGACCACGGGCGGCTATGCGAAAATCGCGAGCGTTATAAATGTTGATATGACTATGATAGCGCAGTGCAAGGCGGGCGATACCGTTCGCTTCGTAAAAACCGATATTGAAACCGCGCAGGATGTTTTTGTGGCGCAAAAGCAGAAATATAAAGAACTGCGCGAAATGTTCGATAAAGGTACGGCTCCCGAAATTCCCGTTTTTGCCGAAGATGACGGCGAGGATGAGGATGAAAACAAAAAATACCTCGTTACACTCAACGGAGTGCAGTACGAGGTCGAAATTGAAAGCAGGGGGTAAATTATGGCAAAATTCGATATTACACCTTATGTGAATATGCAGCCTGCCGAGGTGCGTGAGCGCATCAGAAAGCAGGAAATCACTTTCCCCACCGCCGGTATGGCGGCAGGCTACGCACAGGCAAACCTTGTAATTCTGCCGGGCGTGTGGGCGGCTGATTTTGAGCAGTTCTGCAAAAACAATCCGTTCCCTTGCCCGGTGCTTGAAATTATGCGCGGCGAGCCGCTTACTCACGCTATGGGCGAGGGCGGCAATATCGTTACCGATATTCCCGAATACTTCATTTACCGCGACGGCGTGCTCTGCGAAAAGGTGCGCGATGCTTCCGAATATTGGCAGCCGGATTTTGTGGGTTTTCTTATCGGCTGCAGCTTTTCGTTTGAAGAAACTCTTATGCGTGAGGGCATAGAAGTCCGCCATATAGCGCAGGGCAGAAATGTGCCTATGTTCAAAACGAGCATTCAGACTAAACCCGCAGGTCCGTTCTTCGGTCCCATGGTTTGCAGTATGCGCCCCATGACACCCGAAAACGCAAAACGAGCTTATGATATCACCGTTAAAATGCCCAATGTTCACGGCGCACCCGTTCATATGGGCGACCCCGCCGAAATCGGCGTTAAGGATATTATGAAGCCCGACTACGGCGATGCCGTGGATATTTATGACGGCGAAATTCCCGTTTTCTGGCCCTGCGGCGTAACTCCGCAGGCGGCGGTCGAAAACGCGAAGCCGCCCATAGTTATCACACATTCACCGGGTCATATGTTCATAACCGACATTAAAAATGCCGAACTCAATGACTATCTTGAAGAATTGAAAAAATAAATAATGCACCGATTGCGAAAGCAATCGGTGCATTATTATATATTTGTCACAAACAGTACCGCGCCGGAAATAATCAGAACAACATAAATGATTTTAAGGAATGTTTCCTGCTTAACGCGCTTTGTAAGCACGCCGCCGAGCCATACGGTAATAAGTGTGGGTATGATAGCAATTCCCGAAGCGGTAAGCACATCCTTCGTTACCGAGCCGTTAATGAAATAGGTGATTATCATAATCGTGTTTATTATTGCCCATACCGCGTTCACCGTTGCGCGAAATTCCTGCTTTTCCTTGATTCTCGCAACCGAGTAGACCGCAAGGAAGCTGCCGCCCGAAACGAAAAGCCCCTGCATTATGCCCGCCATCGCAAGTGCCGTATTCTGCACAAGGGGAGAGGGCTCCTTTTTCTGCCTGAAAAACAGCCGCTTTATGCCGATACCGGTTACCACAATGCCGTACAGTATAAGCAAAAAATTAAGCTGAAGTCTGCCCGTGAGCCATATACCGCCCAGCACGCCCGCAAGCATAACGCCCACCATTTTTATAAGCTCGCGTGCATTTATGTGCCTGTATTCCTGCACCACAACAATAACGCCGGTTATCCACGCCACAAAGGTCATAACGGGTTTTGTAACGCCCATTCCCATAATCATAATGCCGAGGGGCATTGCTATAAGCGTGCCGCCGAAGCCTGCAAGCGCCTGCACGAACACGCCGAACATAAGCACAAGCATAAATAAAATGTATCGCATACCAATCTCTTTTCAATATGAATGATTTATAAAAAGAAACACACGGTTAAAATCAACCCCGCCGCAAGAAAAAGTGCGCCGCCTGCGACTATGCCGATATTTGCTCCGAAGCGCATCGCAGAGGGATTGTTCGGGTCAATATAGACGGTAAAAGTATCACCGACAGTGTATTTGCCGGATTTCAGCGTTGAAATATTTGCCTTTTGCGTGTACTTCTTATTGTTGAATATGTATGTAAAGACGGGAGTGGAGTGTCGGTATGTTTTGCCGCGCAGATATGACTTTTTGACGGAAACGCGGCTGACGACCGCCTCGACCGCAGTCTTGCATTTGATTTTTGACATCAAAAACGAAGCGAGCATAAGCACACCGATAACCGACAGCACGATTCCCACTATTAAAAAATAAGTGTCATTCATAGCTCAACCTCCTTTAACTACAAATCTATCACATATTATTACCGCGTGTCAATGATTTAAGATTTAAGAATCTGAGATTATAACCGCATTCTATAAAAAACGGCACGGATTTGCAATAAATCCGCGCCGTGCACTGAAAACTGAGAGCTGAAAACTCGTAAAACTTACAGCTCTGCGAAATACTTGATGGTTCTTACCATCTGGCTGGTGTAGGAGTTCTCGTTGTCATACCATGAAACGACCTGAACCTGATACAGACCGTCGCCGAGAGCGGAAACCATGGTCTGAGTAGCATCAAAGAGTGAGCCGAACTTCATACCGATAACGTCGGAGGAAACGATCTGATCCTCGTTGTAGCCGAAGCTCTCGGAAGCAGCAGCCTTCATAGCGGCGTTGATGCCTTCCTTGGTAACATTGTCGCCCTTAACAACAGCGGTAAGGATTGTGGTTGAGCCTGTCGGAACGGGAACTCTCTGAGCGGAGCCGATAAGCTTGCCGTTGAGCTCGGGGATAACAAGACCGATAGCCTTTGCAGCGCCTGTTGAGTTGGGAACGATGTTTGCAGCGCCTGCTCTTGCACGGCGGAAGTCGCCTTTTCTGTGCGGACCGTCAAGGATCATCTGGTCGCCTGTGTATGCGTGGGTAGTGCTCATGATACCGCTCTGGATGGGAGCGTAATCGTTAAGAGCCTTAGCCATGGGAGCGAGGCAGTTGGTGGTGCAGGAAGCGGGGGAGATGATCTGGTCATCAGCTGTGAGGGTGTCGTTATTAACTGAGAAAACGATAGTCTTGAGGTCGTTGCCTGCGGGAGCGGAAATAACAACCTTCTTTGCGCCTGCATTGATGTGAGCCATGCTCTTTTCCTTTGAGCAGTAGAAACCGGTGCACTCAAGAACTACGTCAACGCCGAGCTCGCCCCAGGGGCAGTCATTAGCGTCTTTTTCAGCATAGATTTTAAGGGTCTTGCCGTCTACGGTGATGGTGTTTGCTTCGTCATCGGCGGATACGGTGTGAAGATTCTCACCGATTTTGCCGCAGTAACCGCCCTGAGCGGTGTCGTACTTGAGAAGGTTTGCAAGCATTGAGGGCTTGGTAAGATCGTTGATGGCAACGACCTCGTAACCTTCTGCGCCGAACATCTGACGGAAAGCAAGACGGCCGATTCTGCCGAATCCGTTGATAGCAACTTTAACTGACATAATATTTACCTCCAAAGAAATAATTAGTTTTTTAACCGCAAATATTTTACCACAAAACCGAATAATTGCAACTGAATTGACATATTTTTAACTTGTATTTGCAAGTTTCGGCACTTTGTTAAAAAAAATCGGTTTGTTTGCACGAAAAATGTGCTATTTTTCCGAGCCGCAATTATTTATTTACAACATTTACGGGCTTACCTGCAAGGTATGCGTTCACATTTGATTCGAGAATTTCCATAAGGCGCGCCCTTGTTTCGTAACCCGCCCACGCAATATGAGGGGTAATAAAGCAGTTCGGTGCACTCAAAAGGGGGTTGTCATCCTTCGGCGGCTCGGTTGAAAGTACATCCGTGCCGTATCCCGCAAGCGTGCCGTTTTTGAGAGCCGCCGCAACATCCGCTTCGTTTATTATGCCGCCGCGCGCCGTGTTTACTATGCAGGCGCCCTTTTTCATTTTGCCAATAAATTCCGCATTTATAAGCTGTGATGTGTCAGGGGTGAGCGGGCAGTGCACCGTAATAAAATCCGAGTTTGCGGTTACATCGTCAAGGCTTGTGAATTTAACATTCTGAAATCCGTCTTTTTTGCCCGACGGCGTATATGCAAGCACCTTCATACCGAAAACATTTGCAATTTCCGCCACTCTTGCACCGATTTTTCCGAAGCCTATTATGCCGAGCGTTCTGCCTGCAAGCTCGTGCAGCGGGTGTATCTGGTAACTGAAATCCTCGCAGTTCGACCAGCCGAGCTTTTTAACATCGGCAGTGTATTCCGAAACTCTGTTCATACATTCGAGTATAAATGCAAATGTCATCTGCGCCACACCGTCGGTTGAGTATGCCGGTATATTGGAAACCGGTATGCCGCGCTCCTTTAAAGCCTCGCAGTCAAGCTGATTGTAGCCGGTTGCAAGCACCGCTATGAATTTAAGGCGCGGCAAATCTTTAAGTGTTTCGCGCGTAATGGGCACTTTATTGAGAATAATCATATCGGCATCCTTTGCGCGTTCAATGATTTTATCGGCTGGGGTGCGCGGGTAAACCGTCAGTTCAAAGTTTTCTTTGAGCCAGTCCCAGCTTAAATCACCGGGGTTTTCGGTGTGTCCGTCAAGTATTACGGCTTTTAATTTTTCTGCCATGGTGCATCGTTCCTTTCGTGCGGGTTCGTAAAAATTATATAACAATAAAGGTGATGTTTCAACAGTAAAATGAATTTTACTTGACCTGAACGAAATTCTGTTATAGAATAGCAAAGGTGATTTTTTTGCAGCAAGATGAAAAGATTATAGAACGCCGCCGCAGTGCTGTGCTTCGGTGGGCTTCCGGAATATCCTTCATTTTGGCGCTTGTGCTCGCCCTGCTCACATTTTTTATGATGCTTCCGCAGGTGCAGCAGAGCCTTGACAAGCTCGATTCGTTCTTCACAAGCGTTGAAATGTTTATTGCCCGTTTCGATAAATTGGCGGCATTCGGTATAGTAATGCTGTTGTTTGTAACCAAAAGCTTTGTTTCGGTCATACCGTTTTCGGTGTTGTTTGTGGGTACCGGTCTTGTTTTTCCCGTTCCTGTTGCGGTGTGCATAAACGCCCTCGGTTACGCGCTGTTTGCCAATATCAAATTTTCATGGAGCCGTAAATTCGGCGGCGGCAGGGCTTACGATATTATGATGCGCTTCAGTCTTGTTAAAAAGTTTATGGCTCTTGAGGGTGAGGGCAACAGCTGGACTTTGCTTATTCTCGATCTTGTGCCGTGTGTGCCTCTGGGCACACTGTGCCGTGCCTACGGCGCAACCGAAATGAAACGCAGCCGCTTTACGGCGATAGTAGTTACCGGCTTTTTGCCGCGTCTCGTTTCGTGGAGTATCGTCGGCAGGAATATGACTCAGCCGTTTACGCCCGGCTTTACCGCCCCCATTATCTTTCTGCTTATTGTCAGCGGCGCATCGCTGCTGCTTCTTGATACAATTTTCAAACTTATCCGAAAGGAAGACGGTCAATGAAAAAGAACGAAATTATATCGGAGGCTTTTCTCAAAAGGCTTGCCGCCGTTTACGGCGAAATCGATGCCGACGCCCAGCGTGACAGATATTATGCACTTGCCGAAACCTTTGAAAAAGAGTTTTACCCGGATGCCGATATACGCTTTTTCTCGGCACCCGGCAGAACGGAAGTCGGCGGCAACCATACTGACCACAACAACGGCAAGGTGCTTGCCGCAGCAATAGACCTTGATGCCGTTGCAGCCGCGGCAAAACGCGATGACGGTATCATTCGCCTTAATTCCGTCGGTCACGCTCCGTGCGAAATGAATATCGAGGAGCTGGTCGTAAAGGATGATGAAGCAGGCGAGTCCGTTGCACTTATACGCGGTATCTGTGCAAGATTTAAAGAACTCGGCTATAAAATCGGCGGCTTTAACGGCACAATGACTTCGCGCGTGCTTTCGGGCTCGGGTCTTTCTTCCTCTGCAGCGTTTGAGGTGCTTGTTTCCACTATTCTCAATTACCTTTACAACGACGGTGCGGTTGATCCCGTTGAGGTTGCGCAGATTTCACAGTATTCCGAAAATGTGTATTTCAAAAAGCCCTGCGGACTTCTTGACCAGACTGCCTGCTCGGTCGGCGGCTTCGTTGCAATAGATTTTAAGGATGTTTCAAAGCCCGTAATAAATAAAGTCGATTTCGATATAAAGAGCAGCGGCTATGACCTCTGCATAATCGACACCGGCGGAAACCACGCCGACCTTACCGATGATTACGCGGCTATAAGAAATGAAATGAACTCCGTTGCCGCATTCTTCGGCAAGCGCGTGCTGCGCGAAATCACCGAGGACGAGCTTACCGAAAATCTTGCGGCAGTAAGAGCAAAAACCGGCGATCGCGCGCTTGAAAGAGCCTACCATTTCTTTAACGAAAACAAGCGTGTTGAAAGGCTCGTGAGCGCACTTGACCGCGGTGATTTTGAGGATTTCAAAAAAACGATAATCGAAAGCGGCAAGTCCTCGTATATGTATAATCAAAACTGCTTCACGCTCTCAAAATCATTTGAGCAGCCCGTGGCTTTCGCGCTCTGCCTAACAGAGCAGCTTGTTGGCGACTGCGCCGCATACAGAGTACACGGCGGCGGCTTTGCCGGCACCATTCAGGTCTTTATCCCCACAGAAAGAACGGCGGGTTTTGTTGCTCGTATGCGCAAGGTCTTCGGTGAAAAATCATGCTATATTCTTTCTGTTCGTGCAAACGGCGGTTGTGAAGTATAAATAAAATTGCAAAGCGGCGTTCGGCGCCGCTTTTGCCGTGCTTGAGAGGTGTTCTTATGTCATTTTTTAATTTCAGCGAAAAGCTTAATGCTCTTTCGCAAACGGCGCTTGAAATGTGCCGGGAAAAATTTAATGAAATTGATCGCGTTACCGAATATAATCAGCAGCGCGTGTTAAAGGCGTTTATAAATAATAATGTCAGCGAGTCGCATTTTGCGGCATCCACCGGCTACGGCTACGGCGACAGGGGCAGGGAAGTGCTCGACAGCGTCACTGCCGATATTTTCGGTGCCGAGGATGCGGTCATACGCCACAGTTTCGCAAGCGGCACACATACGCTTTCCGTTATGCTTTTCGGTGTTCTGCGCCCCGGCGATAAGGTGCTTTGCGCTACGGGTATCCCTTACGATACCATTCATTCCGTTATCGGTATATCCGGCAGCGGAATGGGCTCGTTAAAGGATTTCGGCATAGAATTTGAATTTGTTGATTTAAAAGATGACGGCGCGGTGGATTTTGCGGAGCTTTCACGCCGCCTTGAAAACGGTTTTTACCGCGCCGTATATGTTCAGCGCTCGCGCGGCTACACATTAAGACCGACTCTTACCAATGAAATTATTAAGAAAATCGCGGATATTGCCCATAAAAAAACCGGAACAATCGTGATGCTCGATAACTGCTACGGCGAATTTACCGAGCTCACGGCGCCTGCCGATACCGGCGCGGATATTTTCGCAGGCTCGCTTATAAAAAACCCCGGCGGCGGCGTAGCAAAATGCGGCGGCTATATAGCAGGCAAAAAGGAGCTCGTTGAGCTTTGCACGTACAGAATGACCACCCCCGGCATAGGCAGGGAGGTTGGTGCAACGCTCGGCAATACGCGCGATATTTTTATGGGGCTTTTCAATGCTCCGCACGTTACCGGCGAGGCTATGAAAACAGCGGTTTTCACCGCCGCGCTTTTCTCCGGAATGGGTTACGATGTTTCACCGAAATATGACGATTACCGTGCCGACATCATACAGAGCATAAAGCTCGGCACGCCCGAAAAGCTCATTGCGTTCTGTCAGGGGCTTCAGAGCGGCTCCGTTGTTGACAGCTTCGTTGTGCCGGAGCCGTGGGCGATGCCCGGTTACGATAACGATGTCATTATGGCGGCGGGCGCGTTCACAAACGGCTCATCAATAGAGCTTTCCGCAGATGCACCGCTTCGCGAGCCATACGCAGTGTGGATGCAGGGCGGACTAAACTTTCACAGCGGCAAAATCGGCATAATGCTCGGTGCGCAGCGCGTTATTGAAGTTGAGAACGGCTCCGCAAAGTAATACAGATATTTTCCGAAATTTCTTTGAATATCGGCGCTCCGTCAACACTGCCGGAGGCGCCGTTTTCTTTTACGATAACAACGGTTATCAGTCTGCCGCTGCACGCAAATACTCCGGCAAACCACGAGTAGTTTATTTCGCAGCCGTTCTCGTCAAATACACCGCTTTGTGCGGTGGCGGTTTTGCCCATAGCCTTATAAAGCGATGAAAACGCAGCTTCTCCCGTACCGTCGGAAAAAGTCATTTCAAGGCCTTCGGTTATTGCCGCGCAGGTGCTTTCGTCAAGTGCTTTTACTCCTGCGGAATGTGAAAACGGCATTACATTTCCCGAATTATCAATTTCGCCTTTAATAATATACGGCTCATAATAAATTCCGCCGTTCGCTATTGCCGAATAGCAGGCGGCAAGCTGCAGCGGCGTAGCCGTCAGTTCACCCTGCCCGAACCCGAAATTACCCACCGCAGCATCGCTGTTCAGCGATTTTTTGTCCGGCAGAGTGCCGCTTTCGGTTTTAAAACCCATACCCAGATCGCAGCATTTGCCGAAGCCGAGCTTTTTGGCGGTTTCCAATATCTTTTCTCCGCCGATTTCGGTGCTTAATTCAATAAAATAGGGGTTACACGAATAAGCGAGCGCCTTGTTTAAATCAATTTCGCCGTGACCGCCGCGGTTGTGGCAGTAAAAAGTATTTCCGCTTTTTTCGCTCTTGCCGCTGCAATAATATTTTTCGGGTGTAATGCCGTTTTCGAGTGCCGCGGCGGCAGTAACTGCCTTGAACACAGAGCCGACCGGGTAAGCGCATAAAGCACGGTTCACGAACGGTGAATTTTCATCGGCAAGTGATTTTTCAATACTGTTTCTGTCAACATTCGGCACACTTACGGAAGCGAGTATTTCACCGCTCAATGCGTCCGTTATGACAACCGCACCTTTTTCAATATTGCCGTTGTTTAAAGCGCTTTCCGCGATTATCTGGAACTCGTTGTCAACCGTCAGCTGTATCCCGCCTTTGCCTGCGTAGTTTTCATTTCGTATTTCGATCGGCTCGGTAATGAGAATATGCCCGAGCGCATCCGCGAAATAAACTGCCGAAAGTGTGCCGGAATATTTTTTGAGAGTATCGTCGCAGAAATATTCTATGCCGTCAACGCCGTTTCCCTCGGAATCAAGATATCCGATAATGTGAAAAGCCGAGTTGTCAGCATATCTTCCGTAAGTTGTCAATATCTGTGCTGCACTGAATTTTTCAAAGAAATCGGTATCATCGGTCTGCTCATAATAAAATCTGCCGTTTTCCGCGGCTTTTATGAAGTTTTCATATTTTCCGCTTTTTCGCATAGCTGCCGTCAACTCCTGTTCGGGTACGGTACAAACAACTTTAATGATTTTATTATTTACGAGCGGTGCGCCGTTTGTGTCAAATATCCCTGCGCGCGTTTCGGCTATTATCTCAACGCGCCTTTCGTCGGAAATATTCACCGCGGCAGTCTGCGTATATATTCGAGTGAGATTTAATGTGAGCACGGCAAAACAGAGCACCACGCAGACAATAAAAGTATTTATTCGTTTTATCATATCGCCACCGCCTTTTTATTTAGTGTTGACCTTTAGGCGGCGAGATATTATAATAAATTTATCAGGTTCAAGAGGTGAGGATATGGACGAACGCTTTTCACGCACCGAGCGTGTTCTCGGCAATGATGCACTTTTGAAATTACGCAGCGTTTCCGTTATACTGTTCGGTGTCGGCGGTGTCGGCGGCGCGGCGTGCGAGGCACTTGTGCGCGGCGGGGTAGGCAAAATCACCGTTGTCGATAAAGATGAGGTTGATATTACGAATATCAACCGTCAGCTTGTTGCAACCGAAAATACAGTAGGTATGAAAAAAACCGATGCTGCCGAAAAACGCGCGCTCTCAATAAATCCCGAAATCATTTTTATTAAGAAAGATATGTTTTATCTGCCCGAAAATGCCGATGAAATCGACCTGTCGAAGTATGATTTCATAGTCGATGCCATTGACAATGTCAGCGCAAAAATCGAGCTTGCCGTCAGAGCGCAGGATGCCGGAGTGCCGCTCATTTCGTCAATGGGTACGGGCAACAAGGTCCATCCCGAACTTCTTAAAATTGCGGATATTTATAAAACATCGGTGTGCCCGCTTGCAAGGGTCATGCGGCGCGAGCTTAAAGCGCGCGGTGTAAAGCATCTTGCGGTCGTCTATTCCGAGGAGGAGCCGATTAAAACCGACGGCAGAACACCCGGTTCAACATCGTTTGTGCCGCCTGTTGCAGGCTATTTAGCCGCTTCGTATGTTATTAGGAATTTACTGAATATAAATTGAGGAGAATTTGTATGAAATTTGAAAATACCGAAAGAACCGGTGTTGTCGAAACATTCGGTCTCGTGAAATCCTGCGAAAAGAAAAGTGCAAAAAACGGTACATTCTATCTCGATATGGTAGTTGCGGATAAGGATAGTGAGCTTACGGTCAAGCTTTGGGATTATAAAGAAGAAAATGTTCCCATGCCTGTTGTAAACTCCATTATAAAAATGCGCGGTACGCTTCAGCAGTATAACGGCGCCGACCAGTTCATTATGCAGCGCTGCCGCACCGCTAATGACAGCGATAATATAAAAGTTTCCGACTTTGTAAAAAGTGCCGAATACAGCGGCAATAAAATGTTTGACGAGCTTCGCGGTATAGCGGCGGATTTTTCGGATGCCGACCTTGCAAATGTTGTTACCGCAATGCTTGACGATAACCGCGACAGTCTTATTTTCTATCCTGCCGCAGAAAAACTCCATCACGCTATGAACGGCGGTCTTCTTTACCATACGCTTTCAATAGTACGCCTTGCCGAAGCGGTAAGCGCCGTTTATCCGTGCATAGACCGCGAGCTGCTGCTTGCGGGCGCAATTCTTCACGATATTGCCAAGCTGCGCGAATATACAGTTAACGCCGCAGGTATGGTCGACGGTCACACACTTGAAGGTATGCTTCTCGGTCATCTCGTAATGGGCGCCGAGGATGTCGGCAAAAAGTGCGACAAGCTCGGCATACCCGCAGAAAAGAAATATCTTCTTCAGCACATGCTCATTTCCCATCACGGCAAGCTCGAATTCGGTGCGGCGGTTCGCCCCTCGTTTATAGAAGCCGAGGTGCTTTCACAGCTTGATTTGTTCGATGCAAACATTTACGAAATGGCGGATGCCGTAAAGGAGGTCAATGAAGGTGACTTCACCGGCAGACTCTGGATGCTCGATAACCGCAAATTCCTAAACCACGGCAGAAAGAATGTTTACCCCGAAGCCGAGCTTTTTGAAAAGGAAGAAAACGACTGATGAATTGGACAGAAATTAAAATTACCGTCAACACAAGCGATACCGAGCGTGCATCCGATATTGCCGTTATGGCAGTGCCTTACGGCATTTACGTTGAGGATTACAGTACACTTGAGCAGGAAGCGTGGGAGATAGCGCATATTGACCTTATAGATGACGAGCTGCTTGAAAAATCACGCGATAAATCCGTAATACATATTTATGTTGCAGAAAATGAAAACCCGAACGAAGCTGTTTCTTTCGTAACCGCAAGGCTTGAAGCCGAAAATGTGGATTTCACTCTTGAAGTTGCGGGCTGTACCGAGGAGGATTGGGCGAATAACTGGAAAGCGTATTTTAAGCCGCTTAAAATCGGCGAAAGACTTTTTGTCCGTCCTGTGTGGGAAGATGATTTCGACGCCGAGGGTAGAGCCGTACTCAATATTGAGCCGGGCGCCGCTTTCGGTACGGGTGCACACGATACCACAAGGCTTTGTCTCGAGGAGCTTGACCGTACCGTAAAAAATGGCGATACCGTGCTTGATATCGGCTGCGGCAGCGGCATACTCGCGGTTTCGGCACTGCTTCTCGGAGCAGATAAGGCTTTCGGTGTGGATATTGACCCGCTCGCAGTTAAGACCGCAAAGGCGAACGGCGAAATGAACGGATTTACAGAACCGCAGTTAACATTTGTTTGCGGCGACCTTGCCGATAAGGTTACCGAAAAATATTCGCTCGTTGTTGCAAATATCGTTGCCGATGTCATAATGCTTTTCAGTACGCAGGTAAGGGCATTTATGCTGCCCGGTGCAAAATTCATAGCTTCCGGCATTATAGATACACGCGCCGATGAGGTCGTTGCCTGCCTGCAAAAAGCGGGGCTCAATGTAATCGAACGCCGTGAAAACGGCGGCTGGGTATGCCTTGTATGTGAATAAAATATATAAATAAAGAAACGATACTGTAATTTTTTATAAGCTTTCCTCATATTTTTCACAGAGGAGTGAGTTTATGAAAAAAACAGTATCTTTTTTATTGTGCCTTGTTATTCTTGCCAGCATACTTTCGCAAACCTGCACTGCGGCAGTTACCAAAGAAACCGAGGAGCTTTCGGCAGCCGTTTCCGCAGTAATTAAAGAGGAAATCACCGCTTCTGCCGCGGCAGCCGATATGCCGGTTGAAATTCTTGCAAAATCGGCGGTGCTTGTGGATGTCACAAGCGGAAAAATATTGCTTGATTATAACAAGGATGAAAAGCTTTTTCCCGCATCCGTTACTAAAATTATGACCGTTCTGCTCGTTGCCGAGGCGATCGATTCGGGCAAAATCACTTTAGCCGATAAAGTTACCTGCTCGCCGAATGCCGCAGCAAAGGGCGGCTCGCAGATATGGCTCAAAGAGGGCGAGGTTATGACCGTTGATGAGCTTCTGCGCGCCGCTGTTATAGGCAGCGCCAACGATGCCGCAACGCTTCTCGGAGAATATGTGGCAGGTGACGAAGATGCGTTTGTGAATCTTATGAATGCACGCGCCGCGGAACTCGGTATGAAAAATACGCATTTTGTTAACGCAACGGGACTCGATGACGGTATTGACGACCATCTTACCACCGCTTACGATATTTCAATAATGGCGCGCGAGCTTATGGAACACGATTTCATTAAAAATTACAGCACGGTGTGGATGGATACTTTGCGCGACGGCGCAACCGAGCTTGTGAACACCAATAAGCTTGTTCGCTTTTATAAAGGTACCACGGGGCTGAAAACGGGCACAACATCCAAGGCGGGCTGCTGCATTGCTGCCACCGCCGAGCGTGACGGATTGCATCTTTGCGCGGTGGTTCTCGGTAGCGCCAACAGCAACGAACGCTTTGAAACCGCAAAAAAAATGCTCAACTGGGGTTTTGCAAATTTCGTTACAATTACACCGGAAGTACCGACGGAAAAGTTTTGCGATATAACCGTAATAGGCGGTGAACTCGATAGCGTTACGCCCGATATTCCCGAGCTTGTACCGATGCTGGTGGGAAAAGGGGAGCAAGATAAGATTAAAACAGAGGTTTTACTCTGCGAGGATCTGGAGGCGCCGGTACTCGAAAATCAGACTCTCGGCACTCTCTGCGTGAAACTCGGTGACGAGGTCGTATCCGAATACATCATCAAACCCGTTTCTCCTGTGGAAAAATTATCGTTTATGGGGATGATACGCCGTATAGCGTGTGCAATGGCGGATTTTGCGGCGCCGAACACTTGACAATAAACGCCCCCTTTGTTAAAATACTCTAAATACACAAAGGGAAGTGTTTTTTGTGCTTTATACATCAACAAGAAATAACAATGTCAAGGTCACCGCATCCAAAGCGATAACCGACGGTATTTCACCCGACGGCGGTCTTTATATCCCCGAAGAAATACCCGTGCTTACCGCAGATGCGCTCAGGGCTATGTGCTGTACCAATTATAAGGAACGCGCAAAACGCGTGCTCGGTATGTATCTTTGCGATTTCACTAAAGAGGAGATTGATGCCTGTGTAGAGGGAGCGTATGCCGACGGCAAGTTCGCTTCTGAATTCGTTGCTCCCGTCGTAAAGCTTCACGACAATATCAGTATTCTCGAGCTCTTCAAAGGTCCTACCTGCGCATTCAAAGATATGGCTTTACAGATTTTGCCGCATCTTCTCACCGTTTCGGCGCGTAAAAATCTCGATAATAAAGAAATAGTCATACTCGTTGCCACATCGGGCGATACGGGCAAAGCAGCTCTTGAAGGCTTCAAGGATGTACCCGGTACCAAAATCCTCGTGTTCTACCCCGATGAGGGCGTCAGCCCCATGCAGAAGCTGCAAATGACCACACAGGACGGTGCCAATGTCGGTGTCTGCGCAATCAAGGGCAATTTCGACGATGCCCAGACAGGCGTAAAGTCGATTTTCACCAATGCCGAAATACTTGAAAAATTTAAGGCGAATAACCTTGTTTTCTCGTCTGCAAACTCCATAAACTGGGGCAGACTTGCACCGCAGATCGTTTACTATGTTTCCGCATATTGCGATATGGTAAATAACGGCTCCGTGAAATTCGGCGATAAAATAAATGTTGTAGTTCCCACTGGTAATTTCGGTAACATCCTCGCCGCATATTTCGCAAAGGAAATGGGCGTTCCGATAAATAAACTTATCTGCGCTTCCAACGCCAATAATGTTCTTACCGATTTCCTCAAAACCGGTATTTATGACAGAAACCGTAAATTCTATACCACCGTTTCTCCGTCAATGGATATTCTTATTTCAAGCAACCTTGAAAGGCTTCTTTATATCCTCTGCGGCAGAGATTCCGATGTTATAAAAGACTGGTTCGGTGCTCTTTCTGAGAATGGCCAATATACCGTTACCGAGGATGTCCGCGCAAAGCTTGCGGAGCTTTTCGATGCCGGCTGCTGTGACGATGCCGAAACCAAAAATACGATAGGCGAAACTTATTCCGCATACAATTACCTTGCCGATACACATACATCGGTCGCAATAAATGTTTGCAATGCATATATCGCTTCCACCGGCGACAAAACTCCCGTTGTGATCGCTTCTACCGCTTCTCCCTTTAAATTCTCAAAGGCAGTGCTTGAAGCTGTCGGCGATGCCAAAGTCTATGATGACGAGTTCGCCACGGTCAATGCACTTGAAGCACTCAGCGGGCTTGAAGCACCTAAGCAGCTTTCCGCATTAAAGGGCAAAAAAGTCAGATTTGACCGCGTAGCTGCCAAGGAAGAAATGGCGGATGTCGTGTTCGGTATGCTCGGCATCTGATGAAAGGTTGGTAATATGTCCGTTTTTGCAATCGGAGATTTGCACCTTTCGTTCTCAACCGATAAGCCAATGGATGTTTTCAGGGGATGGGACGATTATGTCACACGCCTTGAGTATAATTGGAACAGAGTTGTTGAGCCGGAGGATACTGTCATAATTCCCGGCGATATTTCGTGGGCGATGTCACTTGAAGAAGCAAAACCTGATTTTGAATTTCTCAATTCACTCAACGGCAAAAAGTATATTCTTAAAGGCAATCATGATTATTGGTGGAACACCATGAATAAAATGCAGGGCTTTCTTGCAGACGGCGATTTTGATACCGTTAATATCATCCACAACAACGCCTTTCTCATAGAGGGCAGGGCAGTTGCAGGCACACGCGGCTGGTTTTACGACGATAAATCGGAGGATGATAAAAAAGTCATTCTGCGTGAAGCCGGCAGGCTGCGCGCATCACTCACGGCAGCAAAGGCGCTTTCGGATGATGTTGTCGCATTTTTACACTATCCGCCGATTTCCGCGACTCAGAGGTGCGAGGAATTACTTTCGGTGCTCAAAGAGTTTGAAATCAAAAATTGTTACTTCGGGCATCTTCACGGCTATGTAGCTCCGGAAAACTCTTATATAGAAGATGACGGCATTTCTTTCACTCTTGTATCTGCCGACAGGCTTGAATTTTGCCCTAAGTTCATTTATAAAGGCGAATAAAACGCGATTTTTCACATATATTTGTAATTATTTTATCAAATAATGCAATTTTCTTAAAAAAACAGTGGAAATTCGCGGAATGTTATGATATAATTCAGCAGTTAGTTTATGTAAATCGAAAGGAAGTTTTTCAAATGAGTTTAAAATCTTGCGAAAAAGTTGAAACGAACGTTTACGCTCTCGAAATCGCACTTGAGGGCGAAGCCTTCAAAAAAGCCGTAATCGGCGCTTACAACAAGAATAAGGGCAAATACAACGTTCCCGGTTTCCGCAAGGGCAAAGCTCCCAAGCATGTTATCGAAAATTTCTACGGCAAAGAGGTTTTCTGGTACGATGCAGTTGATGCAGAGTACCCCGCACTCTTTGACGCAGCCGTAAAAGAAGCGGGCATAGTTCCCGTTTCCGCTCCGTTTGAGGATGAACTCGGCGACATCAGCGCCGACGGCTTCACCGTAAAGCTCAAAGTTACCGTTAAACCCGAAGTTGAGCTTAAAGCCTATAAGGGCCTTACCGCGGAAAAAGAAAAGGTTTCCGTTAAAAAGAGCGATGTTAAAGAAGAAATCGACAGAGTTCTTGAGCAGAACGCAAAGCTCGTTGCAGTTGAAGGCAAAGCAGCTAAAAAAGGCGACACCGCCAATATCGACTTTGAAGGCTTTGTTGACGGCGCAGCATTCGACGGCGGCAAGGGCGAGGGTTACGACCTTGAACTCGGCTCCGGCAGCTTTATTCCCGGCTTTGAAGATCAGGTCGTCGGTCATAAGGTTGATGAAGAATTTGATGTTAATGTTACCTTCCCCGAGGAATACGGCGCAGAAGAGCTTGCAGGCAAAGCCGCGGTATTCAAAGTAAAGGTCAATAAGATCTCCAAAAAAGAGCTTCCCGCTTATGACGACGAATTTGTTAAGGATGTCAGCGAGTTTGACACCGTAGCCGATTACGAAAAGCACATTGAGGAAGATATCAAGGCAAGAAAAGAAGCTGCCGCAGAGCGCGAGTTTGAAAACGGCGTTATGGATGCTCTTGTAGATAATGTTGTTGCCGAGATTCCTCAGGTTATGGTAGACAAGGAAGTTGACAGTGAAGTCAACGAGTTCGCGTACAGACTTCAGTCCCAGGGTCTGAGCATGGATATGTACCTTCAGTACACCGGTATGGATGAAGCAGCTATCCGCGAAAGCTACAAGGAAGGCGCTCTCAAGCAGGTGAAGCTTCGTCTTGCACTCGAAACTGTTGCCAAGCTTGAAAAAATCGAAATATCCGACGAGGATGCCGATGCCGAAATCAAGAGCTATGCAGATGCTTACGGCATGACAGTTGAAGAAATCAAAAAGCATATCGATGCCGATGATGTTAAGGCTGATCTTGCTTGCCGCAAGGCTATGGATTTCGTTAAGGAAAATGCTAAGGCGGGTGCCAAGAAGGCAGCCAAGAAAGCAGAAGCCGACGATGCCGAAAAGCCCGCAAAGAAGGCTCCCGCCAAGAAAAAGGCTGAGGATAAAGCGGACGAAGAAAAGCCTGCAAAGAAACCCGCAGCAAAGAAAGCTCCCGCTAAGAAGAAAGACGAAGCTGCCGAATAATCAGCGTTATTACGGTCATCACCGCCACAGTCAGTTTTGCCTGCGGCGGTTTGTGTCTGTTTTTAAGTCGGTGAATAATCGGCCGGCTGTTTCCAATAATCATCAGAGGGCGTACGCCCCATATTCAAAAAGGAGGCTAAATTATGCCACTTGTACCTTATGTTATAGAGCAGACCAACAGAGGAGAACGCTCCTTCGACATTTACTCAAGATTACTTGAAGACAGAATTATTGTTCTTTCCGAAGAGGTGAACGATGCTTCCGCAAGCGTAGTTATCGCTCAGCTTCTTTACCTCGAGGGGCAGGATCCCGAAAAGGATATCAGCTTTTATATCAACAGCCCCGGCGGCAGTGTAAGCGCAGGCCTTGCCATATACGATACAATGCAGTATATAAAGTGTGATGTTTCCACTATCTGTATGGGTATGGCGGCATCTATGGGCGCATTCCTTTTCTCCGCAGGTGCAAAGGGTAAACGCTATATTCTTCCTAATGCCGAGGTTATGATTCATCAGCCTCTCGGCGGCGCTCAGGGTCAGGCGACCGAAATCGAAATCACCGCCAGACATATTTTGCAGACGAAAGAGCGTCTTAATAAAATTCTTGCCGCCAATACCGGCAAAACCGTTGAAGAAATTTACGCCGATACCGACCGCGACAATTGGCTTACCGCAGAGCAGGCGGTTGAGTACGGTATTGCAGATAAAGTCATAGAAAAACGATAATTCCACGGAGGTAGCATATTGGCAAGGGATGATGACAGAGAAAAGAAGGTCCGCTGTTCGTTTTGCGGCAAAACGCAGGATCAGGTCGAAAAACTGATTTCCGGCCCCGGCGTTTATATCTGCAACGAATGTGTAGATCTTTGTATGGATATAGTGGAAGGCACGCCGTCTGTAAAAAAGACGGTGCCGCAGAAGCCTGCATACAAATTACCCAAACCGCAGGAAATCAAAGAAACACTCGATGAGTATGTAATAGGTCAGGAAAATGCCAAAAAAGTGCTCAGCGTAGCCGTTTACAACCACTATAAAAGAATATATATGAAATCGCCCGATAATGTGGAAATCGGCAAAAGCAATGTGCTTTTGCTCGGTCCCACGGGCGTGGGCAAAACTCTGCTTGCATCTACACTTGCAAGCATACTCGATGTGCCGTTCGCCATAGCAGATGCCACAACACTTACCGAGGCGGGCTATGTCGGTGAGGATGTTGAAAATATTCTTCTCAGGCTTATTCAGGCGGCTGATTACGATATGGAGCGCGCCGAACGCGGCATAATCTATATCGACGAAATCGACAAAATCGCCCGTAAGTCCGAGAACACCTCCATTACCCGCGATGTCAGCGGCGAGGGCGTTCAGCAGGCACTTCTAAAAATAATCGAGGGTACCGTTTCCAATGTTCCTCCGCAGGGCGGCAGAAAGCATCCCCAGCAGGAGTTTATTCAGATGGATACCTCAAAGATACTCTTTATATGCGGCGGTGCTTTCGCAGGGCTTGAAAAGATAATTGAAGAAAGACTCGGCAAAACCGTGCTCGGCTTCGGTGCCGAAATTCATTCCAGAAACGAGCTTAAATCAATGGATTTATTCTCAAAGGCCGTTCCGCAGGACCTTGTTAAATTCGGACTTATTCCCGAGCTTGTCGGTCGTATTCCCGTTATCACATCGCTTGAAAATCTCGATGTAGATGCACTTGTAAATATCATAACCCAACCCAAGAATGCGCTTCTCAAACAGTACAAGAGCCTTTTCAAAATGGATAAGGTCGAGCTCGATTTCACCGATGAAGCCGTAAGGCGCGTTGCCGAGCTTACCATAGAAAAGGAAACCGGCGCCCGCGGACTTCGCGCGATTATGGAAAATACACTTCTGCCGATTATGTACACAGTTCCCTCTGACCCGACGGTCGAGGTTGTAAAGGTCACTGCCGATACAGTAGACGGTAATGGCGAAGCAATAATCGTAAAAAAGCCTAAAGGCTCAAAGGCGGAAGAAACCGCATGATTTAAACTTTATTCGCTTATATTATTTTGTTTTTTCGCTCTGCGCTTTTTTGTACCGCCGATTTGAAAGGTAATTATTTTTATGAACAATATTAAAAATACACGAATCGCAGCCCTTCCCGTGCTTGCTATGAGGGGAGTTGTGCTTTTTCCGGGTATGACATTCGGATTCGAGGTCGCCCGCAGTAAATCTTTGCTTTCCATACGCAATGCCCTCGGCAACGACAGCAAGCGCATTCTTTTGCTTATGCAGAAGGATATAAATGTCGATGACCCGAAATTCGAGGATTTATATACCGTAGGCTGCGTTTGCGAAATCAAGCAGGTGCTCAACATTCCCCATTCCACCAATGTTCATGTAGTGGTCGAGGGGCTTTACCGCGCCCGTTATACGGAGATAATCCGCGAAAAGCAGTTGCTTCGCGCATATATCGAGGAAGTTCTCGAGAAAATGCCCGAAATCATCACCGATTATATGATTTCTCTTAAGCGCTGCGTAAGAAGCTATTTTGAGAAATATGCGGGCATTCAGCAGAATGTCGACCCTGTGCTTGTTACCCATGTTTACGGCGAGGAAAGGCTCAATGCGCTTACCGACCTTATAGCAGGCGAATGTGATTTTCAGCCCGATGACAAGCAGGCTTTGCTCGCGGAGCTTGATGTTGTGCGCCGTGCAGAGCTTTTGTGCGGCATACTTGACCGCGAAACCGATTTGCTTACCCTTGAAATGAACATTCAGGAAAAAGTGCAGGACCGTATGGATACGAGCCAGCGCGAATATTACCTGCGCGAACAGATAAAAGTCATTTCCGGCGAACTCGGCGAGGAGGAATCTCTGCTTGCCGAAAGCTATAAATTCAAGGACAGAATTTCCGAGCTTCCCATTGATGAAAAATCCAAAAAGAAACTTAATGAAGAATGCGACCGACTTGCGAAAACCGCACCGGGCAGCCCCGAAGCGACCGTTTCAAGAACATACCTTGAGCGCGTGCTCTCGCTGCCGTGGGGCGTTTATACCGAGGATTCTCTCGATGTAGCCGCCGCAAGAAAAATTCTTGAAAAAGACCATTACGGTCTTGAAGAGGTCAAGGAAAGAATACTTGAACTCATAGCCGTTAAACGCCTTGCGCCCGAAGCCAATGCGCAGATACTCTGCCTTGTCGGTCCTCCCGGCGTAGGCAAAACCTCAATAGCGCGTTCACTTGCCGAGGCTCTCGGCAGAAAATATGTGCGCGTGTCGCTCGGCGGCGTTCACGATGAAGCCGAAATAAGAGGGCACAGGCGCACTTACATAGGTTCAATGCCCGGCAGAATCATCACCGCCATAGAGCAGGCTGAAACGGCAAATCCGCTTATTCTTCTCGATGAAATCGACAAGCTCGGCGGCGATTATAAGGGCGACCCGTCATCCGCGCTTTTAGAGGTGCTTGACGGCGAGCAGAACAACACCTTCTGCGACCATTACATTGATGTTCCGTTCGATTTGAGCAAGGTGCTTTTCGTTACAACGGCAAACGATGCCGAGGCGATTCCCTCACCGTTGTTCGACAGAATGGAAATAATCGAGCTTTACAGCTACACGGCGGAGGATAAGCTCGCAATAGCGAAAAAGCATCTCATACCGCGTCAGCTCAAAAATCACGGCTTGACCGCAAAAACGCTGAAATTCACCGATGCCGCCGTGCGCGAGCTCATTTCCTCGTATACACGCGAGGCGGGTGTCAGGAATCTTGAAAGGGTAATTGCCAAGGTTATCCGTAAGGTTGCCGTCAAAATCGCGGAGGGCAGCGGCGATACATTCAAAATAACTCCCGCCGTGCTGCCGGAGCTTCTCGGTACGCCTAAATATAAAAATAAAGAGTTCGATTTTAATAATATGGTAGGTACCGCCAACGGTCTTGCGTGGACCGCTGTCGGCGGTACTATGATGCAGATCGAGGTTGCCGTGCTTGACGGTAAAGGCAGCCTTGAGCTTACCGGTTCACTCGGTGATGTTATGAAGGAGTCCGCAAAGGCTGCGGTCAGCTATATAAGAAGCCGCGCTTCGCTTTACGGCATAGACCCCGAGTTTTATAAAAATAAAGATATACATATCCACGTTCCCGAGGGCGCAGTCCCCAAAGACGGACCGTCGGCAGGTGTCACCATTACTACCGCGCTCGTTTCCGCATTGAGCGGCATACCGGTTAAGGGCAGTGTCGCCATGACGGGTGAAATCTCGCTGCGCGGCAGAGTTCTGCCAATCGGCGGCTTGCGCGAAAAAGCCACCGCCGCATTCAAAAACGGTATGAAAACCGTGCTTATCCCCGAGGATAATACGCCGGATATTGAAAAAATCAATGATTCCGTAAAGAAGCATATCGAGTTTATACCCGTTACAAGTCTTGATGAGGTGCTTTCAACTGCGCTTGTGCACAGCGCAAAGCCCTTAAAAGCCGAAGTGCCTGCCGGTAAAAACGGCGGCGTTAAAAAGAATACCGTATCCGATATGTCCAAGGGGATTTACTGCACGGAGGTCTGAAATGAATTACACAAAAGTTGAGTTTGAAGCGGCATTCGGCACGCTTAAACAGATACCGCGCTCCGATATTCCGGAAATCGTCTTTGCCGGTCGCTCAAATGTCGGCAAATCCTCCATGCTCAATAAGCTTTTTAACCGCAAAAATCTTGCGCGTGTTTCATCCGTGCCCGGTAAAACCATTACCATAAACTTTTTCAGGTGCGATAATGTGCGCATAGTCGATTTACCCGGCTACGGCTACGCCAAGGTCGCCAAGGGCGAAAAACGCCGCTGGGCAGAAATGATGGAGGGCTATTTTGCCGATGAGCGCAATATTAAGCTTGTAGTGCAGCTTGTGGATATGCGCCACAAGCCGAGTGAAGATGACTACATAATGCTGCGCTATCTCAAAGACAGCGGAATGAATTTTATCGTTGCCGCAACAAAATGCGACAAACTCAATAAAACCGAGTTCGCGGCGCGCCAAGCGGAATTGCGCGATGAGCTTTCCGAGTTCGGTGCAGAGCTTACAATTATCCCGTTTTCCTCCGAAAAGGGTACGGGCGTTGATGAGCTTAAAACAATACTTAACGGTGTAACGAAATAAAGCTTTCGGGTTTCAGAATTTAATAAAAACAGCGCGGTTTGTATAAGCTGCGCTGTTTTTTGGTGGATGTTTATTCGATTTTCGAAAACCGAAAACTCGAATTGACATCTCACATTCATTTTGTTATAATATATTATCTGTAAGTATTTATGAAATTCGGGGTGAGATGTATGGCACATAAAAAGCGTATTGCCGCAATGCTCGTTGCGGTGCTTTTCGGTATTGCCGTACTTTTTTTCGTTTTCTTTATTGCTGCCGAAGCAGACCATAATTGCGCAGGTGAAAACTGTGCGGTTTGCTGCCATACCGCCCTTTGTAAAAATCTCTTCAGCAGCTTCGGTGCGCTTGTTTCTATCTGCATGTCAGTATTGTTTTGTGTTGCGCTGTGCGGCGGCTTGTACAGCTGTCGAGACGGTTTGAGCCGAGCATTTTCATTATTTTCTCAAAAAGTATTGCTTCTTAGTTAAACCTGTGCTTTGTATTGTCAAAGTGAAGTTTATTTTGTTTGGAGGATAATATGAAAAAAACAGTTTCGGCAATACTTGCCGTTTTAATAGTGCTTTTATTGTTCGCGGGCTGCAATCAGAATACATCCGCTGATACCGATACCGAAAAGCTTTCAATAGTCACCACCGTTTTCCCGGTGTATGACTGGGTGAAGAATGTGCTCGGCGATGCCGATGTTGATGTTGAAATGCTGCTTGATACCGGTGTTGATTTACACAGCTTTCAGCCCACAGCCGATGATATTATTAAAATTTCCGCATGTGATTTGTTCATATATGTCGGCGGCGAGTCGGATGAATGGGTAAACGATGCCCTTAAAGAAAAAACGAATCCCGATATGGTAGTCTTAAATCTTCTTGATGTGCTCGGCGAAAATGCAAAAACCGAGGAAATCGTCGAAGGTATGGAAGCTGAACACGACGATGGGGAAGGCGAGGAGCGCGACCACGGTGAAGAGCCGGAATATGACGAGCATATCTGGCTTTCGCTGAAAAATGCGGTTGTGCTTACAAATGCAATCAAGGATGCGGTCATTAACCTTGATTCTGCCGATGAAGCAAAATACAATGCCAATGCCGAGGCGTATATAAACAGCCTCAGAACCCTTGATGTCGAGTATGAAAATGCAGTCGGTGAAGCAAAGGTCAAAACGCTTGTGTTCGGTGACCGTTTTCCATTCAGGTATATGACGGATGATTACGGACTTGAATATTTTGCAGCATTTGCAGGCTGCTCGGCGGAAAGTGAAGCGAGCTTTGAAACGATCGCTTTCCTTGCTTCCAAGGTCGATGAACTCAGTTTGAAATCGGTGCTTGCAATCGAGGGTACCGACCACCGCATAGCCGAAACAGTTGTTTCGACCACAAAGAACAAAGATGCCGCAGTGCTTTCACTCAATTCCATGCAGTCGGTCACGGCGACGGATGTTGAAAACGGTGCAACATATCTCGGCATTGCCGAAAGCAATCTCGAAGTTTTAAAGCAGGCTTTGAATTGAGGTGAATTTCTTTGGCACAGCTCATGTGTGAAAATCTCTGCCTCGGTTACGACGGTAAAGAAATATTGCATAATTTGAATTTTGAAGTCAACAGCGGTGATTATCTGTGCGTGGTGGGCGAAAACGGCTCCGGCAAATCCACGCTTATGAAAACCCTGCTCGGCTTGCAGCAGCCCATATCCGGCAAGGTCATTACCGGCGACGGGCTCAGGCAGACCGAAATCGGCTACCTGCCGCAGCAGACCGTTGTGCAGAAGGATTTTCCGGCAACGGTGAGCGAAATCGTGATTTCCGGCTTTCAGGGCAGGTGCGGCGCGCGCCCGTTTTACAGTAAGGAGGAAAAACGCGTCGCCGCCGAAAATATTGAAAAAATGGGTATCACGCACCTTGCAAAGCGTTGCTATCGCGAGCTTTCGGGCGGTCAGCAGCAAAGGGTGCTGCTTGCAAGAGCCTTGTGCGCCACACAAAAAATACTGCTGCTCGACGAACCCGTTTCGGGGCTTGACCCCAAGGTTACGGCAGAAATGTACAGCTTGATAGAGCAGCTTAATAAAAGCGGAATAACCGTTATAATGATTTCTCACGATATAGGCGCGGCACTCAAGTACGCAACACATATTCTGCACATAGGCAAAACCGTGTTTTTCGGCACAACTGCGGAATATACCTCCACAGAGGTCTATAAAGGGCTCAATGTGAACGGAGGCGAAAACTGATGGCTGCAGTAATTGAAAAACTCACGCTTTACTTGGACTATCCTTTCGTAAGGTATGCACTTGTCGTAGGCGTTCTTATATCGCTCTGTTCATCCCTTTTGGGCGTAACGCTTGTTTTAAAGCGCTTTTCGTTTATCGGTGACGGACTTTCGCACGTGGCATTCGGCGCCATGGCGGTTGCGGGCATTTTCGGCTTGACCAACGATATGCTTTTGATTCTGCCGGTTACCGTGATTTGCGCAATTCTTCTTTTAAGAACGGGGCAGAATACCAAAATCAAAGGCGATGCTTCTGTTGCCATGATTTCCGTAGGCTCGCTTGCGGTCGGTTATCTGCTTATCAATATTTTCTCAAATTCGCCGAATCTTTCGGGTGATGTGTGCGCAACGCTTTTCGGCTCGACCTCAATTCTTACATTGAGTGAAACCGAGGTTTACATTTGTGCAGTGCTTTCGGTTGCAGTAGTACTTGCGTTTATATACTTTTACAACAAGATTTTCTGCGTTACATTCGATGAAGCCTTTGCGCAGGCAACGGGCGTAAAAGCCTCGCTGTACAATCTGTTTATTGCGGTCATTATTGCCGTAATTATCGTGCTTGCCATGAATCTTGTGGGCTCGCTGCTTATTTCCGCGCTTGTAATATTCCCCGCGCTTTCGGCAATGCGCGTTTTCAAGAGCTTTAAATCTGTAACTGTCTGCTCCGCTGTGCTTTCCGTATGCTGCTCAACTCTCGGCATACTCGTTTCAGTACTCGCGGGCACACCCGTAGGCTCCACAATAGTTGCTGTCGATATTGCGGCTTTCATTGTGTTTACCGCAGCGGGTATAATCGGAGGTATGAAAGTTTGAAACATTTTGATTTTAGCACCGCATAAAAAGGGTACACAAAACTAAGCCCTTCAAAAAAGGACTTTTCAAAAGTATAAAGAAGTGATATAATCTATGTGACGCAGGGAGTCACGAGATAGCCTTGCCGTTGCAG
>JAZLHL010000022.1:0-9909 GCA_045616765.1 Acutalibacteraceae bacterium
AGGGGCGTGTATGCCTTTGAGCGTGCCGTGGCGTACCTCGCGCATAACCGCCTTAACACTGCCCTGGTAGCCCTCCATATTTTTTTCAAGGTCGGAAAGCACCTGCATACGCGACTGCTTTGCATTTAGACTGTTTGTAAGGTCTGTTTGCTCTTTTTTGAGCTCTTCGAGCTTTTCAAGGCGTTTTTTTGCAAGCAGCTCAATACCCGCAAGCGAGTTATTAAGCTCTGCGGCGCGTTCGGAAACAGCCGCAAGCTCCGCTTGTGCCGCCGCCTTTTCGGCTTTGAGTGCTTCAAGAATCGGTGCACGGTTGGCGGTTGTTTCATCTATCGCTTTTATGCGGTTGTTGATTTCCTCAACGGAGCTGTCCGCAGTGGAAACGGTAACGCGGTTATCTGCTATCTGCAGCGATACAGCCGAGATTTTTTCGGAAAGCTCAAGGCTTTTCTGTGCGCTTTTGCCCGTTTCATCGGTAAGTACATCGAGCTCGCCCGAAAATGCTTCAAGCTCCGCTTTCCTTTCTTCTATTTCGGCGGTGAGTTTTTCTATTGCCGCGCGAGCCGCTTCAATTTGCGCAAACACCTCGGAATCGCTGTCATTTTCTTCTGTCTTTTCGCGTTCGATACGCTCAATCGTTGTATTGTTGTGAAGAATGGTGTTTTCTTCAACGGCAATTCTGCCGTCAAGCGCCGCCGCCTGTTCATCAAGCTGAGCGCAGGCGCGCCTTATTTCATCAATATTTACATTGATTTTCTGACCGTCCTCGAACGAAGACTCGATTTTTGCGGTAATTTCTTCAAGTGCCTTGCAAACCTCGGCATACTGCGCTTCGGCAATGGTGAGTTTCTTTTCGTGGTCGCGCAGATTCTCCTTGGTTTTTTCAATGGTGTGAAGCCAAAGGCCTATTTCAAGTTCTTTCTTCTCGCTTGCGTATTCAAGGAATTTCTGAGCCTTTTCGCTTTGAATCTTTAAAGGTCCCACACGCGATTCGAGCTCTGTAAGAATATCGCGCAGCCTTAAAAGATTTTCTTCTGCCTGGTCAAGTCTGCGGGTGGCTTCGGTACGGCGGTACCTGTAATGAGAAATACCCGCCGCTTCTTCAAGCATATCGCGGCGATCCTCGGATTTGCCGGAAATAAGCGTTTCGATTTTGCCCTGACTGACCATAGAGTAGCCGTCTCTGCCGAGACCGGTATCCATAAACAGCTGGTGTATATCCTTAAGCCTTGCAGGCTCGTTATTGATTTTATATTCACTTTCGCCCGAACGGAAATATCGCCTTGTTACGCTGACATTCTTTTCGGGGTTGTTGAGGGCTCCGTCGGAATTGTCGAGCTTTAAGGTAACCTCGGCAAAGCCGACCGCACGGCGCTGATCCGTACCGCTGAAAATAACATCCTCCATTTTGGAGCCGCGCAGGTTCTTGGTGGATTGCTCGCCGAGCACCCAGCGCATAGCATCCGAGAGGTTGCTTTTGCCGCTGCCGTTGGGACCGACAACCGCGGTTATGCCCTTTCCGAAATTCAGAACGGTCTTATCCGGAAAGGATTTGAAGCCCTGCATTTCTATTGCTTTAAGATACATTGAGATTTCTCCGTTTCAGGCGTTATGCCAAATTGATTTCGTATTTTTTGAGTGAAGTGTCACACTTAACGGTGACATCAAATCCCATACGCGCGAGTGCTGCAAGATTTGAGCGTTTCTGACCGATCATTTTAGATATTTCACGGTCATTCACATAAAGCACCGGCGCAGGCGTTTTTGTGAGCGAGCACACATCGGTGTGCTGTTCGCCGAATTTGTTTATAAGCAGTTCTTTTGCTTGTTGAAGGTATATTTTTGAGTCGCAAATCTCACCGAATGCGGGATGGTACGGTCCTGCAACATAGCCTTCATCCACATTGCCGCCCGAGTGAAGCCCGAGACGGATAACGGTTATGTTTTCATCGTGGAACATTTTCAGAAGCACAGCACAAAGGTCTGTGGCTTCATCGATGGTTTGCGGTGCATATTCACCTGCACGGTAAAGCTCGGCAAGATATGTACCCTCAAGCGTTATTGTGGGGTAAATACGAACGGTATCGGGGCGCATCCGAATAATATCCTCGGCAGTTTTTATGCACTTTTCGGGCGTATCGCCGTAAAGCCCCGTCATCATCTGCAAGCCGAGCGAAATTCCCGCTTGTTTTATAAGTTCTGCGGCATTAAAAATATCGGCTCGCGAATGACCGCGGTTATTGAGTGTAAGAACAGTATCGTCGGTACTCTGTGCGCCGAGTTCGACCGAGGTAACGCCGTATTTTTTCAGTATTTCAAGAATATCGGCACTTATAGCATCGGGGCGTGTGGATACCCTTATGCCGTAAAATGTGCCGTTTTCTATAAACGGGTAAGCCGCTTCCAGCAGACTTATCATATAGTCTCGCTCAATCGCAGTAAAGCTGCCGCCGAAAAATGCGATTTCGGTATTTGCGGGATTCAGACCGCTTTGTGCCGCTTCGGTAAGTGTTTTTACAGTTTGCTCTGCGGTAAGCGGAACTACCGAGCCCGATATAGTCTTCTGATTGCAGAACGAGCATTGATGCGGACAGCCTGCGTGCGGCACAAACAACGATATGTTAGCGTGCTTCATTTTGCAAATTCAAAAGTGCCGCGCCTGCGGCTGCCTGCTCGGCTTCCTTTTTGCTTTTACCCTCACCGCTGCCGATGATTTCGCCGTTCAGAAGAACATTGAAAATAAAGACTTTATCGTGGTCAGGTCCTTTTTCGCCGATTTCTTCATAAGTAAGGGTATTGCCTTTGATTTTTTGTATTTCTTCCTGCAGGAGCGATTTATTATCCTTGAAGCTCGCTTCGCGTTTAACAGCTTCTTTAATAAAGCCGAGTACATAGGGCGCCGCTGCCTCTATGCCGCCGTCAAGATAAATCGCGGCAATAACGGCTTCAAACGCATCGGAAACGACCGAAGGTCTGTTCCTGCCGCCGGTGTGTTCCTCGCCTTTGCCCATAAGTATAAAGTCACCAAGCGAGATTTTTTCGGAGAAACGAAAAAGTGATTTTTCACACACGACCGCGGAACGCAATTTTGTAAGCTCTCCCTCGGGGCGTGTTTTGTATTCGCTGAACAGATACTCGGCGGTAACGAAGCCTAAAACGGAATCGCCTAAAAACTCAAGGCGTTCGTTATCGTAAGGCACCCTGTTTTCATTGGCGTAAGACGAATGTGTAAGCGCCGTTTGAAGCAGCTGCTTGTTTTTGAATGTATATTTAATTTTCGCTTCAAAATCTGCGAGTTCCATTTAATACACCCTCTGTTACAGTGAAATGCTTTTAAGATATTCAAGACTTCTCAAGGCAAGCTTTTCGTATCTTTCGCTTTTATCTCTTATTTTTTCATCGAGCGGGTCGATTATACCGAACGCCGCGCCCATAGGTTGAAAGTTTTTAACACTTTCATCGGCAATATACTGTGAAAGCGCACCGAGCATTGTTATTTTCGGTAGTTCTATCGGTCCTTCACCGAAAAGTCGCCTTGCAGCGTTATAGCCTGCAAGAATTCCGGATGAAGCTGACTCCATATACCCCTCAACGCCCGTAATCTGCCCCGCGAAATATATGCGTGGCTCTTTTTTTACGCTGAAATCGCTTGAAAGCAAGCCCGGAGAATTTAAAAATGTGTTGCGGTGCATTACGCCGTAACGCACAAATTCGGCATTTTTAAGCGCCGGGAACATTGAAAACACGCGCTTTTGCTCTGCAAATTTCAGGTTAGTCTGAAAGCCGACAAGGTTATACATTGTGCCGTCTTTATTCTCTTTACGAAGCTGAAGGTTCGCCCACGGTCTGTGCCCCGTATTGGGATTTGTAAGCCCCACGGGCTTTAAAGGCCCGTAACGCATGGCATCGCGCCCGCGTGAAGCAAGCACCTCTATGGGCATACAGCCCTCGTAAACATCCTTCTTTTTGTCGAAGCTGTGAAGCTCGGCACTTTCGGCATTTATAAGTGCATCGTAGAATTCCTCGTACTGCTCCTTATTAAGCGGACAGTTTATATAGTCATCCTCGCCGCCCCTGTCGTAGCGCGACTGCGTGAAAGCTTCGCTCATATCGATGCTGTCGGCAGTGACAATGGGCGCCGCCGCATCGTAAAATGCCAGAAAGCCTTTGCCGCAAAGTGCGGCGACCTCGGCTGAAAGCGCCTCGGACATCAACGGACCTGCGGCAATAATAACAGTGCCGCTTTCGGGAATTTTTGTAACCTCTTCACGAACGATCGTGATATTTTCATCACTTTCGATTGCTTCGGTTATATAGGCTGAAAACTTATCACGGTCGACGGCAAGCGCACCGCCTGCCGGTACCTTTGACATATCCGCCGCCTTTAAGCAGACGGAGCCAAAAAGCCGCATTTCAGCCTTCAGAAGCCCTGCCGCCGAGGCAAGGCGCTCTGCTTTAAGCGAATTGGAACAGACAAGCTCAGCAAGCTTATCCGATTTATGTGCAGGCGAAAACCGCTGCGGCTTCATTTCGTACAGCGTGACCTTCACGCCGCGCCTTGAAAGCTGATGCGCCGCCTCCACACCCGCAAGACCGCCGCCTATTACAACGGCGCTTTTAATATCAGTACTCATTCTTCCTCACGAGATTTTTTGGCATTTTTGCGCGGAGCTTTAAATGAATAGCCACATTCGGTATTGCAGCAGGTAATCATACCGCCCTTGCCCTTAAAGAGCGATTTGCCGCACTTGGGGCAAATTTCACCGGTAGGCTTATCCCATGTCATAAAGTTGCACTCGGGATAATTGCTGCAGCCGTAGAACTGATAGCCGCGCTTTGATTTTTTACCTATTACCTTGCCGCCGCAAACGGGGCAGGTCGCATTTGTTTCTTCAACAAGGGGCTTTGTGGATTTACACTCGGGATATCCGGGGCAGGCAAGGAATTTGCCGAAACGACCGGTTTTAATAACCATATTCCTGCCGCACTTGTCACACTTGACATCGGTTATATCCTCGGCAAGCTGAATCTTCTGACCCTGCATTTCGGTTTTTGCCTTTGAAATTGTTGCTTCAAGCTCATCGTAAAATTCGCGAAGCATTTCAACATAATTGCAGGTGCCTTCATCGATTTCATCAAGCTTGGTTTCCATAGATGCGGTAAACTTTGTGTTAACTATTTTCTGGAAACGCTCTTTAAGAAGGCTTGTGGTAGCGCAGCCGAGCTCGGTCGCTTTAAGAAGCTTGCCCTCGCGCTTAACATATTCGCGTTTAATTATGGTACTTACTATTGAAGCATAAGTACTCGGTCTGCCCACACCCGTTTCTTCAAGAGTTTTGATGAGCGAAGCTTCGGTGAAGTGTGACGGCGGCTGGGTGAAATGCTGATTATCTTTTAATTCTTTAAGCTTGACCGCTTCGCCCTCTTTGATTTCGGGAATGTTGTTTTCTGACTTGTCTTCATCGGTGGATTCTTCGTAAAGTGCGGTAAAACCGTCAAATTTAACCGAATAGCCGCTTGCCGAGAAGATGCAGCAGCCGCTTTCGCCGGGGCGTGTAGCCTTGATTTCGGCTTTTACGGTATCCTGAACGCAGGCCGCCATAAGGCTTGCGACATATCTGCACCAGATGAGGTTGTAAAGCTTATACTGGTCGACGGTAAGGCTCGATTTTGCTTTTGCGGGAGTTATGGCAACATTGGTGGGCCTTATAGCTTCGTGACCGTCCTGCGCGCCCGCTCTTGTTTTGAAATAGCGTGGCTTTTCGGGAAGATATTTTGCGCCGTACTCAGCTTCAATAAACGAATTGGCGGCAGCTCTTGCTTCCTCGGAAATTCTCAGAGAGTCGGTTCTCATATAGGTGATAAGACCGGTTGAGCCGAAGCCTGCGACCTCAACACCTTCGTAAAGCTCCTGCGCAAGCTTCATGGTTTTCTGCGCCTGGAAGTTGAGCTTTCTTGATGCTTCCTGCTGCATTGACGAGGTTATGAAAGGCGGTGCGGGCTGCTTTTTACGCGTGCCTTTTTTTACGCTATCGGCAACATAATCGGCGCCGTCAAGGCGATTCATATACTTGTCGCTCTGCTCTTTATTTTCTATCTTGACCTTGCCGTTTTCGTCATCGGTAAGGGAAGCGGAAAAAGTCTTTCTGCCACTTGAAAATTTAGCATCAATGCTCCAGTATTCTTCCGGCACGAATTTTGAGATTTCCTCATCGCGGTCAACTATAAGGCGAACCGCAACGCTCTGCACTCTGCCCGCGGAAAGTCCGCGTCTGATTTTTTGGGAAATAAACGGGCTGAGTCTGTAACCGACGAGTCTGTCAAGAATACGGCGTGCCTGCTGAGCATCAACAAGACCCATATCGACTACCTCGGGGTTTGCTATACCGCGCTTAACGCTGGTTTCGTTGATCTCGTTGAATTTAACCCTGTTTTTCTCGTTGAGGTCAAGACCGAGTACAGTTGAAAGATGCCACGAAATAGCTTCACCCTCGCGGTCCGGGTCGGTTGCGAGGTAAACGCACTCGCTCTTTTCGACCTTTTCTTTGAGCTCTTTAACGAGTTTCTCCTTCCCTTTGATTATTGAATATTTAGGAGCAAAATCGTTTTTTACATCAACACTGAGTTTTGCCGCCGGTAAATCTCTGATATGGCCCATAGATGCGGTAACATCATAATCCTTACCGAGATATTTTTTTATTGTTTTTGCTTTTGCCGGGGACTCAACAATTACAAGCTTTGACATTGGCTTCATCCTTTCGTCTATCAATTCTTCGGGATCGCTCCCTCAGCAGATCACATAATTTTTACCGTTTTTCAGTTCAACCGCACCTGCGATTTCAAGCTCTGTAAGCGAACGCAGAACTACATTCATTTTCAAGCCCGATTTTCTTAAAATATCGTCAATATGTGTTGGCTCCGCGCCGAGCACAGCATAAACCTGCACGGCTTCTTCGGAAACCTCATCACTTAATTCACGCTTTACGGGCGGCTGCTTTTCCGCAGCTTTCGGCGCATACTCTTTCTGCGCCTTTTCGGCAAATTTACTGCCGGTTTTTTCATTTTCGGGTTTGGCTGCTTTTTTAGCCGAATGGCGATAATCGGTATAAGGCAATTCGGTCAAAGGTTTTATTTTTTCAAAATCAATAAGCTCGGCGTAACGGTATTCATATTCATTCAAAATATCTTCTGCGCCGAAAACGGGTTTTGCACCGTTTTGTATAAGGTGATTTGTACCGCCGAACGAAGACCTTACAATATCGCCCGGCACTGCGAACACATCCCTGCCCTGCTCAAGAGCGCGATCCGCCGTAATAAGCGAGCCGCTTTTAACGCCCGCTTCGACCACCACTATACCGAGTGACATACCGGAAATAAGGCGGTTGCGTATGGGAAATGTGGTGCGAGTGGCACCCGTAAACGGCTGATACTCGGAAACAACGGCGCCGTGACGCGCTATCGCACGCCGTAAAGCAGCATTTTCTTTAAGATAATCCACAGAAAGACCGCAGCCGAGTACCGCAACGGTTCTGCCCTTTGCGAGCATGGCACCTGCGTGCGCCTCACTGTCGATACCGAGTGCACCGCCGCTTATAACGGTAACGCCGCACGAAGCAAGTGCAAATGAAAGCTTCTGCGCGGTTTCGATTCCGTAAGCACTCGCATCGCGAGTACCGACAATGCCGATTGAAAGCGTATCCTTTAAAGCCGAGACATCGCCCGTGGCGTAAAGCACCAAGGGCATATCGGCAAGGCTTAAAAGCCTTTCGGGGTAATACTCGCTGCCGGGGGTGATGATATTATAGCCTTTTTTGCGACATTCATTAAAAACTGCCGCAGTCTGTGACGGACTTATACTTTTAAGTGCCTCGATTTTACGGGCGGTAAGCAAGCCCGAAAGCCGCCATTCATCAGACCCTGCGTTATATAATTTTTCGGCATCACCGAAATATGCGAGCAGTTCGTCGACCCGAGCGCCTGCGCCGAGTGCGGTCTGCAGCCATATCCAATATTCAGCGGGGCAAATACTCATCTCATCATTTCCCAAATTATTATGGACGCCGCAGCGGCTGCATTGAGTGATTCCGCCCTGCCGCCCATAGGAATGGTAACAGGGGAATCTGCTGATGCCGCCACGCTTGCGGAAATGCCGTTACCCTCGTTGCCGATAATGCAAACGACACCTCCGGACATATCCGTTTCCGTGATTTTGGGAGCATCGTTGTCGGGAACAGATGCGTAAACCTTCATCCCGTTTTTGCGAAGCTCTGCCATAAATGAAGCGAGATCGTCACTCTCAACAACATTCAAACGGAAAAGTGAGCCCATTGATGCGCGCTGAGCCTTGGGGTTATAGATATCACAACCGCCGCTGACTATAACGCCGTCAAGCCCCACAGCCTCGGCAGTTCGCACTATGGCGCCGAAGTTGGCGGGGTTGGAAACATTATCCAATGCTACATATTTTCCATTATATTTTATTTTACCTATATTTGCAATTTTGTCAAGCATTTTACACACGCAGAAAACACCCTGCCCGTTTTTTGTGTCGGAGAGTTTTTCCGCTACATCTTGGGACACGGTAAAACTGCGTTCAGCCGTTTTTTCTATTACGGCAACGAACTCACTGTATTTTTCGCGCGCGGCTTCGGTGACAAAAAATTCCGTGACCTTAACACCGGTAATAACGGCATCGGCACAGAGCCTTGCACCCTCTATAAAGAACAAGCCTTCACCCTTACGCGCCGAGGAAGAATCGCGCAGTTTCACTGCGTGCTTCACCCTTTCATTCACCTTGCTTGTAATATACTCCATAAAATCAACTCCGCGGCATAACAGCACGGAAAATGCCGATATTGCCTGCCATAAAAAAACACTTTACGCCCGATCAAAATAATGACCGGGCGTTAAAATTCCTAATTAAAGAGCTGCTTTTGCCTTTTCTACAAGAGCTGCGAAGCCTTCGGGATCTGCAATAGCGATTTCGGAGAGCATCTTCCTGTTGAGTTCAATACCTGCCTTTTTAAGACCGTTTATGAACTGTGAATAGTTGATGCCGTTGAGCTTGCAAGCTGCCGAAATTCTGGTGATCCAAAGACGGCGGAAATCTCTCTTTTTCTGTTTACGGCCGATGTAAGCATAGTTGCCGCTCTTCATAACTGCCTGCTTGGCGGGCTTGAAAAGCTTGCTCTTTGAGCCATAGTAGCCTTTAGCGAGTCTGAGAACTTTATTTCTTCTTTTGCGAGTCATGATCGCGCCTTTAATACGAGCCATTGTAAGTTACCTCCGTTTACCGTTAATTATTTGTAAGGAATAAGACGTTTGATCTGCTTCTGATTGGTAACATCAGCGACGTTGACCTTGCGCAGACCTCTTTTACGCTTAGTGGTCTTTTTGGTAAGGATGTGTGACTTGTAAGCATGACCGCGCATGGGCTTGCCGTTTTTGGACATTTTGAAACGCTTCTTAGCGCCGGAATGAGTTTTGATCTTAGGCATAATAATATCCTCCTTAAATTATCACTTAGATGCTTTCGGAACAAGGAACATAAGCATGGAACGCCCCTCAAGCTTTGCAGGCTTTTCAATGGAGCCAAGCTCTGCGCAGGCATCGGCAAAACGCTGCATAATGACAAGACCGTTGTCGGTATGTGCCATTTCTCTGCCTCTGAAACGGATCGACACCTTGACCTTGTTGCCGTCGCTCAAAAAGCGGTTGGCATGGTTAGCCTTGGTGTTGAAATCGCCCGTATCGATATTCAGAGATAAGCGAATTTCCTTGATTTCAACGATTTTTTGATTCTTCTTTGCTTCCTTCTCGCGTTTGGCCTGCTCGAAACGGAATTTACCGTAATCCATAACCTTGCAGACCGGCGGATTTGCATTCGGAGAAATCTTGACGAGATCAAGATTT